>NZ_JAKEUP010000001.1:0-786057 GCF_022397895.1 Vibrio sp. Isolate33
CGTACGTAACCCAAGTTGAAAAAGGCGAAATGACTTATAAGCAAGCTCAAGAACGTTATGGGATCCAAGGTCGCTCTACCGTTTTAGTTTGGCTTCGCAAACATGGTCAACTAGATTGGTCTAAAGGAACAGAACAATCGAGAGCGTTAGGAGCGACTATGTCAAACTCTTCCTCAACTCAAACCCCAGAGCAACGAATCAAAGAACTCGAGCAGCAATTAGAAGAGACTCAGCTCAAAGCTGAGTTCTTTGAAGCGGTAGTAAAAGTCATGGATCGAGATTTCGGAGTCCGAATTTCAAAGAAGCGCAAGGCCGAGTTATTAAGGAAAAAACGGTCAGAAAGTTGACCGTCACTAAGGCTTGTCGCTTCATCGGTATTACACGACAAGCTTTCTACAAGCGCTGTGTTGCAGAAATTCATCAGACAAAGAAAGATGAATCAGTACTCGGTTTTGTGAAGGAGAAAAGGATGATGCACCCTCGTATAGGAACTCGTAAGCTCAAGTACTTACTTGCTCAGAACGATATTGAAATCGGGCGAGACCGCTTATTCTCTCTGCTGAGAATGAATCGATTATTAGTGCAGAATCGAAGGGCTTATCATCGAACCACCAACAGTAATCATCGCTTTTATTGCCATCCAAATCGAATCAAAGAAGGCTTAATACCGGAAAGACCAGAGCAATTATGGGTTGCCGATATTACTTATCTAGCAACGCGGTGTGGTAGTACTTATCTCAGTTTAGTGACGGACGCTTACTCAAGAAAAATCGTGGGCTATCACATAGGTGATGATATGAAAGCTCRCACGGTCAAGTTGGCCTTTTTAAACGCGTTGAAAGAGCGGAAGAATGCAGGTGAGCTTGTACATCACTCAGATCGAGGTGTTCAATACTGCTCTGTGGAATACCAAGAGTTGCATCGGCAGTATGATGTATCTTGCTCAATGACTGATGGCTATGACTGTTATCAGAATGCGTTGGCAGAGAGGATCAACGGAATATTGAAGATGGAGTATCTGTTGAATAAACCGAATGATTTAGATGAAGCAAAGAAAATGGTCGCTGAATCAGTAAAAATCTATAATGAATATAGGCCTCACACAGCTCTAAAATACAAAACGCCCGATGAAATACATCGAGCGTTTTAGTCAATCAAGTGTCAACCCATATCAGGACGGGTCAATTTAGATGAAGCAAAGAAAATGGTCGCTGAATCAGTAAAAATCTATAATGAATATAGGCCTCACACAGCTCTAAAATACAAAACGCCCGATGAAATACATCGAGCGTTTTAGTCAATCAAGTGTCAACCCATATCAGGACGGGTCAGGTGTAGCGCTGAATAGATAGATCTGTAGAAAAGAGAACTTGAGTTGATTAAGAGCGCTTCGCCTTTTTCGACATGTAGTGAGTATCAAAAAACTCGGGCCAGTACATTTTCACGTAACCGCCGGCGACCCAAATGACCAATATCGTAGCGATGGTCAGCTCGAAGAAACCAAACTTGTGTAGCCAGTACCATTGCGGGAATTCAGCCCCGAAAAAAGTGGTTAAGCGATGCATCGCAATGGCGCTGATCACTGATGGGAAGGTAACCGCAGCAATCGAAGGTTGGAACTTCAAACGCATTAAGCGGATATAACACAAGTAAATCAGCAGCGTCATGGTGATGGCGATGCCCGCCAATGCGCCCGTCAGAATAGGATCTGGATGATCAAAGTTGACCAAGTAAGCGGCCAAAGACAAGTTTACTGGTGCGGCCATGATTGCCAGTGTTGGTCTTGCTCTGCGCGGTAGGTTACCTTCAAATACTAAGCGGTACAGCACGACGGGCAGCATGAAGAAGTAGATGCCAATACATGTCGCGGCTAGCGTTTCTGAGAATACGGTGTGTCCAAACTGTGTGCCCGCTAATGAACTACTGATTAAACCTACTGGGTACAGAAACCAACTCGGGACGATGTTCGACATTTTGAAGTTGATGATCTGAAAACCGAAGAACAACACCATCATCGTAAAGTGCAGTAATAACGCACAGAACCAAATCGGGTAGGCGATTATTGGCGATATTTCGGCTAAGTAGTCACATAGAATCAACAGTGCCATGCTCATTGGCGCCATTAAGCTTCCGCTGAGCGGATGACGGATGTCATTGATGAAGGTATTAAAACTGGTGAGATAACGAAGTAAAACGGGCAGTAATAACAGCGCGCCGAATGCTGCAAGGTAAGGGCGAATAATCTCTCCAACCCCCGGGAGATACAGTGCCCAAGCTTGTCCTAGTCCAATTACACCAAGTGCTAAAGACGCCTGAGAGGGCGGTACATTTTTGACTTGGGTTAATCTTCTCCAGTTCAACAGCTTGCTCCAATTTATTTATAGAATGTGGGTTGTTTTCAGAATGTCAGTGCGTAATAGTTTTTTGCTCTAGTTAGAGCGTGCAGTTGTTCCATCAATAGATGTTAAGGGTATTCAACTAATTTTGAGTGGATGATACCAAGTTTAACGTTTGCTTTTTTGATTTTGATGCGGAATCGGGACATTAAGCACGTTGAATGTGTGCTTTTGTTTCATGAGTCTTTTGTAATTAACGCACTTCCTCTTGCTGAGGGAGATCTTGTTGTCTTAACTTCTCGTTTTTCAGCGTGCGGTTCAGTAGTTGGCTGTAGATCGGCTGACCCCCTAACATCTGCGCAATGATTACGGCACCTAGGCAGGTGATGATCAACGGCAGGATAAGGTAATAGTTGTTGGTCATTTCGATAACCAACAATATACCTGTAATTGGTGCTCGCACAGTTGCAGCGAATAAAGCACCCATTCCCGCAATCGCAAACATACCCGGTTCGATATTCAGTTCAGGAAAGAATGCCGCGGCGATAAGTCCAAATGCGTAACCAAAGAGTGTGCCGAGTGCGAGCATCGGCGCAAAGATACCGCCCGGAGCACCAGAGCCAAAACAAAGTAGGGTGGTGATAACACGGCCTAGGAAGATCAGTAGCAATATGTTTGTGCTGTAACTGCCGTTAGTGATGTTTGGGATGATACCAATACCACCGCCAGTCAATTCAGGAATATAAAGCAGTAACAGGCCAAAGCAGCCGCCAAGCAGGGTTCCAGTTATCAAGTAGCGTTTGCGGTCATTCTTGTGTATTGCAACAAACATATCTTGCGAAAGCGTTATTAGCTTATTGAAGATCACGCCAAACAAGCCGAACAACACGCCTAGTAATAGGAATAGCCAAAGTGCGCTCAGTTCAGGTTGTTGGTACTGAGGCATGGTAATAACAGCAGATTGACCATTGATCGAACGAAACACGATGTTGGCTGAGATCGCAGAGATGATAACGGCTTTGATTGAAATGAGTGAGTATCGAAATTGTGGTCTCATCTCTTCAACAACGAACATAATCCCAGCTAGTGGTGCATTGAACGCTGCAGCCAAGCCACCAGCCGCACCTGAAGCAAGTAATGAGTGTCGAGTATCGTCATCTTTTACTCGGAATATGTCAGTGACCATACGACCGATGCTTCCGCCCATTTGCACGGTTGGCCCTTCACGACCTAATACCATGCCTGAACCTAACGCGCCCATACCACCAAAGAATTTTACTGGAAGTACTCGCCACCAACGAACAGGTCGCATACCGTCCATCGCGCCTTCTATTTCAGGGATGCCAGAACCAGCAGCTTCTGGAGCAAAGCGGTGAACGAGGAAATAACCAATGAAGGCAAATGCAGCACTGATAAGAAAAGCAGCAAGCCAAAGTGGTAAATAGCTACCGATTTCATCTTTCAGCCAATCGGTACGAGTTTCTGTGATGAAATGAACCGCAACTTCGAAATAGGTGCCCACCACGCCAGCGAGGATTCCGACAATGCAAGAAAGGACAAGAACGGAAGCGGGTGTTTTGTCTCTAGAGAGAAATTGGTTGATAGCATCCCTTGGCATTTTTGCTAAAAGGGATTGCTTAATTCTCTCTCTATTGGTCATTTAAGTTTGGTTCCTGAGTTGATACGGGGAGGGCCTTAGTAAATTATACGCCTCCTCTGCATATCCTATAGCAGCAAAGATGCAAAGTTGAATTTCATTTATGAAAGAAGTGTATTACATAAATGGAATGTATGGACAATATAGTGGAATCGCCGTCACAGTTTTGATCGATTCTCAGGTAGCAACTTGTATTACGCCAAAAATGAACCATAGTTAAATCGTAAAGCAACATAACGAACCGCAAGGAGAAGTGAGGTTTTACACACAATTTGGATGGATTCAGAAACAAAGTTTTTAGTTCCTCGTTAAATGTTCAGGTCGATATTTAAGGCTTCCTGATTCGCGAACTCACGATTGAGTAACGAGGGTGAGGCGTACTGACAAGTACGCCTTTAGTACGTCTGGAGCATCCAAAATTCTGCTTTTCACTTTTATTATCTATTTATTTGTTCAACTCTTCACACTTCGCTAAGCACTAAATCTCTGTAAATCAGTCTGACCCTCGATTTAGTTAACCTATTCTTCTGCTCGCCAATCTGAGTATAAACAAGCGATTGGGGTCAACTTTTTGGTAATTGAGTATATACTCCCTAAAAAAGGAGAACTGATATGACCAAAAAAGTTCCTACAAACATAATTACGGGTTTCTTAGGTGTTGGTAAAACGACAGCTATTTTGAATCTGCTAAAAAACAAACCTGAGAATGAAAACTGGGCTGTTCTGGTTAATGAGTTCGGGGAGATCGGCATCGATGGCGCATTGATGACAGACCAAGGCGCTTTGATTAAAGAAGTGCCGGGCGGATGCATGTGCTGTACAGCGGGCGTGCCTATGTCTGTAGGTATTAATGCGTTACTTCGCCAAAAGCCAGACCGTTTGTTGATTGAGCCAACAGGTCTTGGTCACCCTAAACAAGTGATTGCGACGCTGACTTCAGAGCAATACACGCCGTATGTTGATCTAAAAGCGACACTAGGCTTGGTTGACCCACGCAATCTATCTAATGAAAAATACACGTCTAATCAGAACTTTAATGATCAATTGGACAGTGCAGATGTAATTCTAGGCACCAAGGTCGATCTTGTGCATTCTGAAGACATCGATGTGTTTAACGATTGGGTGACGGATCAAACGCCAGCAAAAGTTTTCCATAAGCTGATTCACGATGGTGAAGTGCCATTAGAAGTGTTGGACATTGAAAGAGTACATGGCAGTGCTTCAACTCATATTGAATCGCACCATCATGATCACGCTGAACAAGAACCTCAATTCGAACTTCCTCCGGGCGAAGCGTTCATCCGAAAAGAGAACAAAGGGCAGGGCTACTACAGTTGTGGTTGGCTGTTTGGTGCAGAGCATAAGTTTGATTTCGATGCGCTATTCTCAATGTTGTCTGATCTGACGGCTGAGCGTGTAAAAGCTGTGGTGAACACAGACCAAGGTTGCTACGCGTTCAACGTGGCAAACCAAGTCGTGTCAGTGAATGAAATCACACTCGATGGCTTTGAGTCTCGATTGGAAGTGATCGACTCGCAGCTCATGCCGTGGGGCGATCTAGAACAGATTCTACTCAAGCTGTGTGGCATCAAATAACATCATAAATTAGTGCTCACATAACCTGTTAGTCTAGAGTTATATATGTCGGTTTAATGGTTGGCATATATAACTTTATGTTCATATCTTACTATTGCTTACTTCTATAGCATTTGGTCTGGATTCATCACGCCGTTTCCCTCTCTAAATACCTATCGATATTTCCTTTACCCAGAACAGTCCTAATGAAGGATGTTTCCGGCCTCATTGATATTAAAAGAACCTCATTGATAGCTTTGGCATATTTTCATTCATATTTTGGCCGATGATACTGTAGCTCAGGTAAATCATGTGCTTACGTCACCTTTTTTGGTTACGTATATTCGCATTAGATGATGAAACCTAAAACCAGGCTAAGCACCTAATTGCGAGGTGATCTAAGCCTGATTAATACGATGAAGATAAGATGATTTTTAAAAATAGTATGAACGGCCTTGAGGTTAAACTGTGTCTTTTATTGTTTATAGGCCTAGTACTAATAATCTACTAAATAGATTCAAATATTCGATAACGGGGACATTGTGAGCGTAATTTCATTGACGGTACTTTTTTTACTTACTGGGTTGATACTCATGAGGTGTTATGGACGAAGTACTAAGAAAAAAGCTAAGCATTTCGTTTACTTTGGAGACGGATCTTATTCGGAATATCAAACTAAAAAGTTAGCGATGGCTAAGGTGACGGAAGTGTTAGTGGAAGCAAAGAAAACCAAAGCGTCTCTACGAGCTAAAAATATGCGTAAATCTGAGGTAAGATTTGCTTATCACAAAGCTGATTTGATGGAACACACTCATTATTCAAATGAGACACCAGAGAAGAGTGACCCGGACAACGCGATAAATCTTGATATTAGGTAGATGATTTTGGGGTGTACTGAGCTTCTCTACTGTTCGAACTAAGTTTTAAC
This sequence comes from Vibrio sp. Isolate33, assembly GCF_022397895.1. NCBI lineage: Bacteria > Pseudomonadati > Pseudomonadota > Gammaproteobacteria > Vibrionales > Vibrionaceae > Vibrio > Vibrio sp. Isolate33. The sequence continues at coordinate 6,497 of NZ_JAKEUP010000001.1, forward strand.
TCTAGAAGTTCATGCCTTGCAAAACGTAGTAAGTTGTATCGGTATTCATTAAAATGCTCATTCTGTCAGTATTGAGCAAGGTTCTCTTTGAGGGCTTTGAATCTCGATTGGAAGTGATCGACTCGCAACTCATGCCTTGGGGCGATCTCGAACAGATTTTACTCAAGCTGTGTGGCATCAAATAGGGTTTAATCTCTGTTTGAACTGAATAATCGGGTGTTTGCTTCGTCGATGGCGTGGTAAACACCGGATTAAATGAGAAAGTTTGCGTTATATCACGATAAATGTGAGATAAATCACTCTAATTACTTTATAGTGCTCGGCTGAAATAAGAATGTAGGCTGTCTGCTTAAGGAACCCGTAACAATGTCATTTTCCTCTCAAGGTTTTGCTCCTGAATTAGTCAAAGCGTTGACTGAGTGTGGTTATGAAAAACTCACTCCAATTCAACAAAAAGCGATTCCAATGGCTCGTAAAGGCCATGATATTTTTGCTACTGCTCAAACCGGTACGGGTAAAACAGCGGCATTCTCATTGCCTGTTATTCAGCACCTACTGAACAGCGGTAAAAAAGCATCTCGAGGAACGGCTCGCGGCCTTATTCTTGCTCCAACTCGTGAGCTTGCTGCGCAGATCGCTCAAAACATCAAAGACTACGTTAAATACACTGAACTAAGCGTTTCAGCGGTTTACGGTGGTAACAAGATGTCTTCACAGGTTCGTCAATTAGAGCTGGGTGTGGATATTTTGGTTGCGACTCCAGGCCGTTTAGAAGAGCACTTAGAAGCGGGTAACGTGTCTATTGCTAACCTAGAATTCCTAGTATTTGATGAAGCTGACCGTATCCTAGATATGGGTTTCATCAATGCCGTTCGTAAGATCATGTTGGATGTAGAAACCTCTCCACAGATCATGATGTTCTCGGCGACAACATCGACTCAGTTGAACCAACTGTCAGTTGATATTCTACGTAAACCAAAACGTATCAGTGTTGAACGTGAAAACTCGACGGCTGCTACTGTCGGCCACGTGGTTTACCCAGTGGATCAAGAACGTAAAACAGAACTGCTTTCTGAACTGATTGGTCGTAAAAACTGGCGCCAAGTGCTTGTTTTTGTGAACTACAAAGAAACAGCGAACGATGTAGTTAAAGAGCTTAAGCTAGACGGCATTAAAGCAGTACTGTGTCACGGTGATAAGGCGCAAAGTGCTCGTCGTCGTGCTCTAGACGATTTTAAAGAAGGTAAAGCGCGTGTAATGGTAGCAACAGACGTTGCGGCTCGTGGTCTTGATATCGAAGACTTACCACACGTAATTAACTACGACATGCCTTTCCTAGCAGAAGACTATGTTCACCGTATTGGCCGTACAGGTCGTGCAGGTAAGCAAGGTCACGCTGTGTCTTTTGTTAACCGTGAAGAAGAGCTGACTGTGGTTCAAGTTGAGAAACTGATTCAACAGCGCATTCGCCGTGTTGAGCAACCGGGTTACGAACCGAAGAAGCGTGATGCTTATATTGAAAAGCTGAACACTAAGTCGGCTTACAAAAACCGCCAAGGTCGTAAGAACAACGCGAACGAAGAGCCTCAAGATCAAGCAAGCGCAGAACGTCGTTTGACTATGATGAAGCGAATTAAAAACCGTCGTAAGTAAAATTACGGTTGGTAATGAAAAAGAGCCACTGTATTGTGGCTCTTTTTCGTTGTGTCGCTAAATACAAGGTCGCTCCTTACAAAGACAACTCAACAAGCTGAACACTCAAATAAAAATAAGTCGATAAGGTAATAATATGGATAGCGCGCTACTTTGGGCTTTTATTCCCACGTTTTTCTTTGTATCAATCACGCCCGGCATGTGTATGACTTTGGCGTTAACGTTGGGTATGAGCATCGGTTACAAGCGTACATTATGGATGATGGTCGGTGAACTGGCTGGCGTCGCTGTGGTGTCAGTGGCCGCAGTATTAGGTATCGCTTCAATCATGCTGAATTACCCATGGTTATTTACGGGCTTCAAGTTTGTGGGCGCAGGGTACTTGTTTTATTTAGGTGTTCAGATGTGGCGTTCAAGAGGCAAGTTGGCGATCAGTACTGATAATCAAGAAGCTCAAGTGAACAATGATTGGGACTTGGTGGTTCAAGGCTTTGTTACTGCGATTGCTAACCCGAAAGGCTGGGCGTTTATGATTTCTCTACTTCCTCCTTTTATTAACAGCAGTAAAGACTTAGCCCCACAGTTGTTGATTCTTGTGTCGATTATTCTTGTCTCTGAATTTGTTTGTATGACTCTGTACGCGACAGGCGGTAAGAGCCTTAAGCACATGCTTGGTAAGGCAGACAATGTGAAGCTGATGAACCGTATTGCTGGTACTTTGATGATGGGTGTTGGTGTTTGGTTGTTCGTGAGTTAACTGTGATTAAGGGTATTGCGATTAACTATTACGGGTAGAGAGATCCCCGACTCAGTCGTTCCTCCTTCTCGAGGATGACGAGCAATTGGGATGATGAGATCGAGGGCTAGGACTCTTGTTTCAACCGAAGATTGATAGAATAGAAAAAGAGCGATAGGGCATTTGGCCTTATCGCTCTTTTTGATTTTACATAGCTAGATGTTAGAAATGTTTCTGATCTTAGCCAGTTCTACCGATTAAACCGCGATTTCACCACCGTCTTCACGGCGAATGACAACCGTTGACGCTCTTGGGCGAACGTTGCCTTGAGTTTGAGCCGTTGCATCTTCTGAAGATGGCCAGTTTGCAGGGTGTTGAATATTCACAAACAGTGATTTGAAGTCTGGGCTGATAGTAAAGCCAGTGACTTCACATCCGTTTGGACCCACAAAGAAGCGTTTAAGCTGTGCTTGGTTGTTTGCATCAATCACCGCGCTGTTGCCTTTGTCATCAGTTAATTGAGATGGAACCACAGCCAGCATTTGATCGTTGGTGTAGCCAGTCACTTCGTCTGCGCCGTTATCAGTTTGAATCCACAGGATGCCACGAGCATCAAACGCTAAGCCGTCAGGGCTCGCGAACTGGTTCATGTCTGTTAGACCTGAACGGTTGATAGACTTGTCTTCCACTGCAGGAGAGCCGAATACAAATATATCCCAATCGAATTCGCCTGCCGATTTGCCTTCATCCCAACGGATAACATGACCAAACTTGTTGTTTACGCGAGGGTTCGCTGAGTTCGCTTCTTTACGCTTGTTGTTATTAGTCAACGTTAGGTAAGCTGTACCTGTCATTGGGTCTACAGAGCACCATTCAGGGCGATCCATTGGCGTTGCGCCTACAAGGTCGGCTGCGCCTGCTGTATTAATGATAAGTGCGGCTTGAGAGTCAAACGTATCACCTAGCTTGCCACCGTTAGTGGTTTTGCTGCTTAGTGTTAGCGGTAACCATGTGCCCGAACCGTCGTCGTTGAACTTAGCTACGTAAAGCGTGCCTTTGTCCATGTACTTGTCGCCCGCACTTAGTCGGTTGCTTGGCTCAGCGTCACGCGGGTCCCAATTTGCTTCAGAAACAAATTTGTACAGGTATTCGAAACGAGAATCGTGGCCAGAGTAGAATACGATCGGCTCGCCTTCAGTTAACTTACCAAATGTACAACCTTCATGGCGGAAGCAGCCTAGAGCAGAGCGTTTCTTCGCGCGAGAGTTTGCTGTGTATGGGTCGATCTCGACAATGTAGCCGTGACCGTGTGCTTCGTTACGGTAATCGTCCATTGGTGAATCGGCGGTTGGTGTTACGTCAAAGCGTGCAAACTCATCCAAGCGTTCTTGTTTGTCACCAGAAAGCGTGTCCCAACCGTAGCGTGTTTTGTCAGTAGCGATGCCGATACGTTCTTGAGCTTGTGTCGTTGTACCTTTGTTGACGAAGTAACCCGGCCAGTTCTCTTCACAAGTCAGGTAAGTGCCCCAAGGTGTGTAGCCGTTACCACAGTTATTCAATGTGCCACGAGCTTGGCTACCGTCTTGTGAGAATTTGGTTTTGGTAAACTCACTGTGAGCGACAGGGCCAGACAGGTCCATCACAGTTGCGCCAGTGTAGCGGCGGTTAAGTGGATCGTTATCGACCATTACCCATTGATTACCTTCAAGCTTAACGCGAACCACACTCACTCCGTGCGCGTTGATCTCTTTGCGTACTTCATCAATGTTAGGACGAGCGCCTTCATTGTATGTCGGACCATTAGCGTGCAGGGCTTTTTGGTCAATGTATTCGTGGTTGATCACCAACAAACCATCATTGCTGTTGCCATCAAGCGGGAAGAAGTGCATCCCATCGTGGTGCATTCCCAGTGCGTTGGCTTGGTCTTGTGCGTTGTTTGTTCCGTCTTTTAGCCAAGCATTACCTTGCTTGTTAAGTGGCGTGCCCCAAGGAACGAGCACTTGTGCTGTGTAGCCTTTCGGTACGACAACACTGTCAGTCAATGAGCCTTTAACCGATTCAAATGCTAGCGTTGCGGTGCTTTTCTGCGCGCCCGTTGCTTGCATTGTTGCGGCGTTCGCTGTGCTGTGACCCGCTAAACCAAACGCGCCAAAAGCGGTCATTGCACTGATGCCTAAACCTCCTTTTAATACGTTTCTTCTTGAAAGGTTTGCATCTAGAACTTCTTCGAAGGGTTTGTTTTTACTCTTGTTAAAACGAGTGCTATCAAATGTTTCCTTGCTCATCGCGACTGCTTCCTATTGGCTGACTTTATTATTCGTTATTTATGACTTACCCATGTACTAACGAATTGGTTAATAAGTTGGGTAAATGTGTGACCAATCGTGAAGTAGTTAAGTGACAGATTTTTATAGTTTTTATTAAGCTTTTGTTTCTGTAGCACGATTTTTGCCATAACACTTCTCATGCAAGACAAAACACTTGGGGATTGCGTTGGAACTGTGTATTAATGCTTAATCAAATGAAAAGAGAGACAGTTATGAAATTAGATAAAATCGAAAACAAAAATCGTCGCCTACGTAAAAAGCTATACCTAGGTGAATTCGCGATTCTGGGTTTTGAAGTAAGCTGCAAGACATCGATTGCTGATTTTGACCAATACGATGTGTTCATTGACGAGTTCATCGATTTCATCGACAGCATTGGTTTATGCTTTGGTGGCGGTGGTCTTGAGCTGTTTGAAGGTTTCTTGTGTTCTATCGAGCGATACCGTTCAGTAACTGAAGCTGAACAACTTCAGGTTGCACAATGGCTTGAAGCGCGTGCTGAAGTAACGAAAGTTGAAGTAAGCGAGCTTATTGACGCAAACTACGCGTTCTAAATTGATGTTGTGTTGTTAGCTTAATTTAAAGCCCAAATTCGGCTTTCGAAACGAGCAACAGTACGTCAGAACAGAGGCCGAATCGGTATGTCGATTCGGCTTTTTTGCATTTTCTTCCTTCCTTATTCTCTTTTTAATGTTTCTCTTTTGCTTTGCGAGGCGACTAATTTCGCTTAAATATCAGCGATCTATGGCTACTTATCTGGGCTGTAATAAGTTTGGATAAACTTGTGAGACTTTTATGAGAATTCAATGAAGTTGCTGATAGATTTGACCGCCATTCTTAGAGTCAACAACACCACAGTTCGTGGCTGACTAGATAACACGTATTTCGATGTTATTGATTCGCCGGTCACGAAAGGACTCAATAAAGGATGGAATCAAAATGAATAAACGTACTCAAATCAGCTTAGTGATTGGCTCTGCGATGTTCGCTTTTGGGGCTGTTCAAGCTCAGGCAGCGCAGCTTGAGGTGACAGTGACTAATGCGACTAAAGGAATCTACTTTACGCCAATCTTGGCAGCGGCTCATGATTCAAGCTTGTTCATGTTTAGAACGGGGGAGGCAGCTTCTGCTGAGTTGGAATCCATGGCGGAAGGCGGAGACATCTCGGGCTTATCTGGTGTCATCGCCAATGCTGGTGGTGTAGTCGTTGAAAACCCTGCGAGCGGTATTCTTGACCCAGGTGTCGTGACCACATTCGATATTGATACAGGTGATCTGGCTTACTTGTCGCTCGGCGCAATGTTATTGCCGACCAACGATGGCTTTGTTGGATTAGACAGCTGGAAGATCCCAACTCAAGCAGGTACCTATAAAGCCACACTGAATGGTTATGATGCAGGGACTGAAGCCAATGATGAGCTGGCTAGTAGTATGCCAAATCCTCCCTTTATTACCTTTGGTGCTGGTGGTACAGGTGTAGAGACTGCCGTGTCTAACGCTAAGGTTCATATACATCCGGGCAACATTGGTGATAGTGATGCTGCGGGTGGAATTAGTGACCTTGACAGCAGTAGCCATCGCTGGTTAAACCCTGTGGCAACTATCACGATCGTTGTGAAGTAAGGGGGATGTATGAAAGCTAGAATTTTATTTATCGCTGCTTCTGTCGCCGTATTGGCCGGTTGTCCTGATGATGACGATGATTACTACCGCTACGATGTGAGCGTTACCAACCTCACGCCCAACCAACCTATGTCGCCACTTGCGATACTGACGCACAACACTAGTTTTGAGCTGTTTGAGATCGGCCAAAGTGCTTCCGTAGACCTTGAATACTTAGCTGAAGGCGGCAGCAATGCTGAACTCATCGCACTCAGCGACAGCGACGCTAATGTTTATCAAGGCATCTCAGGTAATGGGCTGATCCTTTCCGGAGAACAAGACACAGTGTCTATTCGTGTCGACCCGAATCAAGAAGGGTATATCTCTGTTGCTTCAATGTTAGTGAACACCAATGATGCGTTTGTTGGTGAATCTGGTTTATCGCTGAAGTCGTTAGCGGTGGGCGACACGTTCACGATGAATATGAACGTGTGGGATTCAGGAACGGAACTCAATGACGAACTTGCAGCAACGATTCCTGGGCCTGCAGGTGGTGGGGAAGGCTTTAACAGTGATAGAAACGACACCGATGTAGTGAGCTTCCACTCTGGTGTCATCAGCCAAGATGATGGCTTAGCTACTTCTGCATTAAGTGGCAATCATCGTTTTCTTAACCCCGGTGCGCGAATCACGATTACTCGCACAGAGTAATTGGGTGAACACACGATGAAAGAATTCCTGCTCTGTTCCGGTCAATTGAAAAGTGGGCAGACTCCGAATAGAGCAGGGATCATGAACAGTGCTGCAGTAAATTTGATGGCAAACATTTTGTTGGTCGAAGACGATGATGACTTGGCTGAGCTGGTGCAGATGCACCTCAAGTTCCAAGGACATGATGTTGTAAGAACTAACTCAATTGAAAAGGCTCAAGCGGTATATCAGGGAAGCCAGTTTGATTTGATCGTGCTTGATCGAGGCTTACCTGATGGCGATGGTCTCGATTTCTGTCGATTGTTACGTCAGCAAGAAGACTGGACGCCTGTGCTAATGCTCACGGCAAGAGATACTGAGCTAGATAAGGTGTCGGGTTTAGAAGCTGGGGTTGATGACTACATTACTAAGCCTTTTAGCGTGCTTGAGTTTCAAGCACGAGTAAGGAACGTGTTGCGTCGCTTAAGTCACTCTGACGCAATAGTGAAAGATCCGCAATCAACCGAACCCGTAATGAGTTTTGGCGGGCTTACCATCCAACCTGAGCGTCATCAGGTTTCATTGAATAATCAAGATGTCCCATTGACTGCAACCGAGTTTACTTTACTGCACTTTTTAGCTACTCGACCGGGACGTGTCTATAGCAAAGACGAGCTGCTTAACCACGTTTGGAATACCGACCATTCTGGTTATCACCACACGGTGTGTAGCACGGTCAACCGATTGAGAACAAAGTTGGCTATGCCGAATAGCGACGATGACTTCATCAAAACCGTTTGGGGTGTGGGCTATAAGTTCGAATCGAAAGTTTAGGCCTATGTGTCGCGTCCTAAGCTTAAGAGTCATCGAGGAGAGAACATGAGTTTCAAATCGCGTTTAGTGCTATTTACCAGTTTGTGGTTTCTGCTCGTAAGTGTGGTTATCGCCTATACCTATCATTGGCAAAAAGAGACCATAGAACAAAGAACTAAGCAGAGCTTACACAAAGAGCTCGCGGTTCACATGCGCGATGATAACCCTCTGATGATTGGCACGGACTACAACCCAAAAGCCCTTAAATCCATATTTCATACCTTGATGTTGATTGGTCCCGATTTCGACATCTACTTTCTCGATAGTCAGGGCAATATCACGACACACGCCGCACCAGAAGGCACGGTCTTGGCAAACCAGATAGACTTAGCACCCATTAAACAATTCTTAAATGACGAGCCTTACCCGATTCTTGGCGAAGACCCGATCAATCCTGATTCTCGTAAGGTATTTTCCGTTGCTGCGATTGAAGAGCTGGGTTCAACCGTGGGGTATCTGTATGTATTGATTGGCAGTAATCGCCATACCGTGATTGCCAATTCACAAGTCGACACCCCTTATATGGCGCTAGCAGGTCTTATGATGATCTCTATTCTAGGTTTTGCTATCGGTGCTTACCTACTCGTAAAACGCAGCCTTTTGAATCCTATCGAAGAGGTCACCAACAAACTACAGCAGCAAGCAGAACAAGATTTCCGTCTTGACCCTAACTTTATTCACCAAGTGCCAGAGTTGGTACCGATTGCACGTTCTTATCAGTTGATGGCGAAACACATTCAACAGCAATTCTTACAGCTTGAGTATCAGTCTTCGCATCGTAGACAAAGTTTATTGCAGCTGAGCCATGATTTGAAAACACCGTTATCAAGTGTGTTGGGTTATCTCGAAACATGGAAGATCCAAAACCCACATTCAGATCCTCTGATAGATGTGGCTTACCGTAATGGCAATAAACTGTCTGAACAACTGCACTCATTACTTGATAGTGCTAAACATGACAATCCTGTTCCTACCTATCAATACGCGTCGATAGATTTGAATGGGTTACTCAGTGAGTGCTTAGAAACGATTCAAAGCCAGTACCGCCATAAAGATGTCGAACTTAAGGTGGATATGCCTGATGGAGTAAAGGCGGCTGGCGACAGTGACTTGCTTGAAAGGTTGATTTTGAATTTGTTGGATAATGCGTTGAGGCATAGCCCAAGTGGAACAGCAGTCTCACTGAGTGTCGATTTAGAGCCGGAATCGAAGCGGGTTAGAGTCGTGATTCACAACGAGGTGGAGCAGGAAGCGCCGAATGGTTCATTGGGTATAGGAACCAAGATAGCTCAATCGATACTGATGTTGCATCACAGTGTGTTAGAAACAACAAAGGCAGAGAACTCATTTCAGCAAAGCTTTTACTTGCCTTCGATATAGTTCTTTCTGCCTTTGGTATTCGCTGGGCTGTTTTGAATTGCAGCTAGCTAAAGATTAAGTGAGGTTATGCGTCTTTCTTCTCTTCGTTACCTTCATTCACTTTTGCGTAGAAGTGAAGCAACTCAGTTAACTCTTTAACCCAACCGAATGCATCTTTAGGTGCGTTCTTTAAGATCTTATCTACTTTCTCGCAGTGCACTTCAATCGCAATAGCTTCTTCAAGGTTGAAAGAGATTGAGTAGAAGTGCCAAAGCAGTAGGCGAGTCATACGCTCAATGTTCTGTTGTGAATTGTCCGACTCAGAAAACGCTAGGTTAACTTCGCCAAGTGCAATAGCTGTCATTCGTAGCATCGCATCGAATTTTGCCGACTGCATGCGCTCTTCGCTGGTCACTTCTTCTTGTTCGAACGTGAACAATTCTGTCATTGCGTCTTCAGGAACAAGGCGATGGATCATTCTTAAACTAAATTCTTCTAGTTCATGGCGAGGCATGGTGATTAAACAATTTAAGGTGTAGTCGCGTTGCATGGTGTTCTCTTGAATCTGCAAAAAGGTCGGACAGTTTAATGGAGAAGCGAGCTTAGAAAAAGCAGATTTTAGATAAGCCTATCTTTGTAGGCTTATCTGGATGCCATGTACCAGAAAACTAGTGGACATGGTGAACATTAACAGCGCTACGCTTTGCTATGACTTGGCGGCTGATATTGCATGGATTGGTCGTTTCTCATGAAGATATTGCTCGCGACTAAGCTACCAATGCAAATAGAACCAAGGGCAACCCAAGTCATTGTATCTGGCACTTCGTTAAACAGTGGAATCGCCAATAGTGTCGCAACGGCAGGTGTCGCGCTTCCAAACGCAGCAGAACGCTCAGCCCCTAAGGTATTCACCGCATATAGGTAAGTGAATGCGGCAATCAAACCCGCTCCAACACCTTGTACCATTGAATGAATGGCTAGCTCTGCGAAAGGCCATTGAGCGATAGGGGCATCCATTAAGTGACTAGGGAGCGTTTCTGTTAGGACAAGAAGCACTAATAACAAAGTAGAGCAGAGAGAAATGAAACCCGCACTGACCAAAGCATCTAAGTTGGCAACACGAGCGGAGATAGTGAAGGTTGCCCACATCAAGCTCCCGCACAGGAACAGCAAGTGACCTTTGGTGTATTCAAAATTGAAGCTACTCAAACTGCTTCCAAGGAACAACACAATACCAAGTAGCACCAAAGTTAGGCCAACGATTCGGTGGCGGCTGAGTGGTTGCTTGAAAAAGAGCACCGCAATCCCGGTAACAAACAGAGGGAGTGTTCCGGGCACTAAAGCACTGCCGTGAGAAACCGGAACGAATTGCATCGCTGTGCCTGCAACCAGCAGATAAGGCAGGCCACTACCGACAAACATACCTGCTAAGTAACGGTTAGGCACAGCTGTAATGGTACTACGCGCTTTCCACACCAAAGGTAATAGTACCAAGGCGGGAATAAGGAAGCGTGTGAGTGCGATATCTGCAGGTGTTAAAGCTGAATTCGCGCCGCCTTTTAGAGAAAGAAAAAAGCTTGCCCAGATGAGTAACGTAACAGTAATAGATAGGTAGCCAAGATTCATAATAAACAATGAAAGTGAATGATGACTCATTATGAGGGAGAGCTCGCGCCTCAAGTTGGCAAGTTTCATTCTAATTTGCCCTAACGTTGATGATTTCTGCTAATATTCTTTCAATCGTTAACGAATTTAACTAATGAATGGCTTTCACTATGGACAGAATTGATAGACATCTTCTCGAGTTATTGCAAAAGGACGGCAGGTTGACCACGGCAGAGTTAGCTGATGAAGTCGGCTTATCCCCGTCACCTTGCGCGAGGCGTATCAAAAGGCTTGAAGAAAAAGGCATTATCGACGGTTACCGCGTGAGCTTGTCCCGAGAAAAGGTGGGTGTGGCGATGAGTGTGTTTGTTGAGGTGAGCTTAAACAATCACCAAGAAGTGTCGATCGATAAATTCGAAGGTGCCATTGTCGAGATGGAGGAGGTGATCAGTTGCCATGTGGTGTCTGGCGCTTATGATTATCTGTTAGAAGTCGTTAGCCCGAACCTGATGGCCTATGAAGCGTTTACCAGAAAGCTTCAGCGTCTCTCTAACGTTAAAGACATCCATACTCATCTCGCGATAAGACAAGTGAAAGGGAACGCGCCGCTCCCTATTTATACCGACTAAGCAGAGGGAAAGGGTGAGTGTTATCGAGTAGAGTGAGCTGAAAACGAAATGGTTTGATCTTTGAATAGGGATGCGAAGGTGACAAAAGATCTTCCACAAAATGACAAACTCTCGGCAATAAAAAACGGAGCACCTCGTGAAAGGTACTCCGTATATGATAGGTGCAAAACTTAGTGATACTTAAAGTGAGAGATTGAACAATCCCCAGTTTGTGCATTAATTCTGAATGAAAAAGCATGTGAATGGTAATCCACACCATCATTCCAAATTGTTTCTCCAAATATCTTACATAGCTCTAGCTCACTTACTGAACCGAACTCTTCCATGTGTTTAGCTACAGATAAAAGTTTACCTCTTATCTCTGCAGTCCATTCCGTGTTACTCAAGCAGTTGAAAGCCATAGTTTTTTGCATATTACCTAGCCAAAATGTTTCTTGTTATTAAGTTATATGAAGATTCATGATAACAATTTTCTGGCGTTTGTAAATCTATTTTGTGATGAATATCTCACATACTCGCTTGCATTGATTGGAAATTGAACTTTATTGTTGATAGTTAGCACATTAGTTTCACAACTTATTGATAAAGCTTTGATTAACGATTTAGGGGAGTGTTTTGGTTAGAACGCTAGTTCGTTATCACAATAAATCCAGTCAAAAAGCAGTGAAAGTAGGGTTTGGATTTTAGTTTGGCACATCATTTTGCGAGGACTTTGAGTGGCGCGCTTCATCTATCATAGTGGCCTCTTGACGATACTTTGATGACAGCTGGCGGAATTTTTCGCTGAGTGTATGGAGATCTTGAGAAAGTGATTGTGAGCTTGCCACATGCACCTGTGCGCTCTCTGATTGGCGCGGAAGCTTGGCCTTTGTGCAATGCTTAGCGACAGCCTGCCATGAACGAGTGAGCGACTGAGCCCCTTCAAGTTCTGTAGATACAACGTATGCTTGCTTGAGCAAAACCTCAGACACATCATAAGCGGTATTCATATGACTTTTGAGCTGCACATTAAACCTTTCTTCGTACTTTGCCCAAAGCTCAATGATCTGTGTTTCGGTGAAATGTTTAGAGAGTAGGGTTTGGGAGTCATAGGTGGAGAGAACTTGGTTAAATTCTTTGGTGTATTGATTGTAACGCCCTTCAAATGCCAATTGACGATCCAACAATATTTGCCAGTTTTCACGGTCACAATGGCTTGCGAACGCAATATTAGTACTTAAAGGTACACCCACAATTATAACCTTCACCCAAAAACGCATGACTTTCCTCGACTTACCTTGTTCTCATTAGAGAGTATAGATGAGTGACAGCATGAGTTGATGTACACTTGAACCATACCTAAAACGGAAGAGCTGGTGGATTTGATGAAAAAAGCGCTGATCGCTTTACTTGTGTTGTTAGTACTGGGCGGAGGAGGAGTTGCGTATTACTTCTTCGTTATGAAAAAAGACCCAACACCACCAGAAAAAATTGAAGAGCCCGTTGCAGAAGTTGCTCCACAGTCTGACGCAGATCTAGAACCAATCATGGAACTTAAACCTGAGCCAGAACAGACAGAGTTTTACGTTCAAGATAGAAAACTAGAAGTGGTAGAACAGCCAGAAGTTGATGGCTTGATAACTGATTACCTCTATAAAGGCGAAAAAGTCGAAGTATTAGAGAAGCAGGGTGATTGGGCTCGCATCTCAGATTACATCGTCTTAAAAGAAGGGGGCCCACAGACTGCTGAATGGGTTTCGATGTCGGGCTTATCTAACGACGAAGTGATTATTTCTGAGAAAGAAAATAAAGAGATATTGGATTCTTACTTGGTTAAATCCGATGACCTTAAGATCCATCAAGAGAAGTTTCGTAATACGGTCGCGAAGCTGATCTCTGAAGGCGAATGTGCCCCAAGTGATTTCGAAGAATTAGGCGGTTGGGTTAAATCGGTGAAGTACAGTGACCGAGATGTCTATTTTATCTATTGCGGTGGTTTATCTCTTGAAAATAAAATTTATTTGGATGTAAATACAAATGAAATATTTACTAAGTAAGATCCACTCCGTTATTAATATTAGATGTATTAATAGCGATTAACCTTTCTATTTATTGATTTAGACCGAAAGCCTACTCTCTGTGAGAGTGGGCTTTTTATTGCCCATTTGTTTTTATCATCCTAATCAAACGGTTAGTTACTATGAATTTAAGCATTGAATTATATTGAACTCGATATAGGTTAGCTTCGATAGATTTATTAATAAGAAATAATGGTCTGATTATTATTTGCACCGTCAATTGTTTAATTTTTCAATGTTGCATTATTCTTGAAATAAGTTAAAGAACATTATTTTATTTAATGTAAACAATGGCTTATCGACTTGGTGATATAATTGAAATTAAATAAATCCACATAATATCAGCGAGTTACCGCTATTTACATGCTCATAACATTTCATGGGTTTTGAGATGCAAGTCAAGTTTTGAGTCATAACATCAAAATATTTTGTATTTGTAATAATACTTTTTGATTTTGAGATGTAGGGTTTAATTAAAGCAAAACGTAAAGTTTAATTATCAAATAAGACATTATCTTATTAACACCATTGTTATTTAATTGCTTGTAAGGGATGGAACCATTAATGAAAAAGCTTGCTTTAATTACAGGGTCAAAAGGCGGTATCGGATCAGCAATATCTTCGAAATTAGTCGCGGATGGATATCGTGTGATCGCGACCTATTTTACTGGGAATTATCAATGTGCATTAGATTGGTTTAATGAAAAACAATTCACTGAAGATCAAGTGAGACTGTTTGAATTAGATGTAACTAACACCGCTGAATGTGCACTGAGCTTAAGCAAGTTGTTGGAAGAAGAAGGCACGGTTGATGTGTTGGTAAACAATGCAGGCATTACGCGTGACAGCGTCTTTAAAAAGATGGACGCGGAAGCATGGAAAGAGGTGATTGAGACTAACCTCAACAGTCTTTTCAATGTAACACAGCCTCTGTTTGCGCCTATGTGCGAAAAGGGCAACTGCCGAGTCATCAATATTTCTTCAGTGAACGCTCTTAAAGGTCAATTCGGGCAAACTAATTACTCGGCGGCTAAAGCGGGAATGATTGGTTTCTCTAAAGCGTTAGCTGCAGAAGGCGCTCGTAGCGGCGTAACAGTGAACGTGATTGCCCCTGGCTACACAGCAACACCTATGGTTGAGCAAATGAAGCCTGAAGTCCTTGATTCAATCAAGAACCAAATCCCAATGAAGCGCTTGGCTACACCTGTTGAGATTGCAGATGCAGTGGGCTTTTTAGCGAGTGATTCCGGTGCGTACATTACAGGCGAGACTCTGTCTGTGAATGGCGGCTTGTACATGCACTAATCGGTGAACTTCAAGGGAATGGAATGATGGAAAAAGTATTTATTGTTGCAGCAAAGCGTACACCCATTGGCGCATTTACAGGTTCGCTTAAGAACGTGTCAGCGGGCGAATTAGCTGGGGTCGCGATTAAAGGTGCATTAGAAGCTGCAGACCTTCCGCTAGATGCGGTTGATGAAGTGATCGTCGGTAACGTTATTTCTGCTGGGCAAGGCATGGGCGTAGCGCGTCAAGCTTCAATCTACGCAGGGCTTGCAGAAGAAACGCCAGCGTACGGCGTCAACATGATTTGTGGCAGTGGCATGAAGTCAGTCATGGACGCTGCGGCGCACATTAAGGCGCAAGACGCTGAAGTGGTGGTTGCTGCCGGTGTCGAAGTGATGTCTCAAATCCCTTTTGTGGTTCCGCCAAGTATTCGTAACGGACACAAGATGGGCGACATTTCGATGAAAGATCTGTTGGTAGGTGATGGTTTAACGGATGCGTTTAACAACTACCACATGGGCATGACGGCTGAAAACATCGCGAATGCGTTGAACATTTCACGCCTTGCTCAAGATAACTATGCGTTAGAAAGCCAACAGAAAGCGGTCGCGGCTATCGAAGCAGGCAAATTCACAGAGCAAATCGTGCCCGTTGAAGTGAAGCAACGCAGACAGACTGTCACTTTTGATACTGATGAGTATCCGAAATCTGACGCAACATTCGAAGGCCTACAAAAGCTTCGTCCGGCATTCGACCGTGAAGGAACCGTAACGGCGGGCAACGCTTCAGGTATCAATGACGGCGCCAGTGCAATTATCTTGGCATCAGAGAGTGCAGTCGCGAAATACGGACTAACACCACTGGTTGAACTAAGCAGCTATGCACAATCTGGCTTAGACCCAAAAATTATGGGCTTAGGTCCTGTAGAAGCTGTATCGAAAGCACTCGACAAAGCTGAACTAACGCTCGAAGAGATCGATTTATTCGAACTGAATGAAGCCTTTGCAGCACAAGCGCTTGGCGTGATGTATCAGCTTTCTGAGCAACACGACCTGCCTCTAGAAGCGTTCAAACCTAAGGTCAATGTGAATGGTGGAGCGATCGCGCTAGGCCATCCTCTAGGAGCTTCAGGCAATCGAATCATTGTTTCACTTATCCATGAGATGCTCGAACAAAAGACAACTTATGGTGTTGCTTCACTTTGTGTGGGTGGAGGAATGGGAACCGCTGTTTTGCTTAAAGGTATTGAAGGCTAACCCCGACTTGCCTGTGGCAGCTTGACAATTTATCGAAGTCGCTTATCTCAATGATGAGCCTTCGTAGAAAGACGTTACCTAAACTTGTATTACTAAACTATGTATTCATCAGGAGTTACTTATGTACACGGATATTTTCAAAACAATTACTGACCAAACTGAAAAGCAATTTGAACCGTACTTCAAGTTCAACAAGTTGGTTGCAAAGAACGTCCAAACAATGACGGAACTGCAAATGAATGCGATGCAGACTTACACGGACATGGGTCTTGCACAAATGAAAGCAGTAAGCGACATCAAAGATGTAAACAGCCTAACTGCATTCAATAGCCAACAGCTAGCAGCGCTAACTCAACTGTCTCAACAGATGATGAGTGACAGCTCTAAGCTTCAATCAGTGGCTAAAGAATTCAAAGAAGATGTTGAAACACTAACAACTGAAAACTTGAAAACAGTTACACCTGCATAAATTTAATCGCCATCGAGTTAGCACAGTGTTTACTGTGAGGCTCGGTGGCGATTTTCCGATTATTGGAGTCATGTTATGTTTCAACACTTCTTTTCGGACTACCTTGTTAAACTTCAACAAACAAACCAGCAATGGTGGGATAACTTTGAACAAAACAAGGAAGCCGCGCAATCTCCCCTCAATCAAGCGATGCAAGAACTGAATTTTGATGACGCATCAAAAATCTTCGAGCAAGCCGCTAACCAACCCGCTGTTCTTCTTCAGTTACAATCCCAATGGTGGGAACAGCAACTCAAGATCTGGCAAAATGCCGCGCTGATGGGCAACACCGAGAGTGTGATAGCTGAAGATCGTAGCGACAAGCGCTTTATTGATGAGGCGTGGAAAAACGACCCGTTCTACAGCTTTATCAAGCAATCTTATTTGTTATTCAGCAAAAGCTATATCGATACCATCAACTCTATTGAAGGTATTGATGAAAAAACCAAAGAGCGTGTGGCGTTCTTTTCTCGTCAGGCCATCAATGCTCTCTCTCCAAGCAACTTCATTGCGACTAACCCAGAGCTGATGAAACTGACGCTTGAGCGAAATGGCGAAAACCTGCTTGATGGGTTAGAGCAACTACAAGCAGACGTTGAAGCGAGTGCTGATATCCTCAAGATTCGTATGACCAACAATAACGCCTTCCGATTAGGTGTTGATGTTGCAAATACTGAAGGTGATGTTGTTTTTCAAAACGACCTGTTCGAGCTTATTCAATACTATCCAAAGACACCTCAGGTGAATGCGACGCCTTTGTTGATCGTTCCGCCGTTCATCAATAAGTACTACATTCTTGACCTTCGTGAAAAGAACTCGATGGTACGTTGGTTGCTTGAGCAAGGGCATAGTGTGTTCATGATGTCTTGGCGTAATCCGGGCGAGGCTCAGAAAGACCAAGAATTCGGTGACTATGTCACGGAAGGTGTAGTGAAAGCGGTCGCGGCGATTGAAGACATTACAGGTAAAGAGCAGATCAATGCGGCGGGTTACTGTATCGGCGGCACGGTATTGGCCTCTACGGTTGCTTACTATGCGGCGAAACGCATGAAGAAGCGCATTAAAACCGCGACCTTCTTTACGACCTTGTTGGATTTCTCGCAGCCGGGTGAGGTTGGCGCATATATCAACGAAACGATCATTAACGCGATCGAGAAACAGAACGACGCCAAAGGCTATATGGATGGTCGCTCATTGAGCGTGACGTTCAGTTTGCTTCGTGAAAACAGTTTGTACTGGAACTACTACATTGATAACTACCTAAAAGGCAGCAGCCCAATGGAGTTTGACTTGTTGTACTGGAATAGTGACAGCACCAACGTGGCTGCCAAGTGTCATAATTTCTTGCTGCGAGAGCTTTACCTTGAGAACAAACTCGTACAAGACAAAGGCGTGAAAGTAGGTGGTGTTTGGATTGATTTGAATAAGATCAAAATACCGAGCTACTTCATCTCAGCCAAAGAAGACCATATTGCCTTATGGCAGGGGACTTACCGTGGTGCCTTGAACACAGGTGGCAACAAAACGTTTGTTCTGGGTGAGTCGGGTCATATCGCAGGTATTGTTAATCATCCAGACAAGAAGAAGTACGGGTTCTGGTTGAATGACAACCTTGATGATTCAGCTGATGAGTGGCTATCAAACGCGAGCCATAATGAAGGTTCATGGTGGACACACTGGGATCAGTGGTTACAGGGCTTTGAGACTGACGAGAAAATCGAACCTTTCAATCAAGGTTCTGAGCTTAATCCTGTGATTGGCAAGGCTCCGGGTAACTATGTAAAACAGGTGCTGCCGATTGTTGATAAAGAAGCGGTCGATAAAGAGCCTGCTGACACAGAAGCTCCGAAAAACGAAGCCTAGGTTTTGTTATATAAGGCTTTCTTTATATTAGCTGCGATGTCGCTTTACTAAGGTTTCATCATCCCCCGAGCAATAAACAGAAACGCCAGATAATAAAAAAGCCACTGAATTCAGTGGCTTTTTAGTGTCAACTTATCTCAAGCATAACTGGAAAAAGTTAACGCAATCTCGATTCTTAATCGATTTCTTTGTCTTTACCCATAGATAAAATCCAAAGAGATACGGCTGCAACACCTGCGAAGCCGCCCAGAATGATAACTGGCATAGCGCTGTAACCTAGGATGTGCCAAATTACGCTTTCTAAAGTACTCATTCAATCGCTCCTTATTGCCAGCCTTCAACGCCGTGCATGTCTGGTAGTTTGTGTGCAATACCTTTGTGACAGTCTACACACGTTTTCTCACCAGAAGCTAGCGCTGTCGAGTGCTGTTTCGCACTACGAGGGCTCTGCTCTGAGAAGTCCATGTAATCGAACTGGTGACAGTTACGACACTCAAGTGAATCGTTCTTTTTCAATCGAGCCCATTCACGCTCTGCTAAGTGATGACGACGCTCTTTGAATTTCTCAGGCGTATCAATCGTCTTAGAAATAAAGTGCGCATATAGCTCTTTTGATGCTTGAACTTTACGAACGATTTTATCAGTCCACTCATGCGGTACGTGACAGTCTGAACAGATTGCACGAACGCCTGAACGGTTAGAGTAGTGAATCGTCTCTTGGATCTCTTCAACAATAGGAGCGTGACAGCCAGAACAGAATTCTTCTGTGTTGGTTGCTTCCATGCCTGTGTTAAATGCACCCCAGAACAAAAGACCGCCCGAGAAACCCAAGAATAAAACAACGCCTACCGCTGCTTTACTTGGTGTCGCGAGTCTTTTCCAAAACGCTTTAAGTAATTTTATCATGTATAGCCTCTCTTACAGTCCGGCTACGATTAACGCAGTGAATCTACAGGTTTGAACTCGTTCTCAACTAGTGGTTTTGCATTAGCTTGAGGAACGTGACACTGCAGACAGAAGTAACGACGAGGTGACACATCAGCAAGAACGGCGTCTTCACGGTTCATGTAGTGAGTTACACTCACCTTAGTTGCACCCATTTCTTTCGCATTTTTCCAGCTGTGGCAAGACAGACATTTGTTTGCGTTCAAAGAAACTTCGTAGCTACGAATTGTGTGAGGTACCAATGGTGGTTGGTATACGTAATCGCTCTCTAGCACTTGGTCGCGTGGGAACTTTTTAAAGTCGTCCGCTGCGCGAGTTGCTTCTAGTTCACTTGCACCACGTAGAGATTCTACGCCACCAATGCCGCCTGGATTATCCAGCTCAGCTTCAGCTTGAACTGCACCAGCTAGTAAAAGACCAGCTGATAGTAGGGCAGTAATCAGTTTTTTCATGTTAATTTCTCCGCCTAAAGGCTAATTCTTTGAGAGGACTACTTTTTTCTAAAGTGTGAAAAAAGTAGCCGCAATATTAGATACTTAAGATCGTCTCTCTAAGCCTAGGCTTAAGCGACTTTAGTGATCTTAACTGGACACTTCTTGTAGTCCGTCTGTTTAGACAGAGGATCCGTTGCATCCAAGATCAACTTGTTGATCAGAATTCTTGCATCAAAGAATGGTACGAATACCAAGCCTTGTGGTGGACGGTTACGGCCGCGAGTTTCAACACGTACACGAACTTCACCACGTTTGTTTTCGATAAGAACTTCATCACCACGGCGAAGACCACGAGCTTTAGCGTCAGCAGGGTGGATGTAACAAAGTGCATCCGGTACTGCTTTGTAAAGTTCTGGTACACGACGAGTCATAGTACCTGTGTGCCAGTGCTCAAGAACACGACCTGTACATAGCCACATATCGTATTCATCGTTTGGTACTTCAGGTGGCGCTTCGTATGGAGCATTGATGATCAGTGCTTTACCATCTGGCTTGCCGTAGAAGTCCCAACCAGAACCTTTCTTAGCGTATGGATCTGAACCTTCTTTAAAGCGCCATAGTGTTTCTTTACCGTCAACAACTGGCCAACGTAGGCCGCGTACTTTATGGTAAGTATCGTATGGTGCTAGATCGTGGCCGTGGTCGCGACCAAAGGCTGCGTACTCTTCGAATAGACCTTTTTGAACGTAGAAACCTTGTGCTTGTGCATCGTCGTTAAGCTCTTGAGCTTCAGACAGAGGGAAAGCATCAACATTGCCGTTTTTGTAAAGCACGTCGTACATGGTTTTGCCACGGTACTCAGGCATTTTCGCAACCAGTTCTTCACCCCAAACTTCTTCAATAGTGAAGCGTTTAGAGAACTCCATGATTTGCCATAGGTCAGACTTAGCTTCACCTACCGTTTTCACTTGTTGGTACCATGCTTGTGTACGACGCTCAGCGTTACCGTAAGCACCTTCTTTCTCAATCCACATTGCTGTAGGAAGGATAAGGTCAGCCGCTTGAGCTGTTGCTGTTGGGTACGGGTCTGAACAAACAATGAAGTTGTCTGGGTTACGGTAGCCAGGCAGACGCTCAGTGTTGATGTTTGGACCAGCTTGCATGTTGTTATTACACATTACCCAGTAAGCGTTGATCGTACCGTCTTTTAATGCACGGTCTTGAGCAACAGCGTGTTTACCAGGTTTTGCTGGGATAGTGCCTTCTGGAAGTTTCCAGATGTCTTCTGCAATCTTACGGTGTTTAGGGTTAGCAACCACCATATCTGCAGGTAGACGGTGAGAGAACGTACCTACTTCACGAGCTGTACCACACGCAGATGGTTGGCCAGTTAGTGAGAATGGGCTGTTACCTGGAGTAGAAATCTTACCTGTTAAAAGGTGGATGTTGTACACAAGGCTGTTCATCCAAACGCCACGAGTATGTTGGTTCATCCCCATTGTCCATAGAGACATTACTTTGATGTTTGGATCCGCGTATTGCTTAGCAAGCTTGATCAGGTCATCTTGAGATACACCTGACATTTCAGATGCTTTTTCTACTGTGTACTCAGCAACAGACGCTTTGTAGTCTTCGAAAGAGATTGCAGTCATTGCGCCTGAGTTAGGGTTTGCTGCTGCTTTCTGTAGAGGATCATCGTCACGAAGACCGTAACCGATGTCTGTTGTTGCTTGCTTGAAGTTCGTGTGCTTGTTCACGAAGTCCCAGTTCACTGCATCGTTTTGGATGATGTAGTTTGCGATGAAGTTTGCAATCGCAAGGTCAGACTGAGGGTTGAAGATGTAACCAGTGTCTGCAAGCTCAAAAGAACGGTGGTAGTAAGTAGACAGTACGTTTACTTGAACGTGTGGGTGGCTTAGACGACGGTCTGTAATACGAGTCCATAGTACTGGGTGCATTTCTGCCATGTTTGAACCCCACAGTACAAATGCGTCTGCGTGTTCAAAGTCATCGTAACAACCCATTGGCTCATCGATACCGAAGGTACGCATGAATGCACCTACCGCAGAAGCCATACAGTGACGAGCGTTTGGATCGATGTTGTTTGAACGGAAACCCGCTTTCATCATCTTAACGGCTGCGTAGCCTTCCATTACTGTCCACTGACCAGAACCGAACATACCAACACCTGTTGGGCCGTTCTTCTTAAGAGATGCTTTCCATTTCTCAGCCATCACGTCGAAAGCTTTGTCCCAAGATACTGGTGCGAAATCACCATCTTTATGGAACTCGCCATCTTTCATACGAAGAAGAGGCTGTTCTAGACGGTCTTTGCCGTACATGATTTTTGAAAGGAAGTAGCCTTTGATACAGTTAAGGCCTTTGTTTACCGGTGCTTCTGGGTCGCCTTGAGTTGCAACCACTTTGCCGTTTTGAGTACCTACTAGTACCGAACAGCCCGTACCACAAAAACGACAAGGCGCTTTATCCCACGTGATTTTTGTTTGATCAGAGCTAGCAATCAGGTTGGTTGCTGTTGCCGGTAGTGTTACACCTGCAACGGCTGCCGCTGATGCAGCTGCGTTTGCTTTCACAAACGCACGTCTTGTCATTTTCATACTTCACCCTCAAGTTGAGAATTGTTGCTTCCAGTTTCTAAATCCGTTTCTTCTAGTCCAGTTTCGATTTGGTGATAAACCAAAGCTGTCCCTAAAACGTTCTTAATGTTGTTTATTGCTTCGATGGTGTCCGTTACAAAACCTTGGTTTTCGGTTTCTAGGACCACGATGATTTTGCCTTCAGGGCTATCTCCGTAGATCTCAGCGTTATCGAATTGCTCGATCTCTGCTTTGATCTCATTGAGATGCTCTGGGCTCACATGCACGACTAAACTTGATATATGCACTTCATTTAGTGCCATAAATTGCTCTCGTTATTTTTATTTATGCATTACTCACAAGAATAGCTGAAGTAGGGCAAACTGCTACGCAGGCTCCACAACCGCTACACTCATTTAACTCGATTTTTGGTAGAGCAACACTGCCTGCTCTAAGTTGAAATTGAATGGCCATAGGTTCACACATGTCACCACAGCTTCGGCATTCAACATTTTGTTGCGCTAAACACTTATCAGAAATACGTGCTTTTGCTTGCCAAGGCTCTCCTTGCTTTGGCGTAAAAATGGGTTCAGGACAAACGTCTGCGCATTGATAGCAGAACGTACATTCATCAATTGAGAAATCGACAGTAGGAAACCCACCATCGCCTACAATGATTATCTCAGTCTCACAACTCTCGATGCATTTACCGCAGCGAGTGCAGTCATCTGCAAAGCTTTCTAGGTTTTTAATCCAAGGCAAACGAATCTGGCTTGAATCAACTTTTCGTCTAGAAAATAGACGGCGTTTTGATAGATCTACCACTAGATACCCATAGATGTTGCTAAGATGTTGTAATTGTAGGTCATTATTCCATTAATATCTTGTAATTTGTCCTCACAAGTAGTGTAGTTTTAGAAACAATTGTATAAATACCCCCTTAGGGCTAATTGGGGGCATATATTGTCTCAGATCAATAAATTACGAAGCGAGTGATCACATATTGAATGGAGCTATGATTTTTGATGTGTGACAATACGATCTTGCTGGCAAGTCATTTATCAATAGGAAGGCTCTTTTGCTTATAAAACCGGTTTCATCTGTAACGAGTACGATAGCTAAATCACTGCTGTCTATACTGCTGTTGTCGGTTGCTACGACTGGCTTTGCTATCTTTACATTGGCTTCAAGTCTGAATGATGCAGAAGCGGTGAACGTCGCAGGTTCAATGCGTATGCAGAGCTACCGACTAGCCCATGATATTCAAATAGAATCAGTTGATTATGATTCTCATATCCGTGAATTCGAAAGCTCTCTTTACTCACCGTCGATGACCAACTTAGTAAGTTGGGAAGTTCCGACAGACATCACAGAAGACTACTATCTAATCATTGGTCGTTGGCATGAGCTGAAACGCGTATTGAACAGTGAAGATCGCAAACACTATCTCGTGTTGGTTGAAAACTTCGTGACTGAAATCGATGGCTTCGTTTTTAAGCTGCAAGAGTTCTCTGAAGATAAGCTGATTAAACTGGCGTGGGCTGGTGGTATTGGTTTAGGCGGAATTCTCGTCATATCTCTTTTTGTTGTTCACTTTGTACGTAAACAAGTTGTTAAACCTCTGCATGCCTTAGTTGGAGCTAGCCAGCGAATCAAGAACAGTGATTTTGAGGTAGAACTCAAAGTGACCAGTAGCAATGAAATGGGTATTTTGACGAAAACCTTCAACTCAATGGCGAAAGATCTCGGCGTGCTTTATCGCAATCTTGAAGATGTGGTGGATGCTAAGACGGTAGAACTACAAAATGCGAACCAGTCACTGCAGGCACTTTATAACTCGTCACAAGAGCTCACGGTGACGCGTATCGCGCCTGAAAATTTTCGAGCTATCTTGCAGCACCTCGTAAGCTTGGAAGGGATTGAATCACTGAGGCTCGAAATTGTAGATAACTCAGGCCGCTCATTGATTATGGATGAAGGCTACGATTCGAATTTAGATTACGAAAAGTTCGAGATGAAACTGGATGATAACGAACTCATTCTCGGTTACTTGTACTGTTCGTATCACCACGGGCATTCTACCAAGGCGCTGATCGAGAGCTTTATTCAACTGTTATCTCGAGCTATTTATTATAATCGCGCCCAAAAGAAAGCCGAACAGCTTATTATTATGGAAGAACGTGCGACGATTGCGCGTGAGTTGCACGATTCACTGGCTCAATCACTGTCGTATTTGAAAATCCAAGTTACATTATTAAAGCGTGTGATTGGCAAACTGCCAGAGCAACAACACAGAGAGCAGTCAGAGCAAATAGCGTCGGAAATCGGTAATGGTTTAGCAGACGCCTATACTCAGTTAAGAGAGCTACTCACCACATTCAGGTTGACTATTAAAGAGGGCAACTTTGGAGATGCCTTGAGCACCATGCTTGAGGAACTCAGTGAAAGGACCGATGCGAAGATTAACCTCACCAATAATCTTTCATCGATTGAACTTGATGCACACAGTCAGGTTCACTTGCTTCAATTGATTCGTGAAGCAACAATAAACGCAATAAAACACGCCAATGCCGACTTGATAGATGTATGCTGTATCGATGAGGACGGTGAAGTGTTAGTCGTGATTAAAGATAATGGAGACGGCTTTGACTCAAGTAGTTCTAAAACGAACCACTATGGGATGAGCATTATGCAGGAGCGTGCGGCAAGACTGAATGGCGACTTAACGATTGAAGCGGCTCAAGGTGAAGGCTGTACAGTCATATTGAAATATAAAAGTTTGAAGGAAGTTAAAGTTGACGATTTGTAAAGTAATGCTGGTTGATGATCATCCATTGATGCGCAGAGGTATAAGCCAATTACTGAGCTTTGAAGACGAATTCGAAGTGATTGCAGAGGCAAGTAACGGCACTGAAGCAGTTGCTCTCGCTCATGAAGAAGAACCTGATTTGATCCTTTTGGATCTCAATATGAAGGGCATGTCTGGTTTAGATACTTTGAAAGCACTTCGTACTGACGGTTCAAGCGCAAACATTGTAATCCTGACAGTCTCTGATAGCCCTGCAGACATTGAAGCGATTGTAAAAGCGGGTGCTGATGGTTATCTGCTGAAAGACACTGAGCCTGATGAATTGATCGAACTGCTCAAGCAAGCACACAGTGGCGATAAAGCTTACAGCAGTGTGGTTGCTCGTTACCTAAGCGACGCTGGCAGCCGCAATGACATTTTCGACCAACTGACTGAACGTGAAATGCAGATCCTTCAAGAAGTCGCGAAAGGTTACCGTAACAAACAGATCGCTGACCACCTGTTCATTTCTGAATCGACAGTTAAGGTACATATGAAAAGCCTGCTGAAAAAGCTACAAGTGCCTTCACGTACTGCAGCAACCGTTCTTTACCTAGAGCGTTACGGAGAAATGAAGTAGGGCTTGTTCCTTTGAAATTAAACTATTTCAGGCCGTGCTGTTTATTCATATTTCCACAGCTTTAACGATGTTTAGAAAGTGATATTAAAAAGGCGCTGAACTTATTAAGTTCAGCGCCTTTTTGTTTAAGCATTTTATATCAGTATTGGTGTTCTTCGTGTTCTGTCCTTGGTTAGTGGAACACAGGAACTTAAGGCTTAAGCCGTCATTGGAACCAATACCAGCGTACCGAAGATAACCGTGATAAGACCACAGATTACTGGTACTGATGTACGCTTAACAACTTCGAATGGGCTGATTTTACCCATACCTGATGTTGCCACCACCACGCCAGATACTGGAGAGATAGTACGACCTAGGTTTGATGCTTGGAGCATTGGGATGATTAGGAACGCTGGGTTTAACCCCATTTTCGCTGCTAACGATGGTGCAAGCTCTACGAAAGCATAGAAAGGTGCGTTACCAGAGCCTGTCGCGATAGCCGCAGCAACCGTAAGACCTGTCAGGATAAGCATCAGTGCGATACCGCCAGCACCTGCTGCTTCAGCAAGGCCGATTAGGTTATCAATCGCGCCGATAGACATTAGGCCTTGAGCAAATACACCTGCCGCAACCAACAGCATTACTACGCCTTTGAATGCTTCTGCCATGCCTTGGTAACAAGAGTCTAGGTCTTCTAGCGTTTTCTCACCGTCGAACTTCTTCACAACGTAATCGATGATCGCGCCAACGAAGATAGAGCCAACAACGATAGTGTAGATATCAAGCTTAAGGCCTGGAATCGTACGACCGTTGAATAGGAAAACACCGATGATTGGCAGGAATGGTAGAGCAGCGTAGAAAGCTGGCGCTGTTGTTTCAATTTCAGAAACGTCTACTTTTTCCATTGGTGTGTTTTCTTTCTTATCTAGATACTTGTTCCAGAAGAAAGCAGCTGCAGCCATTACGATGATTGCACAGATAGACACTGGCAGTACCGTTTGAACCGCAAACACATCTAGGTCTAAGCCTGACTTTTCTGCAGCAATAACAACATCACCTGATGTAGGAGAAAGAATGATTGCAGCTGGTGAAGCACATACCGCTACCGCAGCAGGGCGAGAGATACCCATTGCCGTCATCATTGGGAATAGCGTTGCCATCAATAGTACGCCAAGGCCGGTTGCAGAACTTACTGCAAGAGACATTAGACACGCTACGATGTATGCAGCAACAAGTAGTGCGTATGGAGATTTGATAACAGACAGTGGTTTAGAAAACTGTTTCACTACCACGTTGTTTGCGCCGATGTGAGTCATGTAAGAAGCGAAACCACAAAGAAGCATGATTTGCATGCCTAGGCCGCCGCCACGGTACTGAAGCATGTACTTAACGAATTCTAGTGAGTCGGTAACCATGTTACCAGTTGAAGCTACCTTAGCTGGTAAAACTGTGTGACCAATAAGGCCAGTAATAAGAAGTAGGGCAAGGCCAGCAGTTAATAATACACCCGCTGCTTTATAGCCTTTTACAATAAAGTAACCAACAGCGATGGTAATCACTAATCCGATCAAGAGCTCTAACATAGAAATCTCCACAAAGTTTAAAAAATATAAGAAAGTGTTTCAGAATATGACAATGAATGTACAGAAAACTGCACTGTGGCACGAGGCATAGTTGAGGTTGATATGATCTAAGACAAACATTTTTTTCGATGTTAATTGTGGTTGTAAATCATGCATAACTACTGTTGTTTAGATGTTAATAAACAAATTATATCGTTCATTAGAATATAGCTTGGATCACCTTTGTTGTGCGAGGTTGCATATGAAGGTTTTGATTTAT
Organism: Vibrio sp. Isolate33; assembly: GCF_022397895.1. Lineage (NCBI taxonomy): Bacteria > Pseudomonadati > Pseudomonadota > Gammaproteobacteria > Vibrionales > Vibrionaceae > Vibrio > Vibrio sp. Isolate33. The sequence continues at coordinate 34,170 of NZ_JAKEUP010000001.1, forward strand.
AAAATTATGATTTTTCAGGCTTAGTGGTAGAAATCAAAAGGAAAGGGTCATTTCTTACATTCAGGAAGGTGGTTTTTGAATCTGAGGATTAGAAGATTAGAATCTGACGCCTACTTTATTGGGAATTAGCAGACGCCAGAGTTAAGTCACACAAAAGTTACAGAGTTCGACCTGTTGGTGAGGAAGGGTTAGTTGATATTTACGTCCGGTTCCGAAATTGAATAAGCGGGCAAGTCAGCACATGCCACCTTTTTGCAGAAATGAATCATTCCGCGTTGTGTTACCAACAATAGTTCTTTGTCGTTCAGTGGAATGTAGGTCATCGCATCGGAAGAAAGCACCGCACCTTCACTGATCATGACTTTCTCATAAAACGAGAGATCTCTATCTGGGATGATCTGTTCGTGTTGAGTCTCGTCTAACGAAATATCGTGTTGAGTGACAACGTAAGTTCCTGACGAGGTGAAACCAGCCTCTTTAGTCGAAACATATAACAGCTCGTAACTATTATTCTTCTTAAACTCAATATTCACAGAAGCTTGATTGTAAATTATTTTCTCTGGCGGATTGACCACCGATGCTGTATTGGCTAAATAGTGACCTTTAAGATGTTCTTTCGGAATAAAGGTTGTTAACCAGCCGACCAAAATACCCAATAGAGCCACGACAACGAATATCTGCTTTTCTTTATTCACAAGTAACTCCTTTAAATTCGCTAGGGAAGCTCAAAGATTTTCCTGAATTATCGATGATGATTTTTCGACCCTTATATTCATAAAGAGTGACGTTGTAGAGTTCTTTAAAGGTGAACTCGTCGGTTTCGATTGTACAAGAGATAAAATGTTGGCCTGTAAGATCTTCACCTAAGCTATTTCTGTCTAAATAGGCAAAAAAATAATGTGATAGACCCGCGGTTACCATAAATAAAGCAATTAGCGCTAACACATGATTTGTCTTTTTCGTTGGAGCTGCTTTTTCTGCTGTCGAGCTTTCTTCTATAGAGTTCTCTGTCGCTTGTTCAGTTTGTTGCGTAGATTGGGCTTGAATTTGACGCAATGCGCGTTCTTTATCTTGTGTTACTTGCCCTGCAAATCGGTAGCCTTTGCCGCGTTCAGTGACAATGATCATTCCACTCTTGTCTTCAAGCGCTTTTCGGCAGATAGAGATGGTTTGCATTAAGCTGCCATCTTCAACATAGATACCTTTCGATACCCATACTTGCTCAATCAGAACTTGGCGAGTAATCACCTCATTGGGTCTAGAGATAAAAAACTTAAGGAGCTCTGATTCGTTAGAACCTATTGGGTACGTACGGCCTGTCTTAAAGTGATGGATTTCACTCTCTTCTAAATTGACCTGTATATCATCATTGATAATAAATTCAGCAGACATCTGGGTTCTCATTGTAATAAGCGTTCTAACCTAAATATAACAAATGTCGCTACAAATATAAACTTACTGATTTCGTTGTCTTTGATGTTTAAGTTTATGATTTAAATTGGTTTGTTAACCTAATTAGATTTCCTTATATACCTTTTTGAGGTTGTTTAATGTGGTTTCAGGTGCTTGGTGTTAGTAGCTATTAGATCATTAACTGGTGACGCTGATTTAGTGGGTGTGGGTTAAGTGCTCAAATTTCTTACGTAGTTCTATCAACGTGTCATTCCAACTTCGTGTTGCCTTGCTCTCTGCGAATAAAAGTCGAACTTACCTCCGACTCAACCGGCAACTCAAATAACGATAAATCGCATGACCACACCAGTTAAATGCGAAAGCTACGAAGGAGCTGTTTTGAAAGAATTCAATAAGCCATATTTATGTGGACTAATCACGCTTGCCTTACTCGGCTGTCAGTCTGAAGACTCGACTCAAGAAGCCGTTTCAGTATTAGTTCCTTACAACATTAATGAATTACCAAAACCGAACGATGGATACGGGTATGACGACGACGGAACCATTACCGGAGTCGGTGAACATGCTGCCGCAATGTCATCGACCAATGATGCCTATTATCAGGACTACAACAATTCATACGCCGCTTTAGATGGTTGGGGACTTTGTGCAGAGCCCATTTTAATTCCTCTGCAAAGTGTTAATTCTGATAAACGCTTTCCACTGAATAATGAAACTTTATCGGGGAACGTGGTGTTAATTAATGAGTCAACTGGTGAGGAAGTTGGCACTCAAATATCAGCTGATGGTTCCAATATTATTATTCAGTGCGAGTCAGGGTTAAAAGAAGGAACGACTTATTCGATCGTTGTGACTGATGGGGTAAAAACTGAATTTGACGAACCTTTAAAAGCAGACGCTAGTTTTGATGAATTGATTTATTCAGGTGTTCCGCTAGAAAACGATAAGGAAGTAAGCATTCAGGAGCAGGTATTAAATGCGATCGATTCATATTATGCGCTTTATCCTGAGAAGGGTATTCCTGTATATGCCGCGCAGTTTAAAACTCAGAGTTCATATTCGACTTTGGATGCAATGAGAGACAATCATGTAAAGTTTAATACCAAGTTTTTAGACGGTTATAAAAAAGTTCGAGAATTTAATGGAGATTACAATCAATACAGTAAGCAATTAAGAATACCGTCTTACTTGCCTTTTACTGAAGGTCGAGAGTCTGAATGCACTATTGATGAGTTTGACCCGAAAGAAAACTGCCCACCACTCTATGAATGGATTACTAATGCTGATGGTGGCTTCCCTACTGCTGAGATGTCATCCCCTAAAGTAATTGAATTCCTCAATATCACGGCTGATATTTATTTGCCAAATTACGAAGACACTCCAAGGCCGATAGAAACGTCGACCGGATTTCCGACTGCGATATTCATCCACGGTGTTACTGCGGAGCGCGGTACAGCATCGTTGATGGCTGCGGAATATACAAAAAAAGGTTATGCCGTTGTTGCGATTGATATGCCATATCATGGGGAACGGATGCGTTATGACAACACTGATACTGACCCTAACGATGGCGAAAAAACAGGAGTAGAAATCAGTGCTCGAGCAAACAAGGCGTTCTTCATCAATATTGATTCTCCTTTAGCGCTTCGTTCTAACCTTCAACAATCTGTCTCCGACTTTTTAGGTCTTCGCTACGCGCTAAGCCAAGAATCTTGGGTAAAAAAAGATGATGTTCACTTAATTGGACAATCCTTGGGTGGAATCATGTCGGTGATGGTCAGTGAATTCAGCCAACCTACTCGTGATTTGGGTGATAACTCAGACTTTGCATTTAACACGGTGAACTTTGTTGTACCGGGACAAGGGCTAACTAATCTAGTTTTGTCTTCTCAAACCTTAGGCCCAGAAATGTCTGAAGGTGTAAAGAAATCTCCAGACGTTCAGCGTGGCATTGCTGAGACTGTCATTCCTGATATCTGTACCGCAGAGGCAACTAACCAGCAGTGCATTGAAGCGCTTCGTGAGTTTGTCGCACTTTCAACAGATAACGCGCTGCTTGTGAGTCAGTTGGAGAATGACATCTTTGATCTGGTTGTAACTGACCTTAAACAGGGGGTTCAAGCAACGATTGATAGTGCCGATCCTGCTAGCTTCATCTCTCGTCAAGTTGTGGCTGAGCAACCAACGCTTTTGTTAGCAGCTGTCGGAGATTGTGGTGAAACCTGTGATGTAGGCGTTGATTACGTACCAGACAGCGTAATTCCAAACACCGCCCCAGATAACATTCGTACTGGTACCGAGCCACTTATTACTGCTCTTGGCTTAGACCCAATAACAGGCACATCAGAAAATATAAGTGAAAAACGTGGTGCTGTAAGAACCACCACGGGTGGGCACGGTACGTATTTGTTCCCGTATGAAGGTCCTGTTGATGAAGACGGGCTACCGGGTATGCCGGGAGAAAACATATCTGATGTACTTGAAGCTGTGGACACTCAACAAATCGCCGTTGCTTCAATGGTAATGAGTGACGGTGCAGTAGTCGTCATAAATAACGAAGATCACATCGAAACAGAGGTGCCTCAAGATGAAGAATAAACTTTTATTGGGCACTGCCGCTGCACTTGTCCCTTGTCTAACCAACGCTGCTGGTTTTCAACTGAACGCACAATCTGCAACTGGTTTAGGTCGTGCATTTGCGGGTGATGCTGTCATGGCAGATAGTGCAGCGATTGTAGCTAAGAATAGCGCTGCAATGGCTTATATCGAGCAACCTATGTTGTCGGTAGGTGCTGTCTATATCGATAGCGGAATTGATGTGTCGAATGTCAGTTACACACCTTTAATGGGTGATACCACATCATTGGATGACCAAGAACTTAGCGCAGGTACGTTAGTGCCGAACATCCATTACGTCCATCCAATTCAAGACTCAAAGTTCACTTTGGGTGCTACCGTGCATTCCAATTTCGGCACTGATGTTGAGTTTGATGACTCATTTTCAGCAGATGAGTTTGGAGGAAAAACGGCACTCTCAAGCATCAACGTTGGCTTTGCTGTCGCTTATGAATTATCTGAAAAGATCAACTTGGGCGCAGGTATTGATGTTATCTACGGTGAAGGTGAAATTCACCGTACGAACCTACTTGATGTTGATGCCGACGGTTTTGGTTTAGGTGCCAATGTTGGTGCAACGTATCAGGTAAATGAGCGCAATAAATTTGGTATTACTTACCGTTATAGCCCGGATATTGAAGTGGAAGGTGACATCACAAAAGGCGGAGTTGCTGCCGACAAAATGAATGTTCCCTTACCAGACACACTCGAGTTTTCTGGGTGGCACCAACTCAACGAACAATGGGCTTTCCACTACAGCTTGCAGTGGGTGAATTGGTCTGAATTTGACTCGTTAACGTCTGATTCTTATGACGATTCTATTAAAGAATACCAATGGAAAGATGCGGGGCACGTTTCGGTTGGCGGCACTTACACCATGTCAAAAGACATCATTCTGAGAGCGGGTTACATGTATGACGTCTCTCCAACCGATGAACTGACGTCTTTATCTATTCCGGATGTCAATCGTCACTGGGTAACCGTGGGTGGTACCTATCACCTAACTCCAGCGAGTTCTGTCGATCTTGGTGTCGGGTTCATCATTGGTGAATCGCAACACGTTGATGAGAGCTTAACGACGATTCCAGGAAGCCAATCCAATATCTCTGCTGATGTGACCGCCGATGCTTTGCTCGTTGGTGTTCAGTACCAGCATCGCTTTTAGCGGGTTGTCATAAACCTTAATTATTCATTCTTATTCTTGGTTCAGCCAAGTAAACAACATCGTAAGGCTCTTTAGCGATATCGAGCCTTAATCCGAACTTATGGCTGTTGTTGGCATTGATATAAATAGCTGGATGCTTATTTAGCTCACAACGGCTGCACAGAAAAACGCTTCAAGTCAGACGATTGTAGCGACTTATGGTTATTGAACATGAAATTTAAAAAGCTTAGTAAAACCATTGCTTTGGCACTATTCGCCTTAAATACAACACCGACGCTAGCACAAGACTCACCATTGGTGCCCGTCACGGTCGAAAAAGCGCATACACAGGCTTTTACTTCATCCATTCGCGAAGTTGGCAAGATTAGAGCGACAGATTCTGCCGCGCTTACTTTCAGTGCTTCCGACAAAATTCTTACTATTCATTTCAAAGATGGCGATTCCGTCAAAAAAGGCGAATTGATTGCGCAGCTCGATAACACCAAGGCCAAAGCCGATCTTGATAAAGCACGAAGCTCACTCGCGCTAGCAAAATCAAAGCTAAAACGAGTACGTGAGTTACTAAAGAAACAACCGGATTCTATGTCTCAGCAAGATGTTGAAGAGCTAAAAGAGCAAGCGAATCTCGCGGCGGCTGATTTTCGTCAGAAAGAAGCACTGATGAACGACTATTTATTAGTAGCGCCTTTTGATGGACAACTCACTAACTTCAGTCATTCAGTAGGCAGCAAAATTGATAGTTCAACGGCATTGGTCAGTTTGATCAAGCTTGATCCTGTTGAGGTGCAGTATGCGATTGGCCAGTCTGATTTGGGTAATGCAAAGCTCGGTCAAACCGTGTCTATCCAAGTCGATGCTTTTCCGGGCGAATCGTTCGAAGGTGTGGTTGATTATATCGCGCCCGCGGTCGATGAAAGCTCAGGCCGTGTTGAGGTTCACGCACATGTTACGAACCCTGAACACCGCTTAGTTCCGGGTATGTTTGCCAAATTAAGTCAAATGACCAGTGAAGATTCAATGCAAATGGTGGTTTCGCAAAACTCGGTTCAAGCCAAGGACGCTAAACGTTTTGTATGGGTGGTGAATGGCAACAACATCGAACAACGAATTGTAGAATTGGGTGTTAACACCAATGATGGTTATGTGGTGGTAGAGAAGGGACTTGAGCTAGGCGAAAGCGTCGTAGCGACCGGACAGCAGAACCTCAAAGTTGAATCTCTGGTTAAAGTGATGAACCCAAATGCTGAGGTGAAATCCACTAAGCCAACCCAAGAGCAGCATCCAATTGAGCCTTCTGTCGATTGGACAAAACAATCGCCAAAAGTAAAAGCTGAACTGCTTGAAGAAGCGAGTACAGAACTTCCAAAAACGAACGACGTGATGGCAAAACCAGTCGAAATCGAACCATCGAAGGATTCAAAAAATACCGTAAATTCTGGCAAGGAAGCGACGACCGAGGAGAACGTGAATGAAGCTTCCTGAGATTTGTATTAAACACCCTGTATTTGCATCAGTGCTGAGTATCGCCATTGTGTTACTTGGCCTGTTGTCATTTCAGAAATTATCGATTCAGTATTTCCCTGACCACAAAACGCCTTCTGCGACGGTAACTGCTGCGATAAATGGTGCGAGTGCGGAGTTTATGTCGCGTAACGTGGCAGACAAACTGATCACTGCTGCAACGGGTCTTGATAGCGTTAAGACCATGACTACGGATTGTCAGGAAGGGACGTGTAATCTCAAAATCATCTTTGAAGACGACATAGATGAAGTTGAATACACAAGCCTGATGAACAACCTGCGCAGCAGTGTCGAAGCGATTGGTGATTTTCCGCCGAGTATGACGGATAAGCCAACAGTAACGGATGACTCTTCTGATACTAGCATGCCAAGTAACATCATCACTTTTGTGAATACTGGCAAGATGTCTAAACAAGAGATGTACGACTACATCAGCCAACAAGTTGTGCCACAGTTTAAGCATATTCAAGGTGTCGGTGGTATTTGGGGGCCGTATGGCGGCAGTGAGAAAGCGGTGCGAGTTTGGTTACAACCCGACCGCATGATGGCGCTTAATATGAGTGCTTCTGACGTAGTCGGCACGCTGAGCTCATACAATGCGACGTTTACCGCGGGTACGATAAAAGGTCAGGTACGAGATTTCTCAATCAACCCAGTCAATCAAGTGACCAGTGTTGATGATGTAAGAGACTTGGTAGTTCGTGTCGATAACGGCAAGATCATCCGAATCGGTGACATTGCTGAAGTCAAAATGGGTGAAGAGAGCCTAACGCCAAGTATTCTCCGTGTAGACGACAACCTAGCGATGTCGATTCAGGTGTTGCCGCTGAAAAGTGAAAACCCAGTGACGGTTGCCAATAAAGTTAAGAAGCAAATCGACCTAATTCAACCTCAGTTGCCAGAAGGCATTGAAATGAAAATGGTCTACAACCAAGCAGACTTTATTAAAACGGCGATTGATGAAGGCTTCATGACTCTGGTTGAAGCGATTGTTCTTGTTTCTGCTGTCGTTGTTCTGTTCTTAGGCTCTGTTCGTGTGGCTTCGATTCCGATCATCACCATTCCCGTGTGTGTGATTGGTGTGTTTGCCGTGATGCATGTACTTGGTTTTAGTATCAATGTACTGACGATTTTGGCGATCATCCTTGCGATTGGTTTAGTGGTCGACGATGCAATTGTTGTTGCTGAGAACTGCTACCGTCATATCGAAGAGGGTGAAACACCGTTTAATGCAGCAATTAAAGGGTGTCGAGAGATCGTCTTCCCTGTAATTGCGATGACCCTTACCTTAGCTGTTGTGTATTTGCCGATTGGTCTAATGGCGGGCTTAACCGCCGACCTGTTTAGACAATTTGCTTTCACGTTAGCAGCAGCGGTGATTATTTCTGGGTTTGTAGCGTTAACGCTCTCGCCAATGATGAGCGCCTATTTGATGAAGCCAGTTTCAACGCCAGCAAAGTGGTATCAAAAGGTTGATGCGAAGCTTAACGTTCTGTCTGACGTGTACACCAAGGAACTAGGTAAGTGGTTTGAGCGCAAAGGCTTGATGAGTGGTATTGCCTTAGTTCTAATTGCGTTGTCTGCGTTAGCGGTTTGGAAGATGCCTCAAGTGCTCCTTCCAACGGAAGACACGGGGTTTGTTGAGGTGACATCAACGCCGCCAACAGGAGTAGGGCGTCAGTATCATCTCGACAATAATGAACAACTCAACAGCGTGTTCAAAGGGGATGAATCGGTCGAAGCGAACCTGTCTTACATTGAAGGTACACCGACCAATCACGTTTTGTTAAAACCATGGGGAGAGCGTGACCAGTCTGCAGATGAATTAGTGAATGAGTTTATTGCCAAAGCGCAAAGTTCAGTTTCTGCGTATGGTATGTCTTTCAAGGTTCGCTCTGCGGATAACTTGAACATTGCGACTAACATGATTCTCGAACTTACGACCGTGAACCGTGATACGACAGTCTTGTCTGAAACGGCGAGCAAAGTGGTAGAGGCACTTGAGAATTATGAGGGCGTGACCAACATTAAAAACTCAATGTTGCGTGACCAATTGCGTTATGACTTATCGATCGACCGCAATGCGATTGTGTTATCTGGTGTGGATTACGGCAATGTCACCAATGCCTTATCGACATTCCTTGGTTCAGTGAAAGCGGCGGATCTACAAGCGGATGATGGCTATACATACCCAATCCAAGTTCAAGTAAACCTGAGCGATCTTGGTGATTTCAAGGTATTGGATAAGCTGTATGTGGATTCACAGTCGGGTCAAAGGCTTCCTTTGTCTCAGTTTGTATCGATTAAACAAGTGACGTCGGAATCGAACTTTAAGACATTCATGGGGAAAGACAGCGCTGAAATTACTGCTGACTTGATGCCCGGATACACGGCAAGTGATGTGAAAGCGTATATTGATGACACGGTTCCAAGCTTATTGAAACCTGCTCAAAGCTATGAATTCAACGGCATTGTAAAAGACCTCGTTGATTCAACCGCTGGTGCACAGGTGCTGTTCGTATTGGCATTGATTTTTATCTTCCTGATTCTGGCAGCGCAATTTGAAAGCTTTGTCGACCCTATGATCATCTTGCTAACGGTTCCATTGTGTATCGTCGGTGCGATTTTAACGCTGTCGGTATTTGGTCAAAGTCTTAATACCTACTCAAAAATCGGTTTGCTGACTTTGGTTGGTCTTGTCACTAAACACGGTATTTTGCTGGTGGAGTTTGCGAATGAGAAACGTAAGTCTGGTGCCAGTGCGCAAGAAGCGGCGATCAGCAGTGCACGTTCAAGATTACGTCCTATCTTGATGACGTCGCTGACGATGATCTTAGGTTCATTGCCGTTAGCGCTGGCTGATGGTCCGGGTTCATTGGGTCGTATTAATATTGGTCTGGTATTGGTCGGTGGCTTGTCTGTCGGAACTTTCTTCTCATTGTTCTTAGTGCCTGTCGCGTATGTCGGTATGGCGAACCTAAAGCAAATGGATGTGTTGACTCGATTGAGAACCAAACCAGCCTAATCTATCGAGTCGATTGACGGTTAACGTAATCGAAGAAACGAAAAAGCGCCCACCATTATTCATGGTGGGCGCTTTGTTATTTACTGTATTAGCCGTCTGAACAGGCTAATCCGAATCGAACCGATTAAACCGGTGCGTATTTATCTAGAATGGAGCAAAGTTATCAGGTACAACCGTTGGTACCGTCCAACGCTGATGAGCGTCTATCGCTTCCAATCCTGAGTTGCGCTGTGGGATCTGACCTCGGTCACCATATAACCACAATACGAAGTTAGAGCGCTCACCACTGGTAATTGGCAGTGCTGCGTGTGCTACGTTTCCTCGGTGGATCATTGCCATGCCGGGTGTAAACGTCGCCTCATTCATTTTACCGGTTGCCGGGTCATAAAAGTTGAGTGCAGAGCCTGAAAACGCTTCATCGGGTAAATTCAAATTGATATTAAGCGTGACAGAAGATGCATCAGTATGAAGGCGTAAAGATGTGTCTTTGTTCGCTTGATACTGAATAGAGAACCCAAAAGTTTGCGTATCGTAGCCCATAATTTCTGGGAACAACAAACGAGCGATTGGACGCATGTAACTGTCAAGCAGGTCGCGATAAAACGCTTGGAAACGCGGTGCTGCTAAGTAGCCTTCAGATCGGCTGTCCAGCATTGCACCACCTCGGTTGAGAACTATGCCATAAGGCGGGCGCAACGGGATTTGAGCCTTAGATACTTCTTCTAAGTAATCGCGTAGTCCGGCCAAACGCTCGGGGTCAAAAAACTGGAACTTAAACACACCAGGTGAGACTTCTTCGAGCAAGTCTTGCACTGCAATTTCTTTCGTTGGATCTTGCCAGGCCTGTCTAACGGCTTCACGCAGACGAGCGTCCAGTAATGAATCATCGAAATTTAGCTGGCTGCCTTCTGCGCTCACTTCCCACTCTTTCCAAGCTTCACTGAACAGACTTTTATTGTTGTCCCAAAACTGTTGTACAGAAGGAGCTCGTTGAAGCATCGCTTCGCGTGTTGGTAAATCGATGGCGCGTGCACGCTCTAGTTGATTAGATAACATAATGTATTCGCTCCTTTTGTTTGCTTGAGTCCAATCTATTACACCAAGGTTTGTAGATAAACGGGGCATTAAGCAAAACAGAATTAACGTTTTCTATATAATCAACAGGAAATTGAGAAGAAAGGGAAGGCGAACAAGAAGGTTCTATATTGGTGACTAAAAGCAAAAAAAGCGCATGACTGAAGGAATCAATGCGCTGTTTATAGAGAGTGGGAGCTTATCGGCTTAGAGCCTGCTGTTCGTTGTATCTAAGACTTAATTAAGCGTGATTAGTTATGATCAATATTGATCTTCGCGAAACTGACCGAGAACACTTGCCCTGCAAACTCTCTTGAAGGTTTTATTTGAGCGTAAAGGCCAGCTTTAAAGTAATACTCTTCCTCTAACCATGCCTTTGAAAGGGTAACTTTGTTGCCATCGCGGTCTTCTGTTTCGACACCCCAAGGTAAGAATTGCTCTGTTAATTCATCATTAATGAGTGTTGAAAGGTAAATACCCTGGTCATTGAGACGAATTGTGTAATCCCAATCAAGGTTCGCAGGCGCGTAGCCTAGGTTGACACTAAAAGGCTTACAGTCGCTGCAAACTTGGTTTCCTGACAGAAAGGAATCATTTAGAACGACACGTACTGGTTTGTTTTCACCATCCCACTGCAATTTCACGAGTGCTTGCTTAATGTCTTTACCATGGATTTGGCCAAGAACCACTTTTGGGTCGCTACCCGTTACATCTTTATCCGGAAATTGATCAACGCTTAGTGTTGCTTTTAACTCATGTGTTCCTGTTACTGCCCAGTTTTGCTCTTTAGTGCTGCAACGATTTTCGGAATCATAGTTGTAGAGCTCACGAAGCTCAGAGCGAACGTATTTTGTGTTTGGTGTTGTAGACACTTGGCCCCCAAGATCTACTGTAAATTTGAGACGTTCTTCGCCGTTAACTGATTCACGAGAGAACCAAGGTAGATTGGTGCCGTTGGTTAAGTACTCTTTACCATTACATTCTTGGGGGATGAGCTCGGCTGCGCTGCTACGACCATTGTTGTAGTAATCGTCGCCACTGACAGGAAGGGTGATTTTCCATTGCTCTATGTTCCAGTCACAGTCGGTACATGTTGTCAGGTCTGATTGGTCGCTTTTAGCGTTGGCTTCGCAGCCTGTGAGTAATAAACCGCTAGAAATAAGTGCAGCAATCTTGAAGTGTTTTACAGTTTGTTGAGTGTTGAACATAAAAAGTAATTTGTAATACAAAAGGTAGGCGAACTTTAGCGATAAATTACGGGGTTTTCATGGGTCCAAGAGTGGTTTTACATTTATCTGACAGAGCTTTGAGCGCTCGATTCCAAAAACACATCTCAATACAATTTTTCGAAGTAATAGAAGTAGGTGTTGGGTCAATGAAGCGCGTGTTTGTATAGGACCTAGTGATGATTTACTGGACGATCACGCAAATCCTTTTGCATGTTCGATGGGGGAAATCTTTCTTAGAAGTCGTAGTTTAGATTCATTGAACTGTAGATCTCGCTGTTGCTTTGGTCTGAGGCAACAGTGGTGTTGTAAATGTATTCGGTATCAAACGTCAGTGCTAAATTGCCCATCAGAATGTTTTTTAGATAGCCCTTTAGGTTGTAGTTTGTGTTCTCTTCACCGTAGGCCATGTTTGCAGTTGCGCCCATAGAGAACGTTTCTGTAAGCGTTAGCGAGCCATCAATACTGGCATTAACGATCAGTTCATAGTTTTCTTTGTCCGGGAACTCTTCGTCGGAGGATTGTCGTTTACTGATTCGATAACCCGGCCCCGCAGAGCCTTGAAGCTTGATTCTTTCAGTATCGTAAAAGTGACGGCCCAATCCGGTCGCGGTAATAAACTGCTTACGATAGGTACCATAGTGGTCGTGTTCAAAACGTGTTGTCGCGACTAAGTAAGTCACCTCGTTCAAGTCATAACTAATGCCATAGTTGGTGGTATAGCGATTCGTACCATCTTCATCATTTTCAGCATCCGTGTAATAGGTATCGAACTGGACTCGTTGTCCCCAGTTTTCCTTTTTGTAGCCTACGGATATTCCAGAATTGATAGACAAAGATGAACTGGTGTTTTGAGAGTAGATAAACCCCAACTTGGTTAACGTCGTGAAGGGCGATTCAACTTCTGGTTCCACCTTTTCTTCCAATATGGCTTCATCTTGTAAGGCTTGTTCTTCTGTAAGTTCAAGTTGCTCTGTCAGCTCTAGTGGTTCCGTAAGTATCGGCTCTTCGGTCGGTACCGTTTCTTCCGCGAACAGTGGCATGGATAAGACCATTGCGACCAAAGGTAACGGGTTGAAATTGGTTTTGTTTAGAGCTGTGTTTTGTATTGGACGTGTTGTTCTTGAGATAGCGTAGGTCGACATAATGGTTAGATACATAATTGATTGAACACGACCAACTAACAGTTAGTCGTGATGAGTAGTCTATGTTCGAGTCGAAAGGTGAACTGAGTTACGACGCGATAGGCAAAGGGGAGAAGATGGTTTTAATCTCAGAGAACCCGTTGCCACGATGCGGGTTGAAATCTTCAATGTGGACAAAGAATTCAAGGATCTCAGAAGGTTTGTCGTCTTCAATCAATAAGAACTCCAGCAAGCCTTTCTCGACATGGCACGAAAGAATCGTCTCATTGGAATGATCAGCCGAAACTTGCTCAACATTGATCACCACGCTTGTCTCAGGTAATACGTTGAAAGAGTCTTGAGCACATTTAAGAACACAGCTACACACATACTCTCGATACAGTGCATTACTTTCAGATAGGGACAGGGTCTCTAGCTTTACCTCACCTTGGCACAATACCTTTTTCTCTTTAGGGATGACGTTGTGCTTATTCACCTGAATATTGATTTCTAACAGGTGGCCGTTCTTATAGGTATTAAAGTTATGATTGATCAGCTTAGTGTCGACCACTGCGGCGTTCATCGTGTTTTGTTGAGCTTCAGAAAGGGCAGACAGCTTCGCTTGGCTATCGTTATTCAAAACACCTTTCGACAATTGATTGCCTTTGGCCCAGTAGCTGTAGTTCTGCACCCAATGTACAAATTCAGTTTTGTATTGTTCGATGTCTTTCTCTGCCGCTCGCTCAATATTGGCGGTGAGGGTATACAACTTGGATTTGTTGCCCAGCAGCATATCGAGCCAGTTGGGTTTGTACTCGTCGAGCGCTTCCATGGCTTTGACTTTATGGTCGAAGCGAACCGTTGGCATTACAGGAGCCGGTTCCATAGCAATCGACTCCCAATTCACTTTTGGTGTAGGAATGGTATGGACGGATTGGGTTAAGTGCAGGTGTTGATTGAACAAGGTCACTTCATTGACCGCGTCCTCAAGTTGTTTGGTATTCATCTACATTCCTGTCGACGGTTGCTCTTGTTATTTGGCGTTCATTTTATGGTCAAAGCGTGCGAACGGTATTTGAATGAAGGTGAATGATCTTTCGTGAGGTTGTTTGATATCGGTTTAGGAATATTTGGGGTGGTTGAAACTAGTATTATGAGTAGGGAATGTGCAAAAACACAGAGAACAGGCGTCCTCTGTGTTGGTTAGGTGCAGCGCTAGATTAAGTCTTATCGTTGGCGTCTTGCGACCAAAGTGAATCGGTAATCGTTAGATGTGAAGTAGTTGCGACTGTATTCAAATACTGTGTTATTAGCTAGGTAACCACGAGTACGTTTTTCAATAATCGGCTGAGCAGGGTCGATCCCTAACTGATGAGCCACATCTTCTGGTGGAAGGATCGGTACCAGTTCTTGCTCACTTCGATCAATCACCATGCCTTTGGTGTTTTCAATAAAGTCGTATTTTGATGTTTGCATCACTTGATACGTAAGGTCTGGAAACAAAGCAACAGGCAACCAAGTTTCTTCAACTGTGATTGGGTTGTTGTCGATGAAACGAACACGCTTTACGTAGAAAACCAATTCGCCTTCTTTGATATCTAGATGTTCAGACATCGCCAAAGAACAAGGCTTCATTTCAAAAGCCAGCACTTCACTGTGGGTAACCACATCCAAATGCGCCCACTTTTCTTGAAAGCTAGACTGCTTATAGATGTCGTAATTGATTTTGTTCTCTTTAACGTAAGTGCCGCTGCCTTGCACGCTTTCAAGTTCATCATTTTCGATCAGTAGCTTCAGCGCTTGTCTAACCGTTACACGGCTGACAGAAAATACTTCGCGCAATTGCGCTTCTGTTGGAAGTGCTTCTCCAACCTTATATTCACCAGAACTGATCTTTTCTCGTATTGCATCTGCGATTTGGCGATACATCGGGAGTCTTGCCATTTTTGCCTCATTTGTGCGCTAGAACAACTAGACTTTGTTCAACAACCTGTACCTTAAATACGTAAATTTGCTCTATATAAGCCTTGCTCTCAAGGTTAGTGTGAGCGTCGTATCGGTGTTTTGTAGTACATATAATACAAATTAAACGATACATAACAAGCTTTCTTAAAGGATTTACCAATACGATTTAAATACAAATTAAATACAAATATGTATTGGTGAGATCGTGATCACGGATTAAATGTCTTGAAGTTGTATTATTCCTATCGTCGACAGGGACGACTGTCGTACTAATCCGTGACTATGGGACAAAGGTTATGAAACTTACTACTCTAACGAATAAGTCGCTCGTAAATCTGCAAACTACGTTTAGCAGTCGAGAAGAAGCGATTTACGCACTTGCTGACCAACTGGATCAGCAAGGCAAACTGCACAACAAGCAAGAGTATCTTGATGCAGTATTTGCTCGTGAAGAGCAAGGCCCGACAGCGCTTGGCGAAGGTCTAGCAGTACCGCACGGCAAGACTGACGCGGTTAAAGAAGCCGGCTTCGCAGTGGCAACACTAAAAGAAGACATGAAATGGAAAGGCCTAGATGAAGACGAAGATGTGAATCTTATCTTCCTAATTGCCATTCCAAATGCTGAAGCGGGTTCTACCCACATGCATCTGCTGACTGAACTGACAACCACATTGGTTGATGACGATGTTCGTGAAGCGGTATTAAAAGCAACAACCGCTGATGAAATCTTCGCACTTCTTGATGGCGATAATCAGCAAGAAGAAAAACAAGACAACTTAGATACAAATGCGCCGACAATTGTATGTGTTACTGCTTGCCCTGCAGGCATTGCTCACACCTATATGGCAGCTGAGTACTTAGAAAAAGCGGGCAAAAAGCTTGGCTACAAGGTCCATGTTGAAAAGCAGGGCGCAAACGGTATTGAAGATCGCTTAACGGCTGAACAACTTAATAATGCTGTAGCGTGTGTTTTTGCTGCTGAAGTTGCGATTAAAGAAGTGGATCGTTTTAACGGAATCCCTCGTGTTGAAACGTCAGTTGCAGAGCCGATTAAACACGGTGAACGCATTCTAAATGAAGCGATTGAAGAGTCGAAAAAAGGTAACGGTGCAGAGCGTACAGTAGCTACTGACGACAAACCTAAGAAATTGCCACTGAAAACGGAGCTTAAACAAGCGCTGCTTTCTGGTATTTCTTACGCAGTTCCTCTTATCGTTGCTGGTGGTACTGTTCTTGCGGTTGCTGTTCTTATCGCGCAAATTTTTGACCTGCAAGAGCTTTACGCAACAAAAGATTCTTGGCTATGGATGTATCGCAAACTAGGTGGCGGCCTATTAGGTACATTAATGGTACCTGTACTGGCAGCTTACACTGCTTACTCATTAGCCGACAAACCGGCACTCGGTCCTGGTTTTGCCGCGGGTATTGCTGCAAACATCATTGGTTCAGGTTTCTTAGGCGGTGTTGTTGGTGGTTTGATTGCTGGTTACGTAATGCGTTGGGTAAAAGAGCATGTTCGCTTGGGTCCTGCGTTTAACGGTTTCCTTACTTTCTACCTTTATCCTGTGATTGGTACTTTGGTGGCAGGTAGCTTGATGCTGTTTGTTATCGGTAAACCTGTCGCGTTCCTAAACCAAGGCCTAACGGACTGGTTGAACGGTATGTCAGGCACTAACGCATTGTTATTGGGTGCGATTCTGGGTCTGTTTGTATCATTCGACTTAGGTGGTCCGGTAAACAAAGCTGCTTACGCATTCTGCTTAGGTGCAATGGCGAACGGTGTTTATGGTCCTTACGCAATCTTTGGCTCAGTAAAAATGGTATCGGCGTTCACGGTAACGGCTTCAACTATGATTGCTCCACGTCTATTCAAAGACTTTGAGATTGAAACTGGTAAATCTACATGGCTACTTGGCCTAGCGGGTATTACCGAAGGTGCAATCCCAATGGCGATTGAAGATCCAATCCGTGTAATCGGCTCATTCTTACTAGGCTCTGTGGTTACAGGTGCAATGGTTGGTGCGGCAGGTATTGGTCTATCAACTCCGGGCGCAGGTATCTTCTCTATCTTCTTGTTACACGATTCAGGTTTGGGCGCATTCTCTGCTGCTGCAATCTGGTTCGGTGCTGCCATTGTCGGCACAGTGATTTCAACCATTACTCTTCTGATGTGGCGTGGTCACGCTGTAAAAAAGGGTAAGTTTGAAGCAAGTACTGCAACACAGAACTAACCGAATTTTGAGCTCACTTATAGCTCGTCATTAAAAGCACCATATAAAAAATAACGAACAACTTGGCTGTCCTAAATACCTGTGCTCCTAACGGTTTTATTCACACAGATTTTAGGCGTGGTTTTCTGCACCCTAAATTTAGTGGTAGCCAATTTTAACCCCTTGAAAAAATTTAATTTAGTCGTATTTGAGTTCGAATTTAGGGTTTACTCGAAGCGACACATTTAGGTAAATGATTATGACTACATCACGCGTACATATTACTCCACACATGCACTGGGATCGTGAATGGTATTTCACAACAGAAGAGTCTCGTATTCTTCTAGTGAACAACATGGAAGAAATCATGAACCGTCTGGAGAGCGATCCAGAATACAAATACTACGTTCTAGATGGTCAAACTGCCGTCCTAGAAGATTACTTTGCGATCAAACCAGAGAACACAGAACGCGTAAAAGCATTGGTTGAAGCGGGCAAGCTAATTATTGGCCCTTGGTATTCTCAAACCGACACAATGCAAGTTTCTGGTGAGTCGATTGTACGTAACATGATGTATGGCATTCGCGACTGTATGAAATTTGGCGATGCAATGAAGATCGGTTACCTACCAGATTCATTCAGCATGAGTTCTCAGCTGCCGATGATCTACAACGGCTTCGATATCACGCGTGCAATGTTCTGGCGTGGTTGTTCAGAGCGTCACGGCACCAACAAAACAGAATTCTTATGGCAGTCAAACGACGGCAGTGAGGTAACGGCACAAGTGCTTCCGCTGGGTTACGCGATTGGTAAATACCTTCCACAAGATGAAGAAGGCCTGCGTGCTCGTCTAGATAAGTACTTCCCAGTGCTAGAGAAACCATCGGTAACCAAAGACATCTTGTTGCCGAATGGTCACGACCAAATGCCAATTCAAAAAGACATCTTTGAAGTAATGGACAAGCTTCGCGAAATCTACCCAGATCGTGAGTTTTCAATGAGCCGTTACGAAGAAGTATTTGAGAAAGTAGAAGCAGCACGCGACCAACTCGACACAATCAAAGGCGAATTCAACGACGGTAAATACATGCGTGTTCACCGCACGATTTCGTCAACACGTATGGACATCAAACTGATCCACGCGGAAATCGAAAACAAGATTGTAAACATCTTAGA
This sequence comes from Vibrio sp. Isolate33, assembly GCF_022397895.1. Lineage (NCBI taxonomy): Bacteria > Pseudomonadati > Pseudomonadota > Gammaproteobacteria > Vibrionales > Vibrionaceae > Vibrio > Vibrio sp. Isolate33. The sequence continues at coordinate 52,685 of NZ_JAKEUP010000001.1, forward strand.
ACCTTTAGCGTCTATCGCTTGGACATTAGGCTTTGAATACCACCACGGTTTGATTGAGAAAATGTGGAAAGAGAGCATGAAGAACCACGCTCATGACTCTATTGGTTGCTGTTGTTCAGACAAGGTACACGCTGAAATCCTAAACCGTTACATCCTTGCGGATGACATGGCGACCAACCTGATTCACTTCTACAAACGTAAAATCGTTGACCATATGCCGGATCGCGAAGGTTGCGACAAACTGGCGATGTTTAACCTTTCTCCGTACGAGCGTGAAGAAGTGGTGAACACAACCATCACTATCCGTGCTCAAGAATTTTCTATCTTTGATGAAAACGCAAACCCAGTTGAGTACTTCATCCAAGACAAGCGCCAAATCGACCCAGGTAAAGTAGACCGTCAAATCGTTCACTACGGCAACTACGACCCGTTCATGGAATTTGATATTCAAATAAAACGCACTGTGCCAGCGATGGGCTTCACCACGTTACACATCCAAGGTAATGAGAAGGGCGCAGTTAAAGTTGCGGAGCACAAAGACTACTTGCTAGAGAACGAATACTACCGAATCAATGTAAACGACAACGGTACTCTGACTATTTTCGATAAAGAGACAGAGCAAGTATTCGACCAAGTACTTCGCTTAGAAGACGGTTCTGATGACGGTGATGAGTACGATTACTCACCATCTCGTCAAGAGTGGCTGTTGTACTCAGATGAATTCCCGGTAGAAACATCGATTGACCACCAAGGCTTCCAATCGGTAGCGAACATCGCTTTCCGTATGAACGTGCCTGCAAACCTGGCAGAGCGTGAAGAACGTACGGGTCAAAACGGTTTTGTAGAAGCGCAATGCCAAGTGGTATTGAAACAAGGCTCTCGCCGTATCGAAGTTCGCATGGAACTAGACAACCAAGCCGACGATCACCGCGTACGTGTTTTAGTACCAACGCCATTTGTTTCTGAAACTGTGGTTGCAGATAACCAGTTCGGTTGCATTACTCGCCCAACCAACGACCCTGCAATGTCGGTTTGGGAAGAAGAGAAGTGGAAAGAAGCACCAGTTCCTGTGTATCAGTTAATGAACTTTGCAGCGCTAGAAAACGGCAAAGCGGGTATGGCGATCATGTCGAATGGCCTGCGTGAGTTTGAAGTGATTGCATCTCAAGGTGACGAAAACAGAGATACCTTCGCACTGACATTGTTCCGTGGTATCGGCGTGTTGGGTAAAGAAGAGCTATTGCTTCGTCCGGGTCGTCCTTCTGGTATCAAGATCCCGACACCAGATTCACAAGTGCGCGGCAAGTTAGTGTGTGAATTCACACTGTGTGGTTTCTCGGGTAACCACATTGACGCGAACATCATGGCGCAAGCACGTGACAATGTCACTCAAATCGAATGTTACAACAAGATCCCTTACAACGCGATGAAGCTGAATGTGGGCGAACAAAACCTACCGATGAGCTTCAGCTTGCTATCGAAGCAACAAGCAGGTGCGGTATTAAGTGTGCTTAAGAAAGCTGAAGACGAAGATGCACTGATCATGCGTGTCTACAACCCGGCAGAAACAGGTTCAGTGTCAGATTCAATTTCGTTCACTAGAACCGTTTCAAGTTGGAAAGAGACAAGCATGGACGAGCGCGTACGCGAAGGTGATGCAGCAACTGAAACCTTTGGCGACTTATCTTTTGGCGAATTAGCATCTTGCCAAGCAAAAACATTCCAAATCAAATTCTAATTTCGATAACCCGCTCACCTTGGTGGGCGGGAATGGTGAACGACAATGAAAATTGTAATTGCCCCCGATTCATTCAAAGAATCACTCGACGCTCATCAAGTTGCGTCTTGCATTGAGCGCGGATTTGCTGATGTTTTCCCTTATGCAGAGTTCGTAAAACTGCCTCTCGCTGATGGCGGTGAAGGTACCGTAGATGTGCTGTTGACCGCGCGTAATGGTAAGAAACAGCTGCTACAAACAACAGACGCACTAGGTCGAGAATGTACGGCATATTGGGCTTCGTTAAAACAGACAGTTGATGGCGCTAACGTAAAAACTGCCTTGGTGGAATTTGCTCAAGCATCGGGTTTAGACCGATTAACTGTAGAAGAAAGAGCACCGTTAATCGCATCTTCGTTTGGTACCGGGCTATTGATTAAAGATGCATTAGATCAAGGTGTTGAACAAATCATTATTGGTTTGGGTGGCAGCGCGACCAATGATGCAGGTGCAGGCATTTTACAAGCGTTGGGAGGCAAGTTATTAGACAAGCAAGGCAACGAGTTATCTGGTGGCGGCGCCGAATTAAGTCTGTTAGCAAGCATCGATCTTGATGGACTGCACCCTAAATGCAAGGAAGTGACGTTCGTGGTCGCGTGTGATGTGAATAATCCATTATGTGGCGAAAGCGGAGCAAGTGCCGTGTTTGGTCCGCAAAAAGGTGCCTCACAAATTCAAGTTCAACAGCTTGATGCTGCCATTGGGCACTTTGCCGACATTGCTCAGGCGCAGACAGGTGTTAATCATCGCGACAGCACGGGCTTTGGTGCTGCTGGTGGAACACCCCTAGGGTTAAGCCTGGCATTCAATATCCAAATTAAAGCGGGTATCGAGATGGTACTGGATGCGTTGGATGCGGATAAGGCTCTTGAAGGCGCTTCATTGGTTGTGACGGGTGAAGGGCAGATGGATAACCAAACCCTGCAAGGTAAGACTCCATTTGGTATCGCTCAGCGTGCTCAAAAACTGAATATTCCGACCATTGGTATCGCTGGCTCTTTGGGTAAAGACGTTGAAAAGCTTTACTGCTCAATGTCTAGCCTGTTTGGAACTGTACGTTCACCTCAGTCCTTAGACCAAGTTTTATCAGAAGCGAGCCAAAATCTGACTCGCAGTGCCCGTAACATCGCTGCCACGCTCAAGCTTGGCGGCCAGATTTTTAATGAGAAGTAATTATGTCTCTATTTAAACTCGACAACGTTATTCAAAACTACGCATGGGGAAGCAAAGACTCCATCAACCAACTGTTTGGTATTGTGAACCCAAACCAAGAACCGCAAGCAGAAATTTGGATGGGAGCTCATCCAAATGGTTGCTCAAAAGTAGGTGATACCGGTGAGTCGCTTTCTCACATGATTGATGAAAATAAAATCGACGTCTTAGGCGGGTACACGGCGGCACGTTTCGGTGAATTACCTTTCTTGTTTAAGGTGTTGGCGGCCGAAACACCGTTATCGATTCAGGTTCACCCGAACAAGCGTAAATCTGAATTAGGTTTTGAGCGTGAGAATGCACTCGGCATCCCTTTGAATGCGTCAAATCGTAACTACAAAGATCCAAACCACAAGCCTGAGCTGGTTTATGCGTTGACCTTCTACAAAGCGATGAATGGCTTTCGTCCAATCAACGATATTATTGCATTGTTCGAAGAAACGGATATTCCTTCGTTAGCGATTGAGCTTAATGTGCTTAAAGCCAATGCCGACAGTGATTCTCTGAAATCTTTCTTTAGCGCAATTATGTCGCTTGAAGGTAAGCGTAAAGATGCTGCACTTAATGAGCTTTATGCTGCACATGCGCGACCAGCCAAAACGGTCATGGGGCGTGAAGCTCTTCAATACAGCATTGAGTTCAAGCAGCATTATCCAGGTGATATTGGCTTATTTGCGCCATTAATGCTTAACACGGTTGAACTGGCGCCCGGTGAAGCGATGTTCCTGTTCGCAGAAACCCCACATGCTTATGTTCAAGGTACGGGTTTAGAGATTATGGCAAACTCAGACAATGTGCTGCGTGCCGGTCTCACTCCCAAATATATCGATGTACCTGAGCTTATCGACAACACAATCTTTGAGCCGATTAAGCCAGAAGATATCCGCCTTAAACCTGTATTGAAAGAGGGCAAGATGAGCTATCCGATTCCAGTGGATGACTTTGGTTTTGATATCTTGTCTGCGACTGATGAGAGCAAGTCACAGTATCTACGTAGCGCGGAGATCTTGTTCTGTGTGGAAGGAGAGGCGACCGTCACTTCAGAAGGACGGTCAGTTTCTCTTAAGCCCGGAGAGTCGGTCTTTGTAAGTAGTAATTCAAGCGTTTACCAATATCAAGGGAATGGCATTTTGGCTCGTGCTTTTAACTAGTGCCCCCGTGCTAGCGATCAGCAAAAGAAATGTCAGAGTGCCACTGTAAAGTGGTACTCAATATTGGATTGATGGTTGTTACCTATCTGTCTTTGACAGTCATGATTATTGACCATACCCGCTACTCTGGCGGGTTTTTTTCATTATTAGAATGATTAGATATAAGCTTGTAGAAAAGACAAACCCTGCAACCAGAGCAGGGTTTTTATTGAATCAGTATTGAGTGACTGGTTAAGCAATATGCGTCATTTTGTTAAGCATAAAGGTTTCAATACAACCTTCAGTCGCAGCCATGTAGTCAGCGATGTGTTTGCTCGCTAAGTGTTTCTCTAGATGAGCTTCAGACTCCCAGTTCTCATGAAAAACAAAGTGAGCAGGGTTACTGTTATCTTGGTGCAGATCGTAGTTAATACAGCCGTCTTCAACACGGGTTTTATCGATCAGTTTAATCATCTCTGATTTAACTAGCTCAGTTTTGTCTTCTTTAGAGACGATCGTTGCAATAATCGTCAGTTTGCTCACTTTCAATTCCTCGGCTTTAAACTCTATAAGTTAAAGTAATATAGTTATAAATTCTGATTGAAGAAAGAGTTCTGAAATCCAATAACTATGGTTCTTTGCATCCACAATTCAAACTCGAGAGCATAGTTCTAGTGGTAATCGGTTAAGCTTATTAAAAAAAGCCCTCATAGCAATATGAGGGCTTCTTAGATCTCAATTGATTGGCTTAGTTACTGAAGTCCGCTTTCACCCAGATCATACGGTGGTCAGATGAAACATCTTTACCGTTACCATCATCACCAATTCGTGAGTCGTTGAATAGCTTACGCCCTTCTTCATACGAAGCTGACCAATAAACACCAGATTCAACAATGTTTAAGGTAGCTGACGGCAGTGCGTAGTCTACAGCAAGCCCAAATGTCGAAGTGATCCGGTTTGGCTGTGGGTGAGGCAATGAATTATCTACCGCATGTTCATCGGCGCCAGAACTAGTAGGGTATAGACTGCCGTTGGTGACTTTTTGATTAACTAATGAGTCGTTATGCAGATCTTGCATTACAGAGCTAATGCCGTCGCCATCAACAGGATCTAGATTTTGGTCACCCATCATAACAAAGTGCTTACCTTGTTCTAGGCCGCCCGTTTTTCCAGAATCATCATAGATGAACGATTTGTTTTGGATGTATTGGTGCCAGAAGTCGACTTCTGCTGCATTTTGCTCAATGTTCTTACCCACATCAAAAGCCGGAGGAGTAGGGTGTGACATTAACAAGTGAACGGTTTCTGTTCCGTTTTTAGTTGGAATTAGGATCGGTGCGTCAACGTGGTTTTTTGACGATAGACGAACTTCTTCCCATTCAGCTGCTGTGTACCACTCGTCACCACAGTCCATGTCTGCAGGGAACTTACTAGGATCATCACACACTGTGATTGTTGGGATGGTAGCACCTTCAAGATCTTTCCATTTAAATTCTTGGAATGTGCGAGTGTTGGCCGTGTCGATTTCGTATTTAGACATCAAAGCGAACGCGTACTGGCCATGGTAGAAACCGAAGCCCCAAGCGTCACCGGGAAGCGTGCCAAAATTACCGTCATTGTCTAAATCAAAACCAAATTCGTTCAGCAAACCTGTATTGGTCGAATAGCTTTCAAAATATGGGTATGAAATTGGTTCTAGGTTCGCGTCACCACCCGCACCTTCAATACTTTGAGCGACAGAAAGGTAGTTCTTCTGGAAGCCTTCGAGCGCTGATTTGTCAGTACCTGTTCCGTCGTTGTTAAATTCAGCCATCATAAGCACATCAGGACGATTCTTTTGAAGCACGGCTGCAACGTTGCGGATCTGGATAACCTTGGCAGCTGTTACTTTGTCAGCGTCATCAATCGTGTTATCCAAATAGTCGGTCACTAATTTTGCTTGAGCGCTTGGTTCAATCTGCATTTCCGTTACAAGGTCTTCGAAGGTGGCACGATCAAAAGACAAGTTATAAGTCGCAATCTTTACTTCTTCAGGTTGAACGTAATCTGTGTCACTGCTGCAACCAATCAAAAGTGCTGAAGAGATGGCGAAAGCGATAGATGTTTTTAACAATTTCATAAAGTGGGTCCGCTAATTGCTGAAAGAAATTTGGGACGCGCATGTTATGAGATGGATATCATTCTGTAAGTGATTCTTGTCACAGGTGAGGTTCTGAATTGACATCATGTTGCATTGAAAATGTGACATTTGGAACTAATGTCTGCAATCAGAATAAAGACTTAAAATTCATGGATTTAATTAGAACTGTGAATTAAAAAAGCCCTCATAGCAATATGAGGGCTTTCGAATAATAAGCAAACAGCTTTGTTATTGGTGTGTTAAACGTATTGTTTTGCCTTAAGCATATTGCTCAACCGTCATCGCCCAATTTTTCTTCTGCTGTTCGAAGTTCATTTTGATTTGCTGATAACGAACTTTAAGTACAGAGTGTTCGTATTTTTTCACCACGTCTTCACGCTTGCTTTCAAGTAGCTGCTTTTTGACTTCGTAGTACTCGTTCATGTTTGACACTAGAGCATCGAACTCTTGTTGAAGCTTGTCTGCGATTTGTTGCTTGTCGGCACGGTGCATGATCTTTTGTTGTGTGCGCTTAAGTAGCATGGTCGCTTCGGCCTTTTCAATGCGGGCTTGAGGCGTTTTCTTTAGTTTGCTTGCTAAGCCCATCAATGAAGCACTCTTAATCAACCATTTCGTTGGATCGTATTGCCACCAGTAAATGCCATTACGGTAGTCGTTCTCAAAGATGTGGTGGAAGTTGTGGTAGCCTTCGCCGAAAGTGAGTACTGCTAGCACACCGTTATCACGTGCTGTGTTTTTGTCAGTAAAAGGTTGGCTACCCCAGATGTGAGCAAGAGAATTAATGAAGAATGTTGTGTGGTGGTTAAGTACCAAACGAACCGCACCTACGATTAACAACATGCCAATCACGTCACCGTATATCATGCCTAATGCGATAGGAACACCGAAGTTTATGATCAACGCCAGAAGAACATAGTGCTTGTGCTGCCACATTACGATCTTATCTTTCTTCAGGTCACGACAGTTTTCATAGTTTTCGTACATTGAAGTGCTGTAGTTACGAATCATCCAACCAATGTGCGAGTACCAAAAGCCGCGTTTTGCTGAGTACGGGTCTTTGTCATTGTTATCGACATGCTTGTGATGAACACGGTGATCAGACGACCAGTGTAGAGCACTGTTTTGCAGGGCAAAGGCACCACCCAAAGCAAATAGAAATCTTAGGCTTGAATGCGCTTCAAATGCCTTGTGTGACCATAAACGGTGATAACCCGTCGTGATCGACAGATTACAAAACGTAAAACAGATCGCTAGCCATACCCAGTGCTCCATTCCATAGCCAAAAAAGTAGCCATAAACGGGAGCCGCAACAACAGCAAGCAGCATACTAAACGAGAATACAAAGATATTGAGCCAGATTAACGGCGGCTTTTTTGTTGATGGTTTGTCGGCACTATTCATTAGCAATTTTCCATTGGGCTTACATCTGTGCGCTAGAATATCAGCGTACACGTGTAAGTCAATATTGAAAGTGTAAACGTGTATTAGTATGTTTTGCTTAAATATTGTATAAAGGTAGTGTGAAATGTAGTAGCAAGTCATAAATGGAAGTACTAAGGGCTAATAAATGGAAATTAAGGTAGCTGAATATAAAGATTATGAGCGGATTGCCCAATTACACGCGGATAGCTGGAAGCTATATTACCGTGGCATTCTTGCTGATGATTACCTAGAACATGATGTTTTGGAGGACAGATCTGTTATTTGGCAGACTCGTTTGATAAATCCTCCTTTCAACCAACATGTTTTACTGCTTGAAGAAGGCGGTTTACTGGTTGGTTTTGTTTGCGCGTTTGGTAATCACAACTTTGAGCGTGGGACGTTCATCGATGCGTTACATGTAGATAATAATTATCGCGGTCGAGGCGTAGGTAAACGTTTATTGTCTGAACTATCGAAGTGGTTGCAACAATATTACTCCGATTCAGGGCTCTACCTAGAGGTGATGTCTGAAAACCATCAAGCCATTGCATTCTATGAAGCGATTGGTGGTAAAGAAGAGTTGGAACAGGTTTGGAACGCACCGTGTGGTAGCCAAGTGAACGAAAAGGTCATCTCTTGGGGCTCTCCGGTCGAACTTGAACAGAAGACAGCCAGCGCAGCCTATTCTTAATAGCTTCTTATTGACTAAGAGTTTGTTGACTAAGAGTTGGCTGAATATAAGTTTGTTGCTTTAACGTAGGTTTCTCCTGAAGACACGATAAAGCTGAAACAAAAAATCAAAGCCCCGAGCATTTAATTGCTCGGGGCTTTTTAATAGCTGTAATCATTGTGAGAGGGAATAGTAGAGCTTGATAAAAACGGCTAATCACACCAAGTAACTTGGTTCCTACCGTTTTTCTTCGAAATGTAGAGCGCTTGGTCAGCATCGTCGATGAGCTGCTCGACAGAGCCAATAGCGAGTGGGGCATGCTTTACTCCTATCGAAATGGTTACTTCCAACCTAAGACGAGACGGGGAATCTAAAAGCGAGTCAACTAATGATTTTATTGATGTTTCCGTTTCACCTTGCACCATCACGAGAAATTCTTCACCGCCATATCGAAAACAGTTACTACTGCTTGGCAATCTTTTCTGAATCTCTGCCGCCAATTCTTTGATTACCATATCACCCATTTGATGACCGTAGGTGTCGTTAATTGATTTGAAATGGTCGATATCGATCATGATTGAAGTGATGGATAGCTGACGATTGATACTCGGTTCTATGACCTGGTGAAGATACAGGCGGTTGTAGCAACCCGTTAGTGCATCTTGATAGGAAAGGGCTTCAAACATATTAGATTGCTTACGAAGTTGTATCGCTTGTTTACGCAGTTGTTCTGATTGAGCGAAACGCTTATGCACTTCTAAGTCACGCCTAATACAAGCGGCCGAAATTAGGATGTAGGCAGAAAGGTAGACGGAAATAGTCTCTATCTCGTGTTTAGGCTCTGCGTCATAGAGTAAGGGAGCAAGGCCAATGAGATAGGAGGAAAAGATAAAGGAAAGCGTTGTGATGCTGTACTTGGCAGACAACCTTGAAAAGGTACCGATGTAGATCATGACGAGAATGATGCCACCTTGGTAATCGAAATTGTTTAGCTCAACAGCGAGTCGACCAACATAGATCAAAAACAGTGAGCTAATAACAAGAAATATGCTCTCGACAAGTTCTAAAACGTTGGGTTTGTTTTTTATGCAATAGCTGGCGACAGCCATCATTAATATAAAGAGTATGAATCGTGAAATGATGGGGCCGAGGCACTCTGTACCAAAATGGATGTAGTCGGTGACAATAAAAGCACAGAATATTGAGATCGGGATGTAGATGAAATTTATGTACGGCAAATAGATTTCATTATCGAAATAGGTTTTAAATCTCTGATTTTTGAACCCAGAATAGGAGCGCATTGAAAAGCTAGCCGTAATTGATACACAATAATTTGCGTAGTATGTCACAGTGTTTGTGATTGTAAACGGCAGTTTCTATAGATTTGTCAGTATGTTAGCTAGATCAACAAACCGTGGGGGCAATATTCACGTTCTAAAGTATATAGAACGTGAATATCTTAGAGGCTGGTGTGAGAGTGGTTAATAAAAACGCTTAGAAAGCTAATAGCGATTAACGCTTGTTCTTCAAGTAACGCTTACGACGCTCTTCTTTCTTCTTCGCTTGTTGTTCAGCTTTTAGTGCCGCCGCTTCTTCCACTTCAACTAATTCTTTAGTGATCATTTCAGGTAGCTCTAGAGTGACTTTACCTAGAGTACCGTTACGCAGTTCGTGAAGTAGAATCTCAGAACATTTGTGAAGGTCGATATGACCACCTGCACGAAGTGCACCACGCTTGCGGCCAATCGCTTCCATCAACTCGATGTCTGACTCTGGCAACTCTTCGATTTGGTAACGTTCTTGCAATAGGTGAGGGTATTGCTTTGCTAGATACTCAACGGTGTAGAATGCCACTTCATCATATTCCATCGCCGTATCTTTCACAGCGCCCGTTGCTGCTAGGCGGAAACCACTGTGTGGGTTTTCCACTTTAGGCCAAAGGATTCCTGGAGTATCTGAAAGGATCACGCCGTTCTGCAGGTTGATACGTTGTTGGCGACGAGTTACCGCAGGTTGGTTACCTGTTACCGCGATTGTACGTCCAGCCAAGCAGTTGATGATGGTTGATTTACCTACGTTAGGGATACCCATGATCATCGTGCGAATGTTTTTGCCCATCTGTTCGCGGTGCGGTGCAAGTTTGCGAACCAACTCCATGACGTGGTTAACTTCTTCTTTAACGCTGGTGGTGATTGCAATCGCTTTAACGCCTTGCTCTTTCTCGAAGTGCTCAATCCAACGTTGAGTCAGTTCAGGGTCTGCAAGGTCGCGTTTGTTCAACACTTTTACACAAGGCTTATCGCCGCGCAGTGAAGAGATCATTGGGTTTTCACTACTGAACGGAATACGAGCGTCCAGTACTTCGATGATCACATCAACCTGTGGGATAACTTCTTCGATTTCTTTGCGGGCTTTATGCATGTGACCCGGAAACCATTGAATAGACATAGAGATAAACCTTGATAAATATATTTGCTGCACATTGTAAAGGTTGGATAGGGCGTGTAAAGCCATATCTATAAAGGGACGATAAAGATTTAGGTTTATCGTCGCATCACTATGATTTTAGCCGATGTTAGATGGGCTGGGAGGGGGGATTAGGGAAGGATTAGTAACAAAGCTGATTACCTACTCTCTACGCTTAAGAATAACCCCCATCTTCTCGCCAAACGCGAGGGTTAAATACATGAAGATTTCATCATCATCGACTGCCCATGATTTGCCTGAAACTAGACTACCTGTTTGTGGTAACTGGCGGTTCAAGTAAGCTTCAAGTGCTTCTTTGTTAGTGTAATTCAATTCGGTTAGCGAGAAGGTGATCTTCGAGTCGACCCGCCCTTGAACTTGTATATTACTGGTGACGCTGGTTTGAAAAGGCGCAGCAGTGCTAGATTTTGGTTCGAACGTGGTAATTAACCGCGCACTCTCAGATTCGGGGCCATCAATGATGAGTTGAGTGCTGATGTTTAGTGAGCGCTCGCCATAGTCAACAGTCGTGTGACCGCTCCAAAACCCAGTAAATGGCTTCGTTGGTGTGTAGTTCAGCTGGAATAGCAAATAGCCAAGCACAACACATATCGTCCACATGGAGATCACTTTATAGTGCTTCGACTTTAATTGCATAACGTAACTTGCTCTCGATAAGCACAATGAACGGATTCTTCATCGTCTTTTAAATAGATCGCCACAACTTGTTGATTATTGTCGATAACCACTGTTGGTGTTTGGGATAACGTGTCTATGTGTTGAGCTTCTGCTTCGACCACTGAAACTTGTTCTAGATAACGTGCCGATGGAGCGAACCAAGAACCCAGTCCGTAACCTATGACTATCGCTAACAAACAGCCTATCACGGTCGCAGCGCCAAAACGTTGTAGGCGGCTTTCATCTTGCGGTTGAATAGAATGGGTGTTTACACGGTTCAGCTCTTCAACTTTGACATCATCAGGGTCGAAGTCTCCATGCTTTACAGCCAAATATTTTGCTGGTATTTCTGGTGAAGAATGAGGGTGTTTTTCGACTAATTTCGGTGCTATGGCTAACAAGTAACCTTGCTTTGGGGTTGTTCTAATCAGCGAGCGCTGGTCGTCTCCCATAGCCTTTATTAAACGTTTGACCAGTTGGTTGATCGTCGCATCTGTCGCATAGGTGTTTTCATACAGCTCTTGAACGATGTTCTCACGAGATAGAACGCCAGGAACTCGCTTAATCAATGCATTCAGCAAAGCCGATTCTTTTGCTATTAAACGAGTAAGGTTATCGTCCTTAGACAATACCCCTGATGTTGATGAATATAAGTATTCATCAACATCAGGTAAACAGGCGGTTCTAAAGTGAGTTTGGCCATAGGTAAATAACTGAATAGGAAGTGAATTTGTTATCGCATTTTAGTTACGTTATCGCCACCCATCGCCACTAAACCGAAATGTATCGCTGTAGCCCTTGTTTTGAAGCATTAGCCCACTATTTGTGCTCAAACAACAAGCAAGTAATAAAAAGCCGCTAGCTATGGAAGCTAACGGCTTGCTTAAAGTGAGTGTGATGTTGCTTAGGTTTGAAGTAGTTAAACTGGGTTAGAAAGCGTAGTTCAGTGACGCTGACAGTAGCCATTCACGGTGTGTGAAGAAATCGATATTAGATTCGTTTTTTCGTGTGCCAGTAAAGGTCGCAACGCTCCAGTTTTCCCAACTGCCAAGGTCTTTGTATTCGTAGGCGATAAACAATTTGTAGCTGTTATCTGCTCGGCTGCGTTCGAATACTGGATTGTCTGCACGGTAATCACTGTGCGCATAATTGCCTGTCACTGCTAATGCACAAGTAGAAGAAACAAAAAAGTATGAGGCTTCAACGGCATATCGATTATGTTGGTTGGCTTTACCTTCAGCATCATGAAAGGTGTAGCTCACTCCGTAGTTGATGCCAGATTGAGGGCTTAACATCGAGAGATATTGGGCTTTGATGAAATAAGCTTTGCTATCACGCTCTAGAAGCTCGTCAGGAACATGATCTTCTTCGACATCCGCGAAGGCATAAGCCATATCTAATGAAATGTTGGTTTGTGCAAGATTACTCAGTTTTACTCGTATCGCCCCTCCATCAACATCGGTTTTTTGTCTGGTTTCGTCCATGTTGTAAGGGTTTGTCCAAACTTCCCCTGGGATAACGGTTGGTAGATAGGCCAGATCAAAGGTGGTACCGGAATCCAGTTGTTTTTGGTAACCGAACTCGAATGCCAATGTACCGACGGATAAGTCATCACGAGAGGTACCCATGTATAAGCGGTGAGCTCGATCTTCGCCAAAATCAAAGTTAACGATACCAAGGGGAAACAACAGGGTTTTATCGCCGTTATCACCGCGGTTGGAATCTTCGCCTAGATTTGGGTTGCCCTCTGTGTAGAGGTTGGAATCAGAATGAGTATAGAGGGTAGCAAAAAGAATCTCGCCACTGAATTGGTCCCACTCTACAGCGTACGCGTTGTTTACTGTCGCTACAGAAATCAGGGAAATTAAAGACAATTTTATCGCGTTCATAACAATCTCAATAGTAGGCTTACTTTAATCGTCCTTGTTGGTGCTCGAGAGCATGCAGTCCTTGAAATCAATGCTTTATACACGTCACCCGGTGTTCTCGAAACCTCACGTTGATATTCATGCGCGTGACGAAACTGAAGGGTATTGGTGTGAATTCATGTGTTGGATGTGCATTATTCATAGGTGACGAAGGTAAAGCTAACAACAAAAAGTGACCTTACAAACTATGGTTAAGTATATGAATTTATGGGGTTATTATTTTTTGTCACTTTTGTTTATCGGTAGGGCTGGTGCATAATTTGAGATGATTTAGCTATTTTTAGATGCTTGAGAAAGAGAAAAAGTGCAGGTGGAGGAGATCCAGTAATTGCTGAGCGTCGTGCGGTGATTAGCGAAGATACTATTTAGGTACAGTGAGGTTATTGCAGAGTGAACCTAATATTTTACCACTTTACATATACGTATATTGTTAGCTTGTGATATAAGTTTAATATGCTTTAACTTTACTAATTGGTGATTATTCTGACGAGTTCTAACTAATACGGCTAGACAGATAACCCAAGAAAGAGCAAGTATGGTTTTGTACCTTAATGGATTAAGGAAGATAGTAGTTAAATATTCTTTGTTATTTTAATTTATGCCGATTTATACAGCATTTGTTGCTTTTGTCAGTTTTCGTTTTTGTAACAATACCGTACCAATTATGGTGTAATGGATTGTCGTTACCAATGTTGAGATCTTCATAAACTTGTATAATTACATATATTTTATTAATGAGTTTTTGAGTGCAGCTTTAATAGTATTGTTTCATGTCAAATCCTTAGAACCTTATTCGTAGTCCTTAGCGGAAAAGGTTGTGAGAATTTTCCTACTTATTCATATTAAGTTTTAAATAACAGTAACTTATTTTCACATGCGGGTTGTTGCCTAATTTGACAAATTAGATGTCAAGTTTAGGATGTCCGACCTGTTTTGTAGGAAAGTTACATGTTGAACTATAGAAATACAATCGCTTTTATTGCCATTACTTTGGTCTGTTTTGTCATTCCAGAGACCACTGTCGCATCTGAAGAAAGGGACGACAAAATTGTTGTGGGTGTGCTGTCAGATAATAGTCGTGATGAGCATGGTAACTTTGAGGCTATTTATGGTATCAGCTTAGATTACCTATCAAATATAAGTCACTTCTTAAATTTAAAATTAGAAATTAAGCACTACCAAAATATTCCTGAGCTGCTTGGCGATGTCGAAGCAAATAAAATTGATGGCGCATTAGGGTTTAGCAAAACAGCAGAACGAGAAAAGAAGTTTGCATTTTCGGCACCCATTTTTTCTACCACTTTGGCTGTTTGGTACCGAGATGCGTATCTGAAAAACAGTAACCAACAGCAACTGACTTGGGCGTGTGTCAACAAAAGCGTGTATTGCCAACTTATTGAGAAGCGTGGTGCGCAGCAAATCTATCAAGCTACGTCACGAGATGATGCATTCGAAGCAGTCTTGCAGGGTAAAGCCGATGCGCTTGCGACTACCTACGTTTCAATTAACGAATATCTCGATCATAAAGATGTGATGAGAGGTGCTGTTGATGTTCCTTCATGGTTACCTGAAGAGAAAATTCGTTTCATTTCCAGTAAGGATAACTCAGAGCTAATAGAAGACATCGACTCTATTCTTTTGTGGGAAGTCGAAGGGCGTGGTATTCGTTCGGTCGCCTCCAAGAACCCTTACCACGTTAGCGACAAGCTTATCTCGCAATTTAAAGCTCACCAGAACGGCAAAGATGTCATCACATACAGTTCAAATGGTGAGGCGTATCCGTTTCTTTTCGAGAATGAAAAGAGACAGCTCGATGGCATGCTGGTTGAGTATCTAGCGTTAATTTCTGCAAGAACAGGGTTGGGGTTTAATTATGTCGTCCCTGAGTTGAACCTAGAATCCAGTTACACCTCATACAACGCTGATATTGTTCCTGTGTTATATCGCGATAGGACGAAAACTAAAGCGGCCCAGTGGTTAATCACCAAACCATTTATGAGCGCGAGTTTTACCAAAGTAACCCATAACGAAGCCAGCACTCTGCCTAAAACAGAAAAGAAAGGCATTCTTCTGAGTGTCAGCAAGCAAGGCATCATTAATGTTGGTGAGCGTGAAGACAGAAACATCACACGCTATCGAGATATGAAAGAGATTCTGGATGACTTAAGAAGTGGTGAGCTCTCGGCTGCGTATGTGCCGAACGATATTACGTACTCTATGATTCTGAATGATTCGTCTGAAGGACTGACTTTTGATAAAGACGAGGGCATCACGTATTCAATCGCATTCGCAGTTTCTAAGAAAAATGTCGAGTTAAAGAATGTACTGAACAGCATCATTGATACGGTGAGTGTGGAAGAGATTGAAAAGCTTCGCCGTAACTATCGTAAATTCGATCTGGTCTATGGTTACGACAGCAGCAACGTGAACAAATTTGCGGCTTTGGTATCGGTAGTGTTCGTGACTCTGTCATACCTTGGTTATCTGCTTTTGGTGAATTTGCGCTACAAAGTCAAACTTGCGGAGTTGAATGCAGGTAATGAAGAGAAAGAGAAAATTTGGCTCTCTGAAATCATTCAAGAGATCAACAATATCGTTTTTATTCATAATGATAAGAACGAGATATTACTGAGTAACTGCCCTAAGTTCCAATCGAACGAATGTCAGGTTTGTACCATGAAGTCACAAGCGAGTGGGGCTTCATTGGTCGGAAATCAGATTGAGATCAAAACGATTCTTGATGGTAATAACCTCAACGATACTCACTTGGCCGAAGACTGCCGTCTAGATATCTCTCATGTTCACAGAGAGAGTAAAACGATTTCATCATCGAACAGTGATAAGCGCTTTATCCTGACGTCTCTGCTTGATGTATCTGCGCAAAAGAAACGTGAAAACGCGTTAATCAAAGCTGAGAAAGAGGCGAAACTTGCAGTTGAAGCAAGAGAGAACCTACTCACTACCATGAGCCATGAACTTCGCACGCCTTTATCTGCTGTGCATGGGTTGCTCGACATCATTAAGATCAATGCGGTTAACGATAAAGACAGCCATTTAGTCGACCAAGCTCTTCGTTCTCTCGATCACCTAAATAAGCTGGTGGATGGGGTACTTGATCTGTCGAAGATCGAATCGGGTGTGCTGTCTGTTAAAGCTGAAAAGGTCGAACTATTACCGCTTCTTTGTGATGTATTCAGAACCTTTGAACCGATTTCTAAAAGCAAGGACCTTCATTATCGTGTTGAGATTCATCCCTTTGCTGAACGATGGATCATGGTTGATGGCATTCGTGTGTCTCAAATACTCACGAACTTGCTGTCGAATGCAGTGAAGTTTACCTCAGAAGGTGAGATCAGTGTTGTGGTGGCGGCTGTCGATAATCAGTTAGTTGTCGAGATAACCGATACCGGTATTGGCATGACTTCAGCACAACAACAGCAAGTGCTGAAACCCTTCGTACAAGCTGATGACAGCATCACAAGACATTATGGTGGAACAGGGCTAGGGCTCAGCATTGTTGATCAGCTCCTGCAATGCATGGGAGGTGAACTGCACATAGAGTCTGAGTTGAGTCGCGGTACCACAATCAATGTTTCTATCCCGTTTGTACGATGTGGCGATGATGAGGGCTATTCCATCAGGAGCCTAACGTATTCGCGAGATCTCCCTGACAACTTAAAGGGTTGGTGTCATGAATGGAAGTTAACAGAGTCTGAGAATACACCTGATCTTTATATCACGGAGAGTTCGCAATCTAATCTTGTCAGCATGACGGTTCGCCGAAACTTGAATAACCAAATAACGATTGAACAAGAACAGTTGAAGTACCCAGACAGCTTGTTGAATTTGATCGTAAAACCAGATGAGAACACCGTTAATTTACTCACTCCAGACGCTGTGAGCGATTGGCAATATGGTGATGTTCTTATCGCAGAAGATAATCCAATTAACCAGAGTGTGATGACATTGCAAATGAACGAAATCGGCATCAAACCTGTGTTTGTGGATACCGGACTTCAGGCATGGGATTACATTAATCACAACTCGATTAAGATACTGCTTACTGATTTCCATATGCCCGAAATGGATGGTTATGAGTTGGCAAGCAAGATCAAAAACAGTGAACAATTTAAAGATATTGTCGTGATTGGTATCACTGCGGAAGACTCACGAGTAGCGCGTGAGAAAACCAAAGACATAGCGATCGATGACATTCTTTATAAGCCATACAGTGTGTCTAAGTTATTGGATATTTTGGAGAAGCACGCAACGCCTGCTGGCCGCGCTCCCAGTTGGTTAGAACGATTCGACAAAAATGACGCGATTGCGGTTGCCAATGTGTTTATCGATACCATGAGTGAGGATGTCGCGAATTTCGATTTCCATTCGCCAACCATCAACCGAACCGTTCACCGAATTAAGGGGGCGTTAAACGCAATCGGAGCGAGTGAAATATCTGCGCTATGCCAAGACGTTGAGTGTTGTGAACCAAAAGCGAATAAAGAAAAGTTAGAGAAATTGGTCGGGGCCATTGAGTCAGAAATTGAATTTACAAAAGCGTGGTTAGAAGCCAATGAACACTAATCTTAATATCATGATTGTCGACGATCATCCGATTCATCTGATCTTGTTAAAACAACTGCTAACCAAGTTAAGTTGCAAGGTTACCGTTTTCGACAACGCGTTAGAGGCTTGTGAAAGCGTTACTTCTACAAATTACGACATCATCTTTTGTGATATTCAAATGCCAGTCCATGACGGAATCGACATGATGTTTATGTTGGATGAAGCTAATTACCAAGGCAATGTTGTCTTTATCAGTTCCGTTGAACTGACGGTGATTTCTGCTATTCGTGCCATGTGTGAAGGCTTTCCATTTGATGTGTTAGACATCATTGAAAAACCCTATACCCAAAAGTCGATTGAAGATGTGTTAGCGATGAGGCTCAAGTCAGCCAACAAAGCTTTTCCTGCGAGAAAGAAAATCGAGGTTACCGACGAAGAGTTTCTGGTGGCATTAGCAAATGGCCAAATACAGAACTACTACCAGCCTAAAGTCGACTTTGTCACGGAGCATTTGTCTGGTTATGAAGCGCTGGCTCGATGGGTACACCCTGAATATGGCGTGCTCACACCAGATGTGTTCTTGCCTATTGTGACTCGATGTAAATTGTCAGCAGAGCTGTTTGATACTGTTCTAAATAACGCGCTAGACGACATCAAAATTCGAAATCTGGACAAGAAAATCGCCATTAATGTTGATCAGTTCAATTTAGAAGACAGCGACTTTGCGCAAACCTTTATTACTCGATGCCTAGAGCGAGACGTTAATCCTTCGGCGTTCATTATCGAGATTACAGAGCGTGACACTTACCGTAACAGTGTCTCTTTGTACAAGAACCTCACTAAGCTGAGGGTGAATGACGTGACTGTATCGATTGATGATTTTGGAACGGGTAATTCGACTTTGGAAAAGTTGGCTCAACTGCCGTTCAACGAAATGAAAATTGACCGTTCGTTTGTCTTTGAAATTAAAGATGACCAAAAGAAAAAGAATATCGTTTTATCAATATGTGGCTTAGCGAAAAACCTTGGCATTAAGCTTGTCGCTGAAGGGGTGGAAGACCACGAAACTTGGTCTTTGCTAAAGGAATACGGTGTAGAAGTGTGTCAGGGATATTTTGTCTCTAAACCGTTGCCGTTAGAACTAGTCAAACAAATAGATATAGATATCAAATGAACTGTTTAATTTTCGACGATCACCCTCTGGTTTGTATTGCGATCAAGTCACTTGTTGAGTCTTCACCTCATATTGATCAAGTCAACGTGGCTTCAGAGTTGAAAACTGCCAATGAGTTTGTTCGTAAATCAAACATCGACTTATTGATCTTGGATGTAAATTTGAATGATTGCGATGGCTTCGACTTTTATCGTCGCATTAGAGCGCATGGATTCAAAGGGCGAGTCGTGTTCTATTCTGCTGAAACCAGTGCTTACTACAGCGAAATGGCGTTCAAAGTGGGAGCTCATGGTTATGTGTGTAAGTCAGAGCATTACAACGTACTCAAAGACGCGATTGAAGCCATTGCAAAAGGCTACTCGTTTTTCAAAGAGATTAATGACCCACACAAGGCAAAACGAACGCTTAAGCTTTCTGCTCGTGAAGCCACGGTCGCTAAATTACTGCTTAAGGGAATGACGAACAAAGATGCCGCCGAGTTTCTCTCTATCAGTGAGAAAACAATCAGTACTTATAAAAGAAGGATGCTTACCAAGTACAGCGTTGACAGTATTGTCGAGTTGTCGAGAGTGATTGAATTATGACGACTAAACGAATCATCAAATTAATGCCAAAATTTAAAGTGGCGACGATCTCACTGACGTTTTCTTCCATGTCATTTCTCTTGTTTGTCGTCAGTTTTGGCACGGTAGCGATCAACAATGACATCAAAGAATTTGATCTAAGCACGTTGCAGTTAGATAGACATAAAGACAACTTAGTTCTGTTGGGCTTGTTTACGGAATCTCAGATCAATCAAACGTCTGACGTGGGTAGCCATGACTTCGACAGCGTTGATGAGATCAACTTTGTTGATAGCATTTATCCTCTTGGTGATCCTGAACTGAATAAAGCCGAAATCGCTGTTAGGCATTTAATGCATCAAATTTCGTTATACAAAAACCTCGGTGGTATCGACGATAATTTTGTCTATTTTTATCGTTCTTATTCGGGTTCAAAATACATATTCCCGAATAAATTTGAGAACTTCACTCCGTCAGAAGCGCATCTTTCACGAGATATTTGCCTTGGAAGTGAGGTGTGTTCGATCACCGCGAAAGAATACCAATTGACGGATAGGGTCATCATATCGCCGCCTCACATTGGGCTGATAAGCCAAAAGGAAATCATTTCGATTGTGACCCCAGTGTATGACGAGGGAAACATCATTGGTGATTACGTGTTAAACGTGAATATAGACCTTTATATAAGCGGTGGTTTAGATGTGGGTTACGAGACGAAGAATAACACCAACAACTTAATAGTCACGTATCCAGGTTACCCGTACTCCTACCTCAATTACAGTAAGACGACGGTTGCGGATAACCAGACCACTTATACGTATCGCTATCCATATTCCAAGTTGGTTATTGATTACTTTTGGGTGTTTGTTGTTTTGCTGCTCGCTAGCCTTAACTATCTCTTTTATGTCAATAAGGCCAGGATCGCTAAAGACGAATTAGTGGATGCGAAACACTCGGCGTTAAAAGATGAGCTGACAGGGTTGTACAACCGTCGAATTTATAACGAGCCATCTTTCAATCAAGCAGTGCAAGGAAAAGCGTGTTCGATTATCGCCATCGATGGTGATCGAATTAAAAAGATCAACGATAACCTTGGTCACAGTTGGGGAGATGAAGTGATTCAACACATCGCTCATTCAATGAAAGACGTTTTCCGCCGTGATGATTTCTTGATAAGAGTTGGTGGCGATGAATTTATCGTTATTATGCCGAATTGCAGTTTTGAAAATGCTAAGAAAGCTTCAGAGATCTTACAAAGGCAAGTGACAGAGTCTAAAGTCGCTTCATTGGGCTTTGATGTTTCCGTGAGTGTTGGCGTCGCCTTCAAAGGTGCAAGTGAGTCACTGGAAAGTGTGTTTCACAAAGCCGATGAAAAGCTATATGAGCAAAAAGCACAGCGCTAATTGGATGCTTACTTAATCTAACTTATCGATTTGATGCTTCGTTATGTTAGATGAACGTCAGATATAGCGGCTGGTGGAAAGGATAGCGTCAGCAATGGCTCGCTCCCTTGTATTGACTAAACTTAGATACTAACGTGTACATGTTAGCTAAGTTTATGAATTTACGATGAAGGGTTGTTGCTGTGAATAAAGATTTAGATCTAAATCTTCTACGTATCTTGGTGTTGTTGGATAAACACCAACAACTTAAGCCAGTGGCTAAGATTCTGGGCAAGAGCGAGGCTTCTATTAGTAAGTACCTTGCTCGCTTAAGAGAGCAGCTTGGTGATGAGTTGTTTATTCGACATGCACACCATTTTGAAAGTACGGATTTTCTTAAGAAACAGCTTCCCGTCATTCAGGCTGGATTAGACAGTCTTGAATCTTGTATGGGAACGAGTACTTTTGATCCGCTAACTTATGACAAACCTATCACTATCTCGATGCCCCAAGTTGCACAGTATTTTTTGGGTGAACTGATATTGAATGACCTGTTTGAACTGTTTCCTAACGCGCCCATTAGTATCGTTAGCCCAAGTGATCGCCCAATCGAAAGCATCTTAGATGGTAATGTGGACGTGTACATGCACAATTTTAATGAAGAATGTCCTAAGAGTATCTATCAACTACCTGTTGGTTCGTTACCAGTCGGCATCGTACTTCCTGATGATATGGAAGCAGACTCGTTAGAAACGGCATTGTCATTGCCCTTTATTTTCTTGGAGCTAAAAGGCTGGAAGGGCTCTAAGCAAGTGGTGCGAATGATTTTAGAGAAGAAAGGATTTGAAATTGAATCTAAGGTCACCGTCGGGGATGTTGGTCTATTACTCGGACTGCTAAAGCGTCGAAGATGCGCTACCATAATGATGAATTTTGGTCGCTCGATTGAAGGCTTTAAATCGATTGAAATACCAGAATCATATTATGCGACAGGTCGCCCCAAAATTGCGGCTTACATCAAGCAAACCCACCGCAACAACGCGTTACATCGATTGCTTATTGATGTGATGGAGAAGTACTTAAACTAGGCTCACTGGCTCAGCAGATAAGTAAATAGATCAATATCGCTGTAACTGATGAACGATCAATTATTTCAGCGAGGTTAAGTTAAAGTGAGCTAAGAGGCTAAAGTGCATCGTTCAGTTGGACCAGTTCAACGATGGAATTGGCTCTGTACTTGTTTAGGATTCGTGTTTTATAGGTACTAATAGTCTTGGCACTTAGAGACAGTTTTTCTGAAATAAGCTTGTTCGAGTGCCCTTGAATCAGATACTGAAACACGATCGCTTCTTTGTTCGAAAGCTTTGTGTTCTTGCCATTGTTCTTTTGGTCTGATTTGAACAACGAATAACCTTTCATGATGCTGGATAGAGCGAAGCGAATGGATTCATGGCTTTCGTTTTTACTCAGGAACCCATTGGCACCAAGTGATTGAGCCGCCTCTGACAAGCTTGAGCTATCTGAGGAAGAAACAAACAGTAGCTTTCCTTCATAACCGTGTGCTTTGATTATTTTAGCGAGGTTCATACCATCGTTGTTTGCCAAGGTCACATCAAGAACAATCAAGTCAATGCTTTGGCTTTTCACGAGCTTTAAAATTGTTTCGGTATCGCTGGTTTTATGCAGATCGTCTACCTCTAACGAGTCCATCACCAACTCTGCAAGGGCTTCACGATAAAGCGGTTGTTCATCTATGATTAGAACGTTCTGATTTTTCATAAGTCACCTAAAATATTGCTGTGTGACATCCTGTCTCTTTGAGTTCTAAGATTGTGATAGGCAATAATTCTATGTAAAAACAAAGTAGTTAGGGTGAAAATGACATTTTAATATTTTGAAAATCATGTTGTTTAAGTATGGGGTAGCTCATTGCTCTCCCGAAAACTAGCGTCACTAATAGGTGGCTCTACCACGGGCTTTATACAAGATTTGATTGTAATTGATACTATTTAGCTCTTCTTTTGTGTGTAAGTTAACCAATACGTCATTGCACTTGTTAATTTTGATACGAATATCGTGCTTGCCTTCATAGGGCGAGCTCAGCAAAGCTGAAAGTTTGATTATTGCCAAACAGGTCTTTTTTGAGTGTGGTAAAAGGTCGTGAATGTCTAAATAATAATCAAGGTGCTTGTCTTTCGTTAAACGATCTGACGATTTCATTAACACCATCTCTTTGCGGATATTACTCAATTGCTGTTGTGAGATCTGTAGGCGTTCCTTAAAACCATTAAGCATATGAATTTGGCTACGAATAATACTTGGGTGTTGGTCTTGATTAATGCTGTCTTCCAATCTTTTTACGAATGTTGGCGTTTCGCTCAAGAAAGAGCACTGTTCTAATAAGAAGCAGAGGTGGTAGAAGTCATAAAAGTGGAAATCAGAAGTATAATTCAACGCTTGTTTTATACTGAGTGTTGCTGTTTTTAGGTCGCCTTTGATCAATGCAATGTGAGCAGAAATCAGTTTGTCCTGAAGAATAAGCTCTGGTGTTTTGCTAATATCGTTGAGAATCGAATTGTACGAAGCAAGCTGCCTTTCAAAGAGGTTTATTGAACCACCAAGCGGTTGCTTGTAAAGAAACGTACGCATGTAGTTAATCTTGGTATAAAACCCACCACGGAACGTATTGATGTTTTTTTCGTAATACCTTTTCATATAGGTGAAGGCATCTTGATATGCTTCTGCAGCGATAGATAAATTCGCGATCACTAATTCACGGTGCGCCCCCGCATCCAGTAACATCGCTGACTGTTTTAAGTGGTCGATAGCGTTGGGTAGGTCGTCTTCAATCGAATATATGTTCGACATTTCGTCGTGAAAGTAGGGGTTGTTTTTCTTTGATTTAACTAGGCTGAGTATCTCTTTTGCTTCATCCACTTGGTCTGTTTCAATGAGCGTACTTGCAAGGCCTGTTTTGATCCAATCTAAGTCATCTTCTTCGAGCAGGCTTTCATACTCCTCCTGAGCCTTATTAAATTGCTTACTTTTCAATAAGGCAGAGGCTTTGTATTTTCGGATAAGCTTTGAGTATTCAGGATGAAATGGTTGGAGCTCATCGCACTCGCGTACAACGCCCGAAAAATCGAATTCAGTTAACTTTTCAAAGATTGGTGCAAGGACCAATTTTCGATTGAGGGCTGAAAATATTCGTTTGATAAAGAACTGCTTGTTAAACGGTTTAAGTAGGTAATCGTCGGGGTCAGAGTCAACGATTGAACGCACGACGTTGTAATCATTTTCGCCCGTGAGGAACATAAAAACCGTGGTCGACTTTAAGATTCGAGCGTGCTTGAGTTCTTCCAAAAGCTGATAACCAGTCAGTTGGGTTTGGAAGTTATAGTCACAGATAATAATATCAAACGCGTTCTGACGGCACTGATGAATCACGTCGAAAGGTTTGTATGCATAAGATATGGATTCAAAGCCGATTTGGCGCAAGATTGTGGTTACACTGCTTGTAACCAGACGAGAGTCGTCTGCAACCAATACCGTATATTTTTTAATATCTTTATTCATTATTTTAACTGTTGACCAAATTTAGCTAATTGTAACAAAACGGAAATAGTGAAAATCGATACTGAGTTAAAATAAGAAAAGTCCTACATCGATTCGATTAATTTCCTACGTTATGAATCTCTAGCCATTCTTCAACTAAATTAACGCTATGTGAAATTAATTTAATAGTGTTGAGGTTGGTTTCTTCAACACTATTATTTCCTAATTTCAATGCTGTCTCTTCTGCTTTTATTTGTTGCTCTAGCGAAAAGTGTCCGATTGATGAAAGGCCACCTTTCATACGGTGTATGACTTGTAAGGTCTTTGTGCGCTCAGGTCTTGCGCTCATTAGTTGCTCTAAGTCTTCGTTCATTACGCTCACGTAAACCTTCGCAAGGTAAGATCTTTGATCGTCAGGGTAGTTACTTAGCCAGTTAATTTCATGACCAATGTTAAGTTTGTTTTCCATGAAAAGGGGGTGTTGGTGAGTTATTTATTTATAGTAACGACAGGGTGGTATTAATAAAAATATCACCCACCTATTGGAGTTGGTTAATTCATATATCTAACAAACGTAGAGAGCTGATTAATTAACATAAAGATGATGGGTTTTATTTATTCGCTCTCGATATGGAATAGTTCGCTATTTGGACAATGAAGCGTAATAGGCCGCAATATCTTTTATATCTTGTTCAGAAAGTCGACTTAATTGAGCCTTCATCATGTCAGCATAGGCACCTTCACGTTGGTCGTTCTTATACATTTTCATTGCATTGAACAAATAGAGCGGATCTTGCCCTTTAAGGTCAGGGTAATTTTGATTCGTGTTGTCGCCGGTGACTGAATGGCAAAAAACGCAGCTCGGGGATTTCAGTTTACCGAGTTCTGGGTCGCCAAAGTCTTCTGCGTGAAGTGTGAAAGAGAGAGTAGCAATGAATAAAGCTAGAGACTTGTTGTACACGTATATACTCCTGTGAAAACAAGAGTGTAAAGCTTCCCCTTAGGGGAAGCTCAAGTATTAATAGCGATAGCTGAGAACTTTATTGAGAGTTACAGCGCTTTTTCTAATTCCGTTAGGAATCGAGAAATGTCTTCTGAGCTAATGTCACGGTGAGTAACAAAGCGCACTGGGTTACCTGGCGACATAGTAATGCCTTTTTCACCTAAATCTTGTGCGATGCGGTTGATATCAACAGACTCATCTAACTTAGCGAACACGATGTTCGTTTGGATGAAATCAGGGTTAACCGAGAAGCCCTCAAGCTTGCTTAGGCCAATCGCTAGGTTTTTCGCGTTCTCGTGGTCAGCTTTAAGTTGATTAACGTTCTCAGTCAGCGCCATTTTAGCTGCAGCAGCAAGGATGCCTGCTTGACGCATACCGCCACCGACCATTTTGCGTAGTCGACGTGCTTTAGCGATGTACTCTTTACTACCGAGTAGCAGAGAGCCAATCGGCGCACCTAAACCTTTTGATAAACAAATCGTCATCGAATCGAAGTGTTGTGCGATCTCTTTAACGTGAACGTCTAACGCTACTGCCGCATTGTATACGCGTGCGCCGTCTAAGTGCATTTGCAAACCGTGTTGGTTTACGAACTCGCGAGCTTCCGCTAGGTAAGACATTGGCAGTACTTTGCCATTAATCGTGTTTTCTAGACTCAAAAGCTTAGTGCGGGCGAAGTGGCTGTCGTCTGGCTTAATAGCAGCAGCAAGCTTTTTGAAATCAAGAGTGCCGTCTGGGTTGTTTTCGATTGGTTGAGGTTGAATCGAACCCAGTACCGCAGCGCCGCCAGCTTCGTATTTGTAGTTGTGCGCTTGTTGGCCACAAAGGTATTCATCACCACGTTCACAGTGTGCCATTAAGCCGAGTAGGTTGGCTTGCGTACCTGAAGAGGTGAACATAGCGGCTTCAAAGCCTGTTTCGTTGGCGGCCCAATGCTCAAGTTCGTTTACTGTTGGGTCGTCACCATATACATCATCACCGACTTCTGCGTTTGCCATTACATCGCGCATAGCTTGTGAGGGTTTAGTTACGGTATCAGAACGAAAGTCCATGTTTCTCTCCTAGAGTGTTATAGGTAGCCGCAGAGTTGGGCTTTACTTAAACAAGCGATAGTTTTTGTATCGGTGATTTGATCGTGTCGTATTTTGTCGTGCAGTTCTTCTAAGCTCAGTTCGATCACTTCTATGACTTCATCTTCGTCACATTCAAAGCGGGTAGTGAGGCTAAGGTCTTTTGCAACGAATAGATGCTGTATCTCATCGCAGAAGCCAGCTAAAGGCGTAACTTGCCCCAAGCTTTGAAAAGAAGTTGCACTGTAACCAGTTTCTTCTTCCAGTTCGCGCTGCGCGCATTCAAGAGGTGTCTCATCAATTTCCATGGTGCCCGCAGGTAACTCTAGAAGCCACTTTTTGAGAGAAGGGCGAAATTGGTTAATGAGGATAATCTTTCCAGACGAAGTGATAGGAAGAATAACGGCCGCGCCAGGGTGGTTGATTGTTGTATGTTTTACCACGACGTTCGTAGGGAGCGTCACGTTCTCTTCTATAAGAGAAATACTTTTCCATTTATGGATAACTTTACTCATGCAGTCTGGCCACATTCCTTGCCAATTTGTCGATAACTGAAGACGTGCACCACCATAACGTCTATGGTGTCGAAAATAAAAGAAAAATTGGGTTTAGTTTTAGATTTCGTTTTACGCCGTTCGTGATGTTACTCTCATATTTGGAATCTATGATTACATGAAAATTACGACCCTAACCATCTGATATAAATGCAACTCAATAATAAAATACACTTGTAACAAAGTGCTAACAAATGTATAAAAACATATCTACACTCTCAACAGTTAAAAGATTTCCGGAGTAACGCATGAACCCTTCTATTTCCTCACATGCTGACAAAGCGCTACTCTCTGAAAGAATCAATAAATTAGCGCATGCTCTATCCGATGGTGTCTATGAAAGAGAAGACACGATTAAGCTCTGTTTACTGGCGGCTCTCGCCGGCGAAAGTGTATTCCTATTAGGCCCTCCGGGCATCGCAAAAAGTCTTATCGCTAAACGCCTAATTCAAGCTTTTGACAATAGCAGCTATTTCGAATATTTGATGACACGTTTCTCAACGCCAGAGGAAGTGTTCGGCCCGTTAAGTATCCAAGAATTAAAAGACAACGGTCGCTATGTAAGGCTGACCGAAGGCTACCTACCAACAGCACAAGTTGTGTTCCTTGATGAGATCTGGAAAGCAGGCCCTGCAATCCTAAACACACTGCTTACTGTAGTGAACGAAAAAACCTTCAAAAACGGCAGCGACATTGAGCGTGTGCCAATGCGCTTGTTGGTTTCTGCCTCTAATGAACTCCCAGACGAAGACAGCGGCTTAGAAGCGCTTTATGACCGTATGCTGGTTCGCGTGTTTGTAAACCGTATTCAAAACAAGCAAAACTTCAAATCGATGCTGACGACTGGCACGTCTCAAGAAGCTGTGATTCCAAAAGGTTTGGCGATCACTGACATTGAATACCATCAATGGCAGAAAGAGCTCGACAAGCTAGAGCTGACCGATAACTCGTTTAACAAGCTGTATGAACTGAAAACCATGCTTGAGGAAACAGTTAAGAAGCAAGGTTCAGCATCAGAGTCTGATTTGTACGTATCGGATAGGCGTTGGAAGAAAGCCGTTAAGCTATTGAAAGCGAGTGCCTTCTTTAGCGGTCGAGACAGCGTAAACCCACTAGATATCATGCTTTTGCAAGATTGTTTATGGCACAGCCCTGAATCACGTGATGTGGTTCGTAGCGTGGTTAAAGACTTTGCATTGAACCGTGCGTTCGATCAGCAAGAATCAAAAGCGCAAATCGAAATGTCTCGTGAGGAGCTTGAAGAAATTCAGGACGACGTTGAATCGACGCTGTCTGTGTCTTTATCGATGGAGTCTACCAGTGGCTTGCTACGTAAAGACGTTTACCAGAACGATATCAAGAACGCGAAGATGTACAGCGTGGGTAGCGCGTACAACTTAGTGAAACTGGTTCTGCTGCAAAGCAACATGTCAGTGTCTGAATCTGAGAAAGGTGATAGTCGTTGGGTGTACGTCGCCAAAGACGATTTTGACCGTGTGCTTAAAGAAGGTCATGGCGACATTTACGGTTACGTGAACGAAAACAAAAATTTGTGTCGCTTGAAGTTGGATCTTGATGCATCGAACCAATTGGTTATTAAAGATATCGCGAATCGCTCGGTATTAGTTAGTGTGGTGACAACTGACGGTTTGGACCAAGAGCTTTACAACAAGTGGCTAACTGGCGCAGAGAGAGCGTTAGAGCAACTTACAGAGGCCGAGTTCAAGTTGAAACGAGTGCGTACTGAGTTCCATGATGCGTTACCTCATAACTACATTGACCCAGAGCTCCCTAAAGCGATGGAATCAAGCTTACAGGCGGTTACACAAGACTTAGAAACCACAAAGGTGAAGAGCAGCAAGATCGCACAACGCATTAAGTTTATGAGTCAGTACTTCGAGTAAGGGGAGACAAGTATGTTAGGAGCAGACGGCTTAAACCTTGCTTTAATGGTTGCTGACTCAGGCATCATAGATACAGCGATGAATGATCTCATCGCTCGTTCTCAGGTCATGATGGCGGCTGAGAATAAAGGCGTAAAAACGTCAGTAAAAAACCACTTGGTAAAATGGCGCGGTAAAGTTAAAAAACGCGTCACCAAGGTGTGTGAGACCGACCGATTCCAAGAAGAAATCGCACTTTACCAAGAAGTTATTCATTGGGATGAGCCTCAGTTTTTTGATGAGATTGATAGTGTCATCAAAAAATTGGAGTGGCACTCAGCGTTTTACCTTCAAGCCAGACGCCTGATGGAACACAACAAGGGCGTTTACAATGCGATGTTCCCGCACTATTTCTGCGATCAGTGGTATCAATCACTGTCCGACGCGATCAAGCAAGCGCAAGTTACCGAACTTGAAACCAGCAAAGAGAAAGTCTTAGCCGATCTATACCAGCGAATGGAAACCATGAAAAACATGGATAAAGTGACAGAATCTGGTGATGAAGGTAGCGTAGGGCGCTTGTGGGATATGGCATCGGCTAAGTTGAGTAAAACTGACTTAACAGTAATGAAGCGCCATGCTGAATTCTTAAATAAGCATAAAGGCCTACAAGAGATCGCCGAAAAACTTGGCCGTATGGCTGGTGAGGAAGATGATCCTTCGCTGCACAAAGCCCCTGTAGAAGAACTGCAGATGGTCGAAGAGAAAAGCGATGAAGCGGTTGATGATATTGTCGGGATTCACGAGAGTGATGACCTCAATAAGATGTTGCCAAATGAGACCATGTTCCTAGCTTATCCCGAACTCGAAGTTATCTTCTATAAGCATTTGGCCGACAAGCGCTTACTCAGCTACCGTTCGCAGGGTAAATCTCGCACGTTACGTAAAGTGAAGGCGCAAAAACCGGATAGCAAGAACGTTGATATCGAAAAAGGCCCATTTATCGTTTGTGTCGACGCGTCAGGCTCGATGAGCGGGTTCCCTGAGCAATCTGCCAAAGCAATGGCTTATGCTTTGATGCAAATCGCTCTCGCGGAAGAACGAGACTGCTACGTGATTCTTTTCTCTTCTGAGCAGATCACCTATGAGCTAACGCGACAAGATGGCTTGCGTGAGGCGAGTGATTTCTTAAGTTACTCATTCCACGGCGGTACGGATTTAGAACCTGTGCTGATGAAGTCGATTGATTTAATGACGGGTGATAAGTACAAAAACGCAGATTTGATTGTGCTTTCTGATTTTATTGCGCCTAAGCAGTCAGACGAGATGATCGCTCAAGTCGAAAAGCTGAAAGAGCACAAAAACCGTTTCCATGCAGTGAGCTTATCTAAGTACGGTAACCCTCAACTCATGACCATGTTTGACCATTGTTGGGCATATCACCCAAGCTTAGTTGGTCGTTTCATGAAGAAGTGGTAACGCCAATACACTTAAATTGAATCCATTTTGTTGTGTGTTTTTTGATAGAAGAGATCGAACATGCAGCAATTTGATTTAAATGTCAGCAAACGGAATTTAAATTCACTTTTTTGTTTGACTATCTCCTCTCAATCCGTAAAGTAGGCACCCGAACACAGCGGAGCAGCTTGCTTAAGTCTCTAAAGTGTTGAATTAAAAAGGCGCCTTGGCAGAGTGGCTATGCAGCGGATTGCAAATCCGTGGACCTCGGTTCGACTCCGGGAGGCGCCTCCATTCTCTCTTTCATTTTAGAAAGAAGCTGAATGAAAATGCGATACTAGCTCAGTTGGTAGAGCGCAACCTTGCCAAGGTTGAGGTCATCGGTTCGAACCCGATGTATCGCTCCAAATTTTGTAATGTTGATTCATTTCGACATTAAGATGGTGTTTTACTTTTCAGTAATCGGCATCGCAATAAAGAATTGCGTGCCCTGGTGGTGGAATTGGTAGACACAAGGGATTTAAAATCCCTCGACGTTCGCGTTGTGCCGGTTCAAGTCCGGCCCGGGGCACCATCTATTTGTAATTAAGATGGTGTTTTACTTTTCAGTAATCGGCATCGCAATAAAGAATTGCGTGCCCTGGTGGTGGAATTGGTAGACACAAGGGATTTAAAATCCCTCGACGTTCGCGTTGTGCCGGTTCAAGTCCGGCCCGGGGCACCATCTATTTGATTGTTACCTTTTATTGGTGATGCTCAAAAGAGTTGTTCTCTTAAAACACTATTGAAGGCGCCTTGGCAGAGTGGCTATGCAGCGGATTGCAAATCCGTGGACCTCGGTTCGACTCCGGGAGGCGCCTCCACTATTCAAAGTTGAAAGGCCAGCAGAAATGCTGGCCTTTTTGCTATCTGAAATGCCATTTCTTCCCGCTTCCTAATTTCTAACGCCGTCCATTCGTTGAATCCCACTTCTGGCTAGATGACTCAATCTGATAGCTCTGCTTTACGGAGTTCTGCGTTATCAAGGCGCTTTATTGCATAAGTTGTATGAGTTGGCCAAACGTATTTCTGAGAAGGTTGTTTGAAGAACACTGTTACTAACTCAGCAACACAACCCAAGTTAATCGAGTGTGCGATTTGTAAATGGAATTGATGGGGAGGGGAGCGGGACGACTGTATTTTTGGTCATCCAGTTCTTCACATTTATACACAGTTGCTCATGAACCTGTAACGCTTTCATGAGTTATTACACTTCTTATGACTGCAAATGAAAATGATTGTCATTTACTTGCGTTGTTGCTAGTCTATTGTGAAATATTACAACAAGCATACTTGTGTGTGAAATTGCCTATAAAACGCCTCTAAACCTTATCATACCTATGGTTATTCGTTTGCTATGGCGTAAAATTAGCCACTTCTACCTCTTTTGTTCTACCCCTTTTGGGTAGTTCGATTTCGTAATTGATTTACATCATATTTTCATTTTCTTTCATAATTCATTATTCGCTCAGTTAAGAAATATATAACCTTCAGGAATTCTTATGAGCAAGATGAAGCTAGTCGTAATCGGTAACGGGATGGTCGGTCATCGCTATATCGAAGATTTAGTCGAGAAGACAGATGTTGCTAACATGGACATTACGGTGTTCTGTGAAGAGCCTCGCGTAGCCTATGATCGTGTACACCTTTCTTCTTATTTTTCACACCATACTGCGGACGAACTTTCTTTAGTTAAAGAAGGCTTCTACGAGAAACACGGCATCAACATGCTGATCGGCGAACGTGCTATTAACGTTAACCGTGAAAAGAAAACAGTTTACTCAAGCACTGGTCGTGAAATCCAATACGACAAACTCATCCTTGCTACAGGTTCATTCCCATTCGTACCGCCAATCAAAGGCAACGAAGGTAAAGACTGTTTTGTTTACCGCACAATTGAAGATCTAAAAGCTATCGAAGCTACGGCTAAGAACTCTAAGTCTGGTGTTGTTGTTGGTGGTGGTCTACTTGGCCTTGAAGCGGCAGGCGCACTTAAAGCACTTGGTGTAACCACACACGTTGTTGAGTTTGCTCCTAAGCTAATGGCTGAGCAGCTTGACCAAGCGGGTGGCAACCAACTTCGTCAAAAAATCGAACGTATGGGCGTTAACGTACATACAAGCAAGAACACGCTTGAGATTGCTCCTGAAGGCACTGAAGCTCGTAACGTAATGCGCTTTGCAGACGGTACAGAGTTAGAAACTGATTTCATCGTATTCTCTGCTGGTATTCGCCCTCAAGACAAACTTGCTCGTCAAATGGGTCTAGGTATTGCACCTCGTGGCGGTATTGAAATTAACGATCACTGTCAAACGACAGACAAAGATATCTACGCAATCGGTGAGTGTGCGTCTTGGAACCAAACGTTCTACGGCCTTGTTGCTCCTGGTTACAAAATGGCGACAGTTGCTGTTGACCACGTTGTTGGCAACGAAAGCACATTTGAAGGTGCTGACATGTCTGCGAAGCTTAAGCTTCTAGGCGTGAAAGTAGGCTCTATCGGCGATGCAAACGGTCGTACTCCTGGCTGTAAGAGTTACGTTTACCAAAACGAAGAACAAGAAGTTTACAAGCGCCTAATCGTTTCTGAAGATAACAAGAAGCTTCTTGGTGCGGTAATGGTTGGTGATACATCTGACTACGGTGATCTTCTACAGCTTATGCTGAACGAAATCGACCTACCAGAACACCCAGATGCACTGATTCTTCCTGCACACGCTGGCGCTGAAAAGCCAACACTTGGCGCAGACTCGCTTCCTGAATCTGCAGTTATCTGTTCTTGTTTTGATGTGACTAAAGGCAAAATCGCTCAAGCGGTTGCTGAAGGTCACCACACCATTGGTGATATCAAAGCAGTAACAGGCGCAGGTACTGG
Organism: Vibrio sp. Isolate33; assembly: GCF_022397895.1. Taxonomy (NCBI): domain Bacteria; kingdom Pseudomonadati; phylum Pseudomonadota; class Gammaproteobacteria; order Vibrionales; family Vibrionaceae; genus Vibrio; species Vibrio sp. Isolate33. The sequence continues at coordinate 86,230 of NZ_JAKEUP010000001.1, forward strand.
TTGTGGTGGTTGTATTCCACTAGTGACTTCGGTACTAAACGCTGAGCTAGCTAAAGCTGGTGTTGAAGTGAAGAACGACGTGTGTGAGCACTTTGCGTACTCTCGCCAAGAGCTTTTCCACTTAATTCGCATCGAAGAAATCAAAACGTTCGATGAGCTACTAGAGAAATACGGTAAAGGCTACGGCTGTGAAGTATGTAAGCCTCTAGCGGGTTCTATCCTCGCTTCTTGCTGGGGTGAGCACATCCTTAAGCCTGAACTAGTGAAATTGCACGATACCAACGATAACTTCCTAGGTAACATGCAAAAAGACGGTACTTACTCTGTTATCCCTCGTATGGCGGGTGGTGAAGTAACCCCTCAAGCACTAAGCGTTCTTGCTGATGTTGCTGCAGAATACAACCTGTACACCAAAATCACGGGTGCACAACGTATCGGTCTATTCGGCGCTCAGAAAGATGACTTACCAGCTATCTGGAAGAAGTTAATCGCTGCAGGTTACGAAACAGGTCAAGCTTACGCAAAAGCACTTCGCATGGCTAAGACATGTGTTGGTTCTACTTGGTGTCGTTACGGCGTTCAAGATTCAGTTGGCCTAGGCGTAATGATCGAGAACCGCTACAAAGGCATCCGTACTCCTCATAAGATGAAGTTTGGTGTGTCTGGTTGTACTCGTGAGTGTGCTGAAGCTCAAGGTAAAGACTTAGGTATCATCGCAACTGACGCAGGTTGGAACATGTATGTGTGTGGTAACGGTGGTATGAAACCTCGTCACGCAGACTTACTGGCAAGCGACCTAGACCAAGAAACGCTGATCAAATACATCGACCGTTTCATGATGTTCTACATCCGCACGGCTGCTCCGCTACAACGTACTTCGGTATGGATGGATAACCTAGAAGGTGGTGTTGATTACCTACGTGAAGTGATTGTAGACAACAAGCTTGGTATCAATGATCAACTTGAAACTGACATTGCTGGCTTAGTAGATAACTTTGCTTGTGAGTGGACAGATACAATCAACGACGAAGCTCAACTTAAGCGCTTTGCACACTTCATCAACGCTGATGACCGTGATGAGAACGTTGTGTTTGTTGATGATGGCCGTGAACAACACCGTCCAGCGACATTCACTGAGAAACACCCTGAAGCGAAGGGCGATATCCTTCACGTTGAACTGGTTTAATTGGGAGACGACATCATGGCATTTACCAAAGTTTGTAAGATCGAAGACATTATCCCAGGTACAGGTGTTTGTGCGTTGGTTGGTGGTGAGCAAGTAGCTATTTTCCGCCCAACTAAGGCTGAAGAAGTATTCGCGATTAGCAACACAGACCCTTACTTCCAGTCTAACGTGTTATCACGTGGTCTGATTGTAGAGCACAAAGAAGAGCTTTGGGTGGCAAGCCCGCTCAAGAAGCAACGCTTCAACCTGACAACAGGTGCGTGCATGGAAGACGAGAACTTCAACGTAAAAGCGTACAAAGCTCGTGTTACCAAAGGTGCTGTAGAAATCTCTGCTTAATCTTTGGATGAGTAAGATTTGATAGTTCAAGGGTTCTAGTTCTCGATATTGCCTTAACTCGGTAACTAGAGCCTTTTCCTATCCAATTTTAACTTTTAATTTTACTTTTTTAAGGACAACATTATGTCTCCTGATTACAAACCAGCTGAATTCGTTCAAACGATGATTGATGTGGGTGAAGCGAAAACGAAAACAAGTACTCGCGATCTTCTGATTCGAAGCACTATGGCTGGTATCATCCTGTCTCTAGCGGTTGTTGTTGCTATTACAGCAATGGTACAAACAGGCATTGGCCTTGTTGGTGCACTAGTGTTCCCAGTTGGTTTCGTTATTCTAAGTGTTATGGGTTACGACCTAGTAACTGGCGTTTTCGGCCTTGCCCCTTTAGCTAAATTCGACAACCGCCCAGGCATTACTTGGGGCCGTATCCTACGTTGTTGGGGTATTGTTGGTCTTGGTAACCTTATTGGTTCTTTGATTGTTGCTTTCCTAGTGGCTGTTTCATTAACAGGTAACTTCTCTCTAGAGCCAAACGCTGTTGCTCAAAAGTTCATTGCTGTTTCTACAGGCCGTAGCTTAGGTTTTGAAAACATGGGTATGGACGGATGGATCACGTGTTTCGTACGCGGTATCTTCTGTAACCTAATGGTATGTCTAGGTGTGATTGGTAACATGACAGCGCGTACTGTGTCTGGCCGTGTAGCAATGATGTGGTTCCCAATCTTCATCTTCTTCGCACTAGTATTTGAGCACACAGTAGTAAACATGTTCCTATTCCCACTGGGTATGATTCTTGGCGCTGACTTCGGTATCGCGACATGGTTGAACTTCAACCTTATCCCAACAATCCTAGGTAACATCGTTGGTGGTCTACTAATGACATGTGTTCCTCTATACCTAACTCACGCTAAAACAGCTCCTTCTCTAGGCGCTAAGTAATTCTGAATACGGTGAAACGTAATTTAGTATGAGATTGAAAGCCCCAACGAAGTGTTTGGGGCTTTTTTAGTTCAAACGCCTTATCCATCACCAAGGTTTTGATTCTTATTGAGTAAAATACCTGCAATAGATCGTTTTGTTATAATTACTTCTATCTTCGTTAGTATTTAAACTGAATATTTATATCAACACCTGATAGTCTAAGGGTTAAGGATTTGGATAAGTCATCATGAATACAGTGACTTATCACATAGATTGAAGCTTGAGATAAAACAAGCAAACCTTCGGAGCACAGCATGTCAGAAGTATCGTCATCGAATGTTAAAGAAGTAAACAAAGGATTTGTTTCATTGGTAGGTGCAGGTCCAGGCGACCCAGACTTACTTACGCTAAAAGCAGCACGAGTGATTCAACAAGCAGACGTTTTGGTTTATGACCGCTTGGTATCAAAAGATATCTTGGCGATGGCTAACCCAGAAGCAGAAATGCTGTATGTGGGTAAAAAGCTTGATCATCACTGCGTGCCGCAAGATCAGATTAACCAATTATTGGTCACTAAAGCCCAAGAGAATAAGCATGTAGTACGCCTGAAAGGTGGTGACTCGTTTATCTTCGGCCGTGGCGGGGAAGAGTGTGAAACTCTGGCTGAGAATGATGTGAGATTTGAAGTTATTCCTGGTATCACGGCAGCCGCTGGTGCTACGGCTTATGCGGGCATCCCGTTGACTCACCGTGACCACGCGCAAAGCGTTCAGTTTATTACCGGTCATTTAAAGAAAGATGGCGAAGATATCGACTGGCAATCTCTTGCGCAACACAATCACACGATCGTGTTCTACATGGGTTTAAAAGAGAGCCCGAATATTCAGAAGAACTTGCTTGATAACGGTATGCGAGCAGACATGCCTGTAGCGATTATTGAAAACGGAACACGCCAAGAGCAGAAGGTGTATCGAGGTGGATTGAGTGATTTGGCTAACCTTGCGAGCGTCGCTAAAAGCCCGGCTTTGATCGTTGTTGGCAGCGTGGCTCAGCTTCATGAAAAACTCGATTGGTTTAACAAGTAACCAAGTCACACTTGATCGATTTGTATAGAGTTAAATACTGCAGCGGCTACTTTGCCGCTGCATTTCTTGTTGGCGCATGGGCATTTCGTCGATGATATTGGTGATTTTCTGCCAGTCTGTCTTACCGTTCCATCTGTGCTTCTCTTTTCCGTCTTTACCAATCAATACCGCAGTGTGTGACCCTTTAGGGATCTCATAAACGCTGGTTACTGCCTCTAAGTTAAACTCTTCTTCTAACCAAGTGGGTACGGTGTAGCCACTCTCTGCAATCACCATGATAACCACATCACGTTCGTCCAATTGGCAGTTGTTGATCAACACTTCGTTTAGAAACTCTTTGACCACTGAGTCTTCTGTTGGCGCGAAATATATGACGCTTCGGTGTGGGAGTGGACTGGAATGAGAATAAGCTGGGTAGGCAAGCACTGAGTTGATGGTTAAGCTCATGATTAACACCGTACTGATAGTTAGAACCTTTAAAACATGAGACCAAACGTTCGAGCGATTGACTGCTTGTGCCACTTTGGATGTTTCCATGCTTGTGCACGATTTGTGTGTTTGTCGGTGTAGCATAGCCAACCTCCTTTTAATACGCTAAGCCTGAGTACGATTCAGTTGTGACGAGAATGAAGCTCACGAAACAAGACGCCATCTAACTGCAGAAAAAATCGACTTGTTTTAAGCATAGTTAGGTTTACGCCAAAGGTGCTTAGGTCACCACTAAATATAATCAGATTTACGTTAACGATAGCCAACAGGTTCATTTTTATTGAGTAAAGCGACTCGCATTTTACAATTGAATAGAATAGGGTATACGGAAAATCTAAAGGTATGAATTTATGGAAAACATAGCAATTTTGGTCGACGTTCAGAACGTTTACTACACGACTCGCGATAAATACCGTTCTAACTTCGACTATAACCAGTTTTGGTATGTTGCCACGGAAGGGCGTAACGTGGTTGCCGCCAATGCTTACGCAATCTCTAGCCAAGATCCTAAACAGCGTCAATTTCATCATATCCTTCGAGGTGTCGGCTTTAATGTAAAGTTAAAACCATTTATCCAGCGCCGAGATGGCAGTGCAAAAGGTGACTGGGATGTTGGTATCGCTTTGGATGCTATAGAACTCGCTGAAACGGTTGATACGATCGTTCTGGTATCTGGAGACGGTGATTTTGAAATCCTCGTAGAGCGAATCAAGGAACGTTTTGGTAAGCCTGTCGAGGTGTACGGTGTTCCGGGATTAACTGCTCAAAATCTTATCGATTCTGCCTCAAAATTTGTACCGATTGAAAAAGATTTCCTTCTTTAGGGTTAATCTCTCATTTTATAATTGAAATCAATAATAACGATAATTAAAATGCAAACTATTATTATTTATCGGTTTGTATGATGTCGCGCGTTTTAGTTGTTGATGATGATATTCAGTTGTGTGAATTATTGGGTGAAGTGTTAGAAAATGAGGGGTATCACGTTGATACTGTTCACTGCGGTGAGTCCGCGCTTGAGTTTATTCAATCGAACCCTGTCGATTTAGTTTTACTCGATGTAATGCTTCCAAACCTAAGCGGTATTCAAGTAGCAAGACGCATTTGTCAGCGTTTTGCTACTCCTATTCTTATGTTGACCGCGCTTAATGATGACGCTTCAATGCTTGATGGCTACCAAGCGGGCGCCGACCAGTATATCGCCAAACCTTTCAATGTTCCTGAGCTCCTAACTCGTATTAAGGTGATTTTACGCCGAGTGGGCTTTGAGCGTCAGAGACAATCTTTAGCCTCATCAAACCATGGCTTGTGTGAACAGCTCTCTCGTTTACCGTTAACGGGCACTGAAAAAGATCTGCTTGATTATCTAATCAAAAATGACGGTATCGTTGTCTCTAAATCCGATCTTCAAATTCATGTTTTGAAGAAAGAGCTTTGCCCCTTTGACCGTAATTTAGACATGCACATCAGTAATATCCGTCGAAAATTGGTGCAAGCCGGCTTGTCTAAACAACACATCAAGACCGTTCGTGGTAAAGGTTACAGCTACCTAGAGTCTGTCGGCGCATGAGTGCCAAACTGATACGCTGCCCAGATTTTATCGCCAAGCGAAAAGATGGTTTAACCTTTCAACTGTTTAGTTACCTGACAGTGATTCTAGTGAGCATTTTGATCCTGCAAGGTGTGGCCGAAAGAGCCTTGATGAAGGCCTTACTGAAGGTGCCAGAATCCGTCAAAGCTGAAATGCTCGATCTCGCTTATCAAGCTAACGTGCTGATTGAAGAAGGTGACATGGATGAGCTTGCCGATTGGGGTAATGCTCAGCGCTATTATCTCTTTGTTATTGATAAAGATAACCGTCCAATCACACATCGACACATGCATCCGCACTTCGAATTTAAGCTTAAGTACCTGCGTACCTTAGATCATCAACTCAGTGATCGTGTGAGTAAGCCTATTTTTGGTTTGCCACTGGACAACGGTAAAACACTGGTGATTCAACTACCTCATCAATTTCACCCAGCTAAATCCTTTGCTCCGTATTCGTACATGTTGAAAGCCGTGATTGCTCTGATCGTGTTGTCGCTGTTCTCTATTATTATGGCGAAAAGCCTGCAACAGCCACTCGATCGTTTAAGAGAGGCCAGTCGAAGGCTCGCACAAGGGGACTTCTCGGTGAGTGTGGTCTCTGAACTCGACTCAACGACGAGAGAATTTAATGAACTCGCTCATGACTTCGACCACATGACGTTTGAAATCAAATCATTGGCCGAAAAGCAGCGCCGTTTGATTCGTGATGTTTCACATGAACTTAGAACGCCATTAGCAAGACAAAACCTCGCATTACATTTATTGCGAAGTAAGGTTGATGATAAGAGCATTGGATTACTTGAACGGATGGAAAGTGAAACAGAAGAGATGAATAAGCTGGTGGGGGAGATCCTCGAATTCAGCCGACTAGAAACGTCTCGTTATGATTCCAAATTAACTTTAATGCACCTTGAACACTATTGCTCGATGCTGATTGCTCAGATGCAAAGCGATTTGAAGCCGAACCAAACTCTAGTTGGTGATTTACTAACGCCAACATCGATGGTCAATGTTGATGAAAGGCTACTTTTAAGAGTGATTGGCAATCTGGTCGGTAACGCAATTAAATACGCAGGTGAACATGCTCATGTTGTCGTTACTACGTATGAACAAACGATAGATAAACGTTACAGTGTCATATCTGTAGAAGACGACGGTGACGGCATTCCTGATAACAAGATTGCAGGTATATTCGACCCGTTTACACGCATAGAGTCAGCTCGAGACAAACAGTCTGGTGGTTACGGCCTAGGGCTTGCGATTGTTAAAGAAGCGATGGGTGTGATGAATGGGCACGTTACTGCTGATAATAGAGAAGGTGGGGGACTCAGGGTCAATCTTATGTTCCCAATCGACGAGTAACTTAAGTACTTTTTTTAGAGATAGTTAATAGCGAATACAAATTAAAAAACGATACTCAATAAAAAACGCCACTGCATTTGCAGTGGCGTTTCTGTTTATGCGCTTTCTTGTGAGTTAAGGTGTAGCCATTAATTACATCTTAGCTCGAAGGCAAGAGCGTCAGAGAAGCAAGATTATGCCTGTTGGCGTGCTAGCTTAACTTCTTCTTCTTTCTCGCCGGCAGCTGGGTCGTTGAAGCGAGACTCATCAAGAGCACCTTCAGACTTCGCTACGATGATAGATACGGCACTATCACCTGTGATGTTTACAGCGGTACGAATCATATCAAGAAGACGGTCAACACCCATGATTAGAGCGATGCCTTCAAGCGGTAGACCAACTTGGTTCAATACCATCGCTAGCATAACAAGACCAACACCAGGAACACCTGCGGTACCTACAGACGCCAGTGTCGCCGTTAGGATAACCATTAGGTAATCACCCATTGAAAGGTCGATGTTGTATGCTTGTGCGATAAACGCAGTCGCAACACCTTGCATGATAGCAGTACCGTCCATGTTCACAGTTGCACCTAGTGGTACTGTGAAAGACGCTACTTTGTTGTCTACGCCCATGCGGTTTTTCGCCGTTTCCATTGTTACTGGAATCGTTGCGTTTGAAGATGCTGTTGAGAATGCAAACATGATTGCATCTTCCATCTTACGTAGGAACGTAATCGGGCTAAGACCTGTGAATCCTTTAAGCATTGCGCTGTAAGTAACCAGACCGTGTAACAGTAGGGTACCTGCAAGTACTAAGAAGTATTCTGCTAGGTTCCAAATCGCACCCAAGCCAAGGCCAGAGAACAGTTTCGCCATTAAGAAGAATACACCGTAAGGAGCAAGGTTCATTAGTAGCGCAACTAGCTTCATGATCACTTCGTTTAGATCAGAGAAAACTGCAGCGATACGTTCACCGGGTTTGCCCGCTGCACTGATTGCGATACCAAACAACACTGCAAATACGATAACTTGTAACGTTTTGCCCTCAGCCATCGCCTGAATAGGGTTGGTTGGGAACATGTCGATGATTACTTGGCCCAGAGAAGGGGCATCAGCTGATTTGAAAGAGCTCGCAGCAGTAAGATCCGCACCAGCTCCAGGTTGGAACAGGTTACCGATAGTAAGTGCTAGAGTGATAGCAACGGCTGTAGTACCGATATAAAGTGCAAGCGTTTTGCCACCCATACGGCCAAGGGTTGATAAGTCTTTAAGAGAACTTGTACCACACACTAGTGAAACGAAGACTAGTGGGACAACAAGCATTTTTAAACTGGCGACAAAAATTTGTCCGCCTACTTCAAAGAGTCCGTTAACGATGTAGTTATTAACAAATCCACTTTCTGCAAAAAGGGATTGAATGGCAAATCCCGTGAATATACCTACGACCATACCGAGGATTACTCGACCAGTCAGAGACATAGGTTTCTTGGTATTCATTTAGAACACTCCTTATTATTTATAACTTTGATACCTTTTCAAAGTGAGCAGGAGATTAGCAGTCGGATAATCAATTCGAAAAACAAAAAATGAGTTTGGAATTATAGATGTGATCAAAATCACTGATAATTGTGTAAATTAAACAAATAAAAACAAAATAATTCACCATTAATTTACATCTATCGAGGGTTTTATACATAAATTTGTCGTTTCAAAGGTAGTAAATAAGAAGAGATGATTTTCTTATCGATCTTCACGTCTTCAATTGACTGAACAAATACCGTTGTTTCAAAAAATTCGGTGAAGATAACCACTCGATTTATGTCCATGAGCCTTAACTATTTGTATTGAATTGGTTTTGTTGAACTCTCCAAATATGGCTCGCCGATAGGCCTTTACAAAACTTTACGAATGCAAAGAATGTAAATTTAATGCAAATGGTAATAGTTATCACTTATATTCACTCCCGAAATAATTCAGTGGTACCGGCAACGGTTCAGCGAACACATCGAATAAATAACAAAGTGTTCGTCTAAAAGAATAAAAGCGGAGTAAAGGACATGTTTTCAAAGAGCCCATTGGCTTTAGTGATCGGCGCAGTATTAGCTTCACCAGCAGTATTGGCAGAAACAGTAAAAACAGACGAGCACATGGTTGTTGAAGGTCGTGACTACGGTTACAAAGCCGACACGAACACAACAGCAATGCGCATGGAGGCGACTCAATTAGAGACTCCGGGACAAGTTTCAGTAATCGATGAGCAAATCATCGATGAACAGCGTGCAACAACGCTAGGTGACGTTCTTAAGAATGACGCGAGTGTAAGTGCGGGTGGTACAAGCCGTAACCGTGAGCGTTTCTCTCTACGTGGTTTCTCAGTAGAAAGCTCTTCAGGCTTCCTTAAAAATGGCCAGCAACATTGGTCTCACTATCGTCAGCCAATCGAATTACTTGAGCGTGTTGAAGTACTTAAAGGACCTTCTGGTCTTCTTTACGGTATTTCTGCACCAGGTGGTTTGATCAACATGGTAAGCAAAAAGCCTACTTATGATACACAAGTAAGCTTAAGCCAAGACATCGGCTCGAATGATCATACTCGTACAACTCTAGACGTAAGTGGCGCCCTGAACGATGCAGAAACGCTACGTGGTCGTGCAATTCTATCTAAAGAAAGCTACGGCTCTTGGAGAACATACGGCGACGGTACTGAACCACAAACAGAGCGTTTTGTTGGTGGTGTATTCGTTGATTACGATGTAACTGAAGACGTAATGGTTTCTGTTCACTACGACAAGACTAACGACGAAGGCAGCGTAGATTCTGGTGCACTATACACACTAGACGGCAACCGAGTGGGAAGCGACAAGCACATCTGGGATGCACAGTGGTCACAGATTGAAAACGATGTTGAGAACGTAGGTTTTGATATTGCTGCTAACCTGACTGACACATGGTCTTTAAAAACAGGTTTCAACTACCAAGATTTTGAACGTATCGATATGGAAAGCTACCCAAGCTTTCAAAATATGAACCCTGATGGTACCGGTACGGTAACTCAAGGTGGTAACTACCGTCACGATAAATGGCGTTTCAGAACAGCTTACGTCGACCTAACGACAACCGCTGATCTTGCTGGCACAGAGCACCAACTATTGTTTGGCGCGAACTGGTTAGGCTACAGCTACTATCGTGGTATGGATCGCTTTAGCAGCGGCGAATATGCACCAGATGCAACGGTACCAGCACCGTCAGTGGGTCCAACATCGCTAGGTAAGATGAGCACTTACGATACTTGGGGTTTCTACATTCAAGATCTGATTACTATCAATGACGAATGGCAAGTTCTTGCGGGCGCTCGTTTCGACCGTAAAGTAAGTGAAGGCGTTGCAGAAGAAAACGTAGCACCTAAGCTTGGCGTGATTTACCACCCAGCATCAAACGGTAGTATTTACGCTTCTTACTCTGAAAGCTTTGAACCACAAGGTGTTGTCTCTAGCGGTAGCCGTAACTACACCAACGATGGCGAACTTCTTGATGCCGCAACGGGTGTTTCTTACGAAGTTGGTACTAAGTGGGAACTGATGGACGAACGTTTATTCGTTTCTGGTGCGGTATTCGATATTACCCAAGAAAACATCTCAATGGATGTAGAAGACACTTCATCAGGCGATTGGACGAAGACACAAGGTGGCGAACAAGTTCACCGTGGTGCTGAGTTAGCCGCGCAAGGTTTTATCTCTGAAAAATTCTCTATGTCTGGCTCAGCAATGTACTTAGATGCTGAAATCACTAACCATGAAACATATGAAGGTAACCGCCCAGTTGACGTACCTGAGTTTGCAGCAAGCGTTTGGTCTACTTACGCAGCAACAAACGAAGTTGATGTTAACCTAGGCCTTATCTACGAAGGTTCTCGTTACGGTGACAGTGCGAACACTTTCAAGAAAGATGGCTATGCTCGTGTCGATATGGGTGCAGCGTATACGCTTAAGTACGACGATTCTCTAGACTTCGTTGCTCGTCTAACCGTAGAGAACGTATTTGACAAAGAATACCTAGCGGGTGGTGGTTCAACGTCTTCGAGCCACCAATTTGCAGAAGACGTAGTAATCGGCGAAGGCCGCAACTACATGGCGACTTTACAGGTAAAATACTAATTTGTTAGTAGGGTGCTATTGGTAGCCTAAATGCTAAGGGGAAAGTTTCGACTTTCCCCTTTCGTGATTCTGCTATTTGATAAAATATCCCTAGTAATGTGAGTGACTTTTAATGATAATGAGAGTGCTTATCAATAAAATTCATTTGACCTTCTTCTTATAGTAAATGACTACAATTATGAATCTTTTAAAATCTAGCCTAGCGCTTGCCATCAGTTTGGTTGCAACGTCTTCTATGGCAAACAGCTTGGATCAAGCTCAATCAATTCAAAACAAGACCAATAACGCGTCGGCTTCGAGTCAAAAGGTTATTGATAAAAGCTCACAAGCGACTTTAATGCTGCAAGCTGAGATTGAGCGTCTGCAAGAAGAAGTTAAAAACTTAGAAATTTATCACGATCACCTTGCTGCATTAGTTGAGAGCCAAAACCAAGAAGCTCAAAGCATTGAAGAGCAGATCGAAGAAATCAAATACACACGCCAAGGTGTCGTGCCATTGATGTATCAAATGATCGATGGTCTTCAACGGTTGGTAGAGAAAGACGTGCCGATTAAGAAAGAACAGCGTCTAGAAAGAGTAGAAAAGCTACAAGCAATGATGACTCGTGCTGACGTAAGTGATGCTGAGAAATACCGTCGCATCCTAGAGGCATACCAAATCGAGATGGACTACGGCATTAAGCTGGGTGTTTACCAAGGTCGTGTCGCTTTGGCGAGTGATAAAACAATCGAGGCAGATGTTCTGCACCTAGGTCGTATCTCTTTGGTTGCTCGTAACCTAAATGGCAGCCAATACTGGGCTTGGAATCAAACAGAAGCTCAATGGCAAGAACTTGATTCTTCTATGAAGTCAGAGCTAGATAAAGCGTACGATATTGCTGGCCAACAAGCTGCTCCAAGCTTGATTACTTTACCTGTTTCTTTAACTGTTGCGGAGGTTAAGTAATGAACTTAAAACCATTAGCAGCATTGCTTTGCATTACATCACTTTCATTTTCTGCTTTCTCAGCTTCAGACTCAACGGCTCAGCTCGTTAACAAAGCAAAATCAGAGAACCGTACTCAAGCTTCTCATAACGTAGTTCGTGAAGCGGACTTCAAAAAGACTGAACAAGAGCTTAAAGCGATCAAAGCAGAGCTTGAAGCGAAACGTACATCGGTTCAAAACGCAACAGACGTTCTTACTCAAACCTTCAGCGACAACGAAAACAAGCTTGCTCGTTTAGAAGAAAAATTGCGTTTAGAAACGGGTAGCCTTGGTGAGTTATTCGGTGTCGTTCGTCAAAACGCGAAAGAACTAGGCGCAGAGCTTAGCTCAACAGTAAATAGCGTTGATCGCGCTGAGCACACAGCGACCGTTGACCAAATTATCGATGCTAAATCCCTGCCATCAATGCCACAGCTTTCAGGTTTGTGGATGAGCATGGTTGAGCAGATTCAAGCGAGTTCTGAGCTTAGCAAATCTCAAATTGCGTTCATTAATGGTGAAGGTAATACAAATAAGGTTGACGCTTACCGCCTAGGTTCGATTGGTCTTGTTACAGAGCAAGGCTATGTAAGCTGGAACACTCAGCGTGAAGATGCGATCGCTTATCTTAAGCAACCACAAAATGGTCCAACGTTAGCGTCACTTTCTTCGTTAGCGAATGGTGAAGTATCTAACGTGGTTGTCGATCCTTCTCGCGGGTTTATGTTGGAGCAATTAGCACTTACGCCAAGTTTAACTGACCGCCTACAAGCGGGTGGTGTGGTTGGTAAAGTGATTCTTGGCCTACTAGCTATTGGTCTAATCATCGCCTTAGTTCGTGGTGTTTCATTAGCTATCGCACGCCAGAAAATCCGTGCGCAACTTAAGAACCCTGAGCAAGCGGGTAATAACCCACTAGGCCGTGTTCTTGCGGTGTACAACAAAGAACAAAACCAAACGGTTGAAGCATTAGAGCTGCGACTTTTAGAAGCGGTAGTTGATGAGCAGACTCACCTAGAGAAAGGCCTATCGATGCTTAAGCTATTGGCGGCACTAGCACCAATGTTGGGTCTTTTAGGTACAGTAACCGGCATGATCGAAACATTCCAAGTGATCACACAGTTTGGTAATGGCGACCCTAAAGTAATGGCGGGTGGTATTTCGATGGCGCTTGTCACTACGGTACTTGGTCTGGTTGCGGCAATGCCTCTTCTACTGGCACACAACATTCTTAGCACTCAAGCAGAGAACATTCGCAATATTCTTGAAAAACAAGGTATTGGTCTTGTAGCTGAGCAAGCTGAAAAGACCGTTGAATCAAACGCTGTTGTTTCACCAGTTGGGACTGCTGCGTAATGGATATTTTGTCGGGTTCTCTATTACCAGCGAGTTGGTTAACGAGTGACTGGCTGCTGTCTTTATCAAGCTTTATGGAGCAGGGCGGTTTCGTCCTGTGGTGGCTAGCGGCTGTTGTCCTAGTGTATTGGGTGCTTGTGGTAGAACGTGTGCTTTATCTTGCGTTTTACTTTCCTAAGCAACGCCAAGCTTGGATAGCGAAATGGCATGAAAGAGAAGATCACTCTTCTTGGCACGCCAAAGCCATTCGTGAAGGTTGGTTAGGGCAAGCGAGTATCTTGCTTAACCAAAACTTGAATTTTATTAAGCTGTTAGTCGCTATTTGTCCGATGTTGGGTTTGTTAGGTACCGTAACCGGTATGATCTCTGTTTTTGATGTCATGGCGACACAAGGCAGCAGTGACCCTAAATTGATGGCTTCAGGTATCTCGTTAGCAACACTGCCTACCATGGCAGGTATGGTTGCAGCGTTAGCGGGTATGTTCGTGCACGCTCGCTTAGCGAAAGTATGTAACCGCTTAGAATTAAAATTAGAAAAATCTTTAAGGAGTCAACGATGAGACTCGGTCGACGTCATTCTAAAAACGAAGAGGCTCAAATAGACCTTACTTCGATGCTTGATATTGTCTTTATCATGCTTATTTTCTTTATTGTGACCAGTTCATTTGTTCGTGAATCAGGGGTTGAAGTCAATCGCCCGCAAGCTTCTAACGTTGTAAGCCAAAAGGATGCGGGCATCTTTGTTGCGATTACTTCTGCGAACGACATTTTCATTGATAAGCGTGTCGTTGATGTTGAACGTGTTCAAGCAACGCTAGAGCACTTGTTGTTAGAACAACCTGATGCTTCTTTGGTTATTCAAGCGGATGAACACGCTTACAACGGTACCGTTGTTAAAGTGATGGATGCCGCGAAAGGTGCAGGTGTTAAAAACATTGCGCTTGCGGCTGATAAGCGATGATCTTGGAGGATCTTCATAAATGATTCGCCTATTTCTTGCTTTACCGCTCGCGGGTGCATTGGGTTTAGCTCTGTTTTCTTTCATGGCTTGGATGGTCGATAATGGTCACCAACGTTCACCGGATGATAGCGAGACGTTGAGTTTCAATATGGTGATGGTGGAACAAGAACAAGAAGTTCAAAGAAGACAACGTGCAGTTCCGGAAAAACCAGAAATGCCAGAGCCGCCACCGGAAGCGCAAACATCTCAGTCACAAGCTGAAGTTACGCCTTTGAATTCGATGTCTTCTTTACCTTCATTGGATTTGAATACATCCATTGATGGCTTAGCGATTAACGCACCTACATTCTCTGATTTTGGGTCAAACCAACAGGCAATGCCTTTGTATCGAGTAGAGCCTCGTTACCCAGCGAAAGCACTTAAGCGTGGAGCTGAAGGCCATGTGATTATGTCTTTTACTATCGATGAAACGGGACGCCCAATTGACATTCAAGTCACTGACGCAAACCCACGTCGTATGTTTGAACGTGAAGCGATGAGAGCACTTAAAAAATGGAAATATCAACCGAAAGTCGTCGATGGAAAAGCGATCGCTCAGGTTGGTCAAACCGTGAAACTAGAGTTTAAGTTGGCAAAATGATGAAACAGATATGGATATTAGTGGGCTTGTTGTTAATGCCCCTTACAACACAGGCACAAGAGCTAACCCAATATACTGCTATTCGTGTTCAAAAGGCGCATAAGCTTGCTCAAGATGAACAGGTTAAACAGGCCATTGACGTACTTGCAGGTTTAGATCTTTCTAAGGGCTACGACAAAGCGTACGTAGCTCGTATGCTGGGTGTTTTTTACTGGCAAGATGGCAAAACCGATAAGGCGATTAAGCAGCTTACATACGCCGTCGATACCAATTTGCTGGTGGATGAACAAGCTTGGATAACGAAGCGTATGCTTGCTGATCTGTTATTAAACGATCAACAGTTCAAAAACGCGCTTCCACATTACTACGAGTTAGTAAAAACAGCGCCAGAGGCAGAAAAGAAAGACGTGCTTTGGATGCGAATTGCACAAGCGGAATACCAAATCGAAAAATGGTCAAAAGTACTAGTAGCGATTGGTAATCGTGACAAGTTCAATGCGAAATCAGAACTGTCACCTCTTTCGCTAAAACTGGGTGCGCAACTACAGTTAAAGCAATGGAAGCAATCTATTCCAACACTGGAAAGCCTGATTGAACTTCAGCCAGAAAAAGACAACTGGTGGCGTCAACTTGTGGGTATTCAGTTAAGACTAGAGCGCAACCGCGATGCATTGAACACACTAGCGCTGGCTGATCTACAAGGTGTTGAGCTGAAAAACTCAGACCGCCGACTATTGGCTCAGCTTTATGCTAAACGTGGTATTCCAGAGCGTGCAGCACAAGAGATCGCTAAGTTAGATGATGCGAATAGCGATGTTCAACTTCTGGCTGAGCAAGCAACCTACTGGCAGTTAGCGAAAGAGTGGGACAGTGCTATTGAAGTGTGGACGTTAGCGTCTAAAAAAGACACGCAATATCATTGGAATGTGGCTCAGTTACTGGTTCAGCAAGGTTACTACGATCGTGCTCTGGTTGTTTTGGATAAAGTGAAAGACAAGAACAAGCAAGCCGATGTTGCTTTAGCGAAAGTACGTTCATGGTACAAGCTAAAGAATCTTGATAATGCTCTGGCTCAAGCGAAACGTGCAAACAACATTGAGCCTTCTTCTGAAGCAAAAGGTTGGATTAAATATCTGACTCAGCTAAGAACAGTGAGTGATAACGGCAACGTTTAACTGCTAATAGCACAACAGAAGACAAGAGAAAGTAATATAGAGAAAAGGGTGTCATTTGATGGTTCAAATGACACCCTTTTTAATTTTTGGCGGTTATAGCTTTTTAATGATTATCTTTCCAGTGTGTCGACTAAGGCTCGCACATTGTGCCGCGGGACGTCGCACTTTGAATCACGCCGCTGGTATCAGCAACCCAATTAATAGTGCAGTCACGATAAGGGTTTTTGAATGCGTGTACTGTATAACCATTGTCTAACGGCTTCTTGGTTTCAATCCAAGCATAGTTTCGAGACGCCCAAAAACTGATAGGGCGTGACCGTTCGGTGAGATAACGTTCTTGTACATCGGTTATGTCTGAACCGATGTATTGTTGAATATGTTCTTCCGTGTTGATTATTTGGCTGGTACACGCCGTCGCTAGCGCAGCAAAAGCCAAAACAAAAATACGCATTTCAAATCCTTTTAAGCTTCATTAGCTATCATCAAACCAGTGATCAAATAGTCCCAACTTTCTATCCTTAAAGCCACAACTGTTACCTTAAACCCATCTCAATCAAGCGTGTTGAGATTGAGCTTTTTTGAGTTTTGACCCTGTTATCGATAACCTCTAATAGAACGAATCAAATCCCTTTAGTACACGTTAGCAAGAATATGCATACAGTTCGATTACTTCTCATGTAATGTTATGTAAATTTCCTTACGCTACTCGGCAAACGTAAACAATGTAAATTGAATGCCAATACGAATGATTATCAACTAAATTGTCGCCATAAAATTTATAGGTATTGGTTTATATGTCGTTAAAAAGTAGGGCGGTTCAGTCATGGGCTCGTCGACTTCATGTTTATATTTCTATGGCACTTCTGTTCGTGGTTCTTTTTTTCTCAGTGACAGGTATCACTCTGAACCGACCTGAGTTATTTGAATCAAGCCAACCCAATATCCAACGCTCTACGCTAACGCTTCCTACAAGTTTATTTACGGTCCAAGACGGACGTTTAAAGGCTGACGAGACAGCCTTTGAAACGTTTTTGTTTGAAGAAGCCAACCTCTCCGGCGTTCCTTCAGGTTTGGACATCTACGCAGAGATTGAAGACGGTGAGTTGCTCATCGGTGAGGTATCCATGGACTTCAAGGGACCAGGCTACAACGCTTCCGTGTTTGTTGATGTCCCGTCTGAATTTGTAGAAGTCGAAACCACGAATTACGGCGTTATCGCATTGTTGAACGATCTACATAAAGGTCGTAACAGCGGTGAAGTATGGAAATGGTTTATCGATATCACTGCGCTATTGATGATCTTCTTTGTGCTTACTGGCGTGTGCTTACTGTTACCGAAGAAAAAGACACTTAATACTTCCATCAAATGGACGGTGTTTGGGTCTGCAATCTCACTAGTTATCTATTTTGTCGCCGTGCCTTAACGCTTGATTCGATTGATGAATCGGATTTAAGAACGAACTTAAGGTTAAACGGATTTAAAAGGTTGTTAAAAATGAAAAAAATGAACTGGAGCAAGGCGCTTCTTGCTTTATCTCTTTTGCCAAGCCTAGGTATGGCACAAGCGATTCCTGATACGGCAAAACTGGATGTCAGCTTTGAGCTTCCAAAGATTGATACCTCTATGTATGCACGTCCTTATGTGGCGGTGTGGGTAGAGAATAGCGAACGAAAGTCAGTGAAAACCATCGAGCTTTGGGTCGGTAAAGACGAATGGCTTAAGGATCTGCGTAGCTGGTGGAGAAAGGTTGGCCGTTACGATCGTGAACTGGTTGATGCTGTGACGTCTGCAACACGTCCTGCTGGTCAGTACCGTTTCGTTTGGGATGGCAAGAGCGACAGCGGTGAAACGCTAGAACAAGGCGAATACACGGTTCATATTGAAGTGGTTCGCGAACACGGTGGCCGTAACTACCTTCGCCAAAAAGTATCACTCACAGATTCAAACACATCTTACGAATTAAAAGCAACGGAAGAGACGGGTGAAATCACCCTGAACTACATCGTTAAATAGTAAGTGCGAACAGTAACTAGTAAGTACGAACTAAAACCAAGCTGAACAGAATAGACAGTGGTCATCGTAGGCTCAGATAGAGCGACACGGCTAACAATTATAAATAATGGAATTGAACATGATGAAACAGACAAAAATCAAAGCACTTGCTCTAGCGGGTGTGATGGCATTCGGCCTAGCTGCAACTACAACGGCACAAGCTCACCCACGTTGGATTTTGCCGTCTCACTTCACTGTATCTAAAGAAGGTGGTGATTGGCTAACGTTCGACGTTACTGCGTCTCACGGTACGTTTGTTTTTGATAAGCCTGCTGGCAGCGAAAATGCGCATGTCATCATGCCTGATGGTCGCAGCGAGCGTCCTAACTTTGTTATTCGTGGCAAGCGTCGTTCAATCTTCGACTTCTATTTTGAAGAAGAAGGTACACACAAAGTGGCGATCAACAACCAGCCGTCTTACTACACGCAATACAAGGCCGGTCGCCGTGACACGGTGAAATGGATTAAAGCAAACAAAGCCGAGCGTGATTCTGTTCTGCCTGAAAAGTCACGTGACGTGGTAACGCAGATCAGCTTCACTCGCGCAGAAAGCTACATCACAGTAGGTAAGCCAACGGATTCGGTGTTCAAAATTGAAGGCAAGCTTCTTGAAATGAAGCCTGTGACGCACCCTTCAGATATCGTTGAAGGCGAACCAGTAACATTCCAGTTCTTCTACAACGGTGAAATCCAGAAAGACGTGAAAGCCGAGATTACTCGTGAAGGTACGCTTTACCGCAACCACCAAGAGCAGATTGATGTGGTGAGTGATGAGAACGGTGAAATCACGTTTACTCCAGACGTAGCAGGTCGTTACGTGATGAAAGCGAACTACAAAGGTGAGTTGATTGACAACCCACTGGCAGACAAAGCAAGCGCGAACGTTCACCTAACGTTCGAAGCACTGCTTCAATAGTCTGTGATATCGGGGCTAGAGCCCTGATTAAGAACCAAAAAACTTAAGGGCTCATTTGAGCCCTTTATCGCTCAGTTTACTTCTGAGAATTTGCACTGTGGCTAGGGTACGAACCATGACAATAAAAACAAAACTTAACGCTTTAATGACTCCTTGCTTAGCACTGGGACTTGGTTTCGCTGCATTACCTGCGCAAGCACACTTTCCTCTGATGAGCTGCTGGTTTGAAGGCAAGACCGTTGCTTGTGAAGCGGGTTATTCGGATGGCAGCAAAGCGATTGATTACGCGGTTGAGATGTACGATTACGAAGACAACTTGATTGCAAAAGAGATGACAGATAAACGTTCTATCGTTGAATTCCCACACCCTGACACTGAGTTCTACCTTGTGTTCGATTCAGGCCATGAGTTTCCCGTTGAAGTTGATGTTGTTGAGATCAGCGAAAAATGATGATTCAAAGCGTACGTGCTGATACGGGCGGCAGAGAGGGCAAATGGGTAGGGCTGATCATTGTGTTCATCCTTTGCTTTGCAACCGTCGTGATCCCATTTCATCAGGCAGAATCCCACGTTAACGCAGTGCTTGATCATCAAATTCTTGTGACTGATGTTGAACAAGAAAACTTGGCGATGCTATCAGAGCTGCGTTTAGCTCATGAAGAAATTCGAGATCTGCGCATGGACTCAGACGGTGAGTGGCCGAGTGTTGCATCACTTAAAGATGAATGGGTTGCCCCGTTTGTAGAAGATCAGAGTTGGAAGCGCAAAGGCTCTCATGCTTGGGTACTGGATGAGCGTGGTTACTATTTCTCTGCTCCAAGTGAATCTGCGACACCAAGTGAACAAGCTAAACCAACCGATCATGGTTCTGCGGATTCCTTTATTTTAAACGCGAACAGCGTTTCTCCTGAAATCTGGATCTTCTTGGGTGGTGTAGCGAAACAGCCAGCTACTTTTGACCAACACACGCTTGAGTCTACTGGTTGGAAAATGGTTGTGAACGAATCAGAAATTGAACAGCATCATGAAAGCGATGCTCACTAATAATAAGAGAATTACTATGCGAATTATGACTCTGTTCATGTCGTTATTAGCGGTGTTCATGGCACCTAATGCATTGGCAAAAGAATATGAGATCGATAGCGACAAGCTGACGATTGGTATCACGCTTCAGCCTTACTACAGCTACGTGAAAGCCGTAGTAGGAGACAAAGTGAACATTCTTCCTTTGGTTGACGCAGGCTTCAACCCACATAACTATTTACCACAGCCCAATGATTTAAAGCGATTAAGCCAGATGGATGCAATCGTTGTAAACGGTATTGGTCACGATGACTTCGCGCTTAAAGTGATTTCAGCAGCGCAACGTGATGACTTAGTGGTGATCGAAGCAAACAAAGAAGTGCCTCTGCTTCCTGCTCTTGGTCAGTCTGTTGGTCAAGGTGCCGTAAACCCGCATACCTTTGTGGGGCTTTCGACAACGATTCAAAAGGTTTACACCATCGCCAGTGAAGTTTCTAAGCTCGACCCAGACAACGCTGCGTTTTATCGCAAGAACGCGCGTAAGTACGCTAAGCAATTCCGCTTTATGAAGCGTGACGCGATGCTGTCACTGGGCGAACTCGATACATCAGGTATGAAGGTCGCGACTACACATAATGCTTATGGCTACATCCTTCAAGAGTTTGGTGTGGATGTAGCTGCAGTAATCGAGCCGGCACACGGTGTTGAACCAAGTGCTAGCCAGCTGCAAGAGACGATCGAGAAGATCCGCGCATCAGGCATTGATGTTCTGTTCTACGAGCTAAACATGCCAAACCGTTTTGTTGACACGATTGAAGCGGAAACAGGCGTTCAGCTTTACCGTTTTTCTCACATGACGCACGGCGAATACGAAGACGATAAAGTAGAAGTTGAGATGAAGAAGAACCTTGAAACGCTAATTGAAGCCATGAAATTTGCGGCGGCGAACCAAGCTAAAAGCGGGAACGCATAATGTTAGGTCCATCAATCTCAATTAATAAACTCGGTCTGCAATACGACAACAACGTAATTCTTGATGATATCTCGCTCGAACTTAAAGCGGGTGAATGTCATGTGATCATGGGGCCAAACGGCGGTGGTAAAACTTCTTTGCTGCGCTCTGTACTTGGTCTTACGTCTTTCTCTGGTCAAATCAATATTCACTGGCCAGAAAAGCCGAGCATTGGTTACGTCCCGCAAAAAGCGACCTTCGAGTCGAGCTTACCTTTGACGGTAATGGACTTCGTACTGCTTAATCAAACGCGAATCCCGTTGTTCTGGCGTCGTAAATCTAAGCAATTGGATCTTGCACTCGCACAATTAGATCGCGTTGGCATGGCGACACGTAGCGACCGCCGCATGGGACAGTTGTCCGGTGGTGAGCAGCAACGTGTGTTGTTTGCCCAAGCACTGCTGGATAACCCAAGCCTACTCGTTTTAGATGAACCAACCACGGGTATGGACGAGCAGGGCGTTCGTTATCTTGAATCGCTGATTCGTGAATGTGTTAGTGAAGGTCGTACGATTCTTGCGGTACACCACGATGTGACGGCAGTGCGCCGACTTGAAGCGAACGTACATGTTGTGAATCGATTCTTGGTGGATAGTGGCCCACACGAAGAAGTCTTACATCCAAGTAAAATCGAGAGCCTATTCCAGCACTACAGCAGTGGCTCTGCCATGACCAAATCGAAGGAGGTTGCGTAATGGATTGGTTACGACAACTTGCCATTAGTGGTGTGGAAGCGGGCTGGTTATCAGACAGTTTCATGTATGCCTTTATGGTCAATGCTTTGGTTGCAGCGTTACTACTTGGTCCTCTGTTAGGTGGTCTGGGTACTTTGGTGATTGCCAAGCGTCTGGCTTTCTTCTCAGAGGCTGTCGGTCACGCAGCATTAACCGGTATTGCAATTGGTGTTTTGCTTGGTGAGCCGCCAGAAAACCCAATCATTGGCCTGTTTAGCTTCTGTATGATCTTCGCTCTGCTTCTTCACTTTGTAAGAAACAGAACCAACGTACC
Source organism: Vibrio sp. Isolate33 (assembly GCF_022397895.1). Taxonomy (NCBI): domain Bacteria; kingdom Pseudomonadati; phylum Pseudomonadota; class Gammaproteobacteria; order Vibrionales; family Vibrionaceae; genus Vibrio; species Vibrio sp. Isolate33. The sequence continues at coordinate 108,447 of NZ_JAKEUP010000001.1, forward strand.
ATACGATACCTTAGTGGGTGTTTTCCTTGCGTTAGCGTTAGCAGTTGGCGCGGCGTTACTGATGTACGTAGCGCGTAAGATCAACATCCACATGCTTGAAAACGTACTGTTTGGCTCGATTCTTACCGTAACAGACCAAGACTTAGCGATTCTTGCAGGTAGCTGCGCGATCATCATCTTGCTCTTGATACCGACGTTCAACCGCATTCTCTTGACTTGTATCAGCCCTGATATTGCTAAGGTTCGTGGTTACAACACCAGCTTTTACGATTACTTGTTTGTCATGATGATCACCTTAGTGACAATTGCGGCCGTGAAGATCGTGGGTGCAGTTTTAGTTGGCGCGTTATTGCTGATTCCAGGTGCGACAGCTCGATTGCTGACTAAACGTATGGGAAGCTTTGTACTGCTGTCGGCATTACTCGCAACCATCGCATGTTTGGTTGGAACAGTGTTGCCTATGGAGTTAAAACTGCCAGTGCCATCGGGCGCGTCAATCATCATCGTTTCTGCGACGTTTTTCCTAGCAGCAACGCTATACCGAATTGTAAGAAAGGCGTAATCATGACTTGTTTAATGAATCGTATCGCTAGCTCAGTAAAAGCAGCGGCTCAAGTGAGTGTACTTGGTAGTGTATTAATGGCTGGTTCTGTGATGTCACTGAACGTGAATGCAGAAGACATTCTAACCAGTACACCAGTGACTTATGCATTGGCGACAGAGCTAACCAAAGGCACGGACATTACGACCGAATATTTACCACCCAAGCGCTACGGTATTGACCGTCTGCCGAATTGGTTTGGTACCAAGGGTGCGAGTAAAGTGCTTCAATCGGGTGAAAAGGCGACCGTTGCGGTAACGTTGTCATCGATCTGGCAAGCGGATCCTACCTTTGTCTACGCAAGACAAGGCAATATCCGTTTGGTTGAAGTAGATGCGGCTCAAGCGATAACACCGCGTGCACAAGGTGTTGCAGCACTTACATTGTCGAATGGTGATGTGTCTAAATACGCGTGGTTAAACCCGACCAACTTAACGCGTATGGCGGCGATTGTGGCTGACGACTTTAAGTTGCTGTGGCCTGCGCAAGCTGAAACGATTGATAGCAACTTACAACGTGTGATGTTGGATGTTCGTGAACTGATCAACAAGCAGCAAGCAGTATTACTGGATAACGACGTAGATTCAGTATTGCTGCTTTCAGAAAGCTTGGAAGATTTTGCGTCTGGCAGTCAACTGTTTGTTGAAGAGCGTATGTTCAAAGCCGAGCTTGAGTGGACAGACGAAGACAAAGCCAAGCTTAAAGAGATGTTCTCAGAAGACGATGCTCTATGGTTAGTTACAGCGAAAAAGCCAAGTAACTTGATTAAATCATTGGTACCGAATGAGCGTATCTTAGTGGTGGATTCTGTTGATCGTTGGGGTAGAGCTGGGATTAATGGAAAAGCGCCGTTTGCCCGTTGGGAAGTGCAGCCATTCAAAGGTTAATCAGCGCGATTACAAATGGTAGGATCAAAAAAGCAGCCCAAATAAAGGCTGCTTTTTTTGTTCTTGCCTGTTGGCTCTGAAAAGAGTGTCAGACAAGAGGACTGCGAGTATAAACTTACTCTGCAGCTTTTGTCTCTTCAGCTTCAACAGTTGTTTCTACGGCACCTTCAGCTTGCTCTTGAGCTGCTTTCGCTTGTTCTTCAGCTTCCATTTTTGCACGGTCAGCTTTAGAAATGTAGCGAGGCTTGTTGCTACTATGCAGTTTAGAATTCGCCTGTTTCTGCTTCTTTTTTAGAATTTGATTGATTTTTTTCTTACGGTTCATTGCTGCATAGCCTTGTATTTAGTTTAGGCGGTGGAGGATAATCATTTTAGCTCTAGAACTCAATATTTACATGGTATTCAGCAAGGAAAATATCACTATGCAGGCAGTCGAGACCGAACGTTTAAGATTAAGAATGATCACACCTCAAGATGCGGCGTTTATTCAACGATTATACAGCTCAAAAGATTTCCTGCGTTACATTGGTGATAAGGAAATCAGCGACACTGACAAGGCTGTCGAGTACATCGAAAACAACATTCTTAAGATGCACGAAGAGAAGGGTGTTTGTTTGTTGATGGTTGAAATCAAGGAGACTTCAACGCCAATTGGTATCTGCGGACTAATAAAAAGAGACACCCTAGAGTCGCATGATATTGGTTACGGGTTTGTTCCTGAGTTTTATGGTCAAGGCTTTGCCCAAGAAGCAGCGGAGGCGATAATTGAACAAGCTAAGCAGAATGCTGATATCGATCATTTAGTTGCCATCACAACCTCTGATAACATTCGAAGCATCGCACTACTGACTAAGTTAGGCTTTGTGTTCGAGCGAGTTGAAGATGTGATAAGCGAAAGCGTTAATCTCAACTTGTACGGTTTCTCATTAGGTAATTAAACATGTTCCAACATAACAATATTCTACAAGGCGAGCTGGCAACGGAGTACAAAACCGTTATTGCGATGGTGCACATCTATTGCAAAGATCACCACGGTGAGGTTCGTCAGAATAACGCGTTATGTGAGGAGTGTGAGCAGCTGCTGCGTTATGCCGAAACACGGTTGGATAGATGTCCTTATGGCGAAGCAAAACCGACCTGTAACAAGTGTCCAATTCATTGCTATAAACCGGATCCGAAAGAGCAAATGCGATTGGTGATGCGCTATGCCGGGCCAAGAATGCTACTTAAGCATCCGATATTAGCGATCAGGCATCTGATTCATGAAAAACGAAAAGTGCCGGAAAAGCCATTGCCGAATGTGTCGAACCGCCATATTCGAATGAATAAGAAGTAACTTGCGCTTTAAAGTTGTTGCTGAAGAAGCGAAAAAGGTCTGATTTCTCAGACCTTTTTGTTTTTCTATCTTATTGTTCAGAGGGCAGTTAGCTTGATGAGGTTAAGCCGCTTGTGGTTCTTCGTAGGTCACGGTTAAGTTGTTGATCCAGCGTCTGCTCAGGTAACGGTGTGAACAGATGGCTAATTTCACGACTTCTTCTACTAACATCAGTCCATAGATGTATTTGAAGTCCCATCCAGCGACAAACGCGCCGTAAACACATACTGGAATGCCCACCATCCACATTGCGATGAAATCCATGCGAAGGCAGAACGCATTATCACCACCAGCACGAATAATACCGTTAATGATCACCATGTTGAGCATACGAATCACAACCGCAAAGCACATGATCATCATCGCTGGCGAAGCGAGCGGGTATAAAGCGTCTGTGGTCAGGTTTAGCCATGATAGAACATGCTCTTTACCCATAAACAGCATCAAACCGACAACCGCACCAAAACCAATCACGGCTTTGATGAAGGTCAGCCCCATACTCATAGCGTCATCAAACTCATCTCGACCGAGTGAGTGACCAAGCAACACTGAACACGCTACAGAAATACCAAAGAATATCGAGTAACACAGCGACTCAAAAGGCGCGAGCATTGAGAATACCGCGAGCTCCGTTGTGCCCATATGACCAAAGATCATTTGGTAAGCCATGGTACCCATTGCCCATAAAACGGCATTCATGGTCAATGGCAGAGCAATACGACGGTAAGACAACCACAATGACGGACGATGCGGTGAACTCGGCGTGGTTAACAGCCAGTGGTTACGCATACGCATGTAGCCATACATCAAGCCCACTTGAATCAAGCGCGCCAAAGTTGTTGCCAATGCCGCACCTGCAACACCCATCGCCGGAATACCGAAGGCACCTTTGATGAGCACGAAGTTAAGTGCGATGTTAAGAGCAATGGTCACCGCACCAAGTAATAGTGGTGTTACGGTGTCACCTGATGAGCGCATGCTTGCTTCTACCACGACCACAATGTGAGTCAGCAGCAGAACTGGGAATCCATACCAAAGGTAAGTTGCGCCAAGTTTAATCACGGTTTGATCGCTGGTTTGCAACATCATCAAAAACTGGGAACCAAGAGTGATGATTGCAGTCACAGGCAGCAGAACTTTTAAGCCAAATACCATCGCGATAGACGATACTGTGCGCGCGCTTTTACGGTCGTTCTTTCCCCAATATTGAGCGACTAATGTTCCGTTTGCTGAGGCCAACCCTGCCATAATCATAATAGCAACGAAGTGCCATTTTGATGCAATTCCCACAGCAGCAGCTGCTTCCATGCCAAAATCACTGACCATTAACACGTCAGCAAGGGCAAGAATAGCAACCAGTGCGCTTTGCAAAGCAACAGGCAAACCAAGTTTAACGATACGAGGTAAGATGCTCTCTGGCTTGTTATTCATAGATGAGTTAGGGTTGATGTTAGTTGTCATAAGCTCTCCGATTTATGGCAGAACTATAGTGATTTGAGCGAAGTAACAACATGTTTAAAAAACAACAAAACCTGTGCGAATCCGTCATTGATACCATGAAGCCTAAATCAACGTGGCAAGATGATGTTTTTCTCGCGGAACAATGTAAAGAACGTTTTTTGACCGTTGAAGATATCCCAGAGATGAAAAGCTGTGGTGTCTATATGGGTGGTATGGCAAAGCTGCATGACGCGTATTGGGTTGAACGTGAATCTGTCAATGTTCATACGTTGATTTTTACGCAAGAAGGGGGCGGAATCCTAACCACCGCAACCTCAGTACAAGCGATTACGCCATACACGCTGGTGGTTCTTCCTGCTGGAACCCCATTTCGCTTTGAACTCGATCCTCAATATAATTATTGGAAAATGGCGTGGATGCTGACGCCTGATACCCCACAGTGGCAACATATCGCGAGTTTAGGTCAGAGCATTGTCCCTTTCGGCGAGTGCGAACAAATCTGGTCGCTGATGAACTTGGTTCACTTTGAAATTGGTGGTAGGGCAAGTTACAGAAAGCTATTGATGAGCGAAATCATTCGCACGTTAACAGGGTTTGAACCTAAATCGACCAGCACCACGGCACGTGTTCAGGCGTTATACAACGAAATCGAAAGCAGTCTACATTTAGCGTGGACAGTAGCAGGCATGGCTGAGCGTGTGTTTATTAGTGAAGAGCAGTTAAATCGAGTCACGAAGTCGCTGTTCAATGTTTCTCCGCGCAGTAAATTGATTCAGTTGAGAATGGACAAAGCGACCAGTTTGTTGAAGCAACAAGATTGGTCGGTGTCGATGATAGCCAATCGTCTGGGTTATAAAGACCCATATAACTTCTCACATCGGTTTAAGAAGCATTTTGGATTATCTCCGAGCCAATATCGTAAAAGCCACCGCCTGACACGCTAACTTATTGATCTGAAAATCAAAGTAAAAGGTCGGTAGAAATGTGTCTGATATTCGGCCGAAATTTAACTTAAAATCCAATATAAAACAGTGTTCATTTACGATGTCTGATAACTGAAGAATGCAGTAGATTTACTGTATTGTTAACGATCGGGGTTATGTACTTTTCTCTTACTTTTATGGTCATGCCTATGCAAATCGGTATGGCTGATTCACAAAATAAGAGGTAAGTGATGCCACAAGATATAACGGACATGCCGGACTTTAGTTCTGAACGGGTAATCGTTCTTAACAGGCGAGAAGTGAATACTAAAACGAAATTGGTCCGAAAGGAAGAGAACGGGTCAATCGTCGGGACGCTATCTGAACCACACCGTAAGGTACTTTTCTATCTTTACCAGAACAAAGGCGTGGTCATCAGCAAGAATATTCTCAAGCGCGTAGGGTGGCCTGGTAAGTCTGTGACATCCGCTTCAGTGCTTGTTGCCATTTATGAAATTCGCAGAATGATAGACTGTAAATGCATCTATACCATACCGAATGAAGGCTATTTGTTAGAGCCCAGACCCTGCTGTTGATATTCTGTTCATATTCTTATAATAAAAATTTAATCTCTTTACCGTATACGCTGCTTTCATTATCTTCGATTTTAAGCGTCCATTTATAAGTGACGTTATTAAACACATCTCTTAATAAAGTTGTGTCGTTGGTTGCTCTATTAGGGAATATTATATGAATACGGACTCTTCCCCTGTAATTGAAGGTAAACGTGTAGAACAAAACGAGGTATTGGAGGTAAACGGAAAGGTTATTGAGCTGAACACAAAGCTCATACGCAATCTGGAAAATGGTTATATCGTTGGAACGATGCCATTAGCTTACAGAAAAATGATTCTCTCTATGAATCGTCATCGTGGACAACTATTCAGTGTCCGCCAGTTAAAAAATATCGGTTGGGAAGGTGAGAAGGTCACTAACTCTTCGGTGATTGTCGCTATTTCAGAGATACGCTCAATTCTTGGTGATGGATTGATCTTAACGATCACGGGAGAAGGCTATGTGTTTCAACCATAGTGTTCACCACTAAGTATCGCGTATAAAAAAGGGCGCTTCCTTGAGACTTATCGTCTTTGGTGAAGAGCCCCTCAGTGTATCGTTCAACCTTACGTGATTAGAACTGATTATTCGCCAGCGATTTGTAGTGGAGAGCGTTTTAGGCTTGCGATCAGCATGTAGATCGTTGTCGCTAGCAGAGACGCGAACAGGTAAGTGAATAACCCTGCTTGAGAATCCATGAAGCTGTCTGCCACAATTGGACCCGCAACTGAACCGATGCTGTAGCAAAGCAGCATGATTTGAGTCACTGACACCAAGTAGCTTGGATCTAAGTTACGGCAGCCCAAGTTAATTGCAATTGGGTAAAGTGCGAACGTCGCCATGCCTAGCACGAATAGGCTCATGCCTAGTACGTAGAAGTCATGATTGATCGTTAGTACACCAATGCTTGCCACACCTAGTAGGCAGAACAAAGCCATTAACAACACTTGTCCTACATGGTGAGATAACCACGTCACCATCGGCTGTACAGCCATCCCACCCATGATCACTAAAGCCATCAAACCGCCAATGTCTTCATGCGCAATGTTACGTTGAGCAAGCTCTACTGGCATTAAACCGTAAATAGCACCCAGTGTAAGCCCAGAAACGATGCAGCCGATTAAAGCGCTGTGGCTTAACTTGCTGACTTGTTTTAGAGATAAAGACTGAGCATCGTGGATCTGTGGTGGAGTCGCTTGCCCGTACATCAGCACAATGATCGCACCAAATAGCAGAGTGAACATCGCAATAAAAGGTACGCCACCAGTGATACCTAGGTAACCAATACCTAGCTGACCAACCGCAGAACCGCCGTACAGAGAACACATGTAAATCGCTAGGCGTTTAGCACGCTGTGATTCGTCACCGCTCATAAGCCATGATTCAACAATTACGAAGATACCTGCTACCGCCACACCAGCAACAAAACGAGCCAATAGCCATACTGCTTGATGTGGAATCAATGGTAATACAAGGATCGTTGCAATGAACACGCTCAGTGCCACTACGAATGCGTCTTTATGACCAATACGAGCAATGGCGCGCTCAATCAATAACGTACCCGCTAGAAGACCTGCATAAAAGGCACTCGCCAACCAACTCGATAGATTACTGTCTAGGCCATATTCAGACAGCATTAATGGCAAAGAGCTCATTAAGTAGCCTGAAGCGATCGCGTAGAAAGACAGTGCAATAACTGGAACGGTTATGCGAGTTGTTGGTTGGATGTTGTCCAATGCAGGAGCCTCCGATAGTGAAAGAAACGATGAATTTTCCGCGACTATGGGGGAGAAACTGAATTGGGTAAAACGAATAAAAATGGTCGTTAAGATAAAAGAAATTTATCGACTAGCGAAACTAAAATACCGTTGCGATATTTGGTTATTTCACGAGATTTTATGTGGTCAAAAAGCCGTTAAACCTTTGTTCATCGGTGATTTAATAGATAAGGCGACAGCATAATAATTCCTGCGACCAAAATTTAATTAAATGCGTGATTTTCTGTTAGACCGCCTCTTTACGGTATTGGTGTGGCGAGCTTCCACTCCACTTACGGAAGGCATGACGAAAGTTCGCGCTATCTGAAAATCCCACACGCTCAGAGATCTCCTCAATGCTCATTTTGGTCGAAGACAGATAGTGTCGAGACAGATGAAAGCGGACATGGTCGAGTATCTTCTGATAGCTGGTATCGGCCGCTTTAAGGTGTCTACGCAGTGTGCGAGAAGACATCCCCAATTCTGAAGAGATAGATTCTATCGATGGGTAACTTCCTGGTCTCTCAAGCAGCATTTGCGAGACCTTTTCTTTAAGGCTGGTGGACGCACTGACTTTTGCCAACATGTCATCACATGATTTAAGACACATCTGTAACGTGATGGTATTGGCCGTAGGAAGAGGCGAGTACAAGCTGGTTGCATCAAACTGCCATTCAAGGCGGTCACTATTAAATTCAACAGGACAACGGAAAATCTCGGTATAGAGGTCACCGTATTCTGGCTTCGGGTAAGGGAAGCGGATCACTTGGGATGGAAAGGGCTGTTGCAGGACTTCTTCACACAGGCTTTGAATTGCCGCGAACCAATATTCGCAACAAAATGGCAGCAGAGAGTCCAAGTCGATCAGCTGTTCTGCTCTAAAGTACCCAACGTTATCTTCTACCGACATAGTTTTTCTAAGTACCGGTCCGGCAAGTTGCAGGTATTTAAATCCAATCAATAAAGCATCTAATAGCGTTTCGCTACTGAAGACTGCATAACCTAGAACACCAAAGTCGCTAAACCGTGCTTGTTGCCCGACTCTTAACCCTAAACCGTCTTCATCACTGTTCGCTAGTGCATTGCTAAATACCGCCAACTTTTGCGCCAAGGTAATGTGCGTGTCTGGCGTGTTGAGCTGAAGGTCATCAATGTTACTGCCTTCCAACAACGCTTCGATATTAAGCGCGGGTGACATATAGCGATGCAGTAGTTGAAGGTCAAGAATACCGAATGCTTGCATATCGGGTTCGTAGACTGCGGTGTATTCCATAGGATGCCTCTTGTTGAATATCGTCATCTTAACCGAACTTTTAACATTTACGCCTGTTGCTTGTTCTCACTTTCCTAAGCTTGTTCAAACTTTTGCTTGATGTGTGCAAGGTTTTACAAGGTCTGATTGAGCTGTGTCCGAATATCACCGGTTTTTGTCTTTTTGAAACCTGTTCGATATGTTATCAAAATGTTGTAATTTGATGGGTTGCACATTGGAGCGTCTCAAACATTTTGCTCAATACCTACTGCTTCGCTCAATAAGTACTTTTACCTACATGACACGCCAATGTGCAGGCTCTGATAGCAATAAAGACAACACTTATTACAACGATTAAAACGTCTAAGGCGAATGTGACCGCTAGGTCTAGCCAAATAAGGAGATCATGGATGCACAATCTTGCTGTTAACTTGGAACGTAGCGCTTCGCTGTTTCCAACTAAAGCCGCTCTGCGTATGGGCACGGATGAAGTCAGTTTCGCTCAGTTGGAACAACTTGCTGGGAAGGTAGCTACGAATCTAGAGCGACTTGGCTTAAAAAAGGGCGATAAGGTCGCATTGTCATGCCCGAACGTGATTTATTTCCCTATTGCTTATTACGGCATTCTAAAAGCTGGCTGTGTCGTTGTGCCTTTAAACGTGTTGTTTAAGGCTCGAGAGATCGCTTATCACCTTAATGATTCTGACGCGAAAGCTTATTTATGCTTTGAGGGCAGTGAAGAGTTACCTATTGGGCGCTATGGATTACAAGGTTTTGCGCAGGCCGATAACTGCGAACATTTTGTGTCTATGCCAATACCAAATGGCGCAACATCCACACTCTCAGAAAACCATCAGCAGCAAGAAACGATTGCAGATTGGCTAGCACAACCTTTGGATACGTATGAGTCTGTAGCGTGTCATGGCGATGATACCGCGGTAATTCTTTATACGTCAGGTACCACAGGCCAGCCAAAGGGCGCTGAGCTTTCCCACACCAACATGCAAACCAATGCGATGTCGTCACAGTATCTTATGAGATTGGAATACAGCGACACGACCATGGCCACACTTCCTCTGTTCCATAGCTTTGGCCAAACCGTCATGATGAACGCGAGCGTGTTGACGGGGTCGACCATGGTTTTGATTCCGCGTTTTGAGCCGTCATTGGTGATCGACCAGATCATTAGCCATAAAGTGAGTGTCTTTGCTGGTGTTCCTACCATGTATATTGCGTTGCTAAAGGCGGGAGAAGAGTCTCCTGATAGTTCAGAAAAAACAAACAAACGGTCTGAACAGGTTAAACATAGCTTGAGGCTTGGCGTGTCTGGTGGTGCTTCCATGCCACTTGAGGTCATTCGTCAGTTTGAATCACGCTTTGAATTACCGGTATTGGAAGGATACGGGCTATCTGAAACGGCGCCAGTCGCGACTTTCAATCATATCGATGGTGATCGTCTGTCGGGCAGTGTTGGTCAGCCGCTGTGTGGTCACCTTATTAAAATTACTGATGTACAAGGCAACGCAGTGGCAATGGGAGAATTGGGCGAAGTATGCATTAAGAGCCCAAGTGTCATGAAAGGTTACTATCAAAGACCTGAAGCAACGGCAGAAGCGATCAGAAATGGCTGGTTTTTAACGGGTGATATCGGACGCGTTGATGAGCACGGTAACTTGTTCATTGTTGATCGTGTGAAAGACATGATCATCCGCGGTGGTTACAACGTTTATCCGAGAGAAATCGAAGAAGTATTGATGTGTCATCCTGACGTGGAAATGGTGGCAGTGGTCGGTGAACACCATGATCAGCTCGGTGAAGAGATTCACGCCCATGTGGTGCTTCACGAGCATACTCAATCTGACAGCAAAGCCTTGATGGCTTGGTGTCGTGAGCAACTCGCGGATTACAAATATCCTCGTAAAGTGTTCATTCGTAATGCATTACCCATGACGGCAACAGGTAAAATATTGAAGCGAGAGTTGCATCCTTTAGAAGTCGCGGAGGCAATCAATGGATAACTATGACTTTATTATCGTGGGCGGTGGCTCCGCTGGTTGTGTGATGGCTTCTCGGCTGTCTGAAGATCCAAATACGACCGTTTGTTTGTTGGAAGCTGGTGGTAAAGACACGAGCCCATTTATCCATACTCCAGTGGGTGTTGTGGCGATGATGCCAACCAAGCTCAATAACTGGGCTTTCGAGACGGTTGAACAGCCAGGATTAAATGGTCGTAAGGGCTACCAACCGAGAGGTAAGACACTCGGTGGCTCTAGCTCTATCAATGCCATGATGTACGCTCGTGGACATCGCTACGACTACGACACTTGGGAAAGCTTAGGTAATGTTGGCTGGAACTATGAATCGTGTCTGCCTTACTTTAAGAAAGCAGAGAATAATGAAGTCCACCAAGATGAGTATCATGGTCAAGGTGGCCCATTGAATGTGGCAAACCTTAGGTCGCCAAGCCCAATGTTGGAACGCTATTTAACCGCGTGTGAATCGATAGGTGTTCCTCGCAATGAGGACATCAACGGTGCCGCTCAGTTTGGTGCAATGCCGACGCAGGTGACTCAGCTGAATGGTGAACGATGCAGCGCAGCCAAGGCTTACTTGACGCCAAATCTCTCGCGTCCAAATCTCACCGTCGTGACCAAAGCAACAACACATAAGGTTTTGTTTGAAGGTAAGAAAGCGGTCGGGGTTGAATACGGCTCAAATGGCAAACGTTATCAGATCCGATGCAACAAGGAAGTCATTTTGTCTGCAGGTGCTTTTGGCTCTCCTCAGTTATTGTTGTTATCGGGCGTTGGCGCTAAAGATGAGTTGGCGGTTCATGGCATCGAGCAAGTTCATGAGTTACCGGGAGTGGGTAAGAACCTGCAAGATCATATCGACTTGGTTCACTCATACAAGTGCAGTGAAAAGCGCGAAACTTTTGGTATCTCGCTGCAAATGGCATCTGAAATGACCAAAGCTTTACCGCTATGGCATAAAGAACGCCGTGGGAAAATGAGCAGTAATTTTGCAGAGGGAATCGGCTTTCTTTGCTCCGATGATCATATTGCTGTACCGGATTTAGAGTTTGTATTTGTGGTCGCAGTCGTCGATGACCATGCGAGAAAAATTCATACTAGTCATGGGTTTACGTCACATGTCACCTTACTGAGACCTAAGAGCCATGGCACCGTGACTCTGAATAGCGCCGATCCATACGATCCGCCAAAGATCGACCCTGCGTTTTTCAGTCACCCTGAAGACATGGAGATAATGATTAAAGGATGGAAGAAGCAGTATCAAATGCTAGAGAGTGAAGCGTTCGATGATATCCGTGGCAATGCTTTTTATCCGGTTGATGCCAATGATGACAAGGCTATCGAGCAAGATATCCGTAACCGCGCTGATACTCAATATCACCCTGTTGGAACCTGTAAAATGGGTGTCGCTGATGATTCACTGGCGGTGGTGGATAGAGATCTTAAAGTCCATGGGTTGAATAACTTAAGAGTCATTGATGCGTCGGTTATGCCGACATTAGTCGGGGCCAATACCAATGCGCCAACCATAATGATTGCTGAGAAAGTCGCTGATCAGATTAAAAGCCAATATAACTTGGATAAGAAAGACAGTGTAAACGAGCAAGGCGCGAATGAAAGCGCAGAACATGGAATGACAGGTTAGAAGCACAGATTAGAGATAACAGGCGGATTTACAATAGGTTAGGGAGCCTTATCCATTAAGGGTCCTTAACCTATTTTGTTTGTTGATAACTCAAAGAGCCGAAACAAACTTACTTATTTAGAGCTTGATTAAGCCATTGATCAAATTGACCTTTGGGTAGCGCACCGTTGATCGTGTCGACACGTTTTCCGTCCTTAAATACCATCACAGTAGGGATGCTTCTGATTTGGTACATTGCGGCAAGTTGCTGCTGAGCTTCGGTATCAATCTTAACGAATCGAACATCTCCAGAACGTTCTTTTGCTACGTCGCTGAACACAGGCGCAAAGCCAACGCATGGGTTACACCATGTTGCCCAAAAATCGACAACCACAGGCTGTGAACTGTTCAAAATAGATTGGAAATTCAATGACGTGCCTTCGATTGGCGCACCGTCTAGCAATGCGTTTTTGCATTTACCACAAGTTGGGCTTTCTGAAATTCGTTCTGAAGGAACTCGGTTTACGCCACCGCAAGAAGGGCAACGTGTGTTGAATGTAGACATAACTTTCTCTTTTTATTGCAACTCCGTGTCTAACGCGATTTACGAATCACGCACGGAACGCTTATACTGTTTAAAACAAGAATACGATACTTAAATAAAAACAAACAATAAACAGGTAAATGATGACAAAATTTTACGCCGAGATTACTGGCTGGGGAAAGTGTCTGCCACCAGCCGTGCTGTCCAATGATGATTTAAGCACTTTCATTGATACGTCTGACGAGTGGATTCGTACTCGAACTGGTATCGAAAACCGTCGTATCAGTCATGTAAATACCTCTGAGCTAGCGACTGTTGCTGCTCAACACGCAATGGCGTGTGCTGGCCTTACTGCCGAAGATATCGACCTCGTGATCATCGCTACATGCAGCCCTGATTCTCTTATTCCAAATACTGCGTCTAAAGTTCAACAGAACCTAGGCATCAAGAGTGCAGCGGCTTTTGACCTTAATGCAGCATGTACTGGCTTCATTTACGGTGTTGAAACCGCGACTCGATTGATTCAAGCGGGTAACTACCGCAATGCGATCGTTGTGGGCGCAGAACGTCTTTCATTCTTCATTGATTGGACCAAGCGTGATACTGCGGTTCTATTTGGTGACGGCGCTGGCGCTGTGGTTCTATCTCGCACTGAAGAGCAAGTTGGCCTGCAAGAAGCGCAGATCGGTTGTGACGCCGAAGGCCGCGATATTCTAGCAGTACCAAAGTTCGGTACTTCTATGGATCGCTTCGCTGCTGACAACGGTTACTGGGACTTTGATTTCGTAGGTAAAGAGATCTTCAAACGTGCGGTTAAAGGCATGGGTGCGGCAGCACACACTGTATTGAGCCGTACAGGAATCTCAACAGACAACATCGATGTTGTGATTCCTCACCAAGCAAATATCCGAATCATTCAAACTCTGTGTGATATGGCGGGCATTGAACGTGAGAAAGCGTTCGTGAACATTCAAAACTACGGCAACACGTCGGCTGCGACTGTGCCAATTGCTTTATGTGAATCGTTAGAGCAAGGCTTTGTTAAACCGAACTCAAACATCCTTGTAGCGGCATTCGGTGCCGGTTTAACTTGGGGTGCTGGTCATATTAAATGGGGTAGCCGTGTTGAACCACTAGGTCAATCGGATGCTAAGCTACCAGAAGCGGATAAGTCGGCTTTAGAGCTTTTAGAAAGAGCCATTTTACACTGTAAAACGCGTCCTAATTCTGAGAACGAGTAGCAGCATGGTGCAAGTTCGTTTTATGACAGAAGCCGACCTTGATGGGGCGGCTTTAGTTCACCAAGCTACTTTTGTTCGACAGCAAAGCTCAAAAGTTTGGTTACAATGTAACTTAAATGCTGCGCCACGCTTTCTTAACTTCGTTGCCGAGAGCGAAGGCGAGATTGTCGGCTACATAATTTGGGTGCAAAAGAGTGGGTTTAGACCTGAAGCTGTTTTGGAACTAGAGCAACTTGCTGTGTTACCGAGCGCGCAGGGGCAAGGATTAGGCAAAAAGCTGATTCTAGAATCTTTGCCGCAAGTGAAGCAGAAACTTGCAGAGCAAGGCTCGACACTAAAATATGTATTAGTGACCACCAGAGCAGACAACTTTGCACAAAAGCTTTATCAATCGACGCTGGGTGCAGAAGTCGAAACCACGATTTCAAACCTGTACTCTGCGGATGAAGTGCTTATGATAGCTCGAAATGTGGGTGAACGAATCTGATCGCTGAGTTCTTAGAACAATTATTATCAGCGGCATAACTCGATTAACGTTTTATTAGGGGCTTCTGTGGCCCCTTTGTTATTTCTTAGGAAGTGTTTTGAAGAAAGTTTTAGCAATTGGCTACGTTTGGCCAGAACCGAATTCATCGGCGGCTGGCAGCCATATGATGTCTCTATTACGTCTATTTAAGAGACAAGGTTGGTCTGTTGAGTTCGCAACGCCAGCTCAAGAAACTGAGCACATGATTGATCTCTCTGAAGAGGGCATCACAAGCCAATCTATTCAGCTAAATTGCGATAGCTTTGACCAGTACATCGAAGAGCTACAACCTGATGTCGTGATGTTTGACCGCTTTATGATGGAAGAGCAATTCGGCTGGCGCGTCGAGAAGGTATGTCCGAATGCCTTTAAGCTACTGGATACTGAAGATTTACAGTTCTTACGCAATGCTCGACACGAAGCTGTTAAGAAAGAGAGTGAGTTAACGAAAGAGCACCTGTACAGTGACTTAGCGAAACGTGAAATTGCTGCGATTCTGCGCTGTGATCTTTCGTTGATCATCTCAAGCTACGAGATGGAATTGCTCCAATCTGAGTTCAATATCGATCCAAAGTTACTACATCATCTCCCGTTCATGGTTGACCTCAATACGCTGCCTGAAAGCACGAAAAGTTTTGAAGAACGTAAGCATTTCATGACGATAGGTAACTTTAGACATGCACCGAACTGGGATGCTGTACTTCAATTACAGAAGATTTGGCCAAAGATTCGTAAGCAGTTACCTGACACTGAACTTCATATCTACGGATCTTATCCGCCGCCGAAAGCAACGGCTTTGCATAACCCTAAAACCGGTTTCCATATCAAAGGTTGGGCGAAAGACGCTCAAGAAGTGATGGAAGATGCGCGTGTTTGTGTCGCGCCATTACGCTTTGGTGCTGGTATTAAAGGTAAGTTGCTTGATGCGATGAAGCTGCAAACTCCGAATGTAACCAGCGAGATCGGCAGTGAAGGCATGCTACCGCAAGGCGAACTGCAATGGCCGGGTGCGGTGGCAGATGATATCGACGAGTTTGTTGAACAAGCTGTCGCTCTCTATAAAGATGAAGAGAAGTGGATCAAGGCTCAAAGCCAATGTCACTCAATCCTTGAAGCGCATTACGAGCAGAATCAACTGGGCGACAAATTGATCGAGCGATTGACTACGCTAGATTCTGAACTTGAATCTCATCGACTGGATAACTTCTTTGGTTCGATGCTCAAGCACCACAGTATGGCGAGCACCAAGTACATGTCTCAGTGGATAGCTGAAAAGAACAAGACTAAGTAACTGACATACATACAGTTCAAATGAAACCATAAGCCCTTAGGTTAACGCCTAAGGGCTTTTTTTGTGGCTTTGTGCAGGCTGAGTAACAGGTCAAACACGCGTAAGGACAAGTAAGGTGATCTATATTAGCATTGACTAATTTATATTTATTAGTAAACTCTAATTTAAAGATTATCATGAGTTTATGATGTTTGTGGATAGGAGAGACCTGTGCTTAGTTTGATTCCTTGGGATGCTTTTTTCGGTGGCATGTTGTTAGGTGTGTCGGCCATTGTTTTAATGTTGGGCATTGGGCGAGTTGCAGGTATTAGTGGCATTGTTAGCCGTTTATTACCAGTTGGCACCAGCAACAAAGAAAGCGAAGGCGTGGATACCGATAAAACTGACAAGCATTGGCGTATTGCATTTGTTGTTGGAATGGTCGTAAGTGGTTGGTTGTTGATTCCTACCGGTTACCAGCTCCCTCAATTAGAAGAGATGAACCTCTTGGTAGTCGTTATTGCTGGCCTGTTAGTGGGTTTTGGCACTAAAACGGCGAATGGGTGTACTAGTGGACATGGTATTGTGGGAATGGCGCGTTTGTCTAAACGCTCGATTATCGCAACGTGTGTATTCATGGGTGTGGCAATAGCAACCGTGCTTATCAAGAACCTGATCGGGTTGGGGGCATAATGAGAAATTCTTCATTTACTATCATTGTCGGTTTGCTTGCTGGAATCTTGTTTGGCTCGGGTATGATCATTTCAGGTATGGTAGACCCGAACAAAGTACTTGGCTTCTTAGATGTGACTGGCGATTGGGACATCAGCTTGGCATTCGTCATGGGCGGTGCGCTACTGGTATTCGCTCCGTTTTATCACCTAGTCATTAAAAAGCGCGCTAAAGCATTCAATGGCGAGCCGTTAGATAGCCGTAACAACCCTCGAATCGACAGAAAACTGATTCTAGGTTCAACAGCGTTTGGACTCGGTTGGGGGCTGGCAGGCTTTTGTCCAGGGCCTGCGGTGACGAGTCTCAGTGGCGGTAACCCAACCGTGTGGGTGTTTATGATAAGCATGCTGGCGGGAATGTGGTTGGCAGGTCGAATGAATAAAACTTGCTAACGTTAAACCTACCGCTTATCGAGTAGGTTTGATATGAGCATTTGAGAGGCTGACGCGCTTTAGTTACAAAGCTAGTCAGCCTCTTTTTACATCTCTATCTACTATTTGATGGTCGTTGATACTGGGCAGTGGTCGCTGAGTTTGTAATCCAGCACATCTTGCGTTTCAAATACCTTCTGTTTCGCAGGTGACGCACTCAATGAGTCGCTAACCACAATGTGATCAATCACAGAGCGGAATTGGTGTGTGCGGTGGTTATTACGATTTGAGCGAACCTTACAATCCGCACGGGTCTTTCTTGTCGCCAAACGAGCATCCGTGTTTTCAGTTAAATCCTTCCACATCCAATCTCTTGAGTAGGATAGGTTATGGTTGAAGTCGCCAAGAATGGCGTAGTCTTCGTTATTGCGCTCTCTTTGCTTTATCCACTTGTTCAGTTGCTGAGCTTGGTCTTTTAGGCGTGAACAATCGCGGTTAGATTTATACGCCCCGCTGCAGCCTGCCTTTAAATGCACAGACAACATGTGAATTGGTTTTGAGTCAGTATCAACGACCACATAGCTGGCAAACCTAAGCTTGCTGTTAGAACTCGATTCAAGAGGAAAGTCAGCGTAGTCGGTAAGTGTGATTCCTTTACGAACTGCGAAGCCTGTGTATTGGTTCACTTCTTTGAACTGGCGGTTACTGTTTTCTGGTAATGCTCGGTCAGACATCAATATCTTGTATTGATCGCCAGCCACGCGTTGAATGGCATTTATGTCATCGACTTCTTGAAAGGCGACCACATCCGCATCTAAGGATTGAAAGTATTCTTCAAGTTTGTCGAAATCAGCTTGATCACGTTGGGCGGAAAACTTATTCACAGCCTCGTTGGTTGATAACCATTCGATATTCCAACTGGATATGGTCAAAGGTTCAGCAAATGCGTGGCTACTGAGTAAGCAACCCAACATTATCCAGTTTCGAAGTCGTTTCATGCCAAATATCCCTAATTTTGTCTTCCAATATTGATGAGCCGTTATCCTACAACACTTACCAAAAATTCAACTCTTTTTAGCAGTTTTTTTATTGTTACATTGTTTCTTTTCGACTTGAGAACTAGCGTAATAATATTGAATTGATCTTAGTCAGCGTTCTCTTTTTATTGATCCAAATCAATACTCAAAGTTGGTGGTTCTCGTTAAATACGCCACAATATCTAGTGTTAGTTAAACGATAAATCGCTCTATATAGTGTGTTTGTGGATAAGTCTGTGAATACCTCAAGAGTAAGGAGAAGTGGTGAAATCAATCGTAATCAAGCGTGATGGCTCAAGGGCTCCATTCAGTAGAGATCGCATCCAAGCTGCAGTGGAAGCAGCATCAGACAAAGCCGATAAGGAAATTGCTATTTATGCACTGAATGTGGCATTAGCAGTTGAGTTGAAGCTCGAAGACTACGATGAAGTTCATATCTCTGAAATTCAAACTATGGTCGAGAACGAGCTAATGCAGGGACCTTATAAGTCTCTGGCTCGTGCTTACATTGAATATCGTCATGACCGCGACATCGCACGTGAAAAGCAAAGTGCTTTAACTCGTGAGATCGAAGGTTTGATCGAAGAAAGCAATGTTGATCTGATCAATGAGAATGCCAACAAAGACGGCAAAGTGATCCCAACTCAGCGTGATTTGCTGGCGGGTATCGTGGCTAAACACTATGCGAAAACTCACATTTTGCCGCGTGACATCGTACAAGCTCACGAGTGTGGTGACATTCACTACCACGATCTAGACTATGCACCGTTTTTCCCAATGTTTAACTGTATGCTTATCGATCTGAAAGGCATGTTAACGCATGGCTTTAAGATGGGTAACGCAGAAATTGACACGCCTAAGTCTATTTCTACGGCGACAGCAGTTACAGCGCAGATCATTGCACAAGTGGCGAGCCACATTTACGGCGGTACAACGATTAACCGTATCGATGAGGTTTTAGAACCTTACGTAATGGCGAGTTACGAGAAGCATTTATCATTAGCGAAAGAGTGGGACATTCATAGCCCAGAAGCTTTTGCTATCTCTCGTACAGAGAAAGAGTGTTACGACGCATTCCAATCTCTGGAGTACGAAGTAAACACGCTGCACACAGCTAACGGTCAAACACCATTCGTAACGTTTGGTTTTGGTTTAGGCGAAAGCTGGGGTTCAAAACTTATCCAGCAATCTATCTTGAAAAACCGCATTGCAGGTTTGGGTAAGAACCGTAAAACAGCGGTATTCCCTAAACTGGTTTTTGCAATCAAAGATGGTTTGAACCACCAGAAGCAAGATCCAAACTACGACATCAAGCAACTAGCGCTAGAGTGCGCATCTAAGCGTATGTACCCAGACATTCTTAACTACGACAAAGTAGTAGAAGTGACAGGGTCATTTAAAACGCCTATGGGTTGCCGTAGCTTCTTGAATACTTACGAAGAAAACGGTGAGTTGATTCATGAAGGACGTAACAACTTAGGTGTAGTTAGCTTGAACTTGCCACGTATCGCGATTAACGCGAAGCAAGATATGGTTAAGTTCTACGAACTGCTTGATGAAAAACTAAAGCTAGCTCGTCGTGCTCTAGAAACTCGTATCTCTCGTCTAGAAAACGTGAAAGCGCGTGTTGCTCCAATCCTATACATGGAAGGTGCGTGTGGCGTTCGTTTGAAAGCAGACGACTCAATCGCTGATATTTTCAAGAACGGTCGTGCGTCTGTTTCTCTTGGTTACATCGGTATCCACGAAGCAATGACAGCCCTTTACGGTACTGACGTTCACTTGTACGACGATGGCGAAATGCGTACTAAAGCGCTTGAGCTGGTGGAGTACATGAAGCGTGAAGTGGAATCTTGGACGAAAGAGACAGGTTACGCGTTCAGCCTGTACGGTACACCAAGTGAAAACCTATGTAGCCGTTTCTGCAGCATCGATACCAAAGAATTTGGTGTGATTGATGGCGTAACAGACCGTGGCTACTACACAAACAGCTTCCACTTAGATGTACAGAAGAAAGTGAACCCATACGACAAGATCGATTTCGAGATGCCTTATCCTGAAATCTCTAGTGGCGGTTTCATCTGTTACGGTGAATTCCCGAACATGCAGAAGAACATCGAAGCACTAGAAAACGTATGGGACTACAGCTACACACGTGTTCCGTACTACGGTACCAACACGCCAATTGATGAGTGCTACGAGTGTGGATACAACGGCGAGTTTGACTGTACAAGTAAGGGCTTTACGTGCCCTAAGTGTGGCAACCATGACTCAACGAAAGTATCGGTAACACGTCGTGTCTGTGGTTACCTTGGTAGCCCAGATGCACGACCATTTAACTTCGGTAAGCAAGAAGAAGTTAAACGCCGAGTGAAGCATCTTTAGTCAGCTATAAGCTCATTAGCTAGCTTACATAGAAGAGCTAGGTTTCCAAGAAATATGATTGGTATCGGCGCCATGTCGATACCAATTCTTTCGTTTAAGTTGTGACAGCTTTTCACTTCAAACTATTAAACCATAACGAGTTTTCAATACTGCCTTATGAATTATCATCAATATCACCCAATCGACGTTGTAAATGGCCCAGGAACACGCTGCACCTTGTTTGTGTCGGGTTGTGTACACCAGTGCCGTGGGTGTTATAACCAGTCGACACAAAGGTTGGATTCTGGGCATTTGTTCACTCAAGAACTTCAAGACCACATTATTGCTGATCTGAATGATCCGCGAATTAAACGTCGTGGTTTATCGCTTTCTGGTGGTGACCCTCTGCATCCTGCGAATGTGTCTGAAGTGCTCAAGCTGGTTCAGCGTGTGAAAGCGGAATGTGAAGGCAAAGATATCTGGATGTGGACGGGTTATGAACTCGATGAGTTAGACGAAAAGCAAAAGCAAGTGCTTGAATACGTCGATACTTTGATTGACGGTCGCTTTGAGCAAGACAAAGCGGACCCGATGTTGGATTGGCGTGGCAGTTCAAATCAAATCATCCATCGATTTACTGACATATAACAGTTGTCGTGACTTCGCACACTCGTAAAACGAAAAAGGGCGTCATGGTTAGCGCAATGCAACCAATCGGCCCTTGGGTGTGAGTTCTTTTCGTTTATTCATTCAAACCGCCACTCAAGCAGCGATCTGATCTGGCTCTTCTATTAGGTTGTTGATCCATTTTTTAGAGTGAATCCGCTGGCTCGTTAAAGCGATCTTCACTAACTCCTCCAGTAACACAATCATCAACACCCATTCTAAAGACCAGCCCAGCACCAGAGCGGTGAAATAGGCGAGGGGAATACCAATGGCCCACTGGCCGAATATGTCGATGAAGATGCTGTAATTGATGTCTCCACCACTTTTTAACACGCCTCCGATGCCAACCATGTTGAATACTCTCAATATCATCCCAGCAGCCATGACTAACGCGACGTTGACCGCTGTATCTTTGAGTTTCAAGTGCGTTAAATCGATTAATTGAACAATGGCTGGCTTGGCGATAAAACACAGCACTGCCAATAACGTCGCAAGCGCACAACTCACAAGTACATAGCCCCAAGCGGTATTTTCAACACGTTGATAATTCTTTGCACCAATCTCATTGCCTAGAATAATTGAAGCGGCAACGGCAAAACCTAAGAAGGCAGAAATTAAGATGCTTTCTACTGGCGACAACAGTGAGATGATCGCCAGTTCGCCTACGCCAATCTGACCAACAATGACGTTGTATATCAGTATTCCACCAGCCCAAGCCGTATCATGAACTAACATAGGAATCGCGATCTTGAAGTACTTCTTTCTGTGCTTAGGTAAGATTGCGTCACGCCAACTGCTGATTGTAGGGAACAAATGTACATAGTGTTTTCTCGCCATAACAAGCAATGCAATCGTCTGAAAGAATCGAGAAACCGTGGTGCCAATCGCTGCGCCAACCACGCCGAGTTCTGGAAAGCCAAATAGTCCGAAGATCAGCAGGGCATTGAGAATCGCATTAACGATGATCGCCCAGATACTGATCTTGGTTGGCAATTTGGCTTCACCGACCGATCGCAATGCGCTTTCTAGCGGCACGACGATCGCGGTACCAATAAGGCTGGCTCCTGTTATCCAAAGGTAATCCGTTGCCAAGCGGACGTAATCAGGGTCTGAGGCCACTACAGATACGACTGATTCAGGAACCAATGTGTAAATCAAAACAAAAGGGATGATGGCAAAGATAGACAAAGCCCAAGATTGCGACAAGACACGTCGAATGCCATTGAAATCGCCCGCTCCAAAATATTGCGAAGCTAGCACACTGACTGCACCACTGATTCCCGATACCATGATCAAGTTAAAGAAGAAGATACGGTTGCCAACGCCGACTGCTGCGGTTGCTGCATCACCAAGCTGATTGACCATAAAAATATCGACCACGCCGAGCAATGAAAACAACATGGTTTGCAGTGAGACAGGTAAACCGATGTGTAATAGCTTTTGCCAAAATTCTTTGTCTAAATGACGATATGTCGAGAGCATCGCATTTCCCCTCTAGTGAATATGCGAAAAGTTTATCGGCATTTGTTTTAGCTGTATTGTTCAGGTTCATCACAAACTTTTGTCAAACTATCCACTTTAGTGGTTCGGCAACATGAACGAGCTAACAATGGTATGAGCGAGAAACAAGAACGGTATGAGATCTCTGAAAAGACCCATCAAGAGTTTGTCGATCAAAGCCATGTATTGGCATTCGAAGAGCTCGGTATCGTTCAATGTGGGACAGCATCGTGCCGCGATTTCTTTTCTGTTTATCGAAAGAACCAACAAAAGCACATGTTGCTGTACACCGTGAGAGGCAAAGGGTGGCTCGAAAGCGAAGGATGTCGATACATTCTAGAGCCGGGGTCATGCATCACTGTGCCAGCAGGCGTTGAGAATGGTTTTGGTATTGAAGAAGAAACATGGCAAATAGCGTGGATCTTTCTCTCGCCTGATAAGCAATGGGAGAATGTCGTCAGTGACGAGGTGAGTTATACGCTGTCTCCTGCAGCCGAAGTTGTTTCGTCTTGCATACATACCTTGCTGAGAAGTATTGCATTGCCGATTGATTTAGGCGGGGCGATTGCCATTCACAGCGTAGCCCAAATAGAGTTCATGATTAATGCGCCAGTCCCGCAGCAACAGTCTCGAAACTTGATTCGCTTGAGACGAGTGTTCGACAGTGTTCAAAAGCAGCTTCATAAAGAGTGGAATGTGCATGAGCTAGCAAACCTATTTCCTTGTTCAGAGCCGCACTTCCATCGCTTGTGCCAACGTTATTATTCTCATAGCCCGATGACTCATATTATGCGTATGAGAATGGAATACGCTGCAAGGCTGCTCAGATCGAGTGATTGGTCGATTCAACATATTGGTGAGATAGTCGGATATCCCAATGCCGCTAACTTTAGCACTCGGTTTAAGGCGTGGTCAGGAATGACACCAAGACAATTCAAACAGAGTGCTCAATCTCAATAGGGCATATGGCAATATAAGACGTATCGACACATAGAAATAAAGCGCTTTGAATTGTGCAATGGGTCATTAGGCGATTGAAATTTGCACTATTTATCCGTTTGAAACGACCAATCTCTGATTACTTATGGTAACTAAGCGCTTCTATTAAAAAATGTTTCTGATTTTAGTACGAAAATGTTAACGTGAAATCCATTACTTGAATTTCAAAGGGTTGTGACTTTCATGTTTTCACATCTACCAAAACCAACTTTAGATCCAATTCTATCTCTTTCTGTTGCTTACCGCGGCGATACTCGTACTGATAAAGTCGATTTAGGCATTGGCGTTTATAAAAACGACCAAGGCGAAACTCCGATCATGAAAGCCGTGTCTAAGGCTCAAAATATCGTTGTTGAGACTCAGAAAACCAAAGCTTACGTTGGCCTAGCAGGCTGTGAAGAGTTTAACCAGAGCATGGTTGATCTGCTGCTTAAAGGGACTTCTGCAATGGATCGCGTAGCAGCGATTCAAACACCGGGTGCAAGTGGTGCACTTCGTATGTTGGGCGACTTAATGAAAGTTTCTCAACCAGACACCACAGTTTGGATTTCAAACCCAAGCTACGTTAACCACAAACCGGTGATGGAAGCGGCAGGCTTAAAAGTTCGCTACTACAATTACTTCAGTCCTGAAACGAAGCAAGTTGATACTGAAAAAATGTTGGATGACCTTTCAAAAGCGGGTCCATCAGACGTGGTACTACTGCACGGTTGCTGCCATAACCCAACGGGTGCCGATATCGACTTTGAAGCGTGGCAGGAAATCACTAAGTTATCGCAAAAGAATGGTTTCTTACCGTTCGTTGATATTGCTTACCAAGGCTTTGGTGACGGCCTAGAAGAAGACGCGAAAGGTCTTCAACACATGGCGAATAACGTTGAAGAGATGCTGATCACAACATCTTGCTCAAAGAACTTCGGTTTGTACCGTGAAAGAACGGGTGCAGCAATCGTTATTGGTAAGAACAGTGAACACGTTGGTAATGCCAAAGGTAAACTGCTGACGCTTGCGCGTTCAACTTACACTATGCCACCAGATCACGGTGCGGCTTTGGTGAAAACAATTCTTCAGAATCAAGAGTTAACAACGATTTGGAAGCAAGAATTGAGTGAAATGCAGCAACGTCTGTTAAATCTGCGCCAAAGTTTATGTGATGAATTGCGAAATACTTATAACACGTCACAATTTGATTTCATTGAAAGCCATAAAGGTATGTTTACTGTACTAGGCTTTAAAGAAACTCAAATGAATCAATTACGTGAAGAATATGGCATCTACGGTGTTGGTGATGGACGCATCAATATTGCAGGTCTTTCTGAATCCCATATTCCTTATGTAGCAAAAGCGATAGCCAACGTATCAAAATAGAAGGTGACTGAATGTATAATTGGAAAGCGATTATTACCCTAATGTTAAGTGGCGGCTTGTTTGCTTGTTCGACGACGACTCAAGTTCCTGTCGAGCCAGAGCAAAAGCCTCAAATCGAACAACCTGTTGTAGATGACTCTTCAAAAACTGACGCAACAGAAGGCGAGAAAGTAACGGAACCTACTGAGAAGCCTGAAGAAGTAAAACCAACTGAGCCAGAAGTGAAACCTGCACCTGTTGAAAAACCAGTAGAGAAGGTTAGAAAAACAAGTGACGGCAAACTGATTCTTGGTGAAGAAGAGTGGGTGTTTGTTCCTGGTTTAAAAGAAGCGTTTAAAGCACGTGTCGATACCGGTGCCACAACCTCTTCAATCAGTGCAGTTGATATTGTTGATTTTGAACGTGACGGCAAAGACTGGGTTAAGTTCAAGATTGAACACGACGGCATCACAACTGAAGAGATCAGCTTACCAGTAGAGCGCTGGGTTAAGATCAAGCAATCAAGCGCAGAAGGTACACAACGACGCGCAGTGGTTGTGGCTTCAATTCAAATTGGTGACCTAAAAGACAAAACTGAATTTACGCTAGCCGACCGAACGCATCTTTCTTTCCCACTTCTGTTGGGTAGAAGCTTCTTTAGAGATGTTGCGGTTGTCGACGTAAGCAAAAAATACGTTCAGAAGAAAATCACTAAATAGATTTAAGTCTATGAGTTCTTACTCAATCTGACGTTTCTGTTTTGATAAATCGAATCCCTGCTAATGGAATTAGCGGGGATTTTTTCTATTTATGGCGTAATAACCGACGAAATGTATTTAATTGTGCATTGTTCGCTATCCGTTCAGTGTTTAACCTCGACAATGTGATCCTGATCTCTATATAATCCGCGCTTCGTTTTATGTTTAATCCATACTTTCGTACTTCTTATTTAGGCACGTCTTTCTGCCTAATAATTATCTGTCAGTACACGCTTAGGAATTAGTTCTTTGATATCTACCGCGAACATCACAATGCAATTTGGCGCAGAGCCGCTGTTTGAAAACATCTCTGCTAAATTTGGTAACGGCAACCGCTATGGTTTGATCGGCGCTAATGGTTGCGGCAAATCAACGTTCATGAAAATCCTAAGTGGCGCATTAACGCCAAGTTCGGGCAACGTTTCTATCACTCCAGGAGAAAAACTGGGTGTTTTGAGCCAAGACCAGTTCGCATTCGAACAATACAGCGTTATCGACGTTGTAATCATGGGCGACAGAAAGCTGTGGGAAGTAAAACAAGAACGTGACCGTATTTACTCTTTGCCAGAAATGAGCGAAGACGATGGTATGAAAGTCGCTGAGCTTGAAAGTGAATTCGCAGAAATGGACGGCTACACAGCAGAAAGCCGTGCGGGTGACATCCTGATTCAAGCGGGTATCGAAGAAGAGTTCCACTTCGGCCTGATGCAGCAAGTAGCTCCGGGTTGGAAACTGCGTGTGCTATTGGCACAAGCGCTATTTGCAAACCCAGATATTCTGCTACTTGATGAACCAACCAACAACTTGGACATTCACACGATCAACTGGCTGGCTGAAGAGCTAAACCAACGTAAATGTACAATGATCATCATCTCGCACGATAGACACTTCCTGAACTCTGTATGTACGCACATGGCGGACATCGACTACGGTGAGCTACGTATTTACCCAGGTAACTACGAGTACTTCCTAGAAGCATCTGGCTTGATTCGCGAACAACTTCTAGCAAGCAATGCTAAGAAAGCGGCTGAAATCAGCGAGCTTCAAGACTTCGTAAACCGTTTTGGTGCTAACGCATCGAAAGCGAAGCAAGCAAGTTCACGTGCTAAGAAAATGGACAAAATTACGCTTGATGAAGTGAAATCATCGAGCCGTATGAGCCCATCAATTGATTTCGGTGAAGGCAAGAAACTGCACCGTCAAGCACTTGAACTTCAAGAACTTGGTCACGGTTTCGATGGAGAAACACTGTTTGCTGGTGGTAATTTACTGCTTGAAGCGGGTACACGCCTTGCGGTTATCGGTGAGAACGGTGTGGGTAAAACCACGCTACTACGTTGTCTAGTTCAAGAGCTAGAGCAGAACGAAGGTATCGTTAAATGGTCTGAAAATGCCTCTGTAGGTTACTGCCCACAAGACAGCACTAAGGACTTTGATAACGACCTGAGCATCTTCGATTGGATCTCACAATGGCGTACAGCGAAGCACGATGACCTAATGGTACGCGGTATTCTTGGTCGTCTACTGTTTACGGCTGACGATGCGAACAAGAAAGCTCGTAACTGTTCTGGTGGTGAGAAGAACCGCCTGTTATTCGGCAAGTTAATGATGCAAGACATCAACGTGCTTGTGATGGACGAACCAACCAACCACATGGACATGGAAGCAATCCAAGCCCTTAACGATGCACTTAAGGTTTACACTGGCACGCTTATCTTCGTGAGCCATGACCGTGAGTTTGTATCATCATTGGCAACACACATCATCGATGTGAAAGACCAACAGCTAGTGAGCTTCCAAGGTACTTACGAAGAGTACCTAGATCACCAGAAAAAGATGTTGATGGTTAACCTATAACAGTTAACGCTTCATCGACATGAGAATATAAAAAGCCCCCGAACACATAAGTGGTCGGGGGCTTTTTGTTTGGGCTAGATCTAAATACCTACTAGTATTTGAACAACTGCACTTGGGTGTTCAACTGTTGGGCGATGCCGCGCAGCTCTTCAGAAAGTTGACGAGAGTTATCTGCCTCAGTCGACATATTGTCTGACACATCATTAACCAACTGAATATTCTTGCTCACTTCGCCAGTTACGGTTCTTTGTTCAGAAGCCGCGTTTGAGATGTGTGAAGCCATATCCGAGATCTGTTGGATCGATGTCGCGATCTCTTCAAGCGCTTTGGTGGCATTGTTCGCATCATCAACACTAGATTGAGCTAAGTCTTGGCTGCGTTGCATTGATTCCACGGCACTCACGCTGTTCTTCTGCAGAGTCTCAATCATTTCACGAATCTCGTCAGTTGAACTGTGAGTACGCTGAGACAGAACGCGAACTTCGTCTGCCACTACCGCAAAGCCACGACCTTGTTCGCCTGCACGTGCTGCTTCAATAGCCGCATTCAAAGCGAGTAGGTTGGTCTGTTCTGCAATGTCTGAAATTGTTGCCAATATCGCATTGATATCTAGCGCATTTTTCTCAACTTCTTGAATGATCCCTGATGCGTTCTCAACTTGCTGGGCGAGGTTGGTGATCGAATCTTGGTTACGAATGATCACTTGCTTGCCTTGTTCACAGTTTTCCGTAGAACCGATCGCGGAATCGGCCGTCATTTGAGCGTTGTTTGCCACTTCTTCTGCCGTTGCCGACATCTCGTGTACCGCTGTGGCAATTTGTGAAATCTCATGAAGTTGTACCGACAAGCCTTCACTGGTTTGGCGCGCAACATTGGTACTGACTTCAGATTGCTGATTAAGCTGATGAGAAGAATCTGCAATATCACGCACGATCTCTTGAAGCTTAGCGATGAAAGCGTTGACGTGATGCGCTAACGTGCCGATTTCGTCTTTGCTGTTTACCGTAATGCGCTGTGTTAAGTCGCCATCACCTTTAGACAGTGCTTCCATTGCCGAGCTTAGCGTCGTTAATGGTGCAAGAGCCTTCTTGATGATAAACATTGCCACAAAGGCGATAACGGCAAGTTGTATAAGGCCAAAGATCGCCGATTGACGAAGTAATGAACGGTAAGAGGCAAAAGATTTGGTTTTATCGATAACAACCGTGAAATACCAATCGGTGTGTGGGACTTTCTTTGCCGAGAGTAGAGA
Source organism: Vibrio sp. Isolate33 (assembly GCF_022397895.1). Taxonomy (NCBI): domain Bacteria; kingdom Pseudomonadati; phylum Pseudomonadota; class Gammaproteobacteria; order Vibrionales; family Vibrionaceae; genus Vibrio; species Vibrio sp. Isolate33. The sequence continues at coordinate 137,439 of NZ_JAKEUP010000001.1, forward strand.
TTCTGCACCGTCGATTGTCAGTTCTACAAATTCTGGGTCTCGAGCGAGTGATTGAATCTTTTGAGCTGATAGGTTGCTTGAAATGTTTGAAACCGATTTAAGCGTAAGATTGCGATCCCTATGGGCAACGATATTACCTTCGCCATCGACGAGGAATGCGTAAACGCCTGGCTGCTCGATACTCACGACATCTTTGATTAATGTATTGAGATTAAGGTCTGCGCCAATAACACCAGAGTAACCGTTAGTGTTAAATGGGCTAGCGATGGTCACCACAAGGTCATTGGTTGCCACATCAATATAGGGTTCTGTGACGACGGTTTGACCCGTTGCCATTGGTTTTTTGTACCAATCACGGGTACGAGGGTCGTAACCTTGAGGAACCGGCAAGTCTACACCTTGTAAAAAGCGGCCATCAGAAAGGCCAGCATAAGCAATTTGGAATTGACCTGCGTTGGTGCTTTGCGTGAAGTAACTGGTTGGGTCATCGGTGTACTTGAACGCATCTTTGGCGGCGTTAACCACGTTGATACGTCCTGCAACCCATTTTTCAATACCTGATACATTGGCATTGGTTAGGGTTGTCGAATACTGCTGAATAGAGCGGTAGGTTTCGTTAAGAAGTTGCTTCCCTGTTATATACGTTTGAATCATTGTCATCGCGAAAATAACGATGACAAACATCAATGTTAATTTGTTCTTAATTGAAATATTGCTAAAACCCATTTACGGTACTTCACTCTGTTTGAATTTCGGAAGAGAGTAGCAGTACGTCGTACTACCGTAAAGTGGTTTTATCAATTAGCTTTTATTAATAAATTTGTTATATAGAAACAACTTAAAAACAAAGAGTTAGTGCGGAGAAGGATCGAAAGGGTTTTAGGTTTTTGCATCAAAAAGATCGAAAGAAAGCAGGAGATAGTAAGAGGATAATTAAGGCTAATCAGTATCAAAATCGATTAGCCTTGAAGCTTGGTATAGTAATTTAACTTCAACTAAATTAACTACTTACCATACTTAGCTATTTGATTGGTTATTAGAAACCGAAGCGAGCGGACATTAGGATTTGGTGGCCGTAAGTACCGTTGTTTCGCATGTCTAGGCCAACAGAAAGTTGATCCGTAGAGTGGAAACGTGCACCAACACCAACAATTGAGCGCGTATCGTCGTTGTCGATCAGTTGACCTAGACGTGCGTTAACTTCTACGTTCGCCATTAACCAAGCTCTTAAACCGATGTTGATCTCAGTTTTGATGTGGTTGTCGTCATTACGTTCAATGTTGTGTAACAGCATTTGTCCTGTAATGTCAGCAAATTGACTAATTGGACCGTTAAATCCCATACCTACAGCCGCATCCCAATCGCTCTCAAACTCAGAATCGATACGTGCAACAAAGTGAGAGTTCTGGGTGAACATTGTCGTCACTTCACCACCGAAAGTACTCGGGCTTGTACCCATGCGTAGCTCGAATGTGTTGTAGTTAAAGTTGTTTGCAGACGCAGAGAATGAACACAGTGCAGCTAACCCCAGAAGGACAGTCTTGTTTGTGCGACCTAGCATGGTGACTCCATATAAATTGTATTTTCGGCAGTATATACAAAAAAGCCTGCAATATGCAGGCCAATTTATTGGAGCTCGTTATTTAAAGCGAGATCTTTGAGTTTTGAAGCTTACAACACTTGAATGTGGTCAACTTCGATCTCTGGTGTTTTACCACCTTCGTACTCACCGAAGATACGAACTTTAGTTTCTGCCGTTAGCGGTTGTGCTAGGTGGATATCGTCATCCAGCTCAATTTGAATTTCGCTCTGACCGTCAGAGAAGATAAACGTGTCATTCTTAAGCTGACGAACAATCTTACCGTCTACAATTGCGTCCTGCTCTGAGAACATGCTTGTGTCTGCAAGTAGTGTAGCAACAGATACGGTTTCAATTGGTCCAGTGTAAGCAATAGGGCTCTCGTGTTTGTTATCTTTGTGGTCACCAGCCATTGCGAAAGTAGGAGCAAGAATAATAGTGGTTGCGATAGCTAATACAGTTTTTTTCATGATGAATCCCTTAATGTTGTTTTTGTTAGAAACGTTGTTCTGAATTTGAAACATTTCTTTTCGTTAGTAAGTTGTTTGTTGGTGCGCTTATTTTCGTTAGTAAGCTGCGTTTCGATGGAGCTATTAAACAACACTAGGGTTGAATCCAGAGTGAGTAAGGTATTCATTTTCCATTCATTTTATTGAGCATCTACTCGGCAATGGCGTTAAGATGGTGGAAGTGAAAGATTGCCTATCGCTATAAATTGAATAAAACATTAAGGATTGAAGTACGAATGCGAGCACCATTAAGCGCCCTTATGGTTCAAGGGACAACGTCAGATGCCGGGAAAAGTGTTTTGGTGGCAGGTTTATGCCGTGTCTTGGCCAGAAAAGGCATTAAAGTGGCACCGTTTAAGCCACAAAACATGGCTTTAAACAGTGCAGTGACAAAAGATGGTGGAGAAATTGGTCGCGCGCAAGCGGTTCAGGCGCAAGCTTGTAATATCGAACCGTCGGTTCACATGAACCCTGTATTGTTGAAGCCAAACTCAGACACGGGCGCACAAGTAATTCTTCAAGGCCGTGCACTGAGTAATATGGAAGCGACGGGTTATCACGATTACAAGAAAGTCGCGATGAATACGGTGATCGATTCATTCGACCGACTTTCTGCTGAATACGAAAGCGTGATGATTGAAGGCGCGGGCAGCCCAGCTGAAATCAATCTACGTGAAAATGATATCGCTAACATGGGATTTGCTGAGAAAGCGGATATCCCAGTCATCATCGTAGCGGATATCGACCGTGGCGGCGTGTTCGCGCATCTCTACGGCACATTAGCTTTGTTATCTGAATCTGAACAAGCTCGCGTAAAAGGCTTTGTTATAAATCGTTTTAGAGGCGATATAGCGCTGCTTCAATCAGGTCTCGATTGGTTAGAAGAGAAAACTGGCAAACCTGTGATTGGTGTATTGCCGTACCTGCATGGTTTTAACTTAGAAGCGGAAGATGCCATTACCTCTGCTCAAGAGTCTGATGGAGAAGCTAAGCTTAAGGTCGTGGTGCCAGTGCTAACCAGAATCAGCAATCACACTGACTTTGATGCACTAAGACTCAATCCTTCGATTGATTTACGTTATGTGGGCAAAGGCGAGCGTGTTAACAACGCGGATTTGATCATCCTACCGGGTACAAAGTCAGTAAGAGCCGATTTGGATTACCTAAAAGAGCAAGGTTGGGATAAAGACATTCAACGTCACTTACGTTTAGGTGGCAAAGTGATGGGCATTTGTGGTGGTTACCAAATGCTAGGAAACATGATTCACGATCCCGATGGTGTCGAAGGCGAACCTGGTAGTAGTGAAGGATTAGGTTATCTTGATACTGAAACGACCTTAACACAGCAGAAAACCTTAACTAACGTGCGCGGCACCATGACGCTAGATGGAAAAACAGCGCAAGTAAAAGGTTACGAAATTCACGTAGGTAGGACCGATGTCAATGAAACGGCTTTACCGGTTCAGTTAGAATCAGGCTGCCTTGATGGCGCAGTAAATCAAGATAACTCTATTTTGGGTACTTACCTGCATGGCGTATTTGATAACAGTGATACGTTATCGCTGATCTGCGAATGGGCAGGAGCCAGTGATGTAACAGCGATTGACCATGAACAACTTAAAGAGTTGGGTATTAATCGAATCGCTGATGCTATCGAAGAGCACTTAAATCTTGATTTGCTTTGGCCTGAGCTTAAAGCCTAGGTTTGAACTGGAAATATCGATTAAGAAATCAAACGAACAATAGATAAGTGAGTACAATGAAAAAGCTAGTCACCCTTGTCACCTTAGCATTAACGACTTCGTTGAGTTCGACTCATCTTCTAGCGGCAGAAAAGCTACGAGTTTACGCCGCATCGTCTATGACCAACGCGGTTAACCTATTGGTTGAAGAGTTTGAAAAGAACCATACGGTTGATGTTATTCCTGTGTATGCCAGCACATCATCTTTGGTGAGACAGATTGAAAGAGGGGCACCAGCAGATATTTTTATCTCAGCCAATGAAAAATGGATGACGCATTTAGTCGACCGAAAATACGTTTCTAGTGACAATGTCACTAATTTGTGTGAGAACGAGCTTGTGCTGATCGCCCCTAAAGATTCTTCGGTATCGTTGGATCTCTCACAGAGTGAGCAATGGACTAAACTACTGACGAATGAAAGACTTGCAGTAGGCAACACAATGTCTGTTCCTGCGGGTATCTATGCGAAAGAAGCATTAGAAACGTTAGGTGTATGGGACGATGTGAGCACTCGATTGGCACCAAGTAACAATGTTCGTATGGCATTGGCTTTAGTCGAACGAAGTGAAGCGAAACTCGGAATTGTCTACAAAACAGATGCGCTGCTCTCTAAAGAAGTGAATCTAGTAGAAACGTTCCCTTCTGATTTGCATACCCCAATACGTTACCCTGTAGCTAAAATGAGCGACAAAGTGATTGCAGAAGAGTTCTATACTTTCCTGGACAGTGAAAAAGCGAAGGACATCTTGAACAGTTTTGGATTTGAAGTGCGTTAAATGAGTTACTTATCGGAATACGAATACCAAGCCTTAATGCTGAGCTTGAAAGTCGCTGGGTTTGCCATCTTATGGCTAATTCCTATCGGCATTGGTTTAGCGTGGCTGCTTGCTAAGAAACAATTTGTTGGCAAAAGCATTGTTGAGAGCATCGTGCATCTGCCTTTGGTTCTCCCTCCAGTGGTCATTGGCTATTTGTTGCTAGTGATGATGGGTAGACAAGGCATTATTGGTTCTTGGCTTAATGAAGTGTTTGGTATTGTGTTCAGTTTCAGTTGGAAGGGGGCGGCATTGGCATGTGTTGTTGTCGCGTTGCCATTAATGGTTCGCTCTATCCGACTTAGCTTAGAAACAGTCGACAGCAAACTGGAAGAAGCGGCAGCCACATTGGGCGCGTCACCTATTCGCGTGTTCTTCACAATTACATTGCCTCTTATGATCCCAGGGATCATTACTGGCACCATGCTTTCTTTCGCCAGAAGCTTGGGTGAGTTTGGCGCGACGATCAGTTTCGTTTCAAATATCCCCGGTGAAACTCAAACCATTCCTTTGGCTATGTACACCTTTATTGAAACCCCTGGTGCAGAGATGGAAGCGGCACGTTTGTGTGTGATTTCTATTGTGATAGCACTGGGTTCATTGATGCTCTCTGAATGGCTTAATAAGAAGTCGGCACAACGACTAGGAGGTAATGCATGAGTGCTTTGATCCTCCAATACCAACAACAGCTTGGCGAAACCTTCTTCGATATCGACTTAGAACTACCAAGTAGCGGTATTACGGCTATTTTTGGTCGTTCTGGAGCGGGTAAAACATCACTTATTAATGCGATTAGTGGCCTTAAACAACCAGATAAGGGATTGATCAGCGTATCAGGGACCACCTTATTTGATAGTGACAAGGGCATTAACTTGCCGACTCACCAACGTAACGTGGGCTATGTGTTCCAAGAGTCGCGATTGTTTCCACACATGAAGGTGTCAGCGAACCTCAAGTACGGAATGAAAAGCGTTGATAAGGCGCACTTTGAGCAAATCGTTTCGCTGCTATCTTTGAGCTCATTACTTGATCGTTATCCGGCTCGTTTGTCAGGTGGAGAGAAGCAACGTGTGGCGATAGGCCGGGCTTTGTTGTCTAAGCCGAGCATTCTGTTAATGGATGAGCCTTTAGCCTCTCTCGACTTACCTCGTAAGCGTGAGGTGATGCCGTTTTTGGAGAACTTATCCGAAACGGTGCAAATCCCAATTATTTATGTCACGCACAGTCTCAACGAGATCTTACGCTTGGCGAATCACTTGGTGATTATCGATCAAGGTAAAGTGATATCTTCGGGTGTAACGGAAGAAGTATGGGCATCAAGAGCTATGCAGCCTTGGCAATCCTTCTCTGAACAAAGTTCGTTGTTTGAAGCGACTCTCGCGGAGCACAATGATGATTATGCGCTGTCTCGTCTAACGCTTGGAAAATCGACGTCATTATGGGTTCAGAAGGTATCGAGCGAGCTTGGTGCGACAGTTAGACTTCAAGTTAGGGCAAATGATGTCTCAATCGCGCTAGAACAGCCGCAAGGCACATCTATACGTAACATCCTTCCTGTGACCATTAAAAGCGTAGAGACTCACCAGCAGGGCACAAACAAGCAGAGTGTTGCGGTTGAGTTAGAGTTGGAGCCTGGATGCTACTTATGGGCAACCATTACCTTGTGGGCATTGGACGAGCTTAATCTAGAAATTGGCCAACGCGTTTATGCGCAGATCAAAGGTGTGAGTGTTGCTCAACGAGATATCGCGGTGACACATTAAATCTGACTAGATCAGCTTTTCGATACCGCCGGTTCTAGGTTCTGAAAATACGATCTTGATTCCATGAATGGAGACATGCGTCATTTTTATACGGTATAACTGCCAGTTTTGAGCCACACTGTATGAGTGCAAAGTCATATTGCTTGCGTAATGACTTAGCGAGATAACACATCGACGAGTAAACAGATAAGTGACGCGAATAGAGAAAGTAACAGGTACAAAAAAGCCGCTTGTTGAAGCAACATGCGGCTTAGTCATCAGTCTTACTGTTGGCGCTAGCCTAAAGTTAGGCGCTTGGCGGCTTACTTAGTAAAAACTTCTTTAAAATCACGCTTCAAGATAGCATCACGACGAGCTTTCTTGATTTGCTTAGCCATGTCTTTTACACAGTTATGTAAAATTTGGTCTAGCAGTTGAGCTCGGTACTCTTCTTTTTCTTCGTCAGTCATGCCTTCTGGAAGTTTAAGAGTAGGAAACTCTTCCATCATGTTTACGCCAGCAAAAGCTTGGCTAACAGAGATTAGAGCGTGGAATTGCTCGAAGTTGTCCAAAACATTTTGTGCGCTTGCTGGAAGGCTGCTCCAAGTTTCACGCACTGCTTCTTCAGACACCTCATGAATTGAAGTAACCATGTTGTGCATCTCTTTAGGCACTTCATCAAATTCGATAACTTGGCGAAGCTCTGGCGAGATAGTGGTTAAATCGATTTCTTGTACTTCGTTGTTTGTAGCGTCTGACATAGTATTTCTCTTTAAAAAGAAACAATGCTAAAAAGATCTGTAAAAAAGTCAATATAATATAGAGATTAGGGCATGATTTAAGCCCAAATTTGAGCTACTTTGAATATTCAACACTAGATAAAGGTGATGTGATGATAGAAAAGGGATCTTCGATGCGCATATTGCTGGTTGATGATGTTCAACTAGACAGGATGCAACTTGCTATTCGACTCAAGCAACTGGGTCATATCGTGGAAGCTGTCGGTAGCGGAAAAGAAGCCCTGAATGTCTATTCTGATTTTGATCCTGAACTTGTTTTACTTGATATCAGCATGCCAGACATGGATGGTTTTGAGGTAGCTAACGAGGTTCGCCGACAATTCCCAGAGTGGGTGCCTATCATCTTCTTGAGTGGTCATGAAGAACCAGAAATGATCGCCAAAGCGATTGATGCTGGTGGTGATGATTACCTTATCAAGCCGGTCAATAAAGTGGTTCTCAATTCTAAATTGATTGCGATGCAACGTATCGCGCACATGAGGCGTGAGTTAAAACAAAGTACCGCGAAACTCGAAGAACTCAATATCCTCCTGCAACAACAAGCCAACGAAGACGGCTTAACCAAATTATACAACCGTCGATATATGGATACTAAGCTTGAAGAGAGCATTGCGTGGCACGGAAGACGTAATATATCCATGACTGTCATACTTCTAGATGTAGACTTTTTTAAACCTTACAACGATAATTACGGCCACATTCAAGGGGATAAGTGCTTACAAGGGCTTGCCAATACCTTGAAACAACTATTCGTTCGTGCGGGAGAGTTTGTTGGCCGCTACGGTGGTGAAGAGTTTGTTTTGATCTTAAGCGACACGGACAGCGAAGCCGCTAAATTACACGCGACTCGAGTAAAAGAAGCATTGCATGAGATGAACTACGCCCATGATCACTCCACCGTATCGGATAGAGTGACAGCGTCACAAGGCGTGCTCTCATTTGTGCCGGAAGGTGATGAGTCCATCGCTTCTATATATGAAAAGGTCGACCAAGCGCTTTACCAAGCAAAGCAAAGTGGCAGAAACACCTTCATACAACGCAACATTTTGGAGCTTGCTCGTTAGTTGGCGAGCTCTTTTAGAAATTTGAATTTATACTTCTATTAGCGTTTGAGCTAGGAAGTACTTTAGTGATAAGAGAAATGCCACATTCAAAGCCATTTTCTTTGGCTCATTCATGTTGGACACTGGTTGTCCCTGTACTCTATTTATCTGTTCCCGGTATTGCTTCTGCAAATGAGATATCTGACCTCATTCGCAAGGAGATTGAGCGAAATTTTGCAACCAGCGTGCTTCTTAACGACACCGATGTATTTACTTTTGGTATCAATAACTTTGACCCAAATGAAGTATTTCGCCTAGACAATGAAGAGATTGGTTCGAGTGATTCGGTAAGCCGAAGACAAAATATGGCCTCTCTCAGCCTGCCTTATACTTTCAAATTACCCGCCACTATTGAAGATAACCACCAAGAGGTGACACTGCGTCTGTCTGCATTGCGCACAGAGAATGAAGTCAATTATTCATCAGCGTCCGTGTCTGATTTTCAAAAAGAGACAGTCATTTCGGGGTATGTTGAGTTTTCGAATGTTGCCCAATTAGATGAATACTGGAGCTTTCATTCTGGTATTGGCAATCACATCTCATATTATCGCAATGAATACGATTATCGCGGTAATGTACCCCAGCCTTTGGTTGATGCGATTGATGGGGTTTATCTCAATACTGACGCTTGGGCTTACATCGTAGAGCCTAAGATTAAATTGATCTATGAAGACAAGAATAACTGGGGCAAATATAAACTCAGCACGAGTTGGCATTATTTCAACGGTCTCGGTTGGGGAGACGCCAATAACGGTAATGTAGGCCACCCAGAAGGTTGGTACATCGCCAATGAAGCGAAGATATTTTATGACTTAGTTCGTTGGGATAAGAACATTACGTCCATGTATTCGAGCATCAAGAGAATTGATATTGGTGGTGATACCGTCGTGCCTATGGGTACAACGTCGTATTACGAGGGCAGTGTAGGCTGGCTGCTTAACCCAAACCTATTTAACGAATGGGTCGATAATGTGGGGATTGGCTTTACCATCAATTACGGAAGCAGTTTGAAAGGCGGGAGCTTGGTGATCTTCTTTAACCAAGATTAAACACTAACCAAGTGCCACCAACTTCCATCAAGCGCAAGCTGCCTTACAATGAATAGTTTGGCGTTATAGTGACTCGATCTTTTTGCTATAACGTTAACTATTAACGCACAGTTTGTTTCGTCCGGTTTCTTTCGCTTTGTAGAGCGCGTTATCGGCAAGCTTCAATACTTCTTCAGGGTGTCTGGTGGTTGTACTATCAGACAGCCCAATACTGATAGTCACATTCACTACTTCATTTGGCTTGCCATTCTTGCCACGCTTTTTCATACCTACTTCATGGTCATCAGGGCGGTCGTTTGTGTTACGAATGATCATGTCGTAATTCTGAATCTCAGAAATCAAAACTTGCAGGTGCTCTTTTACTTGCTCGGTGTGCTTACCTTTGAAAATGATCGTGAACTCTTCACCACCATAGCGATAAGCTTTTGCGCCGCCAGTTGTTTCTCTCAATATACGAGCGACTAGTTTCAATACATCGTCGCCAATGTCGTGTCCGTAGGTATCGTTAAATTTCTTGAAGTGATCGATATCGACCATCGCCATTGAGTACTTACGCCCTAAATGCTTCATATCCACTTCTAAAGCATGACGGCCGGGGATGTTAGTCAATTGGTCATTAAAGGCCATGTCGTGGCTTGCAGACATCACGTAGATGATAATCAAGGTCCCTGATAGGGAAAACATAGTGCTTGAGATGTACTGCACGTCAAAAAAGATGAATGTACATGACGCGAGCAAAATAGCGCTGTAGACCACAACATCAATCGCTCGGTTGTACACCAGAACCAAAATTGAAGTTAAACCAAGCAAGCAAAGGCTATAGAGAACCAATACGAAGGGCAGTTTTGAGAAATCTCTGACAATGAACAGAATCCCTTCGCTCCATGATTCAAAACCTCCGGCATGGAAGTGAGACACAATCAGTTGCGCCCAAACCATAAATAGAACAAGAACCAAGGCATATAGAAACATCGACTTTGAGTTAACGCCGTTATCAGGGAAGGCGTACACCAGTAAACAAGTGACAGGTACTAGAGCAGCAAGCAGCGATAGCTCTAATAGTGTTGTGCCAGTATTGAGAGGCGTTTGTAAGCGAACTTGGATGATCAGGTAAGCGAGAAGCATGGTGACAGACACCATAGCCATTCGACCTTGTTTAAATGTGTGGCACAGTAAAACCGCAACGCTCAATAAAATATATGGGAGGTTGCTAGCAAACCCTAAGTTTGAATCCGTCACGAGAATGACGTTGTTCATACCTGCAAGTAAAATTGCTAGAAGGAGTAAAGGGAAGCAAAATCGAAACATGCTCGACGTTACAAAAGATGATGCCATTTATGTGGTGAGCCTAACTATAATGATGATCTTATTAATTAATACTATACGTAGGATACGGTTAAACAAGCGATTGCCAAGCATTTTGCTTAAATGAGAGTAAAAACATAGCCATAGGTCGCTATTGGTGCAACCATTTTTATATGTATTTGAGTTGCTATTAACCATAGAACGAACTACACAGTATATATGAGAAATTAATTAGTCGTTATAGATACTTAACAAAACCTAGGTGGTTTGTACTTAATGGTTACATGATGACCAACAAGCAAGAAATGTAAATCTGTAATCAAGTTCGAGTAAGGTTTATAACGGAGTTACAGTGTGTTTTGCGATTAGGTTGTTCATTGCTTGATATTAGGTCATAAACAATCGCTACAAATGGAGGTGTAGTATGCAAATAAGTGTGGATGTACACAATTATATGGAAACTCTGGTCGGCCACGTGTTGGCTACCGAGGAGTATGTGTCTAGTTATACCAACGAACAGTTGGCGGATCTTGCGTGTCTGGCTTTAGGCCAGCTTAAACCGATCTATATTCGTTTCGATATCGATTTTCTTTCAGCGCTGCCGGAAGACAAATTGGTGCTCTACAAACGCAATAGTGAGATCGCGGTCAAAAATGCAGAAAGTATGATTATTGACGATCGAAGACGTGAACGTAACGACAATGTGCCTGTTATATTTAGTCAACACAATTTTGATGATGACTTAGAATTGCAATGGTATGAAAAGCCATTGTTGAACCGTAAACAGTCATGATAGTTTAGTGTCAGTACGGTCATTTAAGGAGTAAAAAACGTGGGATTCTTTTCTAGATTATTTGGTGGCAAAGAAAAAACCGAACAAAAAGTAGAGATTGAGCCAGTTGAATATAAAGGCTTCAATATCTATCAAGATGCCATTGCTGAATCTGGTCAATACCGTGTTGCTGGGCGAATCGAGAAAGAAATTGACGGTGAAATTAAAACTCATCGTTTTATTCGTTCAGATGTTGTTTCAAACAAAGAAGACGCCAATGAATTGATGCTCAAGAAATCGCAGATGTTCATCGACCAAATGGGCGACAACATATTTAGCTAGCCAATTAGGGTTAGAATTGATGTTGGTCATAATTTAGAGAGCTTTCAGTGTATATGCTGAAAGCTCTTTTTAGTTTTAGGGATAAAGAACAGCTAGTCGGTTGTTATTAAAAGGATTATTGGCAAGTGGTTTGACCTCTTTATTCGAGAGGGCCTTCATTTATCGAAATTAAGCGCTCAAATTCTATCCAAATCGTTATAAGTAATAACTTTTTCTGTTCTTTGAACAAAACGCTTGAAGTATTAGTTGTCGTTAGATACAAACGAATAAGTCATTGTGCCAATAGTTGAAGTGTCGCTATGCAAATTGGTGTAGCCAAGTGCGCTTACGACCTCTTTAATTTGTCTTTGGTAAGAATAATAATCACAAATTGATACACAAGGAGTCTAATTTGTTGATAGGTGTACCAAGAGAAACGCTCGCTGGTGAAACGCGAGTCGCTGCATCGCCGAAATCGGTCGAACAGCTTCTAAAGTTAGGATTTGAAGTTTGTGTTGAATCACAAGCAGGTGCGCTAGCAAGTTTTGAAGATTCAGCTTATGAACAAGCTGGTGCAAAAGTTGTAAGCGCAGATGAAGCTTGGAAATCCGATATTATCTTTAAAGTTAACGCCCCGATTGTTGACGAATCTAAAAATGAAATCGATCTACTTAAAGATGGCGCAACATTGGTCAGCTTTATTTGGCCTGCTCAAAACCCAGAATTAATGGAACAATTGTCCAGTCGTAACATCAACGTGATGGCGATGGATTCTGTGCCTCGTATTTCAAGAGCTCAAGCTCTCGATGCGCTAAGTTCTATGGCAAACATTGCGGGTTATCGTGCAGTTGTTGAAGCGGCACATGAATTTGGTCGATTCTTCACAGGTCAAATTACAGCGGCAGGKAAAGTTCCACCAGCGAAAGTACTGGTTGCTGGTGCGGGTGTTGCTGGCCTAGCGGCAATTGGTGCAGCAGGTAGCTTAGGTGCGATTGTTCGTTCATTCGATGTTCGTCCTGAAGTAAAAGAGCAAGTCGAGTCGATGGGTGCTGAATTCTTGGAAGTTGATTTCCAAGAAGACACCGGCGTTGGTGATGGCTATGCGAAAGAGATGTCTGAAGCATTCAACAAGAAAGCGGAAGAACTCTATGCGGCTCAAGCAAAAGACGTTGATATCATCATTACAACGGCACTGATTCCAGGTCGTCCTGCACCTAAGCTGATTACCAAAGAGATGGTAGATAGCATGAGTGCGGGTAGCGTGATTGTGGATCTGGCGGCTGCGAATGGCGGTAACTGTGAATACACGGTTGCGGATCAAGTCATCACTACTGCGAATGGCGTAAAAGTTGTTGGTTACACCGATATGGTTGGTCGTTTGCCGACTCAATCTTCTCAGCTGTACGCGACTAACCTCGTTAACTTACTGAAACTGCTTTGCAAAGAGAAAGATGGCAACATCAATATCGACTTTGAAGATGTTGTGCTGCGCGGTGTTACTGTGGTTAAAGAAGGCGAGGTGACTTGGCCAGCTCCACCAATTCAAGTTTCTGCTCAACCCCAACAACAAGCGAAACCAAAAGCAGCGAAACCAGAGCCTAAAGTTGAAGAACCTGTTTCTCCAATTAAGAAAGCGGCGGGTATGGCGGTTGCTGTTGGTGCATTCGCTTGGATAGCGTCGGTTGCTCCTGCTGCGTTCTTATCTCACTTTACCGTTTTTGTTCTCGCTTGTGTGGTGGGTTATTACGTGGTTTGGAATGTTAGCCATTCTCTTCATACACCTTTGATGTCTGTAACAAATGCGATTTCAGGGATCATTGTGGTAGGTGCGCTATTACAGATTGGACAAGGAAGCGGCGTCGTCACTTTCCTATCTTTCATTGCCGTTTTAATTGCAAGTATCAATATCTTTGGTGGCTTTACCGTGACCAAACGTATGCTTGAAATGTTCCGTAAAGACTAAGGAGTAACAGATGTCTGAAGGATTAGTACAAGCAGCTTATATTGTTGCTGCTGTATTCTTTATTATGAGCTTGGCTGGATTATCGAAGCAGGAATCTGCACGTGCAGGTAACTATTACGGTATCACGGGTATGGCAATCGCGTTGATCGCGACGATCTTTGGCCCTCACTCAGCGGGTATTGTGTGGATCATCATCGCTATGGTGATCGGTGGTGGTATTGGTATCCACTATGCAAGAAAAGTAGAAATGACTGAAATGCCTGAGCTGGTGGCTATTCTGCACAGCTTCGTAGGTATGGCTGCGGTACTTGTGGGTTACAACAGTTACATCGATCCACCAGCGGCAGTGTCACTTAACCCTGCTGATATTCATGCAGAGCACGTGATTCACCTAGTAGAAGTGTTCCTTGGCGTGTTTATCGGTGCTGTGACGTTCACAGGTTCGATTGTTGCGTTTGGTAAGCTTCGCGGCGTTATATCTTCGTCTGCACTGAACATTCCTCACAAGCACAAATGGAACCTAGCGGCTATCGTTGTTTCTACACTGCTTATGATCATGTTCGTGAAAGCAGACGGCAGCATGTTCGCACTGATGGTGATGACACTTATCGCGTTCGCATTCGGTTACCACCTAGTGGCGTCGATTGGTGGCGCAGATATGCCAGTGGTTGTTTCTATGCTGAACTCGTACTCTGGTTGGGCAGCAGCAGCAGCAGGTTTCATGCTTGCCAACGACTTACTTATCGTAACTGGTGCTCTTGTTGGTTCGTCAGGTGCAATCCTGTCGTACATCATGTGTAAGGCGATGAACCGTTCGTTCATTAGTGTTATCGCTGGTGGCTTTGGTCAAGAAGTCACAGTATCTGATGGCGATGAAGAGCAGGGTGAACACCGTGAAACTTCAGCTGAAGATGTGGCTGACATGCTTAAGAACTCTAAATCAGTAATCATCACACCTGGATACGGCATGGCAGTAGCTCAAGCTCAGTACCCAGTGCACGAAATCACTGAGAAACTAAGAGCACAGGGCGTAAATGTTCGATTTGGCATCCACCCAGTTGCGGGTAGGTTACCGGGTCACATGAACGTACTGCTTGCTGAAGCAAAAGTACCTTACGATATCGTTCTTGAAATGGACGAAATCAACGATGACTTTGATGAGACAGATACTGTATTGGTTATTGGTGCTAACGACACCGTGAACCCTGCAGCACTGGAAGATCCAAACAGCCCAATCGCTGGCATGCCAGTTCTTGAAGTTTGGAACGCTCAAAACGTTATCGTGTTCAAACGTTCTATGAACACAGGCTACGCAGGTGTTCAAAACCCGCTGTTCTTCAAAGAGAACACACAGATGCTGTTTGGCGATGCGAAACAGAGCTGTCTAGGGATTCTAGAGCACCTATAAGGTCTGCTCTAAAATTACTTGTAAACGAAGGAGCTCATTTGAGCTCCTTTTTTTGATCAGCGGAAAGTCATTCTTTGATAATCATTCACATATAATCGCCAAGATATCATCAAGAAACCCCCGCGCTTGGATTGAAGTGTTATTAAATCAACGAACTAGTACGCATGCACAGTACCACCGCATTAACATGGAATTAACCGCTGATAGTCGCCATTCTCACTGTTTTTCATGCGGTTAAAAATTTATCTTTGATAGCGAATGGTATATATTTGATTGATCTATATGAATTTGCGCTGGTTTGTGATCATCAAAAGAAAATTTACGCTTCTTATCGCTACATTGTCAGTGTCAGTAAACGCGTTTGCTGACTCTTTGCCTGAGCGTATCGATAACTTCACCAAACTCTTTGATCATGAAACGGCAGTTGAATCTTATGATATTCGACTGCTTCAGGCTGATTACCCAACTCGCTTGATCATGCCGTCTTCAATGCTGCCACAAACGGCAGAGTATCCATTAAAAGACATCCAACGCTTATACCAGTTATCAAAAACGTGTAGCGGAAAGTTGCCGTTAAGCCCTTTGATTACGGAGCCTTTGGTTTTTACTCGTGCGATGTGTAAAGGCACCAAGCTTTCGGACCGTTGGTTTAGTCGTAGTGGTTTGATTCACCCAGGTGGTGGTTCTTACGCTGCTCGTTACGTTGAGAAATACCCAGAAAAGTTCGATTCTTTGAAGCGCTACATGCACATTCAAGAGCGACCAAACGCTGAACATGACGAATTGCTGTCTCGTTTGCAGCAGATGGATAACGAAGCCATTACTGCACTGTTAGCTGGTGCGAGCATGTTTGTTGAACTGGACGAAATGTGGGTAAAACGCGGCGACAGATATTACCTGTATAAAGAATCAGTCTGGAACGAAAACGCCACGCTTGCAGGGTTGTCGTTCAGTTTGTCTTCAGAAGGCAATAGCTGTTTTGTTCAACGTGGCAACGTTTGTTGGGAAATAGAAGATCATTCTGAACTGCTGCAAGTCGCTATGTTTATCTTGGTGATTGCCAACATCATGCTAGTGCTTGGTTGGGCCGTTTATCGTTGGAACAGTAAGAAACAAGAGATGAAGAGCCGTATGTTGGTTCTTCAAATTCTAACACACGAATTAAGAACGCCTATTGCGAGTTTGTCATTGACGGTTGAAGGGTTTAGACGCGAATTCGAACACTTACCAGAATCGGTATATGATGAGTTCCGTAGATTGTGTGAAGATACTCGTCGTTTAAGACAGTTAGCTGAAGCAAGTAAAGACTATTTGCAGTCAGACAATCAACCGCTCGCGACAGAATGGGTACCGAGTGTTGAAGAGTGGCTTCAATACAAAGTTGAAGAAGATTTTGCACCGGGAATTGAACTGCGTGTAAACAAAGATATTGCTGCAAAAGTAAACGTATATTGGTTAGGAACGTGTATCGATAACCTGATCAGGAATGCTGTTAAATACGGTGTCGCACCAGTGATACTAGAACTGAATACTTCTGACAAGAAGCTGACATTCAAAGTTATAGATAATGGAGACTTGTCCCGCAAAGATTGGGGGCAACTAAGAAAGCCATTCGTTAGTAAGAGTGGACTCGGTTTAGGTCTGACGATAGTGGAATCTATGGTCGGAAAAATGGGCGGTCACATGACGCTTATCGGCCCCCCAACAACATTTATTTTGGAGATACCTTGTGAAACAGACATTGCTTCTCGTTGAAGATGATAAAAATTTAGCTGACGGTTTATTAGTTAGCCTTGAGCAAGCTGGATATGAATGTTTGCATGCAGAACTGATCTCTGAAGTTGAAGGCTATTGGGAACAAGCGGATCTGGTTATTCTAGACCGTCAACTTCCTGATGGTGACTCAGTAGATTCACTTCCTGGTTGGAAGAAAAAGAAAGATATCCCTGTAATTTTGCTAACAGCATTAGTTACAGTAAAAGACAAAGTAGCGGGCCTAGATTCAGGCGCTAACGACTACCTAACTAAGCCATTTGCAGAAGCAGAGCTGTTTGCTCGTATTCGTGCTCAACTTCGCTTACCAGATGCTGAAGAACAAGATGCATCAAAAGTCATCGCTCAAAATCTTGTTATCGATAAAGCAACTCGTGAAGTCTTTTTCAACGAACAAGAAGTAACGCTAACACGCACTGAGTTTGACCTACTATTGTTCTTGGCAAGCAACCTTGGTCGAGTTTTCACTCGTGACGAGCTGCTTGATCACGTATGGGGTTACAATCACTTCCCAACAACACGTACTGTAGACACTCATGTTCTGCAACTTAGACAGAAATTGCCGGGTCTAGAAATCGAAACGCTACGTGGCGTTGGCTACAAGATGAAAGCGTAATGAAAAAAGCCTTACTTCCACTATTATTGCTGTCTGGCGCGTTCAATAACGCGCACGCTGCAGATTGGTTTAAGGACAGTGATGCTCTAACCCAAGTACACAAACATCTACTGGATAACGATTTGTCCCAGATGTTTGATTCATTAGTGGAAGTTTGGCAGATCAACGCTTCTCAGTCTCGAGAAGATCACCTCAATGAACTGTTCGACCAAGCGTTGAATAAAGATTGCGGTAAAACCCTCACCAAAAATACATTACCGGATTGGGTCAGTTCGGTGGTTGTAAAAAGACACGTAATTCAAAGCCCGGGACGCGATACATTCCGTGTTGCGATTGAGATCGAATCTGATAACAACATTCAAGATATCACCTTCGAAAAATGGGTCGATAAAGTTGTCTCTTCTGATAGCGAATTCACCAAAGAAAACGAAGTCGTCAACAACGCCTCAGTTAACTTGTATCGGAAGCGCTATAACTTAGCGTCTCAGCTCGATTCTGGACTGTATCGCTTAAACGTGAAAGGCGATGGCGGTAACTCTTGGAGTACTTGGGTTATTCTTGGTGAAGTTGCCATGCGTCAGCAAGTTCGCTGGGCATCTAAAGACACGTGGCGTATCGATAAGAAAGAACTGCTCAACCCTTATTGTCCACTTCCTAAACTTGAAGTTGGTTTGTACGATTATGTCGACGAGCACTATGAACAGGTCTGGGGAAAGAGTTATGAATCTGATTACCCGATGAATCTTACGGGGGAAGATCTACCCAATGATCGCTACGTACTTGCCGTTTCAATGGTGCATTCGCGTTGGCAAGGCGACATAGCGATAGAACAAGCACAAACTATCAGTAAAACTTATGATATTTCTAGCGAAGAAGAGTTAAAGTAATTTAAAATTGTGCCGTTAACTATGTAAGGGATCTCACAAAGATAAACGGCATGAAAAAAACTACTAAACTACTCGCAACGTCAATTGCATTCGCCAGTCTTCCTCTTTCAGCAGCAAACTACGCCATTGAAGCGCGTGGTGATGCGATGGGTGGTGTTGGTGTTGTTTCTGCAAACTTCCTAACCGCTCCATTCTATAACCCAGCACTGGTTGCGATCTATCGTCGTAACGATGACATGGGTATGATTACACCAAGTTTAGGTGGTAATTATAATGACCCAAATAACTTAGTTGATGGTATCGATAGCTTAGTTGACAGTATTGAATCAGGCACTGTGACTGGTTCTGACATAGATGCTCTTAATGGTGATAGTCTGAATGTTGATTTAGGTGGTGTAGTAGCATTTGCTTTACCAAATCAATATATTGCGGCAAACGTATTTGCAAAAGCATACACTGAATCTTTTGTAACTCCTGACACATCTAACGACGCGGCTAACAGTGACTTAGTTAATGCTGAGTTAACAGCTGTTAAAGCCGTTTCTATCGGTATTATGGAAGCTGGTATTTCGTTAGCAAAATATCAAACATTCATGGGACAACACCTGTCTTTTGGTATATCTCCAAAACTCCAAAGAATCTATACGTACAATTACATTGCTTCAGCACAAAACTACGATTTAAGTGACGTTCGAGAAAATGACACAGCTGAAACTACATTTAATATTGATGCTGGTGCACTTTGGTTTTACGGCCCATTTAGAGTAGGTTTTTCTGCTACGAATATTATCGATCGAGAAATTGAAACTAAATCAATAAGCCAACAAATTACAAGTACTAGCAATCCAGGTGCTTCGCGTACAATTACGTCAAGTCACTCATATAACCTTGGTCCGGTTTACACTGTTGGCGCTGGTATTGTTTCAGATTATTTTACACTGAGTGTTGATTATGATTTGAATGAAGCTGAAAAGTTTACTTCATTCGATGATAACGAACAGATGATTCGTGTGGGTACTGAAGTCGATCTACTACGTCAGCTTAAGCTAAGGGGAGGGTATTACAAGAACCTAGCTTATTCAGATTCGGAAGGAACAGTCACAGCCGGTATTGGTATCTCGCCACTCAACTTGTTCCAGTTAGATCTAAGTGCTAACTACACGAATGAAAATGCGATGGGTGCTTCAATCAATTTCCTTGCTAGTTACTAATAGTCCTTATATAGTTCTGCTCCTAAATAAAGGAGCAGAGCATGCTAAACGACTTACCAACCCTTTCTCACGAAGAGCAACAGAAAGCTGTTGAACGAATTCAAGAAATGATGACTCAGGGCATCAGTACAGCACAAGCTATCAAAATCGTTGCTGAGCAAATTCGTGAAGAAATGAGTAATAAAGAAGAGTAGGGCATCAGCCCTTCTTTTTTACCCATTTAATGCACTATAACTAAATATATTAGCTTCTAGTATATTATCTCGTTCATACCAATACTTTATCCATCCTAAGTCCCGGCCCATCCGAGACGCTTAAATCGAGCTTATTCAGTTAGTTACATCAGGGCAATCCACTCCAATGGCTTTTATTGGTTTCCATTTGTAATTAAATTACAAATGAATCTGAAAGTAAAACAACTGCCACCTTAGGTGTCAGTATTTGTGTCACCATGTCTAAGTAGTTAAATATATGGCGTTTTTTCAGTCTAGTGACGCTGTGACTTTGGTTTTGAAAGCAAATGATCAGGAGAATGGTGCGCGAATAGATGATTGGCATTTGAACTAAGAACAGAGCTAAATAAGTAGTAACCGAACTGATTAATACCGATAGCGGGATCGATTTAACTCGGCTTTACCCAATCTTAGTTGGTCAAATATGCGAATTTGAGAATAGATATTTAGGAACATAGAGCGTAAAGAAGCTCTTATTAGGGCTGTGATCTGGGAGGATACGATCACCCTGAGAGTCGTACTGTCGCGTTATTCCGGGTAAGAAGAGGGAGCTTAAAGGTGTGAGTCGATTGGAGTAGCTATGTCGAGTCAGCAAAGCTTATTTATGACTTAGTTTAATCAGCTGTTGAGAATCTATTGGCTTACCAGATAGCAACAGAGAATAAATGAGTGTTGTACAGCTTTAGCTGCAGTCTCACGAGCCTTAATAAGACGTAACGACTTGGTTTCGTCCGTTGTCTTTGGCTTGGTAGAGCGCCTGATCTGCGCGTTTAATAGCAGAACGAATTGATTCATTCTGTGTCAGTTGTGTAAATCCAGCAGATGCAGTGATCGCAAGTTTAAATGGCCAATAACTTTGCTCAAGCGCATCATAGAGATTAGTGATACTTTCGTTACACTGTAGCGTGTTTTGATCGATGCAGACAAGTAAAAACTCCTCACCACCCCAACGATACAATAAGTAGTGCTCTCCGAGGCTATCGGTTGCTGTAGAGACAAACAGAATCAGAACCTGATCACCCACTTCATGGCCGTATTGGTCGTTTACTTGCTTAAAATGGTCTAGGTCAAATAGAGCGATATGAATCGACTTACCTTGTTGCGCAAGACGTTCAAAATCATAGAAGGTATCCAACGCTTCTGTTCGGTTTCTGCAACCTGTTAAAGGGTCGGTTGTTGCCTTTACCTTTAACTCTTCGATCTCTTGGGTTAACAAATGCCTTTGTTCTGCTGCAACTTTTTTCGCTCGCTTGGCGATGTATAAAGCACAAGATATGTAATAGAGCGCGTACATCACCCATAATCCGATCAACATCTTTCCTAGCACAACACGGTCCATCGTCTTGCCATGGAATACAATACTTTTCACCGTGAGCTTATGGTGACCGTCAAGTGTGCTAGCGCCAAGTCCAAGCTCAACGGACACGGCATTGGTAATGTCTACCGCGCTATTAGTAATAGGGTGGTTGTAATAGTCAATCCACCAAAGCGGAACATTGAAGTAATCTAAATCGATGTTGCCTATATCGGGTAACGAGAAATCTAAGCGATTGAACTTGTTAGACATCGCGTCCCCTTGAACGCTGTAGTTCTCATCGTAGTTACGAATGTAGAAGCGAAATCTAGGGTTCTCTTGGCCTTGGTAATCCATGTTGATAGTGACTGAATCATAGGTAGAGAGATCGAGCCCTTTGCCCTCTGTCGATATTACGAATTCAATCTCGCAGAATGGAGCGCTATAAGTTCGCTTAAAGTCACACTGTAACTCAACCTCATCTTTTGACTTGTACAGTGAGCCTATCGTGCCACCATCATGGTCTCTGTCAGTGTTAACAAGGGTCGGGTATCTGTCTGGTGTGATGATGTAGTTCTTATCCATGATCGTACGAAAAGAGATCAACGACAGCAGGGTGACTGCCAGGCAAAAAACAGAAAGGAATATGTTGAGTTGTCTGAAAGCTTTATCGCTCATAATATTAATCCGTACGCATGACTGTGTGATTATGCGCGATGCCTTATTTTGGCGCAACCAAAGATTACTTTTGAATAGCGGTGTTGTGGAATCGTAGCATCCAAAAACGAATAAACAGCCGACTTTTATACAGGAAACAGACTTATTAAACTCATAATGAGATCAAAGCGCTCTCGTATATTGTTGTTTTTGCTTGATATTTAACCAGTGAATGCGGTTTTTACGGGGTGAACAATTTAACTGTATATGCATACAGTTAAATTGAAAGAGCATGTTTTAGTTGCAGTGCAGAACTAAGAGAACGGTTATGGAGTCAAATTTGCCCCGATGTAATGGATGTTCAGTCATAATACTTATAATTCTGGAGTACATTTTCGTTGCAGTGTCACTTTTCTACATGAACGGAAGCAGAGGACTATTGCTCAGAACAGAACGGAATTTCTACGCGGTGTGAATAACATTAGAAATCGACTGTCGCATAAGCTTGGTACTCCAATAACTTTTGATGAGGCATTTAAACTGGCAGGATTAGCCGCTGCTGGAGGTGTCGATTTTTCTGATAGCGCAATTTATTTGGATAAATCGAGGTCTTTTCATGAATATGGTATTGAAGGTGTAATTCAAGAAGTTTTCCAAAATGTAGCTCAAGATTTATTGTACTTGCTGGATGATGAGAGTTTTCTCGAGAACTGTGTAAGCGTACGAAATTCCTAACGAGTCTGAATTGGCAGGTAACTCTAAACACAATTCAGCGTGTGGAGTTGATTCAAAACACGCTCGTGTGTGTGAAATCTGAAGCGAAACGAACAGCGATACAAACAAGATTGACACACAGTACCTCGAATCATTGGTTTAAATAGAAGTAGTGATGAGTTGAATCAGGCAGAACAAAAGTTCTCGTTATTAAAGTTGCTGTTTAGAACGTTGGCCACGTTAACGCGTGTAAACGGACAAACAAGATCCATAAAACCCATGACATGGAAGACTTAATCAAGCGTTGTGTGCAAAACCCGCAAGAACTAAGGTTCTGACACCGCTCCGATTTTAATGTCCACAACTGCGTATTATGTACGTTATGTTAAATATGTTGGGGTTAGCCTTAAGTTCATGACCGACGCTAAATCAAGGACTTACCCACCTTCGATCTACTTGTCAATTTTATATGACGCGCTTACGATAACTACATGATTACGCATTGTGTAGTTTTTGCTGGGTCCATAAATTCGGTAAATTTAACAATATTCCGATTTACCATAAAATAGCTAATAACCATTAATATTTCTGCATTGTGAATGCTTAGCATTCTCTTGCAACAATATTTTTGGTATTAGCATGGCAGCCAAACAAAAACTTCTAATTTTTGAGGTACTTGTTAGCTCTATGACTTTTTCTAATTTACACCTTTCACGTAACGGACAGCGGTCACATGTCATGATAGATGACGTTACAACTTTGCCGTCCATGTTTGTTTCTATTTACGGAAGAAACGAACTTAATAAAAAAAGCTTGGGGACTCAGGAAAACCACTATGTTTCTCTACGGTTTTTCTACATCTATTATTACAAGAAATATAAGACAACTTTTGATTACGACTTTTATCAGCGTAAGTACAACATCTCGACTTTCATTCATGAACTCGGTGGTTTTTTCAATTACTTACTTGGTGAGCAACATCTTAACAATGAGAAAGACGTTATTGGACTTGGGCATCTAGATACTGTCATTACGAAGGTCAATAAGACTACGTATGGTAATCATGTACGGTGCATTGGTCGCTTCTTTCGATATCTTAATTTTAGATACATGAATTTGAGATATCAAAATTTGAGCCCAATTGATGCTCATGAGATCTATACTTCCAACTTAAAAGATCTTACTGAAGTTTTAAAAAGCTTTAACAGCATTAAGGTTGAACAAAAAAAAACTGCAAACAGATATAAAAGTATTTCTCAGCAGCAACTCATCGACCTTAATAATATGCTTATTCCATCGACTCCTGCTTTTACTGACGCGGAAACAGGTGAACATTTTGAGGAAGTGAACAACCCTCAGAATCCATTTAAAAAAGGTTTTCTCCAATATCGCAATTACCTCATTAATAGATTGATGTACACGTACGGCTTACGAGTTGGTGAGGTTTTATTAGTTTCACTTGACTCGATTGGGGAGACACAACCAGATGCACTTGGTAATACTCGATTTGTTCTAATCATCCAGAACCTCCCTGATGATGCAGTAGATCCCAGAAGAAGAGTCCCCTCAATTAAGACACAACACTCTTATCGTCAGATTGAGCTGACTGGAGATGATTTCATCTTGTTGTCGATATACGTCGATCACTACCGTTTTTCTTTGTTTGAACATACCGGTATTGATGACCATGGTGTTTTATTTATTAAGGGTACAGGTAGCTTAGCTCCAATTTCTTATGACGGGATTCGGTCAATCTATCGTGACAAAATAGATCCTCATTTCATCGCCCTTCACCCTCATTACAGGAGAGAAAAAGATAAAAGTATAGATTATATGGTTACTTTGACTCCACATGTTGGTCGACATACATGGGCTTATATCACCTTAGAGTTTCTTTATAACGAAATCTTACAAGAGGGTTTTTTGACTGCACGAGATTATGGGATTAAAGCAAGGATGAATGGTGAAATGGATGCTGCGTTAGAAAAACTGCGTACATTAGGTGGTTGGTCTGTGAATAGTAAAGTCCCTCTTATGTACGCTAATCGATTTTTGGAAAGAGTCAGTAATCAAAGCAATATTAGACGTATTAAGAGCAATAATTGTCAAACTGCGATATGCAATGTTCCTAACGAACAATACACAGCAGAGTTAACTTACAACACTTTAGAAGATAATCGATATGATGAAGACACCTTATTCGACGACTTATTCAACTAATAACTTTTCTCCTGAACAGCGCCCAGCGAGCCAGTATTCTCCCCTATTCACACCTGAGCAACGCCGGTTCGTTGAGGAAATTAAACTACCCTCAAGGTTGTATTTAGTTAGTGCGACAGAGTTTGATGATCAGTTTTTGAGCTTGACTCCTGGGGATTGGCGCTATCGATTCTCGGGAAAAAATAAAGCTATTCTTTTTGCTAGCGGTTCGAATTTTCAAAAATTTTCACCAGAAATAATTACTCTACTTAAATATCTAACTATCGAGTATATAAAGGAAAATTCCGCGAGTGTTGCAGATAGTTTCGCGCACTTTGTCGGAAGGACTTTATCTGATTTAGATAGTTTTAGTCGCGATACTTTTGTAGCTAAGTTAGAGCAACTTGTCGTAGAGGTTGAACGCAAAAATTCTAATAATAGCCAGTTCTACTACACGCTCTATGCCTTACGTAAGCTCGAGCGTCGTAAGTTCTTTAAATCTAAGGGTGATAAAGGAGATCTTGAAGACTTGTTATTGGAAGTGCCCCGCCCTCGAAATCTTAACTGGGGTCGTTATCAAAACCTAGATCTAGTTGTCCCCAATGAGGTTTGTTTTATGATTGAGAACGGTGTGCAGCAATGGGCATCTAAGTTATGCCCAAAATTGGACAGCAAAGAAGCTAAGATCGTGCACCTAAACCGAATTAAAAGATTGGTTAAGCCTGGTATTTTAATGGATTGCATTATAACGGGTATAGTTTACTACACTGGAGCTCGGCCTGTTCAAATAAGTAAAATGGCCGGTGGCGATTATGTCGTAGATACTGAAAACAAACATGGGATGCGCTACTCGTTCCTAGTCCCTTATGCTAAGAAGACAAAAATAAATATCGACCGCGTACGTATCGCGATTCCAGAAGAACTCGGAAAGCTGATTACGTTGTATAAGCTAATCTCTGGAATTGGTGAGCATGATGCTCTTTTTCCAGTTAGAGCATCATCTATCCAAATGGTTGATCAGGCAATTAAAACTATGCTCTTCGAATTTTCTTCCCAGGATATTAAAGAGGCCGTGAAAAATCATGGTTATGAATTGCCTTCATACCCAGCGAGTCTATTTCGACACAATGTTGGACACTCGATGGCAATGAATGGTGCGAGCGCTCCTGAGATAGCTTATATCTTGGGTCACTCAAACTATGTAGTTGCAGACAGGTATATCGCTGCAACCCCAGAGATGACAGATATTCGGGAGCAGGCTTTGGGTCGAAACCCTGTGTTCAAGAATATGATGGCTTTGATGCTAACAGGAAACATAACACATAGTTCTGAGTGGCAAGGACGTCGTGTCGCTGCTTCAATTGGCGGTAAGCTGCATCACAATATCGGTGGTTGTAATTATGGTGAAAACATTTGCCCTTTTTCCCAAGGGCGCGGATGTTATGGATGCCTTTATTTCATGCCTTTTACAGATGGTAGTCATAAAGAAGTTCTTGATTCATTCTTTGATGAGATAGATGAAGTTCGTAACGTTGCTGATGATGCAGGTTTAATGAACCACCCGTTAATGACGGAATTAGTTCGTAGAAAAGACCACGTGATTCAAGTCATTGTGCGTATCGAAATGCTTAAAACTAAAGAAGAGATCGTTTAAATGGAGTCACTAATTAATATAAAGCAGGCACAGAACCTCGACGTATATGTAAATAAATACAAAGCCAAATTTGAAGAGCGCCTGGTCGCCTACAATGCAGCTGGACAATTAGACTGGGATGCTCCGGCCTGGCAGTTTGGTGAGAAAGGAATCGCATGGTTAAAAGAAGCCAAAAATCATGCTTTTAGGTGGTCATCTATCTCTAATAAAGTTAAGGGTCTAAGTAAGGTGGATATTTCTTTGGAGTATCAGGGCTTTATGAAAGCGTATAATATGCACTTAGTATGCTCTTCAAGTGGACTTATATCGGGCGCAACATTAGATAAACCAATACAAATAATGAAACGCTGGTACTGGGAGATGCATACAACCACCGGTATGACTCATCCTATGTATTTAACTTCGGATATTATCCATGCCGCGATGAAACGTCACAAAGATCACTCAACTAGTTCGTCAAACGTGAGTGACTATTGTGATGTTGCCGTAAATATCATCAAAAAGCTTCGCCAGTACGACTTGTTCGTCGTAAATGTGGAAGTAGAAAATAAGTACCCTTGTCGAAACAGCTCAGTTAGTACGCTCGAAAAGAAAAAAGCTAGCCAATTAAGTCCAGAAGATACAGACGATAAGAAGTTGTTGTCTATTCGTGCTCTCATGGCAGTTATTGAGTTGATGGGATTAGCTGAAAGCGAATATCAGCGCATCTTTTATAACATGCTGCTTCTATCTATCATTTGTGGCTTACGTTTCCAAGAAATCATGACGTTGAATATGGATTCTTTGATAAAAAGAGAAATCATTGATGAAAGTAAACGTCAACACGCAATAGAGAAAGGCTGGCCTACATACAGGCTCGGCATTCAGTATCTCGGTGCAAAAAAAGCAGGTTGGCGTATACATTGGCTGGCACCTACCTCTTATCAAGTCGTTGAGATGATCTACAAACAGGTTCAAGACTTAACAGCCAGTTCCCGAGATAAAGTCAAAGCTTTCAGGGATTCTAATTTCACGAACTTTTTACCAAATGAAATTCAAAATTTTCCTGATGATCAAATTGAATGTAGAGAACTTGACGGACTATTGTTTACTGGTACGGGAGGCATCCGTAACGTTCTACATAAGTCAATTTGTACCTCAATATTGAAGTACTCTGGCCACAAACCTGTAGTTGTTTCTACTGGGAAAAAGTATAAAAATTATTATTTTTCAAAGCACCAGTTGAATGATTATATTTATCGGCGCTATGCCAAAACCAAAAACTTTGAAGAAGGACATCAGTGTATACTTTCGGTCAAAGACAGCGGTAACTGGGAGCATTTTAACTACGAGGACTTGATGTTTATAATGCCAGAAGGAGCATATGGTATCGTTAATGATTTCGTTTCTTTGCAACACATTTATCCATTGTCATTTGGTGCAATAGATGTATGGCTTGGGGGATCGAAGAAAAGTAAATCGATTTTTGACTATTTCAATTTATTTGAAGATGACGGTAATCGTATTGTAATTAAATCGCATGTACCAAGGCACAATATCAACACTTTTTTAGCCATTGCAGGAGTGACTGATCATATACAAGCTATCTTGATGGGACGTGTTGACATTAGTCAGAATAAGCATTATCAGCATCAAGCTCAATCGCAGTCATATAAGACCGCTTCACTAGCGATCAATATGCTCGAAAAAACTTATGATGAGAACAAAGGGGTTTTATCGGTAGAACAGCAGTTATCTCTCTTTGACTTTGAAGTTGCCCCCGAACTTAAACCGACTCTTCCAGAAGTCAAAGCGCCCTCCCAGTTGGAGGTTAGCCGCAGAATGATAGCATTTTCTAAATCATCTATAAAAATGAACAATACTGGTGTTTCATGCGTTAAGGCATCTGCTTCTATGGCGATAGCTCCCAATCTAAGTAAGGAACACAACCTAAAGCAGAATATGCAGACTTTTGGCGACAACACAATCGAAGTTTCAGGTTACATAGAAGGCGCAATGTCGGAAAAGTTCCTCCCTGAACTTATGACAGCTCACAATAAGCTTATAAAACAAGGATTAGCAGCAAAAGCTAAACAATTGATTGAGCGGCATGCGAAGCTTCATCCTCTTGGTTTTGGTGCTTGTACACGTGATGTTGCTCGTTGGGGATGCCCTCATGCAGTTAAATGTCAATCTGGATTGCCTTGTGGGTACTTCTCACTTACAGGCCGCATGGGTGAATCTGAAGACGCATCTCGACGCTTAGCTATTAAACAAGCAGAGGTTATTGAGCTGCGTCGACTTGCAAGAGTTGACCCTAACTACAAGTTCGCATTGGAAGAACAAGAGCAAGCTCTACTTGTACTTAAAGCTCTAGAGAATGATGCCTCTGAGACACAAAGTGCGAAGAAGTTGGTAGACCTCTTGTCTAGTGATGACGATAACCCATTGGGTCCAATCATGGCGCGTATTAACGAACAAATGATAATAGGTAAGACCCCTAAAACCCTTGCTGACCTTTTCTTTATTGAACAAAAGCGTATAGAGAGAAATCAATCGCAGAACGGAGACAATAATGACTAAAACACCACGTAGTCGCAATTCTGATAATAAAGTCATTCAAGGGGCGGAGCTTTCAGCTTACATAAAGGCAGAGCTGCAAGCTATGGTATTGGAGGGGCTCGATAAGTCCCCTATTCAAGCCTCAACACTCCATGCTCGCCTCAAGGCTAAAGGTATTATAAAGGGGGGAATCAGTACTCTGAGTTCTCGACGAGAATTAGTTGAAGAGTATAAACTTCGCCAGCACAATAACCATGAAAATGGCAAACGTTTGTTGACTGCAGAAGAAAAAGACATGTTGGCTAAGGGACGAACGGGGGCTGCGTACATCAGTAAGGCAGATCGGCTTGAGGAGGAATTGAAGGATTATAAAGTACGGTATGAACGAAACATATTGTCTGTCATGGATATCATCCAATACGTCGATAACGCTACTGCGATAAAGGTGGAGGATATGCTCGCGGGCGAGCTTATTAGAGAGTTAGCTGAACGCAAAAAGCGTCTCAAACCATAATATATAGCAAGAGACTCTGACATATTTTCCAATGGATGCTTGTTGAATAGTATATGTTGTTTTGATTCATTGAACCTTTTTGGTTATAAGATTTAGGGCTTTATTTCTCACGTTTAATTTTGCTACAAGGGAAGATGCTTTGTTGTTTGCCTCATTGTAAAAAGGAGTTAACAATGGTTTTAACTCAATGGAACGTTCCATTAACAAGTTGTACTCATCAACCTCTGTAAGTGCTGCAGCTAACTCTAGCTCAATATCTGAACGCTCCCTTTCTAGCTCTTCAAGTAGGTTTATCTCACTTTGCTTCCTTGAATAATTTCTACGTTTCGTCAGATAAAAACTAGCTTCATAAAACTCCAAAGTCTTGTGATAGATTCTGTAGGCTCCATAACCTCTGCCAACCAGGAGTCCTACTCTTTCAAGCCTTTTTAGCTCTCTAGCTATAAAGGCTCTCATCGTTGACTGCTCTTCCCCAACCCTTGTTGAGCGGACTGCAAACTCTCTTCTTATGTCTTGAACTGATATTTTTGAAGCCGTTCTTGGAAAAAGAATTTCGTATATATCTTTATTTATTCGATATTTGTTTGATTTTTTCATGGGATTGTCGGGATTTATAATTATACGGATTATAGTCCGTGGTTATCTTGGCATCAAGGGTAGATAGTCTTTCATTTTGCGAATTATAAATGAAAGAGATAGCAAAGCAGTTCGGTTTGAACTTGAAAGCTGTTAGAAAGAAGCGTGGTATTTCACAGGATAAATTGGCTCTCTTATCTGACATCGATCGAAGTTATGTTGGAAGAATAGAAAGAGGTGAAGTCAACGTTACATTGGAGAAAGTCTATCAATTATCTGAAGTTTTAGAATGTGACCTCGGCGACTTATTACCATAACATTTCTACTTGACCTTAAGGGTAATCTTGAGAGCTTAGGGCATCTTTGCGTTTTTCTGTTTGGTTAGAAGTAATAGTATCAATTTTGTTTTGGTGCGATCGTAGAGCATCCCACCGAGAACAGACGATAGGCTAGTCTTGACCAGAGGTATCATGACAAGAGAAGCTAACAGTGGCTCATGTCGTTTCTGGTATTCGGAAAAGAGAAAGCTCCGCATATGCAGAGCTTTAATATTAATAATTTATTAGTAGTACTGATTGCGCCGTTTGGAATTATGTTTCCAACTTTTTGCTAAGTCGTGTACACACGTAGGATAGTCATCCCATGGGTTAGCTAGAGCCGTCCCTCGCGCAGCTCGTAGCTTTATACGATAACCTTTACACTCAATCTGATGCAGAAAGAAATAGCTTTTTTCCTGTTTCGTTGAAAAGTGTTTATGAATGCAACTTCGAACATTTTGATAGACATCACAGGTATATCGACCTTGGTGTTTAACACGTTTTCGGTACTGCGTTTTTATCTTTTTCATTTACCCTCCTAGGTTTACATTACCTAGAAGGGATCCTCTGCAAAATAGTCCATTCGTCCAACTTGATGTACTGTTTACCTAAGTCTAGCAAATAAGGATAGTGTCGGAAATTATTACCAATGCTAATATCTGAAAGATAACATGCACTTTTTAGAAGCAATCGGAAAATAGTTTTTAAAACAGACTGTTATGTCTGTTAATCGCGATTTATTTGTCTCTTTGAATGTTGATGTCACCCACCCCACTATACTCTGACAACGCTTTGGTTTTATGAAGCTTGTCAGGGTTAATGGAAGAAAACAAACACATATCTTTTATCGGAAAGTTGTTTATTCTTAATAATATCTTAAATGGTATGTGTAGAGAATGAACCTGTTAAAAGAAAGCCACTAACAGGTTCTATTTTAGAAGCAGGGTAACCTAGAAGGCATTCGAAAAGTCGATTTTTTTTCCAACCTTGCCATAAGACTCTAACTCGATGAATTTAGACTCAAAGATAGTGCTCGGTACTTTCCTCTTTAATAGTTCGAAGAAATTTTCGTCATGAGTTGAAAGTATGATTTGTTTGTTAAAGTTGACCGTTATACTTCTCAACAAGTCAATAACTGACAAAATGTTGATGCTATCCATAGCTTGTATAGGATCATCGATAAAAATGCTGTTTACATCTGTGTCAGAATCGGGATTCTTAACATTGATGGCTTTAGCCAAAAATATACTTAGACTCAAAGCATTTAGTTGAGCAGAACTAAAGTAAAGCGTCGGCACGATTTGTCTTTCTTCTGAAGCCACAAGTACGTGAAGCTTTGGTTTTACTGAAGAAAAATCGCATTTGAACGATATTTCTTTATATTGTGGATGAGGGTCTATTTTCTTGTAAAACTTATTAATAAGGTCTTGAAAAAAGAAAGATTGTACTTCTTTTTCGATAAAGGCAGCTATGCCCTTCCTTTCCTTTTCTAACTTTTTACCTAGGAAGTTAGTCAAGAAATCCATTTCGTTGGTTATTTTGTTATATTCGTTAAAGTACTCATTATGCTTAAGGAATGGAATAACTCTTTCTCTATATTGTTCAATAGACGTAATGTTTGCTATAGTGTTCCCTTTTTCCTCAATCAATATCTGATGATTTTTTTTCTTTTCCAAGATTAAACTAAATAAATGTTCTGAATTCTTATTGTTAATTTCTATTTTTAGTTCTTCTTCAATAAAATACCTAATAAACTTTATTTTGTTGCTAATTTGACTCTTGGTATTTTTGAGATATTCGATTTCATTTTCTACATCTGTTAGTTCAAACTTTGCATGTTTCAAATCTATTTCTTTGATTTCGTTATGCAGGTTATCGATTTCTATTTCTTTTTGTGATAGGTCAGATGCAATGTTCTTAGTCATTTCAACAATTGAAGATTTGGATATCTTCCCGATGTCTGTTGAACCAATTAACTCTTGCGCATGAAGCAGTAATGGATCTTTAGATATATTTCTTATATCTTCTAAGAACGACTCCGTATTCGCTTTATTTACATTGATTTGGGAGGTAATAGTCGATGCCGACGCTTTGTTTTTAGAGATAGTTAACCTTAACGCTGAAATATCAAACTCAACCTTATCTATTTTTTCATTAAGGTAGTCTTCGTAATCGGATAATTTTTTAGATTCAGTCTCTCTAGTAAATGTATTAATTATGGATTGGATACTCTTTAATTTAATTTCGCTATTGTGTTTTTCTTGTATAATTTCAATACGTAAAGATTCGATCTTGTTGATATTGATTTCAAAGCTATCAATCAGATCATAAAGGAAAGCTAGAATAGACTTTTTAGCTAATGAAAACTTTTCTCGTTCTTTAATATAAGAGAGTTCAATTGAATTTTTATGAGCAACTAAGGCCTTTAATTTGACATCAAATAACAAGTTAGACTCAATTGCATTAAGAAGTTCTCTGAAGTCTGAATATTCATTAGAACATAAAGGACAGCTTGAAAGAGAGTTTCTTGATATTAGGTTTGTACCTGACTTGACTAAGTTCTTGATATCCGCGTCTAAAGCTTGAGATTGTTCCAGCTCCAATTCCAATGAGTCTAGCGTTTTTTTGAGCTCAGAAGATTTCTCAAATGAATTAACTGCTAAAATAAACTCATCTGTTACCTCCGGGTATAACTCAACCAGTTTATTATTAAACTTATTTTCTTTTAGCTCATTGGCTCGCTGTTTTGTAATTGTTATCAATTCATCTAACTTGAACTTCTCTTTCTTTTTAGTTTCCGCATCCCTTTTGTTGTTTTCAATATTTTTAATTAATTGTTCTAATTCTTTGAGGCGTGAGTCATTTAGCTTATATTCTAATGAAGCGTTTTCAAGTCTATAGACTAATTCGTACTTTACTGTTTCTAATGAGTCACTTTTTATCTGCGCTTCTCGAGTAAGTTTTTTTACTTTATCAAATTCTAATTGTATAGATTTTTGCTGAGCATTTAGACTTTCAACTTCTTGTCTTAGCTTTGTTAGAGACTCTTTGATATACTCAATCTCTTGAATATTAATGCTCAAATCTAAAAATTGCTCTCTAAGCTCTTTTAATTCTTCTAGGTCTAGCTTTTCTGAGTAAATCCTTCTTTCTTTAGATTTCTTTTTATTAAGATCTGATAGGTAGACCTTGTGTTTGTTAATCTGTTCATCTATTGATTTTATCTGAATATTATATTTATCAAATTTAACTATTAGCTCTTTATTTTCATTTGATATAAAGTTATCGATTTTACTTATAGTGTCATATAGAGAGCTTATTTCAGATTGATATGTGTTTAATAGATTAATTATTGATATTTTTAATTGTGAATCATCTTTATCTGAGTAGCTAAAATTTATGTTTGGTAGATTACTTCCAGATTTATTAACTTCATTTATCATTGAATTGATAGTTTTTAATATATCTCTATCAACATCTTGGTTCAAAAGAACTTTAAGTTCTTTTGTTCTATCTTTTAACTTTTTGATCTTCTTCTTGTTTAAGTTAACTAACTCGGTAATGTGTTTGTAGTTTTGGTCTATTTTTTGATCACCAAATGTGTCTGTGAATTTTTCATACCGTAAGCTAGCATCATCTTCTTTTAAAAAAGCTGAGATTTGTTCCTGTGACAACATTACATCTAAAAAGTATCTGTTGTTATCTTCCGTTAGCTTTTCGTCAAACTTTGCATCTCTCTGATTTGACTTAAGCTTATGACAAAGAGACCTATAAAAAGTCTTGTCACTATCGTCAGTTGAAATCTTTACGAAACTTGGTGTGTCCTCACTTGAGTTGTTATGACGCCAGATATATTTATTCTTTTCAGCTTTAGCTGCGTTTTCATTTTCGGTTTTTTTTCTTAAAAAACGACTGATGTTGTTAGTAACCCCCCACTCTACTGCGTCATAAAATGATGTTTTGCCGAATCCATTTGGCGCGTACAGTGTGACAAAATTCGCAACGTTACCTTTGTCTGATGTAAAATCGAAAGTTCCATCTTCTACTTTGTCATAGGCTCGAAATGCTTGTATTTCGACTTTTTTTATTTTCATTTTTTACCCCACTCAACAAAGAGTGTGTTATACAAATCATCGTATATATCATTTACTTGAAAATCTTCACTTGAATTTACTAATTCATAGATCGAAGATCTCGGTTTGTACAACTTCCTTTTTCCTAAGTTTGTTTTTGGAAATTTGATATCGTAATTCATAATGTAGTCATCGATATATTTAGTCATTAGATCATCATTGAACTCAGAGATTTCTTCATTGATAACTATTTTTCTACAAAAAAAGGTATCATTTTCTATTTTATATTGAATCGAGGGCTTAGTTTTCCTATTTGTAGATAAGAATAAATACACATTCCATCGTTCAAAGTCATTATTTAGCTTATTGGATATTCTTGAAGCAACTACACTGCTTATTTTTTCCCACAGATACTCCATACTATTGATATCTTGAAATGAGCAAAAAAGTACATACATTCCACCCAATTCGTTGACTTTTACAAATTTAATGTCTGATAGGTTATATTCATTCTTAATATTCAAAGATATTTCTTCGAATACGTGATCAAATGATGTCTTTTGTTTCATTTTTAAGTATATCTTCTATGTTAGTAGCATTTGCTTGTATGAAAAATCGTCTTTTATCAATTATTTTCTTTTGAATATCATAAATATGTCTTAATCTAATATCTTTAAATGGGTCACGAACAGATGCACGATTTACCTTTACTCTTGTTGGTGATACCGTCGCGATACTTTCAATAATCTCTGGCTCTAGTTGAGTAATTGTTGGATTCTTGTCATTAGACGTGACAACAAATATGTTCCCATCGCAATTTAGATCAGATAAATCAGACTTGTATATAGATGATATAAGTTCTTCCCAAGATTTCTCAACGCTCCCATAGATTATAATGCTCTTTTTACTAATCTCAGGGATATGATCAATCGTGATTTCGGTTTCAGACAACTCCTGTAATTTTAGAATTGTAAAAAGCTCTAGCATGCCGACCCAGATACATTTCTGATATATACTATTAACAGGCTCACCATTAACAAGCATCTTCCCCCCAAAGTGCTTTATTATGTCTTTAGGGGTTAGGCAAGAAGATGCTTCTTTTGCAATTTCTTGGAGTTCATTTTTGACTAGTTCTTCATTTATCCGGAAACTATCGAGGATATAGACATTATCAATCAAGTCACTAAAAGTAGTGATGAAAGGTGGGATTAGTTCGTCTAGTTCGTCGTTATTTTCGCTTATGATCTCTTCAAAAAAATTGATGGGCATGTAGCGCACTCTAGACAATGTCTCTAACTCATCATCCTCTGCCATGCCTTTCTGTATACCTAGTAAAAAATGTGTACCATTACTAAAATGTAAAACACCGCCCCCAGATTGCCCTGAAACTTCTCTTTGATTTACCATCGGGGTCAATTGCCCTTCAATGTAACCATGCTCTACTGAGTTTAACGCTTTAATATTATTCATTCTAAAGCGGTCATTGCCCTGACGGACGGCTGGATAACCACATAAATACGTCGAATTACCGCTTGTGTCTGATTGGTTACATTTTACTAAATGCGGTACACCAAGCTGCTTACGCACTTTTATTATAGCGGCATCTTTATTTATATCTTGATGGTAATATGGCCTACCTATAACATCAATTGTATCAGCGTTTAACTCACCTTCACTCGATAAATAAAACCTTGTGATAGTTATATCATCTTCGTCTTCAATATTATGTCGAGCCGTTAAAACATATGTATATTCACTGGTAGCTACCTGAAATAGACAACCACTACCTCCATTAACCGAAACGGTTAAATCTCTGAAGAATCGTTGGTCGTTCATAATATATCTTCGTTCTCAAAAACACTTATGTTTAAGTTTGGATATTCTATGAGGTCCTCCTTACTAAACATACTCTGTGGTATTTTTTTATAATTGAATATTAATTCAGCGTCTGGAACCTTATTTATAATACGAGATACGCAGTTTTTATGAGGTAAATTGTGCCCATCCCCGTTGCTACTAAACACAAACCTTTTGGTATCGATCAGTTCTAACAGTTCATTGTTTGTGTTGAATTTGCTCCCGTGATGTGAAACCTTAACAAATTCTGTCTTTAATGGTTTATCAGGAGTTATGCCTAGGTTATTCAAGCTTTCTATGATTACACTTGGATGAGAGTCAGATAGGAATAGATAGTTCTTATCTTTATTCTTTATTATAAAAGAGATAGAGCTCCCATTTGGTATCGACTTATCTTCCTTGAATTTATCTAATGTAATATGCTCTTTAATAGAAACTGAATAATCATTCTTTGCAGTTGTGTTTAGTGATTTTCGTTCCTTCTCCCATTTTCCAAGTAAACGCTTTAGTTTTTCTTCATTGGGCGATATTATTATAATTTCTAAACCAAATAAGGGATGAGTTTCGACTGATTTTATAACTTGTCTATCCCAGATACCGGCCTCTTCTATTAGCTGAACGAACTTTAAACCTTGTCTAACGCTCGTATCTTTGTCGAAAATCTTTTGAATTAGCGGATCTTCTTTAGTTACTTGAGGTTGTTTGAAGTAGTCTGACAACAGACAGCCACCATTGAACCAAACTTTCTTCACTTTCGTTAAAGCATTGTCATCACACTCGAACCAGTTGAGCAAACCAGCTATGTGGTCATCATCGATATGAGTAAGCACGAGAAGATCGATTTGTGGAACTCCATCGAGTGCTTTTTTCAATGCCCCGCTTTCGTAGCTTTCTTTTTTACTTTTTGCTTGGTACGTACTTGCAGTCCCGCCATCGATCAAAATATGTCGTTCAATGTCTTGTGGATCAAAGAAGGATAGTAATATTGCGTCACCATTTTTTGCCTGTAAGAACTTGGCTTTCATAACTTAAAATCAAATAAAACTTTAGATAAGTATATGATACCACTATATGTTATTGATTACATAGCAACAGATTCAACAATATCTCGTTTGATCATATTACTTAATGAAAAAGTTTGCCTGATTTTGTGCTGAGAATGCTTCGATTTAGCACTACTATTAGTTTCAAATTCAAATCAGTGAACTTATTTGCAAAGACTCATTTTATAGATTAGGATTTACTGTTTATCCATACAGTTGTTTGATGGTGTATATAATTTGTGCAGAAAACTACAAACGAACTAAGGTTTCTGAGAGTGGTTTAACTAACAAAGGGCTTCGTTATCGTGCTTTAGCACTTAAGCGTGATGGTGAGTTAGTTACAAGAGATTTTATAGGATTTGTAGATAGGAGTTCTCTGTACCAGCCACGTCTCGTTAAATTAGTTAATATCGTCGCTGTTTATAATGACATTGAGGTTATCGAGATACCCACCGATCACTGGGTCTTAGGTTTGTTCGATAGAGGCGCATTTTCAGTAGTACTCGAATGCAATGAACCGCTATACCACCCAATTGACTACGAGAAATATTCAAAGCGATATAAAAATAACGTTATAGGTCTTGGTTCATTTGGACAAAGTTAATGCTTTTATCATACGAAATAGTTCGTAAGTGTTGGTAGGGTTAATTCACGTTCTATTGGAGGAAACTTATGACTAGCAAAACAGGCTTAATACTATTGATTCAAAATAGAAAGCGACAAACGAAAGGTATACCTGAAGTACAAGATTTCTTCGATTTCCTTATCGACGAGTTAACCGAGTTGAGTGATAAAGAGTTTGGAGAATATAACTACTACAGTAAATCAAACTCAGATGTACTGAGACTAGTGGCGTGGCAATCGGTGCCAATAAATATTGAGTTTAGTGAACGCTTTGTCGACGAAGTGCTTATGCTTTCCGAACTATAAATCGTTTAATTTTGTGATTAATTTTTCAATTTTAAAGTTTTATCTTATGAACATTAATCTGCGATTTGGCTGCTCATTATGTTCTTTATTCGATAGACATGAACTTGACATTAAGTTTTGTAGGGAAAACGCACGCTCCTAAAATGTTTAGAGCATTTGAACTAACGAGTTTTGGGGCAAAATATTGCTAGTGCGTTATTACATTAGCTAAAGCTTTGTGAAGTGGTGGTGCATTGACTACTCATGATTTATCCTATTAGTTGCAACCATAACAACCTTGGCTGAGTTTAGATTGGATAAAAATAAAGAAAATCCCCTGCAAGAGAATCAAATAACTCCTGAACTTTTCGTGCAACACACTTGGGATATGGACTTTAGGATTTCTGCCGCTGACTCCGCGGTAATTCACTCTGATTTCATCAAACATGCCTCCATACTCGCCGATAAAGAAGGCATCGATGTTCACTATTTAGACTTTTCAGAATACGGCACTGCAGCGGCAGCATTATCCGCAAAAGAGAATTCAGGTTTTCTTGAAGCGCTTGAAGATGGGAGCAAAAAATCTTTACTGTGGTTTGTTAATTGCGACTCGCTCGCGCCTTTGAATGTCGCTGTTACATACTCACTTCGTACAGCTTTAACGACGAGACAAACAAACAACACACAGTCAGTATTCATCGCAACTAAAGCGTCACTATTAATGATGTTTGCAAATCGTGAAGCTCCTTTTTATCAAAGCCATTTTAGATTAACAGGCTATAGCAGCTAAGCGAGTAGTTCATTCAGCTTGAACGTATTTAGTCAAACTGATGAACGAATAAGTCTGATTAAAGGTACTAGGTTTAGAAAGAGGCAAAAACAGGAAGCATTCGACAAAAGACCACCCAGCTTCCCCCCTGTTAGCCAAGACAATTGAAAAGCTGCAGAAAGCCGCTCGTTAAGAGCGGCTTTTTAAAGTGATGCTTGCAACATAAGGCTGCATATTTGTAGAGCGGTTAAAATTCAACGTAGTACATTTACTTTACCACGCTCCAATTAATCCTCTAGCGACACAATCGACATGTGTATAACAAACTTTTGGACAAAATTAAGTTGGAGTTTTAGCTCCAAGCTCATCGAGTCGTATAAAGAAAAGTAATTTTAATTTGCTTGAGCAAAAGTGATTTCGTCTATTTATCAGAGAACAGCGCCCTCTTCGCCAAATCGATTACTATCACTTCTATAGCATCTATGCCTGAATATTCATGTGAAATCTCTAACCAGTAACATTTAAGTGCAGCAGCGAGTTCATCCAACCCGACTAGACTCCCATTGAACAGCCATTTTTTGGTCACGTTTTGTGAGACCAGTAGAAACACGCCACATCCGGCACTTTCTTCTCGAAGATAATCTCCTGCCAACTGATTGCGTAGTCGCTCACAAAGGTCCGGTCCGCTCCACTCTTTATCTAGTAGTTTCAATTCGATAGGTACAGGTGAAAGGACATTGGTATTGTGCAGCCAGATATCCATACGTTGGCCATTTGCAAGTTCAGGCTCTTCTGCGATCGTATACTTGTTGTCACAACGCTGTCTTAACCAACCTGCGATTAACGTTCGCATCTCTGTTTCCCCCCCTGCACGCTGCCAAGTAAGCCAAGGACTATCATTACCTCGCTCTAACCAGTTCTTCAACTCATGCAGCCGATGGACAGCTAAATCAAAAAGCTGACGATGCGTTGTCGGCTCAATACATTGCGACTTGGCGAAGTCTCTTACTTGCTGCTCAGACCAAGGTTCGAGATCACCGTCTTTTTCAGCATGCTTATACGCTTGCTTTGCCATCCAAGGGCGATAATCTGGATTAGGGTGATCATGGATTAGCTGCTTGATTGCTGTATAGCTTTCTTTACCTGGTATTTCTGATAGAAGGTTAAACAGTCTATCACGTGCATCTTGTGCGTCATCCCGTAGCTCTGGAGAGAACACTTTCCCACTAGTTCGGTCGATGTCATCTTCTACTTTAACGTAGCTATGCATCAGGGAATAAAGTGATTTCAAATGTTCTGCTGTACGGAAACAACCAATATTGGGGTTTGTATAACGCGAACTTCGCCCCCCCATCAATGCTGTTATAAAAATCTGCGCTGCACGCTTTGCTGTATCGTCATCTAGTTCTGATAACCATTGTTCAACTTCTAAGATGCCTTTCTCTGGGTAACAATCTACACGGAGTGCATACCACCAAGATAAGTCATCTGGATTGCTCGTATTAGAAAGTTGCTTGATAGCCAGAGCTGATAGTTTCTCAGGTTCTATCTCTCCATTGACTAAAATTTTCAGACAGTACTCTCTGATAGATCTGCGGTGACCAGGGTTAATGTCAATCCAGTTGAGAATAACAGAAGCTATATAAGGGTGTAGCCAAGGTGCATGATATGTTAAATCATGTAATACCCTAGTCGACTCTGTCTTTTCGAGTTCCCAAACCAATTCTTTAATGACCACTTTTTCGACCAATTGTGGAAAGGCTTTGTGCATCCGTTCCAACCATGTGGGGTAACCGTTTAATTCCCAAAAAATATAGCGTAATGAATGCCGAACGTTTTCTTCGCTTAGATTCAGGGGGAAATCAAAAGATTCAGCGGCATAAATTTCCAATCCAGTCATCGCAAAAATAAGAGAGTATGGAGTATTGTTTTCCTCCCCCCCCTCTGAACGCAGTGGTGGTTTGTATTGCGACCAATGTTTTATCGCAGCTTTACGATACCCCTGAGCGACAGCCTCCCCAAATTCAGGTATCAATGCCTGCCAATCAGTGTAACCCCAGCGACTAGTTCCCTGGTTAAGTTCTTGTAGCTCCAACATCAGCCAGTATTGATCCCAGGAATATTCACCTGGCTCAAGATTCGGAGAATTATGAATTCTTTCTGGGTTTGCTCGTAAGTCTGCTATCCATCTTTCTCTGTCTAGCTTTTTTCGCTCTTTTTTTTCAGTAAGTTTACGCTGGCGCTCGGCTGCGTTTTTTTCGTACCTTTGCATCTCTTTTGATACAGGCGGTTCGAGCAATGTGTTCAACCGCTCTCGTAGAACAGGTTCATCAGCCACGGCATCTCTTAATAAAGCGAGAATGTTCTCTGATCTGTCAGTTTGCAAGTAGACTCGAAAGGCGGTACTAAGCGCAACCAGACTATCATCTTCCAAAGAGCGGATGTGCATGTAATTGAGAAGTCTCGGGAGACTAGTCGTATCAAAATGCCAAAAATGACCAAGCCATGAAACAGTCCAATCATCCGTTACCTTTTTGTCTGAATTTGAAATCTCAATATTTCGTGCATGTTGGATACTGTTCCAATAAAGCGAATCATTAAGCTCGGGCCAACTAGGTACAAGCGCCTTCAATTCGTCCTTATGCTCAGTACAATCATCTCCACGCCAAAAACGTAGAGCTGGAACTTTCAACAAAATAGATTGCGATTTATTACCGAGAGCTGCATCGTGGCGTGCTTTAATCAATCTTTCTATCGCATGCATAGCGATATCTAGCAACCATGCATACTCTTCTGAAACGTGGCATTCCTTACGTTCAACAAATGGCTGTCTTTCTAGATAAGAGTCCAAGCCCTCAACTAGTTTAGGGAGTGACTCTAGGCATATTCTCTCTACATATGAATGAAGCGCACCACGCAGAGCACTATTTTCAAACCGTTCATAAGCCGGTAATTTACCCAGCGATATCAACAACTGCTCAATACTATGACTGTTGGTGTCAGCTTCCTCTACCAACTCTAAAAGCAATTCTCTTGGAATCTGAGCATCATTTTCATTTAGTTTTAGCCATAGATTTTGTTTTTGCTCGAATGAACCACAAGTCATCACAGCACGTGTTGAAGCAATTCTTGCGTAGATATCTCGCGAACTATTTTCTGCAATGTGAACCAAAGAGAAAACACAGGAAGACATTTCACCTTGCCATACTAACCTGCCAAGGAAGAAGATTACATCGTCGTTATCGCTGTATCTTTCAATAAGCCGTAGTGTATTTTCCGAAAGGTCAGTGTTAGCAATCCTAGCAATAGCACTATTATCTCGAGCTGAGTGGTCATCTTTATTCGAAGAAATCCGCTGGACAATGTCTGCTAGAATGTTCGCTCTTTCCTGAAGTGGTAATCTTGATGGGTCGCCACCCTCAACGGCAATATCGGGGTTAATATTTAGCGCTTTAAATCTAATTTCTGAATCAAATAAAATAAGCCATGGCAAAATTGGACGTAGCAGCGGAGTAATAATTTTCTCACCGTATTGCTCGCGGAAAAACAAAGTTTCGATTAAATAACGACTATTACCGAGCTTCAATAGTCTATCAAACCACTCAGCCGCAAGTAGTTCTCGCACATCTCTGTGTCTAAAACGTACAGCTCCGTATATAACGTCATTAAAGATCCCACGTTCCAGTAACGCACTGACTTCACTTGGATCCCAATCGAAAAGCACGGTTTCTGCATTGATACCTGGTTTGACAGGTGCTGAATCGGGAACATTAATGCCAGCTTGGCCAGTAAGTACAACAGCGGCAGCCAATCGTTGTGCACCTTCTCTTAACTTCTCTCCATTGACAGGCTGAAGCTGGGCACGATCAACGTTATGCTCATCACGAAGCCGTTTAATAATGTTATGGCGAAGAAGATCTAGGCGACCACCTAATTCACTTCCCTCTGCCCACTTTGCTAGAATACCGTCAAGATCAAATGGCCGTTCTGCTAGACTCCAAAGGTTGGTTCGTGCAATTTCATTGATTAAACGGTCAATATCCTTTACTGAACGAGTCATACAAAAGCGGCGAACTCTCTCTTCATCCAAGTGACGCAGAGTATAAACTTTTAGTGAACTCTGTGCTTTGACTGCCTCATTTTCTTCGACTTTATGTACTTCCGATGAAGATGGAAGAAAGAGCCACTCATCCATTAACCTTCGATCTTCTTTAGGTCGCCAGCTATAAGGGCGACTGGAAACATATATATGCGCTCTGTGCGCGCATTTCTTTATACCTTTCGCAAATTGTCGAATAGCTTTTTCGAAGGCTCTCGGGCTTGCGAGCCTTGCTTCATCGACAGAGTCTAAGAAGAACCATGCCTCGCTGGTCGAATTCAGCCATAACTGAAATTGGCTTTCTTCACCAACATCGAAGGCCTCATAAAAATCTCTATCGATATCTTCGATACGAATAAAGAAAGCTGCTTTCCCTTGGGCCTGGAGTATTCTTGCACGTTGTCGAAACTCCTCAGTCTTTCCTGCACCTGCCTCAGCTAAAATGACACAACGAAACTCACAGTCTAAATTATCCCATGAATTAGGTTTACCATACCCCCAACTAAAAGAAATTTCGTCTTTTTCTGCATCTTCATGACTTTTGGGCACAGGTGAAAACTGCCTGTTTAATGGGATGTGCTTTTCCATATGTGTTCCTATCAAAGAGACTATTTACAGAGGGGGATGGATATTTTCGTATGAGCTTAACCCGCAAACAGCCATTCCAAGCTAAAAAATGATTAATAATCAAACGTATAATAACAGAAGACCTAATCATTCAGCATAATTGAATATAAACCGAATTCACATTTTAAGATTAGAATTACTTATGTGGGAAAACAGACACCGTAACTCACAATGGGGCAACAGTGGTCGTCCATTGTTAAAATATACGCAATGTTACTCCAACTGAA
Organism: Vibrio sp. Isolate33; assembly: GCF_022397895.1. Classification (NCBI taxonomy): domain Bacteria; kingdom Pseudomonadati; phylum Pseudomonadota; class Gammaproteobacteria; order Vibrionales; family Vibrionaceae; genus Vibrio; species Vibrio sp. Isolate33. The sequence goes on from NZ_JAKEUP010000001.1 coordinate 181,337, forward strand.
CTAGGCCAACCTATGAGATATTTTAGTAAGCGCTACAATGCTCCATCTAGCAAAGATTAATGATCTTCCCCTCAATGTCGTGTTCGATGCTCTAAAAGGTCTGTCCGACACCAAGCAAGATAAGCGTGACAAAAATCGGGAAGTTGAACGTATTATTTGGATTGAAGCAAGCATAAGAAGACACTCAGTTGCTTTTCCTTTGGAAACCTAAAGGGTAAGCGCTTAACTTCTCTCTGCGCATGTTTCACCGTAGAGCATTTTCACGCCCTAGAAAAAACTATGATAAGTGTCCTGACCATATCGCTAACAACGTAATCACTGTACTTTCTGAAGAATGATAAGCACACATTAGCTAGTTGACTAGCCAAAACAACACGTTCTGAAACGGTTTGGGAAGCAATAATTCACTAAATAGATTGCTTCGCAATTGTGCAACAGCTTGTTGCACAAATAAACCTCATGATGGGACGCTTTGGACACGAAACAAGTTAGAGTAATCACTTAATTCGATGACTGTCGGATTAGTTGCATTATCACAAATCTAAACCTTGCAACTTGACTTGAATGCTATATACCCAGCTAGTCATACACAATGGCCTTTTGAGCTAGGTAAGTCAGCTAAGCTTTCACTATATGTGCGTGCGGTATGCCATTTATAGTGTTTGCATCAATCTGTAAGCTATTGGCTTCCATATGGATGCTTGCGTGTTAAAGGCTAATCATCCTTGCATCGAACAGTTGCAGAGTGGTGTTGTGAACTAACTAGGCGAATACTTACGGCCAATAAAGGGTAAATTAGGTGCTAGTAATGTCTTGGGGGCTAAACTTTGCTGAGGTGAAAGAAATACAGCTCCTACTTCACCGCTACTACTGAATTACTGTAATGAAAATTCATGTATAAGTATGTACGTGTATTCGTCATGTGCGCGTTGCGTCTTGACAGTATTTTGTCCATTAAGTGGTGTGACAAAGATCAGATTTTTAAGAATATAAATTCATGAACTTGGTGAATAATAGTTGTTCGATTTTAGAGGCGATGAGAACAGAGATATGAAGTGATATAAGGTTCATGAGTTGAAAATTGTGTATCAATCTTTCATTAGGCTAGAAAAAACAAAAGGTTAGATGTTATCGTGTGTTATGAACTAAGTGCAAACCCATAATTGTTAAATTGCATTTGGTGTTTATAAGGCAGGTATCTTTATGTGATGCCCTGCCTTTATTTGTTGTCGATATTCTCTAATTTATACTGTGTATTTAACCATAATGGTTATTTACCATAAAATACCTAATATCCAGTGATAATAATCTTCGATTTTAACCCTGGTATTAGTTAGAGATTAACCGCCTGCGAATTTAACTTTGTAGCCTTTCTTTTCAAGGTGCGCTTTGATCTTGTCGCGCGCGTCGCCTTGAATTTCGATGTTGCCATCTTTTACTGAGCCGCCACAACCGCAAACTTTCTTAAGTTCTGCTGCCATGAGTTTTAATGGTGCGTCATCTAGGTCTAAGCCAGTTACGACAGAAACGCCTTTGCCTTTACGGCCTTTGCTTTCTTTTTGGATTCGAACAATCCCATCGCCTTTAGGACGTTGGACTTTCTCTTCTTCAGGCTTAATACGACCTGTTTCTGTTGAATATACTAGGCTCATAATTTACTTCTTTTGTTGCTCTGCTTTTTGTTTTGCGAGTAAGTAAGCTTCTATATGACGTTGGATAGCAATCTTGCCGCCTTTAATTAGGCGACCGTTAAACATGCAATACCACGCATTAGGCTCACCGGTGTCATTCTTGATTTGGTAGCCGTTGAAGTTTTCCGTCGAACCACCAGTTCCTCTCGACTTATTTAACGCAGTGAATTCTTTTGGATCAATAATAGATGCGGTTTCAATCCACCAATCAATACTCTTCTTAACGGCAGCTAGGTTGCCTTGAATAACATTATTTTTTAACTTCGCACGCCAAACCGTGTTAGTGGCATCCGTCGATTGAAGATGGATGCTTCGGTAAATTGAATTAGCCATATCTATTAATCATCTTTTTGTTTTCGCTGCATTAATCATAAGTATACTTTTAATGATATCAAGCATAATATGGCAAAAACACCTGCTAAGGTACGGTAATTTGAGAAAAAAAGTCCCTATTTTATCTGACTCTGTGATAATTAATTCATTTGTTGAAAAATTGAACAGCACTGCGTCAATTGAAATTATAGATGAGTTAACAGGGTACCAGTATTCTCGCAATTCACTGTTAGGCATCTACAGTGATTGGAATCGCTACCAAGCGTTCTGTAATAAAAACCGTATCAATACGCTCCCTGCATCTGTGACCGCAATTCGTCGTTTTCTTGAGACTGAATCCAATGACAGAAAATATGCATCGCTAAAACGTTACACTGCAACGCTTAGCTTGTTACACACGGTGCTTGGCTTCGCTAATCCTATCAAACATCGACAAGTTCGCTTTACCCTGCTCCACTTGCAAGCTCGAATGGCGGGCGATTCAAAGCAAACTAACGCTATGACATCTTCACATCTCACTGAGTTGAACACATTGCTCTCGCATGACAAGGCCAACTTAAAAGAGATTCGTGACATCGCTATTTATAATGTGATGTTCGAGTGCGCTTTGAAGCGTTCAGAGCTTAAGTTGTTATCGACGAATGACATCGAGAGTACCGATAGCGATTATCAAATCACGATTAAGGACTCTATGTACCAGCTTTCACAAGTCGCGAGTTTCGCTCTAGGTCGTTGGCTTTCGTATATTGGAACGCAAGAGGATTTGCCCGTGTTCCGTGCAATAGATAAGCATGAAAACATCGGGATTCAACCTTTGGATGATTCGTCTATCTATCGAATTTTACGCAGAGCGAGTGATTTACTTCAGCTCGCAGAAAACCACCACTTTTCAGGTAACTCGATTCGTGTTGGTGCTGCACAAGAGCTCTCGAAACAAGGTCTTAAGGTAAAAGAAATTCAGGATTTTGGTCGTTGGCTCAGCCCTGCTATGCCAGCGCAATATGTGGGTTATTCTGGGACTGCTGAGAATGAGAAAATGAAATTCAAATCGCTAATACCTTGGCAATAAGCTTTGGTCGTCAGGTCACTAAACTCCTCTAGGGAATTACGAACAGCATCATCGCCGTTAAAAAATTGGCCTCTTAAAACTAATAATGCCTTGGCGGAAAGCTCAAGGCATTATGTTGTTGGGTTCAGGTAAGCGAAGATTCGTTAGATGAACTAAGCAATGCTCGTTCTAACGCAGTTCTCTAGGAACTGACTGAACTTGTGACCATCATGTTCCACCATTTTAGGGAACATTGAAATTGGCGTCATACCTGGGAAGGTGTTTACTTCGTTTAGGTAGATCTCGTTGTCTTGTGTCAAGAAGAAATCGATACGAGACAAGTGGCGAAGTTTCATCTGTGTAAACACTTTACGCGCGCTGTCTGCGATCAAATCACGCTGTTCGTCAGTTAGGTTACTTGCTTCAACTTCAGTGATTGAGTGGCTGTCTGCACTGTACTTCTCTTCATAAGAGTAAAACGCGCCATTCGGTGCAATCACCTCGCCCGGCTTACTAATGTGTAGCTCGCCGTCGATTTCATATGCTGCTACTTCTAGCTCTCTTGGTACCACTGATTTCTCAACAAGTACTTGATCTGAGTAGGTAAATGCTTTGTTGATCGCTTCGCTTAAATCTTCGATTTTGTTGACTTGGTAACAACCAACAGAAGAACCTTGACGTGCAGCCTTTACGAACACTTTGCCCCAAGTTTCAAAAGCTTGAGTTGCTTGTGAGTGAGCTTGTTCCGTGTTGTCCGATAAGAATAGGTATGGTGTGTTTGGAATGCCCAGTGCGTCATACCAAAGTTTTGATGTGATTTTATTGAAGCTGTTGTTGCTCGCCTCAGAACCACAGCCTAGGTATGGAATCTTAGCCATTTCAAATAGTGATTGGATATCACCCGTTTCACCAGGGAAACCATGGATACAAGGTACGATGAAATCAACTTTCGATTCTAGATCGTCGCCACGTAGGGTTTGATCGTTAATATCAAGGTAAACCAATTCACCTGAATCAAGACACCAGCCTTCGTTCTTTATCTCAACTCTCACAACGTTGAAATCGGCAACGCTATTGAGTTGTTCAAAAAGGTAATTGGCTGAAACTAAAGACACTTCATGCTCTGAAGATCCACCGCCGCAAAGTAGAAGAATGTTTGTGGTGTTCATGGGTAAAATCGGTCCTTGAAACTAGGAATACTGACTTCAATGATAAACAAAAGTCGAGATAGGTACAGTGTTTTGATTGTCAAAATTGCGTTCGAAAGATTGAGCGATTAACTATTAAACAAAACAACGAGTCTTAAAACAAAAGAAGGAGCATTTGCTCCCTCTTTTATGAATCAAAACTTAATTTAACTTGTTAAGCGTAGGGTATTCAGAGTTTTTGATGTCATCAATACTCTTAACGAACGGCTTCAAGTTTTGGAAAGTGGTTGGCAGTGTTGAAATCGCCTTTTTCGCTTCTAAGCGTGTTGCGTAGTCACCGTAAAGTACTGTGAACCACTTCGTGCCGTTTACCATTTTGTAGTTTTCCCAAACTGGTTGAGAAGTTGTTGGTAGCATTTTCACGAAAGAGTCGACTTTACTTTGGCTGCCAACAGCAACAACTTGAACCGTGTAACCAAAGCGCTGGTTCATGTCCTGTTGTTTCTTCGTCGGGCCTGTCACGGTTGCAACTGGTTTAGCCCTAGTTGTTTGAGTGACTTTCTGTTCTACAGGTTCAGTTTTGATAACGTTAACAACGTTCTCTTCAACAACGCCTGTTTGCTCAGATTGAGATACAACTGGAGCTTCAACTTTGGCAGTTTTGTACTCTTCTTGATAACTGTCTGAAGTCACATCCGTGATGTAGTTTTCAGATACACATGCAGCCAAGAGCAGAGGCAAAGTCGCAATTGCAATTTTTTTCATGGAAAGCTCTATGTCCTTAATAATAATTACTATAAATCATGCCGATACGTCGGTTTAGAATCAAGTTAACTTTGAGATTATACACCATTAGTGGGTGACCTATTTCACAAACTTTATGCAGTGTTTGCTTATTCATCTTAATTCGGTGAATTTGCCATCAACCTGTCATCGAAAAGTAAGTTACGATGAACTTACGTGCATTGCTAGGATATGTCTATGAATCATCTTGATCCCCTACTTAAACCCCGCTCTATCGCTGTTGTTGGCGCTTCGCAACGAGAAACGCGCGCGGGTTATATCGTTATGAATAATTTATTGCACGGGGATTTTAAAGGTGCGGTGATGCCGGTTACACCGAAATACGATTCTGTGGCAGGCGTACTCTCTTATAAGAACATCTTGTCACTGCCTATCGTTCCCGATCTTGCCATCTTATGTACTAACGCGACACGCAATGTCGCTATTTTCGAAGAGCTGGCCGAGAAAGGCATCGCGTCTGTTATTGTCCTTTCTTCAGACATGCAACAGCTAAGCGATAATGGTGAGACGTTTGATGAAAGATGCCTAGCGATTGCCAAAAAACACAATATTCGCGTACTCGGTTCAAATAGCTTAGGGGTTATCGTCCCTTGGCTAAACCTAAACGCCTCTTTCTCTCCTGTTACTGCACTTCCCGGAAAAATCGCGTTTGTTTCTCAATCTGCAGCGGTTTGCACCACCATACTCGATTGGGCCAACGACAAAGAGATTGGCTTCTCTGCGTTTATATCCATCGGTAATGGCAGTGACATTGAGTTTTCTGAACTGTTGGATTACTTGAGTACCGATTCTCATACTGAAGCAATCTTGCTCTATGTTGATAGCATAACCGATGCGAGGCGCTTTATCTCTGCTGCTCGAGCAGCATCACGTAACCGACGAATCCTCGTATTAAAAGGCGGCCGCACCGCGAAAGGCAGAGCTGCTGCAATGGCGCACACTGGCGGCGCTGACACTTTAGATATTATCTATGACTCCGCAATCCGACGTAGTGGCATGTTGCGAGTAAAGAACTTACATGAGCTGTTTGCTGCGGTAGAAACCCTAACTCATTCTGTACCACTTCGTGGTGAACGTCTTGCCATTGTCACTAACGGCGGTGGCCCTGCAATTATGGCGGTGGATACACTGTTTGATCGTGGCGGTAAATTAGCTGAACTCTCAGATGAGACACTTGATAAGCTCAGCAAGGTGTTACCATCAAGCTGGTCTCACAGCAATCCTATCGACATTGTTGGTGATGCTGGTGATCAGCGTTACATCGATACGATCAACACTCTGCTTGATGGTGATGAAGCCGATGCCATTCTTATCATGCATAGCCCTTCGGCTGTCGCGCATTCGGCTCAAACCGCTGAACGAATCATCGAAGCGATTAAGAAACACCCTCGCCATAAACGATTCAATATCTTAACCAATTGGTCTGGTGAGCTCACCGCAAGGCCTGCGAGAAAGCTGTTTACTGAAGCGGGAATCCCAACCTATCGGACGCCCGAGAGTTCGGTGGTTGCCTTCATGCACTTGGTCGAGTACCGACGTAACCAGCGTCAGTTAATGGAAACGCCAACCACGGCTGAAAAAGTACATATTGAAGACTTGGCCGATGCGAAAAGTTGGATTGAACGCCAACTACTGGATAAAGATACAGTTAGCCTTGATACCCACCAAAACAGCCAATTTTTCAAACACTTCAACTTGGACGTTCTACTGACTTGGATTGCTTCTGACCCAAGTGAGGCGGTACATATTGCTGAAACGATCGGTTATCCTGTTGCGGTAAAACTCCGTTCACCTGACATCGCGCATAAGTCAGATGTACAAGGTGTGATGCTCAATTTGAGAAACAGCAGCGAGGTCGCTAACGCTGCTCAAGCGATTCTCGACCGATCTCAGTTGTCATTCCCTACCGCCCATATTCACGGTTTGTTGATTCAAGGAATGGCCAAGCTAGCTGGCGGCCAAGAGCTTCGAGTTAAAGTAACAACCGATGAAACCTTCGGGCCGATCATCCTACTCGGCCAAGGGGGATCTGAATGGGATGAATCGATCGACGCGGCAGCCGCATTTCCACCGCTCAACATGACACTGGCTCGTTACTTGATTATTCGAGCAATCAAGAGTGGCAAGATCCGTTTGCAGAAATTACCTAACCCGATCGATATCGAGGGGCTTTCTGAATTGCTGGTTCGTATATCTCAAATGGTGGTAGATTGCCCTGAAATTCACGATTTGGATATCCATCCAGTACTTGCCAATGGAGATAAATTCACGATATTGGATGCCGATATCATCTTGAAAGCGTATGAAGGCGATCCTCAGGAGCGACTCGCGATTCGTCCGTATCCTGTGGAGCTTGAAGAGACGATACAGTTGAAAGACGGCACTGAAGTACTGCTGCGCCCTATTCTTCCTGAAGACGAGCCGCTTCATGCTGACTTTATTAACCGAGTATCAAAAGAGGATCTCTATAAACGCTTCTTTAGTGATGTCGGTGAGTTCAATCACGAAGCATTAGCGAACTTTACTCAAATCGATTTTGATAGAGAGATCGCTTTTGTTGTGGTGCGTAAGGAACAAGGCGTTCCGGCTATCATTGGTGTATCTCGAGCGTTGATTAACCCAGAGAACACAGATGCCGAGTTTGCGATACTGATTCGTTCAGATCTGAAAGGTGTTGGCTTAGGTCGTATTTTGATGACTAAAGTAATCGATTACTGCCGTGCGAAACAGACCAAGCAGATGTCTGGAATGACGATGCCAACTAATAGAGGAATGCTGACACTAGCTCAAAAACTCGGTTTTAAGCTAGATATCAGTTTTGAAGATGGCACGGCAGATATGGTGTTACCGTTACTTGAGTGACCATGTCTTTTTAAGGTGTTGAATACACCAAGACTTGGCGTCGCCCATTTTATTGCGTCGCCAAGCCATCACAATGTCGATTGGCTGCGGTTCGGTACCGGCAATCTGTGTTAAAACGCCCGATTCGATCAAAGGTTTAGCAACACTACAAGGCAAGGTTCCTATACCTAGTCCAGTTGTTAACGCATCTACTTTTGCGGAGAAGCTTGTTACTGTTAACCGCGGCTGCTTCTCTAGAATATTACGACTTAAAGCAGGTTGATCTCGGGCTGTATCCGCAATTGCGATTACCCTGTAACTTTCTCTTGCTGCTTGGTCAAACTCACCAGAACGTTTGTGAACATAGTGGCTTGATGCCGCAACCCAAACCATTTCCATTTTACCAATTACGTCACTTTTCATATCGTTTGGAATCGTGTCGACCTTTGGGCACACCAGTAAATCTGCGCGGCCATCGGTCAGTGACTCCCAACATCCTGCTAGGATCTCTTCTTGCAATCGAACACGTGTCTTACTAATTTTGCCTAGTTCATCGACAAGTGGAAAGAAGTTGGCAATTGGGATGATTCCATCAAAGGCGATGGTCAAATCCAGCTCCCAGCCATTGGCTAGAATGCTCGCCTCGTTTACCAATCTCTCTGTCGCACCAAGAATTACTCTGCCTTGCTCAAGTATCAATTGCCCCGCTTCCGTGAAGTTTGCACGGTGACCTGAACGGTCAAAAATCATGATATCTAGGTCTTGCTCGAGCTTTTGAATTTGATAGCTAAGTGATGAGGGTGCTCTATCCATTTCATTTGCCGCGGCGGCGAAACTTCCACGTCGATCAATGGCATCTAGGATGTGTAACGCTTCAAGTGTTATTGGGCTATGCATCAGTTTCCTACTTTATAAATGAGAGGTTAATCACAAAAATGGAAGCATTCACCAGATAAATGGAACCATTAAAGGTCTTTCAATACAATGAGTTATACGGTTTAAGCATGTTTTTAATGATAAAAGTACAAATAAATTTAAATGCAAATAATAGTAATTATCATTTAGATCCAATATTATCTTTCGCGAAATCAAGATAATACTATGGAATTAAGGTAACTATCAGATGTATAAGCAATCACTACTCTCTGCTTCAATCGTTTTAGCGCTTTCATCAACATCAGCTTTTGCTGAAGATTATGCCCTATTTGACGAGGTTGTTGTATCTTCAACTCGTACGAATCAACAACTTGAAGATGTTGCTGCGTCGGTAACTGTGATTAACGATAAAGATATCGAAAAGAACATGGTAACGGATGTAGAAGACTTATTTAAGTACACGCCAGGAGTCACGGTAACTACGAATTCTCGTCAAGGGATTCAAGGTATTAATATCCGAGGCATGGAAGGTAATCGAGTTAAGGTTATCGTTGATGGCGTCTCACAAACTAGCCAGTTCACACCAAGCGGTACTCAGTCATATAACTTCATCAACTCTTCACGTATTGATGTTGATACGGACATGTTGAAGTCTGTAGAAATTGTTAAGGGTGCGGCCTCTTCTTTATACGGTTCAGATGCAATTGGTGGTATCGCTGCGTTCGAAACAAAAGATCCAAGTGACTTCTTGAAAGGTAGAGATTTCGGTGGCCATGCTAAATTCAACTACTCTTCTTCTGATAACACATTTAGTGAGTCTGTTGCGTTAGCTAATCGTATTGGCGATCTCGAAACTTTAGTTGCTTACACTCGCAGAGATGGTGAAGAAATTGACAACTTCGGTACACCTGACGAGCAAGAAACTCAGAACAATAATTTGTTGGTTAAGCTTCAATATCAATTGAACGAACAACACCGTTTAGAGTTTTCCGGTAACTTTATCGAGAATTCTGGTGATACCGATTTAAATAGTGCAAGTTACACCGATTACACTGGCGAAGACTCAACTAGCCAACAGCAAATTGGTATCAAACATATTTGGGATGCTAACCTAGCGTTTGCTGATCGCGTTACTTGGCAGGCCGACTGGTTGAGTAAAGAAGAAAATGGTGTGACTAATCGTACATCTAACGGCGGTAGCATGTTCTTACCACCTGCAGGTAATGTTCAGAAAAAAGACTATATCTATGAAGATGAAGGTTATCAGTTTGACGTGCAATTCGATAAGTTCTTCATGACGGGTAACGTAGAAAACTACTTCATTTATGGCGCTTCATACTCTGACAAAGATATTAAAAACGTTAATAATGAATATAACTCTATCAGTGCAGACCAAGTTATTTTCTATATCCCTGCCGCATCTGAAAGAAAGTATGGATTCTTTGCACAAAATGAAATGACGATCGGAAATTGGATGATTACTCCTGGCGTTCGCTTTGATGGTTTTGAAACGGATCCAGGTGATACAAGTCAAAACCCAAGTGGTAACCCTGCAGAAGATTATGCAAAATACTCTGATTCAGCAGTAACGGGACGTTTGGGTACAACTTATACTCTTAATGATGAGAATAAGATCTTCGGTCAAATCAGCCAAGGCTTTAGAGCACCAGATTTCCAAGAGCTTTACTATTCATTCGGTAACCCAGCGCACGGCTACGTAAATGCCCCTAACCCAGATTTAGAAGCGGAAGAAAGTATTTCATACGAGCTTGGCTGGCGCCACAATACTAATCACTCATCAAGTGAGATTGCGATTTTCTACAGTGACTACGATAACTTTATTGATACTATGCCTGTTAGTGGTTCAGGTTCTCCTATGGACCCAACAATATACAAGAATGTAAATATTGATGAAGCAGTAATCAAAGGTATCGAGGCTTCAAATACGTTGTCTTGGAACAGCTTCATGCCTGTACAAGGTGTGAGTACTCGTGTTGCAGCCACGTACACAGAAGGCGAAGACGGTGAAGGTAATCCTCTTAACAGCGTGAACCCTTGGAACGCAGTAGTTGGATTTAACTATGATGCTCCTTCAGCAATTTGGGGTACATCCCTGAACATTAGTTACACTGCTGGTAAGAAGTCTAGTGATATCAATAGTGTTGGTTTGTCTGATGAAATTTTACCAACTGATTCAGCAACAGTGGTCGACCTAACTGCATACTACTTGCCGATGAAGGATCTTACGCTTAGAGCTGGTCTTTTCAATGTTACGGATGAAGAGTACTACTCGTGGAATGACGTTCGTGGATTCTCGCAAGAAGATAAGGATTACACACAAGCTGGTCGTAACTGGTCTATTACAGCTAAGTACGAATTCTAATTCGTTACAAACCTGAATTGCAGATACTAAAAAGCCAGCTTTATGCTGGCTTTTTTCTATTTCACTAAAAATTGTATAAAAAAGGTATAAAGTGAAATTACTTCTCTGCCATTTCTTTCTTAACCATTACTGCAGCAGCAACGATGAAAGTGATGATTAGGCCTAGTTCCATGATTAACTCCAAAGAAAATTAACATTAAACATATAATTCGCGTGCATAGTAACACAACGAATACAGAATGATACTTTTTAACCTCTAATTTACTTTTTATTCGATTTAGATCAAAAAAGATGCCCTAAAGCATCTTTTTATAAGTTAATCATTCATGAAACAACTAGATTAACTAGGGAAACCATCAGGGTTAGTTGACTGCCAGCGCCATGTATCTTCGGTCATTTCTGTCAGTGTACGTGTCGCGTTCCACCCAAGCTCCTTCTGAGCTTTAGCCGGATCTGCCCAGCACTCTGCGATATCGCCAGGACGACGCTCAACAAGTTTATATGGGATTTCCTTACCACTCGCTTGTTCAAACGCCTTAACCATGTCTAAAACACTTGAACCATTGCCTGTACCAAGGTTATAGATATGAAGACCGTCTTTACGCCCTACTTTCTCAAGAGCTGCAATGTGTCCATCAGAAAGATCCATAACGTGGATGTAATCACGAACGCCAGTGCCATCTTTAGTTGGGTAATCGCTACCAAATACCGATAAGAATTCACGTCGGCCGACGGCTACTTGAGAAACAAACGGCATTAGGTTGTTTGGAATGCCTTGTGGATCTTCACCTAGCTCACCACTTGGATGTGAACCAACAGGGTTAAAGTAGCGAAGTAGCGTGATGCTCCAGTCTGGATTCGCTTTTTGGAAGTCAGTAAGACACTCTTCAACCATTAACTTACTGCGCCCGTATGGGTTAGTCGCGCTTGTTGGGAAGTCTTCTGTAATAGGAACACTAGCAGGATCGCCATATACTGTTGCTGATGAGCTGAATACCAGTGTTTTTACACCAGCTTCGCGCATCGCATCAACCAGGACCAAAGTGCCGTTCACATTGTTGTCGTAGTATTCAAGAGGCTTCTCAACGGACTCTCCTACAGCCTTTAGGCCTGCAAAGTGGATAACCGCTTCGATATTATGTTGCTTCATTGTTTCAGCTAAGAGTGCCTTATCGCGAATATCGCCTTCAATGAAAATAGGGCGAACACCAGACACCTTCTCGATACGATCAAGAACGCTTGGCTTACTGTTGTACAAGTTATCGAAAAGAACAGGTGTCATGCCTGCGTGAATCATCTGGATACTTGTATGGCTGCCAATGTAACCCATGCCACCTGTAACTAAAACATTCATGTTTAGTAGACCTTAAATTTAAAATACTCAACCTATCACTTATGATACAACAACTTAGGTGCTGGTCACAAACCTATGGAGTTATTCGCTCTCATCAGAGAACACAAACTGACCTTTTCCTTTATGTTTCGCTTGATACATCGCCTCATCGGCAAGTTTCAATATTCCATCAAGGTCTCGTTCTACCCCGTCAACCAAATGGATGCCTAGGCTTGCTCCAACATGCAGTGAGCGCTGCTTATAACTCACTTCTTGCTCGATAAGCCCCAACAAACGTTCAGCTAACTTAGCTAACAAGGTCTTGTTTGTCTGTTTAATAATAAGAACAAATTCGTCGCCCGACAAACGAGCCACTAAATCACCGGCGCGCACTTGTGATAAGAGGCGACTAGAGACTTCTTTGAGTATTTCATCGCCTGCATCATGACCATAGGTGTCATTGACGTGCTTGAAACCATCTAGATCTAAGTAGATCACAGCAAAGTGTTGATTTGAATAATGGGTAGACGTGACAACATCATCTAAAAACTTGTACAGTTGTGCCCTATTGGCTAAGCCCGTTAATGCGTCGTGATGGGCTAAATGTTCAAGCCTCTCCATCTCTTTGACATTAGATAAGTCAGATAAAGTCAGAACCATATCAAACTCACCTTTTTTATTGTCAGATAGAACTCGGTTCACTTTGACGAACATCGGAACCACGGTGCCGGATACATTTTTCTCCCACACCTCCCCTTGCCATTGACCATAATTTTCCAATGAGCTTCGAATTGTAGGCATTAACGATGAAAACTGTTGCCAAGAGAAGACTTCAAACGGTGTTTTGCCCACCAGCAGATCTGCGTGATAGCCAAGTAGCTGTGTGATTGCTGGGTTAACCATGGTGATCACGTTTGACGAGTTCAGCACGATCAATCCATCTTTACTGTTCTCAAAAACACCGGCCGCAATACGTTGACGGCTCATAGCCGTTTCTATATCGGTTACGTCTTGTATAGCAAACAAAGTATTCCTGTTTTTGGATAGCGATCGGCTGCTAATCTGAAGCCATTGTTTATTTTGAAAGAGATCGGTAGCTTCGATTAACTCATCGTTTAGCTCTATGTTAGAGTCGATGATTCCTTGTAAGAAACCGGCCTGCTTAGTTTGGATTAACTCTTGAATGGTTAGGTTTTCAAGAAACGCCTCCGTGCATTTGAATATGTCACGCGTGGCCATGTTGGCATGTACAATCATTCCTTTGTTATCGACAACGAGGAGCGAGTGTTGAACAGTCTCGATTACTTCATTCGCAAAAGCTTTCTCTTCTTGCAACTTATCAAGAGTGAAATTGATTTGGCTGTCGCGATGCTTTAACCGCTCTAACATGGTGTTGAACGCGCGAACCAATTCGCCAATCTCGTCATTATTGGACGTAATCAGTCTAGGTTGCTCAGCGCGACGTTCTACAAACGCCTGCATTGCTTCGTTAAGTTCGAACATCGGGTCAATGATAAAACGTTGAATGAGCTTAACTAACACGCCTCCGAGCACGATCAAAAGAACAAGGTAGATCCCTGCGACTTTAAAGATATTGGTGAAGATCTTGGAAAAGGTTTGTTTAGAAATGGTCACACGTAGATTTGCGATGTTTTCATTATCGAGAATCACGGGCACCAACAGATAGATATAGTTCTCTGAAATCGCGAACTGTTGAGTTCCAATATCTTTGCGCTCCTCGGCAGTAGGCCTTGGTAGTTCGATCTCGCTGACTTGATAGCTAGCGAATAGCTCACCTTGCTTATCAAACAGTTTGACTCGAACAATGTCTCCATCAGCTACGAATGCCGATAGAATCTCGTTAGCCGATGTTTTATCTTCAAATAAGATGGCGGCTTGCAAGTTATAAGCAACGCCCTGCGCCAAGACTTTCACTCGTTGTATTAGGTTATCTTTCTCTCGCTCAAAAGTGACAGTGTAATTTATTGATTGAATCGTAATAAAGGCAACCGAGATAAACAGAATGATCGGCAGAATAAGCTTGTTCTTAATGGAGATGTTATTGATGAAAGACAACATTACTTACCCTCCACAATTGAGATGCGTAAAAGGTTTGAGCCGATAATGTAGTTGCCTCTTTTAGCATTGGTTAAGTTGATCTTGGGCTTGATTTTATTGTTGATGCGAGTGAGTTCTATGACTCCCCCTAGCTCAGTAAAATTTAATGTATCGCTAATGGTAACCATATTGGGCGATACGTCATTGCTATTGAATTCAGTCTCAATCGAACCGCGTTCGACATCAGATAGATAAGTGATGTTACATTCGGGAGAAATGTTTTGTTGAACGTGAATCGGCAACGAGCGAATCGACTTTCCATTCGTGATAGAAATTAAAGTATCGGCGACTTTCTGATTCCCCATTACGCAGAACTGAACAGAGTCCATCGAGCTTTCATTGTGCCATTGAATAAAATTGGCAATCCTAAATAGGTAAACCGCTTTAACTTCATAAGGTTTAAAGCCCTCGGCGCTAACAATCGGCGAGAACGTTATTGCAAAAACCATGCAATAAATAAGTCGGCTTACTAACCGTCTAAAACTCATGAGATACCCTTACATAGACAGACTCTTGATTGACACTTTTATCGGAAGTCATTTCAGCCTGATAGCCATTATCTTTACCAATGTTCTCGAAGACCAATTCAATTAAAGGAGCGGCTTGTGATTTCTTCCACGCCAATCGGGCATCAAAGGTCACCTCATGAGGGTAAGATTGCCATTCATATTGAGTTCCATCTTCAGCGACCCAGTAATCAGGATAATTCACATTGATGTATTGTCCAATCACATCAAATTGCCAGCTATCAGTAATGTTCCACATCAGTTGCGCCGTCGCTAAGTGCTCATTATCGATGTCATAGTACACGCTATTCTGTGGATTTGACTTAGGGCCGTTTCCTTTACTTTCGCCCTCTAACGTCGAGTAGGCGTAACTAAAATAGCTGGTAACGTCTTTCGTCAGTTTGTAAGTCGCACCGAGTTCTAAGCCATAGGTTTGAGCTTGGTAATCATCAGACAATGCACCGACATAAACGTGATTGGCCGGAATATCCGTAGGATCGTAACTATGAAAACGAAGGTTTAAATAGACCGTCGCATCTAGCTCAAAATCTGAATCGTTGGTGTAGCGATAACCCATTTCAAACGTAACAACACTTTCGTTATCAAGATTAGAATTCGATTTATAGACATCTAAGTAGCTCGCACCAGTCTCAGGATAGTGGCTATTAAAGTAATATGCGGAGTTACTGTCCATATAAGAAGGTGCAACTACCGCCTTACTGACACCTGCCCAAATAGAGTGACGAAGATTGAGTTTAAATAATCCGCGAATTTGAGGCGAAATCTCAGAAGAATGGTTTTGAGTGAAATGCTCTAATTTTGCGCCAATCGTGATTGAAAGTGCTTCTGTCCATTGCATTTGTGACTGCACGAACGCATTGGCGATGTAATCGTTGGCCGTTTCTATGTTGTAGGCACGCCCGTAATAGCTAGGGTTATACCAATCGACGTCACTTAACTGATTGGATGAGAAATCGAGGTGCATGTATCGTAGCCCACCGCCTAATGTTACTTGATGGCTCGGTGATAACTGATTGATCAACGTCGAGTCAAAATCAAAGGTGGTATAACTTCCCGGCGCGTCGGGTGCGTTATCTTCATTGTATTCGCCCCATAACGAGTATGAGAGCGTCGAGTTGTCACTGATGCTTTGAGCATTATTAAACTGCAGGTAAAAAGAGTGGCTTTCGTTATCAAAATCATTAGCTTGATAATCAATGAGAGTACCAGAGGTATCGTATTGAACAGAATACAGCTCAGATTCATAAAAGCTCTTTTCTCCGCCAATCCTTAAAGACCAATGTTGTTCTGCATCACTTGGCTGAAATACCATTCCAGCAGATTGCGCTTTCCATTTTTCAGATTCGTTAGAGCGGTAAGAAGGTTCTTCGCGGTATTTGTAAAACGCACGCGCATTCACATCCGCATTTAAGCTTAAACCTTGTCTTACGCTGATTTCATAGTTATCAGTATTAGACGCCAAACCAGAAATATAAGTGCCTTGAGTGTCGCTAGCAGATTTCGTGATGATGTTGACCACACCATTGACGGCATTACCGCCCCAAATCGTGCCACCCGGCCCTTTAAGCACCTCGATTCGTTCAATATCAGCAAGAATATAGTCAACGTCGCTCCAATAAGTGCCACCATAAACAGGGCTGAACAAGCTACGTCCATCCATCATGACGAGCATTTTATTGTACAAACCGTCGTGAAAACCTCGAGTGACACAAACCATGACGTTTCATTGAACTTAGTGACTTTTAGCCCCGGCACCAACATCAAAACTTCTGCAATGCTTTTCGCGCCGCTGCGTTGGATTCTCTCATTCGAAAGTACGTACACAGATGATGGAATATCTGTGAGTTTTTGTGTGACCTTAGATGCCGTTTCCATTTCAACATCGAGCATCGACAGCTCTTCAAGGCTCAT
The DNA here is from genome assembly GCF_022397895.1 of Vibrio sp. Isolate33. NCBI lineage: Bacteria > Pseudomonadati > Pseudomonadota > Gammaproteobacteria > Vibrionales > Vibrionaceae > Vibrio > Vibrio sp. Isolate33. The sequence continues at coordinate 198,350 of NZ_JAKEUP010000001.1, forward strand.
AGACATGAGCTGATCTAAGGAGTTTTCCTGAGCCATTACACAAGCAGGTGTGGTTAATGCCAATCCTAAGCAAACTGGTCGGGAAATCATGCGCTCACCTAATCTACAAATAAATAGTATTCTTTTTTGATATGCGAACTATATATGAAATGCCGTACCAATAAATTATCAATAACAAAACTTTGAATTGGGTCACTGTTTAATTCTGTCATTTATACGAACGTCTTTAGATACCACAACGTAAAGGATTAGCACCAAGTGACAACGAAGATTTTGCTTAATTGCGACATGGGAGAAAGTTTCGGCAACTGGAAGATGGGAGATGATGAATCTGTCATGGAATGGGTCGATATGGCTAACATCGCTTGTGGTTTTCATGCGTCCGATCCTCACGTCATGTCCAAGACCATAAAGCTTGCGCAGCACTACAACACGCAAATTGGAGCTCACCCGGGTTATCAAGATCTTATTGGGTTTGGACGTCGCTCAATCCCCCACACCATGGACGAGATCAGTGAGTTAGTGTGTTATCAGATTGGTGCACTACAAGCCCTTTGTCGTTATCACCATACCACGGTTGGATATGTGAAGCCTCATGGGGCCCTTTACAACGATATGATGGCGAACACAGATGTGTTTAATGCCGTTGCTCAAGCCGTGGCTGAATTCAATATTCCACTGATGATCCTGTCATCGTCTGACAATCAACAGTATCTGGATATTGCTGATGATCATGATTTACCGCTTCTATTTGAAGCCTTCGCCGACAGAGCCTATTTAAACACTGGTCATCTCGCGCCTCGAACACAAAAAGGCTCGGTGTACGTCAATCAAGACGATATTTATAACCAAGTCATGCAAATCATTAACTATGGCTCTGTCACAACCATTGAGGGTGAACGGTTACCTATTGAAGCTGATACCATCTGTGTTCACGGAGATAACCCTCAATCCATCGCATTAATTAGAAAAATCCGACAAGATCTTAACGCTTTTAATTGATATCAATGCTTTTAATTAATATCAATGCTTTCAATTTATACCAGTGTGACTCTGCTCGTTGGCCAAGAACACTTTGCAAGCTGATACTGCGCTCAACATGGAAGTTGAAATAAATGTATGGAAAGGAAATGACGAAAAAACAGATTGAATTCAATATAGAGCCTATCGCTGAGTGTAGCGTTCTGGTTACGCTACTGCCTTCAAAGCCTCACTCTAGTGCTATCGATGCGCAGTATATGGCGCATTTTTCCAACGTTATTCGCCAAGACCTAGCGTCAGTCTTAATGAATGTGACGCCAGCCTACCACACAATACTGGTTGACTACCTACCTTATAGAATTTCAGAACAGCAGTTTATTACACAGCTAAACTCACTGTTAACTCAGGCCTTGTCTTCATTTTTGAATACCACCGATAAGGCGAACATTATTGAACTTCCCGTCTATTATTCGTCTGAAACAGCGCTCGATTTAGATAGATATCAAGAGAAAGGATTATCGCTGGACGACATCATTCAACATCACACCTCACAGACATACTGTGTCAGCGCGATAGGGTTCATTCCCGGTTTTGCTTTCATGTCTGACGTGGTCAGTGAACTGGCTTTACCTCGTCATTCAACGCCACGTTTAAGTGTACCTAAAGGCAGCATTGCGATTGCAGACTCGAAAACTGCGGTTTACCCATCTGATTCACCAGGTGGTTGGAACATTATTGGTAACTGCCCTTTATCGCTGTTTGACCATAGCCAATTGAGTAAAGCAGATATCACACAAGGTCCATTATCCCTGCTTAATGTCGGCGACAGTGTGCGTTTCAAATCGATATCAAAACACGAGTTTATGGAACTTAGGTCTATGGAGATTAGTGGAGGTGACGATCATGGGTAAGTTAAAGGCTAATCCGACCCTCACCGTCATCAAACCCGGACCATTGAGTCTGATTCAAGACTTTGGCCGTTTTGGCGTTGCTCACCTCGGGCTTACACAAGGTGGTCCGGTTGATGACTATTCTTACAGTTGGGCGAACCACTTACTTGGAAACCCAGTCAACCAAGCGGCCTTAGAAATCACACTTGGACAATGTGCATTAAAAGTCGACTTAGATTGCGAGATGGCGTTGTGTGGCGGCGATCTACAAGCCTCGCTAGATGGAAAGCCATTAGATAATTGGAGTACCTTCCAAGCCTTTAAAGGACAAGTCCTCTCGTTTGGATTGCCTAAGAATGGGTTGCGAGCATATCTGGCGATTAAAGGCGGCTTCAACGTTGCCAATACTCTCAATAGCAGCTCGACTGTGACGCGAGAAAAAATTGGAGGCTTGACGCAAGACGGGCAACCTTGCCAAAAAGGCCAAAAGATAAGTTTTACTCAACATGACCTATCTACCCCTTTCAAGGCTCTCAGCGTCACTTTCCGGTACAAACCCGATTACAACTTACCAGTTAACTTACGCGTGATTGAAGGCTATCAAAGCGAGCTATTCTCAGAGTCAGCAAAAGAGACCTTCTACAACTCTCAATACATCGTTGACCAAAACTCGAATCGAATGGGTTACCGGCTCAATGGCGATGTGGTTGAGTCTCCAAATATTTCCTTATTGTCGGAAGGCATTGCGCTTGGGGCGATTCAAATCCCCCAAGACGGGCAACCTATAGTGTTGCTCAACGACCGACAAACCATTGGTGGTTACCCAAAGATTGGTTGTGTTGCGAGAATCGACTTACCGCGCTTAGCACAAGCTAAACCTGGGAACGAAATGTCGTTTAGTAGAGGCGACCGATTGGGCCTACAAGATGTGTGGTGTCAGTGGGCGCAATTTTTCGGTTATTGATGTGTCCCTGTAGATAAACATCAGTCAGTTAAAATCACAATCCAAGACGTATAAACTAAAAATCCAGCTTACTGTATCAGCAAGCTGGATCTTGTTTTTGGTGAGCCAATCATTATTTAAATGCTAAATGTATAAGCGTAGCTTTAACCGTGTTCTTGGCCTGATACCTTAGCAAGCGCTTCTGGGTAGCCGCGTTCTTGAGTCAAACCTATCGCTCTGTTTTCAATATCATTGAAGCTAAGTGACATTGTCACTGAGTGAGTATCTTCAATAGAAACCGCTTCAGCAATATCAAACCATTGTTCTGCCACTTTTTGTGCTGCTTCTAACGTTGAAGACGCCTTGACCACTTCAAGTCGAGCGTAACGTTCACCACAGAAAGACACGTCAGAAGCCCTTAAACTAGGGTCGGTTCCAGGGATTTGCTGCGCCCCAAACAGAGGCTTACCACCAACTTGTGCAGAACGAAAACTTGGTATGAACTGAGACATGTGCGTAATGGCAGCGCGAGTTCTTAGCTCCAGTTGCTCTTCGCTCCAACCTGATACGATCTTCTTAAGAAGCTTTGAGGGTAACTGAGGCTGTGATGAATCCGTTGACGATGAAACAAGCCCACCTTCAAAGAGTGTTATCCCTTCTGTCATACCATGAAGTTGGAATACACCATCAGCATACGGCGTTAATTGAGCCATGCCTTGTGGTGTGCCTCTAGGACCATGAAAGATAACCTCGGGCCACTCTTCCTTACACTCTTGCGAGAATGGCCACTCCGTCACGTATGCGGCTTTAAATTCGACTAATCGCTGTTGCTTAGAGCCTACAAAGTCATCAACAATGCCCGTTTCGAAGCCACTTGCATTGATTAAGTAATCAGTTGTTAGATTGCAGTTTTGGTTTTCACGATCGGTGTAAGTCAAAGACCAACCTTCACCTGTCGATTCAACAGACTGTAAACGGCTGTTGGTTAACACGGTGCAATTTGATTGCTGACCTAAAGACAGTTGAGCAGTGGCAGAGAGTCGGAATACGCTCCAACCATACTCTTGAACCATCGCAACTGGGTATTTCAGCGTGTCTAAATCTGTGTGCTTAGCAAAAGGAATGCACCAATCATCGAGCGACATTGGTTTTAGGGGTTGAGTTCGTTCAGCTATCTCTAACAAGTCTTCTTTGCTGTAGAGCTTGTAGTACTCTTCCGGGGCACCAAGCACTTGGTTGCTTTTATCTTGTTTAACAAGCTCAGCGTAAGCGCTTTTGATTATCTTGAGACGAGGAAGTAGATCCATAGGTTCACCGCCATCACTATGCGGCACAGCGATGATTGTCGGGCGAATGTTGATGGTATGAGGGAATAAGCGGACGGTATCAATTGACTGTGTGAGCAACTGAAGACACTGCTCTACAGAAATATCTCGATACAAATTACCGCCAGCGTGCAGGTGGCAAATTGGTGGACCATTAACCAAACTCGGCCCTTTTTCCAAGATAGTGACCTTAAAACCTAACTCACTAAAGTGAATCGCGCTTGTGGTTCCGGCAATACCACCACCAACAATGGCAATAGAAGGTTGATTTGTATCCGTTTTGTTGTGGTTCATCGTGTTCTGTAGAATAAGATTAACTAACGCTATTCTACTTTTGTTCGGCGTCGAATTAAAACACATTTTTATCAAGGTCTTAGCTTGGTGCTAATTAATATCTATGTAAAAAACATAAATAATCTCTTGACTCAATAACTCGATATGAAGGTTTAAAGGTTATTCTAACAGTCAAATTTGTCCTAAGTGACGCCACATAAAGGCTGTCTCAATACTCTTAAAACACAGATGTTAACTTATCCCTAAAGTTATCCACCGTTTTTGTGGATAACTGTTGATAACGTTCTTGCTAAGTTGCGCAAACCCTTTGTTTACAGGGACTAACCGCTGTTCATTAAATCGGCATTATTGGACAATGAGTTTTAAATTGTGCTGAAAACCGATGAGATTAGGGTGTGATATCTCTTACTTATGCTACCAGTTGGTGAAATAAAAAACGGCCTATCGCTTGGTTTTATAAATAGCTTGCTACTACCCATAAAATATTCGCGACTAGGCCGTTTCATTCAGTGAATTGACGCTCTAGTGGTTAGTTAACCGAAATCCTTGTTTACTGGCGCCAATAAGCGCTTAATCAAGCTGTTTACGACGGCAGCTAATGTCATAAACGTGAGCACTGGTAATGTAATCCAAAGCATCGGGTGAAGTGATGGTTCTAGCTCAAAACCAAAGTTCATCACTCCTGCAACACTGAGCTCAGAACCCAGCGCCGCAATCGAACCAGCCACAAGCGCCATCAACCCATATTCACACCAAATGGTATTGAGGATACGTTTCTTGCTGGCCCCTAAGGTTCGATATAAGCGAATCTCTTGTTGCCTTTGAGATAAGCTAAGGCGTAACAGAGTAAAGATAAGCAATAACCCAGCAACAACACCAAGCGCAGCGAGCACCGTGATTGACCAAACAATCTGCTTAAGCAGCTCCTGGATCTTGCTACCCATCACACGGATATCCATCAAACTCACGGTTGGGTGATTTCGAGAGAGCTCGTTGAGCATTTGATCGTGTTTATCTTCGAGTCTGAAGCTCACCAACCAAGTTGATGGAATCGAACTCAATACGTCCGGAGTAAAGATGAAGTAGAAGTTTGGCTTCATTTCACGCCACTCTACTTTTCGGATGCTATTAACTTTGGCTGACACATTTTGGCTGTTAATCGTGAATGAAAGTTCATCACCAATTTTCAAACCAAGTTGTTCAGCGACATCCGATTCAACAGACACGCCCTGCTCTTGCGTCCAACTGCCTTCAAGCACTTCATTGTACTCAGGTAACTGATCACCCCACGTGAAGTTGATTTCACGGCTCAATGCGTCAGTTTGTTCAGATGTATCACTGTATTCCGCTGCTTCTACGCCGTTAATGGTCGTCAGTCTTCCGCGGATGATTGGGAACGCTTGAGTACGTTCCACTTCATTTGAGTCGATGGTTGCTAAGTAACTGTCTTTCTCATAGCTCGCAATGTTAAGCGCAAACGCATTCGGTGCGTTTTCAGGCAAAGTTTGTTGCCAATCGGATAGCAGATCACTTCTCACCAACCAGATAATCGACAACAACATCAACGAAAGAGCTAAAGAGCCAAACTGAATACCTGTTGCTAGTGGAGTGCGATTGATTCGGCTTAACGCCAAGCGCATTGATGTCGACGTCGGTAACTTGCCGAACAAGCGCAGAACAACTGTGCTCACCGCTGCCAACACCAAAAACAGACACGCTATACCGGCTAGAACAATCCATACCAATAGGTTATCGCCGTACATCAGCATCATCGGAATAATGGGTACTAGCAGCAGCGCGAACTTTTTGTAGCTGTCGTGTGATTGATGACTTGATTGAATTACGCTGATGGCTGATGTATTAACTAAGCCAATCAATGGGACCCCTAAAGCAGGCACACCAATAAGAATGCTTGATAAAATCGCCAAGATAGCGGGCTCAATGCCATAGCTTGGAAGTGGCGAAGGTAACAAGTCACCCAGTGGGATTCGAAGCAAAAATTCTAAGCCGATACCAATCGTGATACCTAGCACAGCGCCAATAACGACCAATAAAGACACCTGAACCGACAGCCACTTAATGATCCACTGTTTGCTTGCGCCCAAACTTTTCAGCATGGCGATGGTTTTACGACGGCTTGCCACATAGTGTTGGCACGTGAGTACCAGAGTCGTCGCCGCCATGATCACAACAATAGCAACAGTTAACGATAAGTATTGAGTCGTGCTTTCAAACATATCATTAGTACGACTTGCTGAATCTTGTGTGCGCCAGCGATCACTTGGTGTTAGCTCGATACTGTCTTGTGCCGCTTTGAGCTTTGTATCATCACCGTTCAAGAACAATCTGAAGCTCACACGGCTTCCCGGCTGGATTGCCCCCGTCGCGTCGATATCACTTTTGTGTATCAACACGGCAGGCATTTGCTGGAATGGATTAAAGCTCAAGCCTGGCTCTTGAGTGATGCGCCCTGTTATCGTTAAATCGGCATCGCCAATAGTGACATTGTCACCGACTTCAACTTCAAGCTGCGCAAATATGCGTTCATCGAGCCAAAGCTCACCCGGTTCCACGTGATTACTCGACGCATTATTAGCGCCTTCTAGTATCATTTCACCACGCAGTGGATAGTTACTTTCAACCGCTTTCACCGTCACCAACTGCATTGAGTTATCGCTGAATGCCATGGTGGAGAAACGGGTCAACTCTGAACTTTCTAACTGCTCAATTTGAGTCAGGTCGAGCAAAGCTTGTGGAATTGGATTTGCTGAGATAAACACGCTATCAGCAGTCAGTGCATCTTTACCCTGCTTAACAATCACCTGCTCCATACGCTCGGCGAGCGCCGACAATGCGAAAACACAAGCAATGATCAAGGTTAACGCGATGGATACAGGCCACAGCTGACCATGTCGAATTTCTTCGATACTCCATGAAAACAGGCGTTTGTTCAGTCCGTTTGATGAGTTCAATTTAAACTTCCTCTATTTGACCGACATGCATCTTAAGCGTTCGTTGGCAGCGTTGCGCAAGCTTAGGGTCGTGTGTCACCAATACTAGAGTTGTGCCGTGCGAAGAGTTCAATTCAAACAACAACTCCACAATTTTGGCCGCAGTTTGTTGGTCTAGGTTGCCTGTAGGTTCGTCAGCAAATAGGATTTTTGGCTTGATCATAAAGGCACGTGCTAGAGCGACCCTTTGTTGTTCGCCACCTGAAAGCTGAGACGGCAAGTGATCAAGCCTGTCTTTTAAGCCAACCGATTCAAGTAGAGCTGTCGCTCGTTCAATGTCTTCGTCTTCACCCTTCAATAAACAAGGAAGCGTGACGTTTTGTAGTGCGGACAAGCTTGGGATTAACAAGAAGCTTTGAAATACGAACCCAACGGATTCGCTACGGATTTTAGCCCTTGCTTCATCATCAAGTTGCGAAAGTGGTTGTCCTAATAAGCTAATCTCACCTTTGGTTGGTACGTCAAGCCCTGCTAACAGCGTCATTAGGGTCGATTTACCTGCACCTGACGTACCGACGATCGCGACCGTTTCGCCTTCACGAATATCGATATCAACGTGCTCTAGGATTGTTAAATGTTCTTGATTAGTAGAAACTGTCTTGGAAACAGCTTCTGCTTTAATGATGGATGTATGCATGACTCGACTAATTTCCTTTTTATTCTTTATTTTATTTTCAACCGCTTCTTTAGCTCAAGGCTCTACGTCAGCTAAAGATTCAAAGTTATTGGTACTTGGCGATAGTTTGAGTGCTGGTTACAACATGGATATCAAACAGAGTTGGCCAAGTTTGTTGCCAGACGCGCTAGCAAAACATGATAAAGCGGTTACCGTAGTTAACGGGAGTATCTCTGGTGACACAACGGGCAATGGTTTAGCTCGTTTGCCTCAACTACTTGAAGAACATGCTCCAGACACCGTTCTTATTGAACTAGGAGCGAATGATGGACTTCGTGGTTTTCCACCTAAGCTGATGTCTGCGAACCTAGATCAAATCATTGAGCAGATAAAAGCTGCAGGCGCAAAACCAATTATGATGCAAATTAAAATTCCGCCAAATTACGGTAAGCGTTATAACCAACAATTTGAGTACGTTTTTGCGGCTTTAGCTGATCAACAAAATGTGCCGCTTCTGCCGTTCTTTCTAGAACATATCATCCTTAAACCTGAGTGGATGATGAACGATGGCTTGCATCCTAAACCAGAAGCTCAACCTTGGATCGCTGAATTTGTCGCCGAAGAATTATATCAGTATCTTTAGGTTTTAATGGTCTAGCTCAATAAATTTTACACAGCTTTACGTTAGCCTGAATGCATATCACCGTGAACTGTAAGGTTATTTATGCTGATCGAACCTGTTATCAAGGGTGTGGTAGCTAAAAGCGCTCACCCTATTGGCTGTCAAGAAGCCGTAAAGCAACAAATCAAGTTTGTTAAGAGTGCGCCGCAAATCAAAGATGGCCCTAAACGAGTACTGATCATCGGCGCTTCCTCTGGCTTCGGCCTTGCCGCTCGTATCGCCCTTACCTTTGGCGGTGCAAAAGCTGATACCATCGGCGTCTCATTCGAACGCGGTCCCAACGAAAAATCCCTCGGTAGTGCCGGTTGGTACAACAACATCTATTTCAAGAAAGAAGCCGAACGAGAGCAGCGCACTGCTATCAACATCGTTGGCGATGCATTTTCTAAAGAAACACGCTCCCAAGTTGTCGAAGCCATCGAGACCTACTTCGAAGGTGAAGTCGATCTGATCATCTACAGCTTAGCCGCGGGTGTGAGACCAAAACCGGATTCTGAAGTATTTTGGCGCTCGGCTATCAAACCGATTGGCGAAAGCGTTACTGGCGCGACGATTTCTCTTGAGCACGACAACTGGGTGACCAACACGCTCGACGCTGCAACAGAAGAAGAAGCCGAAAGCACACTCAAAGTAATGGGTGGTGAAGATTGGGAAAACTGGATAGATGAACTGATCAACGCGGAGTCGATTGCTCCGGGTTGTAAGACGATCGCGTTCTCCTACGTTGGCCCTGAAGTGACGCACCCTATCTACCTAGACGGTACTTTAGGTCGCGCTAAGATCGACCTTCACCAAACCAGTCACGCACTCAACCTTGAACTAGCTAACTTCGACGGCAACGCTTACGCTACCGTGTGTAAAGCGTTGGTAACAAAAGCAAGTGTATTCATTCCAGGGTTAAGCCCTTACCTGCTTGCTTTGTACAAAGTGATGAAAGAGAAAGAAACCCACGAAGGTTGTATCGAACAGATGCAGCGCTTGTTTAGCAGCAAACTGTATGGACAAACCAAAGTTCCGCTTGATGGTGAACGTCTGATTCGTATGGATGATTGGGAGTTAGATCCTGAAACCCAAGCACATGTGACCGAATTGCTGGATAAAATGGACGAAAGCAATTTCCAAACTTTGGGTGATTACCAAGGATTCAAAGATGAGTTCTTACAGCTAAACGGGTTCGCGCAACCATCAGTAGATTACAGTAAGAAACTGAATAGCGAAGACTTTATAAAATTAAAGCCCTAATCGAAATTTATCTCATTACTGAGACCCGTATTCACATTTGAAAACCTCTGCAAAATTGCCGAGGTTTTTTTGTGCAACATTTCTTATACTTACTTAACGTAAGATTCACAGTTTTCTTTGGTTCATAATAATTAACACAGGATGTGTTGATGCATTTAGCATAATTGACTCGGAGTCATATGAAGAAAATAAAAACTCTCGATTTAGATATCCCAGACGATATGGAGCACGGTTGGCAGAATATTGTCGACCTCTTAGCTCAAATTACTCAAGTGCCCGCGGCACTGATCATGCGTGTTCACGCCAATTACATTGAAGTCTTCTCAACCAGCCGCAGCGAGAATAACCCATACAACAAAGGCGATTCTGAAACGTTGGGGAATGGGCTGTACTGCGAAACCGTGATGGAAACTCAACGACAGCTTCTTGTGCCTAACGCGCTTGCCGATCCTAAGTGGGAAAACAACCCAGACATCAAACTCGGTTTAGTCTCCTATTGTGGTATTCCATTACTCTGGCCTAACGGTGAACTGTTCGGCACCATTTGTATCTTGGACTCGAAAGAGAACCACTACACCTCGACTTATATTAAACTGTTAGAGAGCTTTCGCACTTCGATCGAATCTCAGCTTAAAACCCTATTCCAGCACGCTAAACTTACCCAAATGAATCGCGATCTAAAAAACCGCGTTTACAATCGCACTAAAGATCTCGCGAGCCTTAATTACTCATTGAATCAAGAAATTGATAAGCGAAAAGCGGCTGAACAGAAGATTAACTTCCAAAAGAATCATGACCTCGGCACGGGATTTTTAAACCGAAGTGCCTTTGAATCTCGCTTAAATCACAAGCTGATCGCACAACGAAGGCTGACTGAAGGCTCGTTTGCCGTTATTCATATTGGATTTACCAATGGCAGGAGAATTCAAGCACGCTATGGTTACAACGCACTAGACCAAGTGCTTGTCGAATATCGACAACGTATCAACAGCATTACTGACATCGAGGTATTAACGGCGCGCCCTACTTCTGTCGATCTTGTTCTCGCATTCAGTGTGAAAGATCTCCACCATCGCCTTGAAGAGCTCAGTCAAACGTTAGTGCGAGTTGGACATTCCGAGTTTGATATCGAAAGCGATAAAGTTCATTTGCATGCCTATATTGGGATTGCGATTACGGACAGCGAAGATGATGCAGAGAGCATTCTTCAAAAATCATCTGAAGCGATGCTTGCTTGTAAAGATTCTGGACAAAAATACGCTTACTACTCTCAGTCTCACACAGAAGAACAAAGCCACATCAATAAGATTGAAGGCTATTTACTACAAGCCGTTCGTAATGATGACTTGATGCTCTACTTCCAACCTAAAGTAAGCCCTGTGACTCATCGCTGGGTTGGCGCCGAAGCACTGCTCCGCTGGAGACATCCCGTGTTAGGCGATATCTCCAATGAAACCCTGATACATATGGCCGAACAAAATGGCTTGATTTTCGAAGTGGGCAGCTTTGTTCTACGCAATGCGATTGAAAAAACCAAAGAGTGGTCTGAATACGTTGAAGACTTCAAAATGGCGGTTAATGTGTCTGCTGTGCAACTCAAAAACGCGCATTTTGCAGAGCAAGTGATTCATCTATTGGAAACCTATCACCTCGAGCCCCGCTTCTTAGAGCTTGAAGTTACCGAAAGCGGTTTAATCGCAGATGAAGTCGTAGCCAAAAACACGTTGGAATCTTTGCATGATATAGGTGTTACATTGTCACTGGATGACTTCGGAACTGGCTACGCCTCTTTCAGTTACCTGAAGAAATTCCCATTCGACACGATTAAGATTGATAAGAGCTTCATTGATCAAATGCTCAACTCAGACGGAGACTCAGAAATTGTTCGTTCGATTGTCCAAATCGCGAAAAAACTCGACCTCAAAGTTACGATTGAAGGCATAGAATCAGAAGCTCAGGAGAAGTTTATTGTCGATGAAGGCTGCGATGTTGGCCAAGGTTACCTCTATGGTAGACCAATGCCGAGTCAAGAATTCGAACACAGCTTAATCAATCAAAACTATTTGGGGACAACTCGTTACGCTTAAAGCGAAAAAGAGCAGTTAGTTTTGGATTTAGGCCTACTTTCTCTTTACTCTAAAGGTGGTGATTTTTATAATCGCCGCCTTTCTGTTTTTATCTTTCCCCTTATATAGGCATTCCTCGTTATGGATCAGTTGACTGCAAAGCTTAAAAAGCTCGAAAAACAAAACTACCGTGCATATCAACAAATTAAAGGTCAATACGACTTTGCTGATTTTGAATTACACATCGACCACATCCAAGGCGACCCGTACGCGTCAGCTTCTCGTTTTCGCGCAACACGCGCGTGGTCGTTAACTGGGTTAGATTGGCTGAAAGAAAAGTCTTACGAATACCAAGTTGCTGCTCGTGACTTTATTGCGCGCAGCTTTTCTGAATTCGCTAAGCAAGAATCGACTGTTTCAATCGCTCTTACTGGCCAAACGGTTTTAGACAGCACATCGGTTGTGTTCACTGAGCAAGGTATCGAACTTCGTTTCCGTATCAACCTGCCTGCTGATGGCCGTAGTATTCTTGCTAAGAAAGCAATCAACATAATCACTTTCTACTTACCGAAGTTTATTCGTCGTGCAACGCTTGAACGTGAACTGAACATCGATGCGATGATCAAACATTGTGAAACGATTGAAGACCAAGAAGCGCTTCGTGCTCAATTAGACGAGCACAACCTAGCTTCATTCGTTGCGAACGGTAGTGTGCTACCACGTATCGCGGGTAACTGTGACCTTCCAATGAAAGATGCCGTTCCTTTTTCAGCGCCAGAATCATTGAGCGTAACATTAAACACGCCAAACCAAGGTGATGTGACTGGCCTAGGCATTCCTAAAGGCATCACATTGATCGTTGGTGGTGGTTTCCATGGTAAATCGACATTATTGAATGCTGTTGAACGCTCTATCTACAACCATATCCCTGGTGATGGTCGTGAAGGTATTGTGACTGCGATTGATACAATGAAGATTCGCGCGGAAGATGGCCGATGTGTGCACAGCTTGAACCTGTCGAACTACATCAACCATTTACCAATGAAGAAAGACACGTCTGATTTCAGCACTCAAGATGCTTCGGGTTCAACCTCGCAAGCGGCTTGGTTACAAGAATCAATCGAAGCCGGTGTGCAAACGCTACTTATCGATGAAGATACGTCAGCGACTAACTTCATGATTCGTGATGAGCGTATGCAGGCGCTTGTGTCTAAAGGCGACGAGCCAATCACACCGCTTGTTGACCGTATCGGCCAGCTACGTGAAGAGATGGACATCTCAACCATCGTGGTTATGGGCGGTTCTGGTGATTACCTAGACGTAGCAAACACTGTAATTCAAATGCACGACTACCAAGCGGTAGACGTAACTGAAAAAGCAAAAGAAGTGATTGCTCAACACCCTACTCAACGTACGAACGAATGTGAAACAGCATTAGAGATGTTTGTGCCACGTTCATTGAACCGCGCATCACTGATGAACATCCTTATGGATGGCAAGTTCCGTGTTAGCGCGAAAGGCAAAGAATCACTGCGCTTTGGTAAAGAGTTCGCCGACCTTTCTGCGTTAGAGCAACTTGAGTCAACATCAGAGGTCAATGCGATCGGCTGGGCTTGGTTCCAGTTTGCACAAACTCCAGGTTGGTCAAACAACCCAGCGAAAGAGTTCAACACTATTTTAGACAACGAATGGTACGCTAACATGCCGAAATATGGTGACCTAGCGAAACCAAGAACGTTGGATATCATGGCTGCCTTGAACCGTATGCGTAAATCTCAGTTCAAACCTTCGAACTAAGATTTAGCTCAACATCAGTAATTCCTATCTACGGCTCTCATTTTTGAGGGCCGTTTTTTCTTCATTTCTCTAGTATCCTCCATTTACCTTCTAGCACTTCTAGGTAGGCTCCAGCGTTACTTATCTTGGAAATACCAAGAATCATGACACAGCTTTTACAAAGCCATGGTGATATTCGGATAAAGTCCCGACTCTACAAATGTAACTAAATGTAAAAGCCTGAGGTTTTGATGAACCACCAACGCGTCAAAATGCGTGATCATAAAAGCGAAGTAAACCTGTTTCGAAACCGAGTAATCGTCGCGTTTGCAGGGATTTTAGTCTTCACCCTCGTTCTGATTGGAAACCTCTACAGGCTCCAAGTACAAGATTTCAAAAGTTACCAAACCCGAGCTGACGGAAACCGAATTAAGGTGCTTCCCATCGCCCCTACGCGCGGTTTGATCTACGATCGCAATGGTGTGTTATTGGCCGAGAACCAACTCGTGTTCGATTTAACCATGATCCCCGAAAAGACTGATGATGTTGATGTCATGCTGAGCAAGCTCAATAAATTCATCCCTCTCAATGATGAACAAATCGAGCGATTCAAACAGCGTTATCACAACACCCGTCGTTTTAAGCCCGTCACGATATTAGAAGGTCTTAACGAAGAAGAGATCGCTAAGTTCTCTGTTCAACAATATCAATTCCCCGGCTTATCGATCGATACCAGCCTTAAACGTTTCTACCCAAATGGTGAAATACTTACCCATGTCTTAGGTTATGTAGCACACATCAACGACAGCGATTTAAGAAAGCTTGATGAGCAAGGTAAAGAGTCCAATTACCAAGCGACAACCGTGATCGGTAAGCTCGGTGTAGAGCGATACTATGAAGACCTACTTCATGGCACCAAGGGTTATCAAGAAGTCGAAGTGAACAGCCGTGGTCGTATTGTTAGAACAATTCAGTATGTTCCTCCTGTCGCAGGTAAAGACATTGTTCTTAACATCGACATCGAGCTACAAAAATATGTGTTCGACCAACTCGATAATCGAACTGGCAGTGCTGTTATTCTAGATCCGAAAGACAACAGTGTATTAGCGATGGCATCGAGCCCTAGCTATGACCCAAACTTGTTTGTAGACGGCATTTCGAGCAAAAACTACCGAACATTGCTTAACGACCCTGCACACCCATTGGTGAACCGCACAACACTAGGGGTTTACCCACCCGCTTCGACCGTAAAGCCTTTTATGGCCGTTGCTGGTTTGCAAGAGCATGTTATCTCGGAACATACCATTCGTGATGACCACGGTTCATGGCGTATCCCCGGTTCTAAACCTAACTCAAAAGCCTGGCGAGATTGGAAGCGTTGGGGTCATGGCCCAGTTGATGTGACACAAGCGATTGAGGAGTCAGTGGATTCATTCTTCTACCAAACGGCCTTTGATTTGGGCATCGATCGTATTTCAACGTGGATGAACCGCTTCGGATTTGGTAAACCGACAGGTATCGACATCTACGAAGAAAGTACTGCCAACATGCCGACTCGTGATTGGAAGATGATGCGCTATCGTACGCCTTGGTATCAAGGTGATACCGTGCCGATTGGTATCGGACAAGGTTATTGGACTTCTACTCCACTGCAATTAGCCAAAGCCACTTCTGTGCTCGTGAATCACGGTAAGGTGATGCCTCCGCACATTCTAAGAGCAACACTAAATCACGGTGAAGACTTTGATACGCAAACGCCTGTTGTACCAAAACAGATGGCATCAATTGACGAAGTTCCCGATGAAATTTGGGACGTACCAATTAATGCAATGAGGCTGGTAAACAACGGGAGTCGAGGTAGCGGTCGAAGAGCATTCAAGGGCGCTGACTACGTCAGTGGTGGTAAATCGGGTACGGCACAAGTTTTCGACTTGGCGAAGGATCAGGTTTATAACTCGAAGAAGTTAGCACGTCACCTACTCGACCACGCGCTTTATACTGCTTTTGCACCTTATGATAATCCTGAATACGTTGCGACAGTGGTTATTGAACATGGTAACGGTGGTTCAAAAGTTGGCGCGCCTTACATTCGTAAGGTACTCGATTACGCATTTGAGCATAAAAGTGGAGTGAGTAAAGACCACTCATAGTTCATTACTTATCATTAGCGATAAACATAAAGCCCCACTAGTCGCATGTGGGGCTTTCTTTTGTCTTCTATCTTCTGGGGTCTTATTAAATCGAGTAGGCCAGCTTGAGTATTGTTAGCCGCGCAATACATTCCACGCTTCGCATAGCGTTTGAAACTTAGCCGTGTTGCCTTCGTCTCTATCGGGATGCCAACGCAGCGCGAGGCGTCTCCATCGTTTTCGCATATCCTGTTGGGTCGCGTCCAGTGGTAATTCGAATAAACCTAGCGCATGGGTCCTGTCCATGTCCGTTTCACTGCCACCGACAAACTTCTTGTAGCGCGTCCAAAACTCATTCAACAGCCGCTTTACTTCACCTTCATTAGCTTCATAGTTGAGCCAATTGATATAGTAATCACGCAGTGGGTCTTCAAGATCGATTGTATGGGTGCTGCCATGATAACGCCCGTTCATCAATTCAATGTCCATGGCTTGGACCTGAAGCCAGCTGTCTGGGTATAAGGTCCCTTGTAGCTGATAGAGCGCATTCATGATCAAGAAGTTTTTCTTAAACAGTTCTTTTTCAGGCACGCTATCTAAAACAGGAATAAAACCGAGTTCGTTGAGGTGCGTAGCCAAAGTATGCACTTTCCATCCACTCGGCTTTTGTTTGAGCACTTCCATGATAGGCCACAGCAACGGGTTTTCCATATGAGCCTGAAACTGAGGGCTAATATCTTGGTGACTCGATGATTCGGTGTTGTCTAACATGATTAATTGAGTCCATTGGCATAGGCATTTATGTATCTTATTAATTGAAAGCGATCTGTTGCTGTTTGTCGAGTTTCAAACTAAATAAATTTCAATCAGTTATGCGCTTATCAAACAAAAAGGCCAGCATTATGCTGGCCTTTAGAGTATGAAATCTGACTAATTAGATAACGCCAAGCTCTCTTAGACGTTCCATTAGGTATTCATTTGCTGTGTACTTCCCAGACAGAACCACTTCTGGTTTCGGGTGCAAGAACAGAGGTAAAGAAATACGAGATTTCTCTTGGCGAGCACCTGATGGATTGATTACACGGTGGGTCGTTGATGGGAAGTAACCACCAGACGCTTCTTGCAGCATGTCACCAATGTTGATGATCATGTTACCGAAATCACACGGCACATCTAACCACTCATCATTTTGAGCTTTAACCTGAAGGCCAGGTTCGTTTGCAGCAGGAAGAACAGTTAAAAGGTTGATGTCTTCGTGTGCAGCAGCACGGATTGCGCCCGGCTCTTCATCACCCTGCATTGGTGGGTAGTGAAGTACGCGAAGCAGAGTTTGCTCGCTACCATTAATCATTTCAGAAAGTGCGATTGAGAACTTCTCTTGTACTTCTTGAGGCGCGTGTGCTTCAACCCAACCTAATAGCTCTTGAGCAAAAGCATTAGCGCGTTGGTAGTAATCTAGAATTTGTTCTTTCAGCTGTTCAGGAATCTGACCCCAAGGGTATACGTGAAAGTACTCTTTAATATCTTTTACAGTGTGGCCCTTTGCAACTTCCGACACTGAAGGTGGAAAATATCCATCTTGTGTTTCAACATTAAAGTGGAAGTTCTCTTTCTCTTCAGAAATGAAGAATTGGTACCAGTTTTCGTAAATTGACTCAACAAGCTCTCTCGGGATTGGGTGGTTTTTTAGTACACCAAATCCAGTTTCACGTAGAGAGCGAACAAATTGTTCTGCTGCGTCGTCAGCAAGATAATCGACAGTTTCCAGTTTCATGACTTTCTTTCTTGTTATGTAGTGATAGAGGGATTTTATGGTTCGCTTTGTTGTAAATCAAACTTTTGTGAAACTCTCGCAACCGTTTGTCTAGATACTGGGCGATAACGCTACTTTTCAACAAATTTGGTGATAAAACCACAATTGAACGCTGTTCATTATTGTGTAACTATGGATGAAACTTATATAGGATCTGATGATGACAATTACGCCACTTGCTCAAAATAGACCTCTACTTTCACTGACTGCTGTCTATCTTGTTATCTTTCTTTTTTCAGCGTTTGCCCCCTCTTCTCGAGCCGTTTGGATTGCTGAGATCATTCCTGCGCTCGGTATTCTTGTCGGGATATGGTGGCTCTCTACTAAGCTCACCTTTTCAAAGACGGCTTACGCTTTAATGTTCATCTGGTTGGTTCTACATACGATTGGCGCTAAGTACACCTTCGCTGAAGTCCCCTTTGATTGGTTTAATAACCTGATTGGATCTGAACGTAATAACTTTGACCGCGTGGCGCATTTTTCGATTGGTCTTTATGCTTACCCGCTCGCTGAGTATTTGATTCGTAAGAAGTTGGCTCAACCAGTGTTGGCGTGTTTCTTTGCTCTGTTTGCCATCATGAGTGTTGCAGCAGGTTATGAGATTATTGAGTGGTGGTATGCGGAGATTGCAGGTGGCGACGAAGGTATCGCATTCTTAGGCTCACAAGGTGATATTTGGGATGCTCAGAAAGACATGCTTTGCGATACAACCGGAGCGATAGTCTCCTTGTTACTTCTCAAGCTGCAAGGGCGAGTTAGAGTTCATTGATACTCGCCTCTGATTCTGAACATCAAGAGCAGTTCTTAACTTCAATAACATTTCTTAACTTCAGAAGCAGGTCTGAAATGCCACACACAATTCATGCTGTGGCATTTTTATTTCATCGTTACTTTGCCGCCAACAAACTTGTAGGCTGGCGTGCCTCGAACTAAGGTATCACGTGCGAACTCTATACCGCATTCAGGGCAAATGCAGGGCTCTGTCGTGAAATCTTCAACAATGCGTTCTTTAAAACACTTAACGAGAGCACCTTTGCCACCTTTCCGGTACTTGAAAAGTTGTGTCTTACATTTCGCACAGAAAATCTGAACCGTCTTGGTCGGTTGTTTCTTGTTTGGTTTAGCCATAACAGTTAATGATTGAACTCTTTATTTCTTAAGTTTAGGGGCGACAAGAACCAAGCTTATCCCCAGTAAAATGACGGTCGAAGAGATAACAAATTGCATGGTGACCGGTTCAGATAACAGTAAGACACCACCAAGTGTTGCGATAACTGGAACAGAGAGCTGTGCAATGGATGCAACCACGGTGTTTAGTTTCTTCACAACGTAATACCACAAGCTATAGCCGACTCCAGAAGCTACCGCTCCCGACAATACTGCGTAGATCAAACCTTGCTCGGTTATGGATATTTGTGCCGTGACGCTCGGAATGAAAGCTAGAAGACTTAACAACGCAAGAATGACTAACGAACCAAAACCAAAATTGGCCGTAGTCGATTGAAGTGCGTTCTTAGATTTCTTGCCTGCCAGTGTGTAAACGCCCCACCCAACTCCAGCTAATACCATTAATATGATGGAGATTAGATCTGGTGAGCTTGTTGCGCCCGTCGGCATGAGCAAATAAACAAGCCCTGTAACAGACAATAAACAGCCACCCCATTCAATCGACGACATTCTGTTGCCAGCGAATAGGTGTGCAGCAATCATGGTGAACTGAACCGCAACAAACAGTACCAAAGCTCCAAGCCCTGCACCTAATGTGAGGTAAGCAAACGAGAAGCCAAACATGTAAACCAGTAGAGCCAATATCGCGGTTAAATCGAGCTCAGAGCGAATCTTAGTATACATAGAAGTGTTACCTTCTACTTTGTCTTGTTTGCGTTTAGCGTTTGAAGATAAGGTCAATAAAATCAACAGTGTGAGTGCACCGGATAAGATACGTATGACCGAAAAACTCAAAGGATCAATCGTTTGATCCATTAAAGCCCAACGACACAATACTGAATTGGCAGCAAATGCCACCAGCGTAATGAATGTGATAATCACGGTTTGCATTGTGTTGTCCTAATCGAGTTATCTTCAGTTTCAATCAACTTCTGGTTTTACCCAAACTTGGCTAAAATCGAACCATCCGAGTGCATTACACTTAGCGTTTTGCAGCGTACCGCATTGGTCTTTATTGACGCCTAACCAACAGTGAAACATTGGGATCAATTGGTTGCTTTGTACCAGCTGCTTGCCAAGTTGTCTTGCTGGGAACTGCTCAAACTCACCGGACCGCCAACGATCTATCATGTGGCACCATTGATCGAAGTCTTCTGCTGGGCTCGATTCATCCAGAAAGCTGTAATCCATCAACCAACCGGCCAGTGCATCGTCTCTGTTGTTGGCAATCCCCATCGGGTTGATCCAAATATCGACATCATCAGCGTGTGGCGGATCGGTTTCGTAACCAAATAGCTCAACATCGACATTGTACTGCTTCAACACAGTGACAATCGCTTTTGCAAGGGTTGGAAACATCGGGTGCTGGCATTGATACGCCAATTTGATACTTGGTTTAACACTTGCTGGTGGACAAACAGGCACCTTTAACTTGATGTCATACCAACCGGGTTTAATTCCGTAAGCATGGAGTACACCCAAGTCGATAACGGTCTCTTTAGGGATATGCACAAACAAATCAGACGCATTCAACGCGTTCGAAAGAAACTCAGCCCAAGCTGGATCTTGTGCGATACCCTTCTTTCTATTCAATAGTAAATATGTACAACCCGGATCAAGCTCTACTTCGTCATCGCTATCACCACGGTCTGCCATTATCGGCTTAGAAAGGCTTGGGTAAACCATCGACGAATAGGCTTCATCAACCACCCAAACTTCCACACGATCGATCAGCGGTCTAAAACCAAAGTATCCATTGAAAGCCGTTAACACGAGTTGTTTTTCGTCATTCTTTTCAATGCGATAAGGGCCTGTACCAATTGGGCGAATATCGTAATCTTCTCCACGTAAAATCATTGGTAGAGTGACTTTTGCGACTGATTCGGTTAGCGCAAGTGGGAAGTATTTATCTGGGCGCGTTAAAAAGACATCAACCACGCAATTTGCCGGCGAAGACACGTCTTTAATATGCGAGAACATATTGAGCGGCTCGAGCAAAAGCAGCGTATCCACAACGTGGCTCGTTAACAACGGTTCACCATTATGGAAACGGACACCCGGCCTTAAGAAAAATCGCCATTGATGGTCGTTTATCTTTTGCCATGAATGCGCGAGATCAGGCTGCAGTTGATCGTTCTCATCCAAGCGAGTTAAGCCACTGAATACCTGACAAGCGATGTGTTGTTCAGAACGTCGCATCGATTTGGTTGGATTAAGCATCGAAAGCGGACGGTAGTAAGGTAAACGAATAACCTGTTCACCCTCTTGATACTGTACGCCCAAGTAGTTTTGAATCACTTGAGTAAGTTTGGCGGCATTTTGGTCAAGTACCGACAAGGCTTGACCAATTTTACCTTCTTCTAAGTAGCGGCGTGCTAGGTTTTCACTAACATCGCAACGATTCTGCTTAAAGATAAGTTGAGATAACTTACCGCGACCCGCTGCAGGTAACCACTCTACCCAGCCTTCTTCTTCGAGCTTGTTCAGTACCATTCTGGCATTACGACGTGTACAACAGAGCACATCCGTTATGTCATCAAGCTGAACATCAGAATCTTTGCCATCGAAGTATTCAAACAGGGTTTCAAATTGAACGCGAAGTCTTGGGCTACTCATAAAGAGGAAAACTTATTCAAAGGATATTAAATTCAGTTTCCCTATTTTATGAGTCAAAATCAATCGAACTTAATACTATTTTGCGAAGGGATTACGAATGTAGGTTGATTTAGTGCCTCTAATCGAGAGTTAAAAGCCAAAATAAACACAGTGATAACCGCTAATTACATCACATCACAGCCGATTTCATTGGCGATGTCACGAAGTTGCTGTTCGTTGTCTAGTTTAATCGACCATTTGCACTCAGAACCATTAGCCGAAATTACATTTGCCCCTTTTCCGATCAGCTGAATTGCATCAACTTGAGCTTGTAATGTGACTCTATGCTCTCCATCCAAACGAACAACCAACTCATGCGCGGTTGCGACGACTTTTCCACTTTTAAACGTTATGACCATGGATTTCTCTAACTAAAATAACAGTGTGTAAATGAGGTTTAATAAGGTGTAGCTAGGATGACTACTGCGCCTCAACTTGATTAATGAACTAACGTTTGTGCTTCTTCACTGCAATGGTCAAACGGCTTGTACAAACCAAGCGTTGACGTTCATCAGTGATGTTTATCTGCCATACTTGAGTAGATACGCCAAGGTGAATAGGCTCAGCGGTGCCAATAACGTGCCCTTCACGCATAGAACGAACGTGGTTAGCGTTGATGTCTAGCCCTACGCAATAGTATCCATCGGGTACGCAAAAGTTTGCAGCGAGTGAGCCAAGTGTTTCTGCTAGAACCACCGATGCGCCGCCGTGAAGCATGCCCAGTGGTTGGTGCGTGAAATGACAAACTGGCATGGTTGCCACCAAGGAATTATCGTTAACCTCGGTGTAAACGATATTGAGGTGCTCAATTAAGGTATTTTTTGAGGTCGCGTTGAAGGTGTCTAGGTCAACGGGCTTTTTCCAAATACTCATGTGGGGTCCTTAATTATTGATCTTGTTATCGCCTGCATAGTTTTTTCTATACTACTGGCTGTTAGTTATCTTACAGCCCTTAGTTATTACGCAAGTTGATGTTAACATGCATAAAAACCGAATACACAGAGGATATTGTATGACGTCATGGACGAAGTTTGCCTCGCTTCTCACTCTTGCAGGCCTAACTGCGTGTAGCGCTTCCCCGACAGGAAGAAACCAACTGCTGCTTTTTTCAGATCAAGATATGTCTCAGCTTGGGGCACAGTCTTTCGAACAAATGAAGAAAGAGCAACCCATCAGTAAAGATGCAAAAACCAACGCGTATGTTCAGTGCGTAGCGAACAGTATTACTCAACACATTCCTAAGCAAGGATTTAGTGAATGGGAAGTAGTGGTTTTTGATAGCGACCAAGTGAACGCGTTCGCTCTGCCAGGCGGAAAAATTGGCGTCTACACGGGTTTACTCAATGTTGCAGTAAACCAAGATCAACTGGCAACGGTTATCGGACATGAAGTGGCGCACGTTCTTGCTGACCACAGTAACGAACGCCTATCACAATCACAACTCGCCAATACAGGTTTGTCGATCACCAGTGTTGCTCTAGGCTCATCAGAATACAAACAGTATCAAGGCATGACCATGGCCGCATTAGGCTTGGGTGTTCAATATGGTGTAATTCTGCCTTATGGTCGAACTCAAGAATCTGAAGCTGACATTGTCGGCCTAGAGTACATGGCGAAAGC
Organism: Vibrio sp. Isolate33; assembly: GCF_022397895.1. Classification (NCBI taxonomy): domain Bacteria; kingdom Pseudomonadati; phylum Pseudomonadota; class Gammaproteobacteria; order Vibrionales; family Vibrionaceae; genus Vibrio; species Vibrio sp. Isolate33. The sequence continues at coordinate 221,560 of NZ_JAKEUP010000001.1, forward strand.
TGGGTTCGATCCAAACCAGAGTGTTGATTTATGGAAGAACATGGCGAAAGCATCAGGCGGCAGTCAACCACCAGAATTGCTTTCGACACACCCTTCTCACAGTACCCGTATTAAAGATCTGCAAACTAAGATCACGACACTGCCTCAATCGAACGTTGCTAAACCAAATTGCAAAATTTGATTTGACGAACGTACAAGTTAGAACCGCAGATATTAAAACGCCCTATCCAAATGGTTAGGGCGTTTTTCGTTTTGTTTGTATTGGGTGACCCTGCGCTTTATGAACCAGTCACTCAGTTATAGATATGCGTTAAGTGCCTAGAATCTGTAACGGTAGGCTCAGTAATTGGTCGCCGGTTGAAGCGAAGTACCAGATAACACCGATCAATCCCGTTACTAAGCCCACATACCAAAGGAAGGATACAATTTGGCCGTATCTGTCTAATGGCAATAAATGGCTATGATGACGGCCTCTCCATTCGAACAGAATCTCGACACTACCCATGATCAATAAGAAACCAAACAGGGTTAAGTTCAATTGGTAACTCAACACGACACCTGCTACGGCTGCAGCGACACACAGTACAATGCCCAACACGCTGTTCATCGAAAAACTGATACTTTTCAACACGTGGCCACCATCGAGTGGCAAAATCGGCAGCAAATTGAATAGGTTCAGCAAAGCGTTAAACACGGCAAGACCAGCGAAAAACATCTCACCAGTTGCCCAATACAAAACCGTAAATATCAACGACAGTATCAGACCAAACAGTGGTCCCATGATCGAGATAACCACATCTTGCCATCGAGTATTAATCTTTTCGTCTGAAAGCGCTAATCCGCCAAGGAACGGAATTAAGTAGATCCCTTTTGTCTTCATCCCAAAGTACTTCATCGCTCTGATATGACCGTACTCATGGAACATTAGACAAGCGATCAAGGCTAATGCGAACTGAATAGAAAACAGCCATGAATATGCCGCTAAACTGGCAGAAGCAAGCACAACTTTTATTAACTTAGCACTCTTCAGCGCTTTCATTCCGAGTGACACCAAACCAATCAAACTAAAACGTTTTTCAGGCTTAGGTGCTACAACCGGTGTTTGCTGTTCGATATCTTTAGTGCTGCGATTTCCTTCGGTAATGGTTTGCCCATTAACCGATGCTTTATATGTCATCTCAAAGGGTTGCCATTGAACCGAAGACTCAACGTGACACTGCAATGTTTCTTCACCAGAACGAAGCGTAAATGTGTGTGTTCTCACATCGTCGTCTTCTGAAGTCGCATCCAGTTGAGACACTAACGTGTTGTCCCAAAACAACTGCTGCCACCCTGCCATTGATCCTTCTAAACGAAGCGGTTTACCAAGAAACTCTATCGCGAGTAATTCCAAACTAAAAATTCCAATTTAATGACTATCAAAATGAGTCGATATTATGCCGATTTAGCGAATGGCGGTAAACAGAAACAAAGTTGTTACATATTGAGCTATTGAACACTATTTATACCGTAACGATGCATAAACACTCTGGTCACACCTCCAACCACAAATAAATCATTGATTACGTTTATATTATTGATGTTAAAGTGCCGCCCCTTTAAAACATAACCTCACAAAATAACAACTCTTTCTTTGACTTTATATAAAACATGAATTTAACATGCCATTTACATTAGAGCTTCAACAACAAAAATGCTCAGTGTGTTTTCAAAACATAATAACGAAATTCGATGCCCTAGGAGGGTCAAGGATGAAAACAATACAACGCTCTCTCGTTTCACTTTCAGTACTATTTGCATGTAACTCACTTGCAGCTGGTTTCCAAGTTGCTGAGCATTCTGCCTCAGGTCTTGGTCGTGCCTTTTCAGGTGAAGGTGCAGTAGCTGATAACGCGAGTGTACTAGCGAGAAACCCCGCCGCAATGACCCTATTTGATACAGCACAGTTTTCAGGCGCGGTTTCTATCGTTGATCCCGAGGTAGATATCACTCAAAACAATGTCCCAGGCTCTGGCGGTCAAAGCCAAGTCTCGAAAGATGTTGCACCTTTGCAAGTGGTTCCGGCTGCTTACTACATCAGCCCAATCAATGACAAATGGGCATGGGGCATTGGTATGTTCTCTAACTATGGAGTTGCTACCGATTACCCAGACGATATTTATGCGGGTGATCTTGCCGGTGATACTTCACTTGTGTCAGTGAACCTGAACCCGAATGTGGCGTATCGAATTAATGACCAATTCAGTGTTGGTGCTGGTGCAAACCTTGTTTACGCAGAGGCAGAACTTAATCGTCACCAGGGTTCTATATCAAACATCACTGGCGATCCTGCTTCTACCAAACTGATTAGCATGACAGGTGAAACCTTTGCGTTTGGCTGGAACGTAGGCGCGTTATATGAACTGAATGAAAACAATCGATTCTCTATCGCATATCGTTCAGAGGTTGACCTAGATTTTGATGATGGCGACTTCAGCGATTACACAGGTAGCATCGTCCAAGGGAGTGCAACGACCACAACAGGTCGTCTAAAAATTACATTACCTTCGATCATTGAGATTTCAGCTTTCCATCAACTCACCGATCAATGGGCTATCCATTACGGCTGGCAACAAACGGGTTGGAGTAGCTTTAAAGAGCTCAAAGCGACGAGCTCAGATTGCGCAAATGGCGAGTGCTTTAAAAAGACCGAAGATTACGACGACAATAACCGTTACTCACTAGGTGCTACTTACCAATTGAACCAAGCATGGACATTAAGAGCAGGTCTTGCTTATGACGAACAAGCAGGTGAAGCGACGTTGAGTATTCCTGATAGCGACCGTTTCTGGTATAGCGCAGGTTTGACTTACCAATACAGCCCTAACCTATCTATTGATGCCGGTTTTGCCCTTGTACAAAGCAAAGATGGTGATTTCACAGAAACGAACGAACTTGGCCAAGAGCTTGAGTTCTCTGGTGACGCAGTTGCCTACCTTTCTGCAATTCAAATGAACTACACCTTCAACTAAACGGACTTAAAACATGAAAAAGTTATTTAATGTTTCGCTGCTTGCGTCAGCTATGTTTCTTGCTGGTTGTGGTGATGACACATCGAGCTCGGGTGCTTCAACAACGATTCAATATGAGCAATATATTCAAGATTCACTTGCACAAGCAACGAGCATCAAGTTTCAACTAACCGGTGCTGATATTGCAGTTCCTCTTCCTAGCTTCGCATTAATGGATACTACCGATGGGACGCTTGGCTTACCGACTGGCGGTGACGACTCACTAACCAACCCTATTGCCGCAATGAATACAATGGATGGCTGGTCAACTTCAATGCCAATCATCATGGACTTTGAAGGTACTGGCTTAGCTGACGGCGTAGCTACTGGTGGGGTTTACCTATTAAAGCTTAGTGGTTCGCTGACTTCAGACACAGCACCAAGTGTTACTGGCGTATTGACTTTAGGCGTTGATTTCAACGTTCTATCTAGTGCCTCAACTGATACCTTCACAATTGTGTTCAATGATTCCTTAGATGCTTCAAGTGAATACGTGTTGGCGCTATCAAATGAACTCACGGATGTTAATGGTGATCCTGTTGGCATGTCGGCAAGTTATGCTGCACTGAAATCTAGTGCGGTGACGTACACCGAAGGTAGCCTAGCTCAAGCACAACAAGTAACTCAAGGTGTTGAAAAGATCTTTGCTGGAGCGACGGCTGCTGGTGCTATTAACCTTGATACTGAAAACATCATTTATTCGACGTGGTTTACGACTGAGTCTGTCGGTGACTCCCTTTTCGCTACCAAGGCGGCAACGGCAACAGGATTGGCTACAGCAAACCTGAATAGCGTTTGGACAGGGAGCGCAAACCCTAACTCTGTTGATCTGTCGACAGCTTATGCGATGCAGTTTGGTGCTACAGAATTGTTCAAAACAGCGCTAGCAAACGATACTGACTTTGATCAGTATGTTGCCGGCGGCGACGCGACAACTATCGCAACCTTGAAAGGCGCGATAAATGGCTTGTATGGCGGGACAGACAACGTAGATGTGACTCAAGGTTTTGTTCAACTACCTTATTATCTAGAAACAAGTGCTACTGAATGGAACTCACAGCCATTCGAATCGGGTATGCCTAGCTTAGCCAAAGTTTCAAATGCTTTGAGTGATGCTAACGAGCAAGCTAACATGGCTGCTCAATTAGTTGCCGCAGGTATCGATACTAGTGTATTAGCGACGGACCAAACAGAACAGCTCAAACTGGTTGGCCTAAACCTTACTCTAGCAGATGGCTCACCGCTTGATAGCGAGAGAGTCGTTACGAAATATTCACCAGTCCCTCAAGTTAAGTTATTAGAATCTGTAGAGTTTTTGTTATTTACACCTAATGGTGCGGATCCTACTGATGTGGTTATTTACCAACACGGTATAACCTCTGCTAAAGAAAATGCTTATGCGTTCGCTTACAACTTGGCGAGAGCTGGCGTTGCTGTTATCGCGATTGACTTACCAATACATGGTACGCGCAGTCTAGATGATACCCGTTCAGCAAATGCAGATGTGTTGGCTTATTTGAATCTCGCTAACCTGCCTGTAGCTCGCGACAACGTTCGTCAAAGTGCGTTAGACGTAATGGGCTTAAGAGCTTCGTTAACCGCTTCTTTACAAGCAGGTTTACTTGCTAGTTCACCTTTGAAGGGATTTAACATCGCGACAGGCTCACAAGTTAAGTTTCTAGGTCATTCGTTAGGTGGAATTGTTGGAACAACTGCAGTTGCATCCTCTAACCGCACGTTAGGTAGTGCAACTGCGGATGCTCTCTATTCATTCAGTGCTGCCGCTATTGAAAACTCTGGCGGACAAATATCTAACCTTTTGTTGGGTTCACCATTCTTTGGCCCACAAGTTAAGCATAACGTTGCACTAGGTGCTTCTACTGAATACGCAAGTTTCGCTAGTGGCAACTGTACAGGGTTAACAGATCAAGTTTGTTACAACACGTTTTATGATCATGCGACTGAGACACAAAAAGCAGCAATGACCGCAGCATTTCAACAGTTTGCGTATGCGGCACAAACCGTGTTAGATACCATTGACCCTTACACAAATGCTGATTACTTGCTAGCAGCTTCTACTCAGATGCCTATTTATATGGGGCAAGCACAAGACGACCAAACAGTGCCAAATACTGTTGCGGATGCACCTTTTGCTGGCACAACACCGCTTGCTACGAAACTTAGCCTAGAAGTGGTAGATGGAAATAATACAACACCAAATGGTACTAAAGACTTTGTTAAGTTTAGTGATGTGGCTTCGCACAGTACATTTGTCGCTCCTCAAGATGACACTACACCTATGCCACTAGATTTAAACCATCACATTAGCATGCAGACACAAGCGACAGATTTCTTGGTAAACAACGCTTTATCAGCAGGCTCAATTAATGGAGCAGTATTGGAACAATAACTCTTCCTTACTGAAACCAAATGCCAGCCTAACCGCTGGCATTTTTGTTTCTATGACTGCCCAACCTTCCCTAGTTAACCGTTTGCATAAAACTTTAAAACACAAATGGTTGATCTCAGCTAAAATTAATCAAGACAGAATACCGTACGACCTCTTTCTTTATTGTAAATAAAGTGGATAATAGCCCCGTAAATTTAATACCTAATAAATGTGAGTCCATTATGTCTTCTGAAGCTACTATGCTAGAACGCTGCCAATCTAAATGTGAACTATGTGGTTCTGATTCTTCTCTTACTGCATACGCAGTGCCGCCACACAGCCACGTAACAGTGGATCACGGCATCATGGTATGTGACAAATGTCTTGGTGAGATTGACGCTCCTAAAGATATCAACCACTGGCGTTGTCTAACTGACAGCATGTGGAGTCAAGAAGCGCCAGTTCAAGTAACTGCATGGCGTCAACTTACTCGTCTGAACACTGAAAGCTGGGCTCAAGACGCGCTAGACATGATGTACCTTGAAGAAGAAACGTCAGTTTGGGCACAAATCGGTATGTCTGCTGATGACAAACCTCTTGACGTGAACGGCGTTGAACTTAAGAAAGGTGACGACGTAACAGTGATCAAAGACCTACCAATCAAAGGTACTAACCAAGTGATTAAGCAAGGTACTGTTATCCGTGGTATCAGCGTTGGTGATGATCCTAAGCTTGTTTCTGGTAAAACAAACGGCGGTCAATCAATGTACGTAATCGCTGAGTTCTGCCGTAAGAAGTAATCTTACTGTAGTAAGTGATAACAAATTAAAAAGGCGCTGACTAGCGCCTTTTTTCTTGGGAAAAATTCAAGTTTTGGGTTGTTTTAAAAACCACTACCGATATTAAAATAGATAGCGCGTTCTTCATGGCTTTGCGCGTAGTCCATTCCAAGGTGTAAACCGTAACGTCTTGCGATTTGGTATCGAAACCCCACACCTCCTGCATTCACGGTATTATCGTGACTTATACTGCTATCTTGTTTTGCAGTTCCAGAACCGTAGAACCCTGAAACCTTCCAACGATGGTTAATGCTATACGTCAATTGACCTTGGATTGTTTCAATCTCATCACCTTGATAACGGTAAGACGACACACCACGCAAAGACACATACGGTTTTGCTGTGGGCGATACAAACAGATCTTGCTGTTCGAAATTTTGATAGTTTGCGGCCAAACCTAATGTCCATTTATTGGTAATTGGGATATAGGCTTCCCCTTCAATATTCAAATTACGGTAATTGTAGTCACTACCAATCGCATCATCATAAATCATGTAATCCGCGGACAACTTATAGCCTTTGGTTGGATAAAATAAGTTATCTCGCGTGTCATATTCAGCTTCTAGTCCTAAGCCTGATGTGACCGATTCATTGCCCAAAAGTTTATCTAAAAGTGTATTCTCAAATTCAATCTCAGACTTTGCTAGTAATTGTTTTATACCTAACATCCAAGGCGTATTGCCGACTCTAAACTGTACCTTTTGAGACAGTACCGCAACGGAGGTCGATGTGCCTATTCTTATGTCTTGGTCAATCGGCGCCCAATTGATGGATGTATACAAATCCAAATTCGCAACACCGAAGCCACCACCACCTGTATAACGGATGGAGTCATTCATCCATGAACGTCTGTGACCACCAAAAACAAACCAAGTCTCGTTTTCTGTACCCACTGCGCCAACCACTGACATGGCAGAAGGAACAAGCTGCGCACCACCATCAATAGCAGATAGCGCTGCCTGCTTTCGTTGTCGCTTCTCTTCATCGGTCTCGTGCAAGAACAAGCCAGCTACACCACCACCGTAGCCGACTGCTGGTTCGGTAATTAAAATGGGAATAGGCAAAAAACCATGGGCATTTTCTGCAAGGTGATGCCCCATATCAAATTGACCATCAACAGGATCGTAAAACGATGCTAAAGAAGAAGTGGTAAACAGAGAGCAGGAAAGAAGAACAAAGCCGCCGCAGCGAGTCATAAGATTGGCCTCATAAAAAAGGCCGGGTAATGAAACCCGGCCGAAAGTCTGCGTCCTTGCAATAAACATAGAAATTAACACTTATTGCCAATAAAGGGGGGCCTTAATCGACAGGACTAGAATAGGCCAAACGGTGGTATTGCCCTACTCTCATATAGAGGGTCAAACCCATCAAAACATGACCTTTACTAACGAAATAAGGCTCAATTTTCGGATACAAAAAAAGGCTCTGAGTGAGCCTTTTGGGGAAATAACTGTTTAAGTAACGGTAAACAATCAATACATATAAACCATTCAAATAAACACAAGTTATGGTCGGTAGTTACTGATTAATCGCTCTCGGTATTCTGAAATCACTGAAGTCAAAGAGCCCTTGATATCACTGACCTGTTTCGAATGAGGACACCACAATGCGAAGCCAAATTTGAACCCTTCAAATAACTCTGCTGCTTGAATAGGTTCAATTTCGTGTTGAGAAAACTCTGGGTCAGAGAAAAATGATTTAGGTAAAAGTGCCCAACCCAAGCCTTCTTCCACCATTTTGATCACCAACGCGAGTTGATCGATCTCTTCGTGGTCTGAACTTACAACGATTTTTTCCGACATCCCTTCTTCAATCAGAGATCTCAGTACAAACTGTTTCGAGTTTCTTAAAGCAACCAGTACGTCTTCTTTGTCTAAATTAGTAAATTCACCGCCCTTTTGTACGAACGGATAGAATTCAATATGACCTAAAAAGGTGGCGTCTAAACTGTGCATCGCACGGCTATCGTGAACATTCACCAAACCAAAGTGATACTCACCGTCCTGTATTCCTTGCTTGATCGCTTTCTTATTACGAACCAGAAAGTTAACTCGCATCATTGGGAAATCACGTTTGAGCTGCTTTCGAATATCGACAAGGACACGTTGAGGAATCACGCTCGAATACGCGATAGTAATGTTTTCTAATCCCCCATAAGAGAGGCTCAACGCAACCTTGTCGAAGGTGCGTGCTTGCTCAATGGTTTGCTTGGCATAGTGATAAAGAAGATGCCCGTCTTCTGTGGGTTCTACCGAGCGACCGACTCTTTCAAAAAGGTTTACCGCGAGCTGGTCTTCGAGGTTTGTAATTACCTGACCGATTGTCGTTCTGTGCTTGTTGAGCTTAACAGCAGCTTTACTGAAAGAGAGCTGGTCATAAACGGTAACGAACGCGAGAAGTTGTTCAATGCTGAAATTCATTTTGTTGTGCTTACTTTTAGTCGTTATGTATTTAAATTATCACAGGTTGACGAAATATCTACTTTGTTAGAATAATAATAGTGAAATGAATTCGTCTGTTTGAAATAAAAAAACCTACTTAAGTCAGTAGGTTCCATCATTAATGCGTAACGAATAACTTAAATGTACTCGATCACTCGAGCTAGGTAGTTGAAGTCGCCTGAGTCACCGTGGTAATTGCGGTAAACATCGACACTGAAGTATCTAGGCTGATCCGCTTGAATGTGTTCAGCAATACGTTGCTCAATCGACTCTAGAGTTTCACCCGTTTGCGAGTAAATGTATTTCTTGGTGCTCTTTTGAAGCTGGCGTTGCTTGGCTTCTTTATGTGTGACGTAATTGTTCACCTCAACCCACTGACCAATGTAATCAATCGCCACGTAGTCTGAATTCTCTTCGACCATGATCAACGCCGCTTCTTGCTGAACGTCGGCCAGTTGTAGCATGTCGTTATCGACTTTTTGCTGGTCCATTGAGGTTGCGTTTTGTGCCATTGCAGCGCTAGACGTTGCTAAGATAAGTAGCGTTAATGCTGTTCTTTTCATTTTATAATGTTCCTAATTAAGGCAATTCGGTTACCCAAGGTTTGCCTTGAGTTGCTTTGTGATAACCATATTCGTATATGGTTAATAGGTAATGTTCATCAAACATGTCTTTGGTTCGTTTGGCGTAACCAAAGTCGTGCTCGATGTAAGTAAATTGCATATCGATGTTGTTGATTTCACTGATGTATTTCATTCGATATAAGTCACCTCGCGTTTGTGCAAGCGTCAGGCTTGAGACACTCTTTGCTACCAAATCGAGCCCCTTATCTTTCAGCGAGTGATACGGGGCTTTTAGCGCGCCATTTCGTATAACATCAAGCTGTGGTGGTGTTTCTAACCCAAGTGCGTCTGAGATCTGTTGATAGTCGAAGTTAGATGGATTGAAGAACACTTGAGTCGCTAAACCTCCATCGACGTGCAGTTCTTCAAAGATTTCACCTTCATGCTCTACATCGATGAACTGTGGCGGGAACACACCAGGAATAGATGCACTTGCGGCCAACACTTTATATATGAGCTCAGACTTATCTGGCATGTCGCTATTTGCTATTGCACCTACATTCCAAATGACAAGCTCACCAGAATCAAAATGAGTGCTACCAATAAACAGACGCTTACCGCTACGATGTTGTGCTGCGATTTGCTCAATCATCGGTTCTGGGAAAGCTTCAGCAATAAACTGATACAAGTTTTCGCCATCGGTAAAAGCATCTTTAAAGACAGTGTTCAAAAAATTCTTTTTACCGAGTACGGATTTATCGTTTATGTTCAACATCACGTCCTTCATCTTAGAGAACGCATCTCCTCCGATGAACACAAACGGTGCCATTAAAGCGCCTGCGCTGATCCCAGTTACTATCGAGTAATCTTTCAGCTGGCCTGATTCTTCAAGCCCAATCAAGATACCGGCACCAAAGGCTCCGTTGGCACCACCTCCCGACAAGGCCAAGATGTTCAATTGGTCGCCTGACACGGTAATCGGCGTGGTTTGATCGGCTGGAGAGTATAAGAAGTCTGGCGACTCACTAGCCCAAATACGCAATGGCTCAGAGACTGATGATGCATCTTCTACAGTGACTTCTTTGTAATTGTCTTTGTTTACGCGTACGTCTAGCGTGTGAGGTGAACTACAAGCCACTACCAGGAATGACAAAGCAACGGTAAGACCCGAAGAGATTAGACGGTTCATATTTAGGCTCATTTAGTGCTCTCTAAAGTGATTCAGAGACTCTGTTTAATAAATAAGAAAACTAAAAAACAGAGAGGTTAATAAATAGGGATAAAGTGAAGTCCATCTCTTTGTGGTCGTAATATAGCTAGTATCCGGCTTAACTCGTAATCTCGTTTGTAGGACGCTATCCATCGAATAGTCGCTCTTCTTAGACGACCTTAACCACTGTTGGAGTTAATCGCTCTAGCCTATTTTGACCACGTTGAAATCGTGGGTAGGCTCTACAAATTCATACTGTGCATTAATGGTTTGTAACTCCCAAGTGCCATAGCTCTTAGTCAGCTCCAACACACCATAAACCGCGTTGTTTGCATGACGGAATGCAGCCACCGGTGACATTCTTTTCATTAATCCCGCTGCAAATAGTCCGGAGATAAGGTCGCCAACACCAACTGGCTGTTTATCAAATTCGATATTCGGGCGCTGGGCTAAATAGCATGCTTTTTTCGTTGCGAGGATCATGCTGAACGCATCATCGGGTAAAGAGTGCAAATGCTTCACGAGCACCATTTTAGGCCCAAGTTCCAGTGCCTTCTTACAGGCTGTAACCGCATCATAAAGCGAGTGGATTTTGGTATCGGTCAATTCGCTCAACTCAAATTGGTTAGGCACGATGACATCAGCTATGGGCAGCAAATGTTGGGCAATAGCCGCTTTAACGCCATCATCAACAATGCAACCTTTATCTGGGTCGCCCATTACAGGGTCACAAATGTAGAGTGCGCTGTGGTTCTTTTCTTTGATGAGGTTAACCGCCTCGGCGACCGCTTTGCATTGGTCTGCACTTCCTTGATAACCCGAAAGGATCGCGCCACAGTCTTTCAATGCACTGATATTGTCTAAGCCTCGAATTAAGCTTCGAATATCATCTGAACTAAATGTCTTTCCTGTCCAACCTTGCTCATATTGAGTGTGATTCGAGAACTGAACAGTATGGATTGGCCACACATCGAGTCCCATTCTTTGGATTGGAAAAACCACAGAGCTGTTGCCTGCATGGCCATAAACCACGTGAGATTGAATAGAAATAATACTTTTCATACGCCGCTCTTCTGATTTTGTCGGAATGAATTTCGCTTGGATTTGGCGACTAAATAAACACAACGATTGCATCCAATAGATAGCTACTTGAACACTGTGCTTATTTGGTCGGAATAGCCTCGACATCGCCGAGGCTTATTCTTAGTGATTTGAACATCGTTAGCTTAAAATCATGAATTCGATTCTAAGCCTGATTAGAACTTATGCGCCTTGGAACTCAGCGAAGTGCTCGTCCAACACCTTGCGAGTTGCGCGGCCAATCAGTTCGTACTCATGGTGAGTCAGGTTAGCTAGCGATACACGAACAGAAGCGTGTACTACATCGAAGCCTTTGCCAGGAAGCAAGATAACACCAGTTTCATGTGCAAGTCGGAACAAGAAGTCTTTGCCCTTCTCGTTCGCTTTGAACCATTCAACGAAAGCTGGTCCGTACAATTTGCCGCCCAAAGTGTCGAGCTCAAGCAGTGTGTAATAGTCCACACGATCTTTGTTTTCTTCAATTTCGACACCCATGTTTTTGTACAACGTTTTGTAACGCTCGCGAATAATGCGTTTGCACGCTTCTTTGTAGTTTTGCTCTGAATCCATTAGGCAGTTCAATGAGAACAATGCCATCTGAACTTGTTGTGGTAGTGAAAGACCTGCAGTGTGGTTTAGTGCAACACTGCGGCTATCTGCAACAATACGGTCGATGAATTTAATACCGCGTGGTTCTGGATCTAACGTTTTGTATCGACCATCCAGTTCCAGTTGACGAGATTCTGGTAGGCTGCGCATTGCATCATCGAACACGTTGTTGTGTTGAATCGCAATTGAGCCAAGGCGCCAGCCTGTCGCACCGAAGTACTTAGAGAATGAGTAAACACAAAGCGTGTTGTATGGAAGTTTGGCAAACAGAGAAACGAAATCGTCTGCGAATGTGCCGTACACATCATCGGTGATGATGAACAGATCACTACGTTGTGTGTTGACGAAATCTGATAGGTTATTCAGAGTCTCATCAGAGAACTTCACTGATGCTGGGTTTGCTGGGTTTACCACACACAGCAGTTTAATGTCTTTGTCTTCAAGTTTTTCGATTTCAGACATAGGTAACTGCCATGTTGTCTCATCCAAACGAAGTTCTACAATCTCAAGTTCGTATTCTGAAAGCTCAGGGATTTCTAAGTAAGGTGTGAAGATTGGTGTGATTAGCGCAACCTTATCGCCTTTCTTTAGTAGACCGTTGTGAAACATGGTTTGGAACGTGTACGTCATTGATGCCGTACCACCTTCCGTTGCAAACAGATCGAAATCTGTCGTCATTGGCATTGGGCCGTACATCTCTTCTGCAATGTATTGTTTTACAACGCTTTCGATATTCGTCAGCATGCGTGGTGGTACTGGGTAATTACATGCTAAGTACGCATTAACAAGCTCATTTAAGAACACTTGCTTCTCGATACCTAAGCGGTCTTTTGCGTAGCTCAGCGCTTTTTCAATGAACTGAACACCTGGGTTCTGTTGATTACTGTTTGCGTAAGAATCAAAACGCTCAACAATACCAACACCATCTGGAATGCCGCCAAAGCTACCGTCTAAATATGAGTATGTACGCTCCGCTTCCATTACTGCGAATTCACCTAAACGAATAAATGCTTTACGTGGCAGTGTTGCTAGGAAGTTTGGGTTACCACGTCCTGCATCTAATAAAGCACGGTCTGGCACTGTTTGCGCGACTTCAATTAATTTGTCTTTTAATTCAAATGGGCTTAAATCAGCGAATTTTGAAAAGTCGATAGTAGTATTTTGTGTAGTCATGATATTTACCTAATAATTTAATCTTAAACACTTCTAATTAAATAATGTGTTTTACTTAAGCGTGATTATTCAGGCCTACCCTTTTTTTGATTGGGTAGGTCTGTTAATAATCTGATAATTGATTTAAATCTATAATGAGTTCGCGGTTTTAATTACATACCCGCATTAACGGTAATAATGCCGACGATAATTGGTCCCCATAGCGTCAGTAACACGTTGGCTACTGCGTAAGTCACAGTGAAAGAGAATACTGGCGTTGCATTGCCTGTTTTTTCCATCAATGCTGCGAATGCTGGGTTTGCACTTCGACCACCAGTCACACAACCTAACGCTTCTACTGGGTTCTTGATCTTCAATACAAAGTACGAGAAAAAGAATGAAATAATCTGTGGAATGATGGTAACCGCCATACCCAAGAACAGAAGCGACATACCATGTTCTTTTATGGTATCAACTGCTTGAGGGCCAGCTTCTAGGCCAACGATGCCAACAAACGCTGCTAAACCAAAGTCACGAATGAAGTTTGCTGCACCCGCTGGGAATTGAGCCACATGTGGGTTTCGGCTACGTAACCAGCCAACAAGCAAGCCAGAGATCAAACAACCTGCACCAGATCCGATCGTTACTGGAATACCTGCAATCTTGAAGCTGATTAGGCCGATAAGTAGGCCCAACACCATACCGAAACCCAGTACGATGAAGTCAGTCATAGTCGCAGAACCCATGCGCTTACCGATGTGTTTTTCAACTCGGTTGATGTCTTGTGCGGTACCCGTTAACTGGATAACATCGTTCTTCTCAACAATCAGGTCTTCGGTAATAGCCACTGAAGTACCAGCACGCATGTAGTCTGTAACATACACACCACGGAACGAACGTTGATTTGAGCTATCTTTGATCTCTCTTAGCGAACGACCAATCAGTTTGCGATTGTCAGCGATAAGTTGACGATTTTCTTCAATAACTTCATAGCTTTCCGGTAATGCGACTTCATTACTTTGCACCTTGCTCTGTAGCTCATGAACCGCATTTCTACGGCCGGTAACCACAACAAGGTCGCCCGCTTTAAGTGCTGTGAACTTGTCTGCACTCAGCTCTTTTCCGTCGCGTTCAATAAGTTCGATACACGCGGCTAGTGATGATTGGTTCAATTGCGCTAATGTTTTACCAACAAGTTGGTCGTCGTTAGTCACTTTGAAAGCACGCGTAACTAAAGCCGTGACTGCGTTAAATTCGCCGTCCGCTAAATCACGTTTACCGTTAGAGTTTTTCTCTTCTAGTGCGATAGCTTCAGATCGGATATCCCACTTCATCAACGTTGGGAATACCCAGGTCACCATCAAGATTGGACCTAATGAACCAAAGATATATGTTACCGCGTAACCAACCGCTACGTTTGTTTGCATCAGGTGTTTGGCTTCTTCAGATACGCCGCCTAAACGTGCAATCGCATCACCTGCAGTACCAATGATCGCAGATTGAGTTAAGCCACCAGCCGCTAGACCTGCAGCTGTACCTCTATCTAGGTCAAATAACCACGCAGCGGCAAGTACACACAATAAACCTGAAACCGTCATCACAACCGCAGAGAGCAGAATGTTGATGGTTCTGAAGTTAAGTGCTTTAAAGAATTGTGCACCGCCTTGATAACCCACAGCATAAATAAAGAGCGCAAAGAAAATACTTTTTACGCCGGGATCAATCTGAACACCAAATTGCCCAATAATTACGCCCATTAATAATGTTCCGGCTACTCCGCCTAAAACAAATCGGCCGATAGTAATTTTACCAACCATATAACCCAATGAGAGTGTAATAAATAGTGCGACAAATGGTGCCATGTCAAACAGATTAGAAATAATGTCCATGACAAATTTACTCTTGTTGCTAAATATAAGGAGTAAATAATCTAACGAATAACTTAATAATGATATTTGTTGGATTATTCAAAATAAATAAAGCATCTCGTTGCTTCGAACCGAATATTAAGAACAAAAGGTTTTATTATGTAATCCCATTTGATGGATCAAATCATCACTTTAACTGTTTGTAAGGTTATTGGAGTTCAAATCTACATCTGAAGTCACTGTTTTAAATAGATTTATCTTAAAACAGCAAAAGTAGATAATTTTCGAAATCAATTTCAATTAAGTGTTTTCACTTCAAGAACGACAACCTACCTACCCTTGTTTTACTGGCTTACGGCTCTCAACAAAGAGGCAATTAGCATAATCACCGAATAAAGTTGGATTTTGATGGATCCGATCCTCTATAAGCGATTATCACAATAAATCGAACTCCGTTATCGTTGCATTCATCAAACAAATAGAGAACAGAACCATGAACACAATGCCACATGAGCTTGTGTGGGGTGAAGTCTACTTCCCACCGCTGTTATTGGTTATCGCACTGGCTTACATACTGACAATGCTAACAGGGTCAATCGCGACACGGTTTGGCCTTCATAAGTACGTCGCCTTTCCTGCAATAGCAGAACTGAGCTTGATCGTGATTTTTACTGGCGCTATCGGCCATTTTATTACCATTTTTTGAGGCACTTACTGTGATCAAACGTTATCTCATCACACTTTTATTATTGGCTGCTGCGTGCACTGTGGTTTATAGCTATTACCAGTCGTACTCAAGTAACCCATGGACCAGAGACGGACAAGTCAGCGCTTATATCGTCTCGATTACACCTCGAGTCACGGGTCAAGTCATTGAAGTGCATGTCGAAGACAACTCGAAGGTAAAAAAAGGCGATCTTCTTTTTGAGATCGATCCGAGTATTTACAAGGCGACCTACAGAAAAGCACTTGCGACTCAAAAACAAGCATTTGCCCTACTCGCCAAAGCCAAAAACGAAGAGCAACGCGCGTTGAATTTAGAGAAAAGAACGCCCGGTGCCGTGCCCGTGCTGACACTAAACAACTTGAACAACGCGGTAGAAACCAGCGCCGCAAATGTCGAACTGGCAAAAGCGAACGTAGAAGAAGCACATCTCAACCTTGAGTACACCAAGGTATATGCGCCTACTAACGGCTATATCACCAATCTGAACCTACGTGTGGGCTCTCAAGTTGTCGCGAATTCACCTGTGGTTGCGCTAATTGATGAAGATAGCTTCTGGATCGAAGGTTATTTCAAAGAGACTGATTTAGTCGGTGTCGATGCTCAGGACACTGCCTATGTGACCTTAATGATGCACAACAATGTTCAACTAGAAGGCCATATCAAAAGTATTGGTTTTGGTATCGCGAAGCAAGACGGCAGCACAGGTAATGATTTATTGCCAAACGTGAACCCAAACTTCCAATGGATACGTTTAGCTCAGCGCATCCCTATCAAAGTTAAGTTGGACAAAATACCAGAAGACGTACAACTGCGTGTTGGTATGACTGCCTCGATCAAAATAATCAAAAATAGCTAGGTGATTCTTATGTTCACTGCATCGACTAAAGACGCGATTAAAGCCGCACTCTCTATCGTTATCGCAATCTGCCTAGCGTTGTGGTTTGGTTGGGAAAAACCGTATTGGGCGGCGATAGCCGTTGCAGTGATGGCATTGAACGAGAGTTTCGCCCATTCAATAAATAAAGGCCATAACCGGTTAATGGGAACCTTGTTAGGGACCGGTTATGCCTTTTTCCTTATCGCCATGTTTTCTCAAGATCGCTTCTTGTTTCTAACATTTTTCACCCTGTTCCTTGGGGTATGTATCTTCATGTCGAGCGACGAGAAATACGGTTATATCTTTTCAATAGGATTCGCCGTGTGTTCGATTGTTGCTTGTATGGGCGGGTTTGATAGCCAAACCACCTTTCACTTTGCTGTACTTCGACTTCAAGAAACACTATTAGGGGTTGTTGTGTTCTCTATTGTGTATCGCATCGTGTGGCCTGTGAATACTGAACTCAACTTTGTACAACGTTTCGAAACCAGTAAACAAGCATTGTTAGATGCGATGGAAAATACAGACAACATCGACATTGCCGCACTTGAAATCAATACCGCAAATATTGATAAGCTGTATCAACTTTTAGATCTGCCACTGACCGGAAGTTACCACCTTAAAGAGAACATCCAAACATGGCGCTTGCGTATCGATGAAATGGCACATATCCAAGATACATTACTCAAACAAATTAACAGCGAATCAGACTTAGATATCCAGTGGGCAGTTCTTACTCACAACTTGAAGACGTTCGATGTATTAACACCAGATCAATCTCTTGTTGAGGGTGAACTCAATGTCATGGGCGCTCATAAAGACGTGTCTTGGCATCATGCTCATCGGACGTTTGTTGAACATTTGAATGAAGATGGGCGAAAAGTGCTGCAAGGCGTGTCGATGTTTATCACATCGCTGTTCATTTGGATTTATCTTCCAGTTCCAGGTGGTTTCATATTTCCTATGTTAGCCGGTGTATTCTCTTCTATGGTGCCGACCATGCCACCAAGCGTTATTAAGGATGCTTTTTATGGTGTGTTGGGTACAGGGTCGGTGATTCTGTTGCAATACATCTTTGTGATGCCATTAATGACAGAACTATGGGAGCTGGGGCTGTTCTACTTCCTTAACATTATGGTGATATGGAAAGTGTTCGCGACACCTAAGCTCATGGTACATCGAATTTTGGGTATCAATTTGTTGGTTGTTCTTACATCTGGTGCGCTTAACCTCACTCCGGTTTATAGAATAGAAACGCCACTGTTGATGTTGGTGAATATCTTGATCATTTTAATGATCGCGAAGCTGTTTACTGATCTATTCAGAGTAAAAGTAACCGCTTAGAACTGGATGCAGTAAATCTCTCATAACAAAACGGCCTGCTAAGTATTTTTACTTCGCAGGCCGTTTTTGTCTCTATTGAAAATCATTATAAATCAGTTGATTAACGCTAATTATTGTTAAGTGAGGATAGCGTCCATCAAACGCGATTAACGCGATCTGCCACCTCCTCTTAAAATCCTCTCATTGATTGACGCAATGCATTTTTAGTCGCGACATTCACACTAGCAATCCTAACGGATAAATACATAACAACTGAACACGACGTTCAGTATTACATCGACTGTTTGAGTCTCGAAGGTTTGAGGCCACTCAGCGTGGAAACCGTCATGAGTTTTTTTGAAATACGCACCAGCGCCTGTAAGACCCATACTCTTTCTGTGTTAGCGAGCGCCCTATTACTTACCACACCCAATTTTGCGTCTGCAGCAGAAACCAAGACTTACAGCGAAGTCATGGAAAAAGGTCGAGCACTGTTTGACAAATATGGCATCAGTCATGATTTACCAAAGCTAGCAATCAGTTCACTCGTACAGGGCGAACACCTAGTTGAACACGCACATCGTACTCTGCAAATTGGTGATGAAGTTCGTGACTCAAGCGTCTATCTCGTTAAGAACACCGACACTAAAGGCAACATCGATCTTCGTATCAAATATAACCTAGAAGAACTGGATGATAACGAAAACCTGCTCGATGAGATAGAAGCATTCACACGTACCGAATATCGTTTACGTGACTATGCAGAAAGCTTTGATTCATCTTCGGTTCGCGTAAAAGAAATCGACGATAACAAAGTAATCATCAGCTTCGATTATTCGAAATATGGTCTCCCTCAAGACATCGCATATTTCCGTTTTTTGAATGTCGACATTGAATTAATCGACGGTGAACCAAAGCGCATGCTGATCAGCAATGAAAAGCCATTCAAGCACCATACCTACAAGGTAGAAAGCTATAAGCAAGAGATTGAGTTTCACTCTTTACCGACGGACAAGTTAGTCATCGCGAGAAAAACAACTGAAGTGGTTGGTACAACCAAGAATAAACCAATGAAGATGACGAGCATCGTCGAGCCAGTCGCGTTTTATGAAGAGGATAACGGCGTACAAGTGGTCAACGAAGCGAGGCTTCAAGAAGTATCAGATCCAAGAATGTTAGAAGCGAGCGTCAAGCTAGACCGTATCTTCCCGTTAATGGGCGATATGGTCCGGCGCCAAGGTATCGATTTACCCCTTCCATTCGGCGTATCAGTGGCTTATCGAAATCAAGACATGGATATTCCGATGACAGATTACGTGATTGGTGGAGTGCGCTTGAATGACTTATTTGACCCGGAAGACAGTGTTGCGACGGTCAAAGCGGAAAGTGTTTCGATACGCGGTGACGTAAATATCCTGCCATTCTGGAATGTATTCGGATACGTAGGAAAGGTAAACGTTGATGCGAACGTGGACGCCTCTTATACCGGCGCCGCAGGAGAATACTTAAAAGACAAGCTCAATGACCAATTTGATGGCGCTGGAGATCTGCTTTGTAGAGAGGTTTCGGCTCTGTGTAACCGTGGACGTTTAAATGTCCCATTGCACCTCGAATATGACTTGCGCGGTGTAGGTACAACATTGTCTGTTGGTTACAAAGAGTTCTTTGCTTCTGTTACTGGCACTTACTCACAAACCCGTCTTAAAGGACTAGACGATTGGGGCGATGGCATTGTCACGGTTCAACCCATGTTGGGTTACCAATTAGTCGATTATCGAGCTCAATTTTTCGTTGGTGCCGAATACCAAGGTTTAAATTCACGCATGCAAGGTACCGTAAAAACCGATGACATCGAATTTGATTATGACGTTGGTGTCGACATCGATCAGTGGGCATTCCTCACTGGCCTTAACAAACAGATCGGCAAGCATTACAACATGACTGTGTTGTACAACAAAGGTGAAACTCGTTCGGCTGTAACGCTGAATCTGGGTTACCGATTCTAGTCACCGAACTTTGATTACCAGCCTCGCACTTACAACCAGGTTGTTCTTAATAAGAAATTTTGTAGCTCTGTTATCTACACAGATGACGATTAAACAGACTACGCCGAATACTATTGTGGAAACTCTTTTTATGACTATTGCATACCGTTCAATGATCGCTCTTACAATTACTGCTGCCTTAGCAGGTTGCGATACTGATACTGCCCCTACTGTTCCATTACCAAACGAGCCAGAACCGTTAATGCCGGCACCTGCTAAATCATTTGATGCTCAAATCGGTGACGTAACGATTAAAGCGACCATAGAAGAACTAGTAATAAGTTCGAATACGGATGACGACAAACTGGCTTCTGTTGAATCTTTCAAAGGGATTCAATATGCCGAGGCTCAGCGCTTTGAGCACAGCAATATGCTGCCTTTATCAGATAATACAGATGAGTTTGAAGTTATTGACGCAACTCAATTTGGGTATGCATGTCCGCAAAATAAATCGACAAACTTTGGTTCAGGGCTTGAATTAGAACAAAGTGAAGACTGCTTGAACCTGAATATCTGGCGACCTGAAGGGACCACAGAGCAAGACGAGTGGCCGGTTTATGTCTTCATCCACGGCGGTGACTTCGAATACGGTACTGGTTCCAACCCGATGATTCATGGTGACACGGTTGTTGCACAAGGTGCAGATGAAGGTAATGAATTTATCGCGATCACCTTTAATTATCGTTTAGGCTTACTGGGGTCACGCTGGAAAAAAGGAACAGAAGGTATTGATTCAGAAGGAAACTTCAACGATGGCAACTATGGCATTGGTGATCAAAAGTCACTGCTAGAATGGGTACAAAAAAATATTGGTGATTTTGGCGGCAATGCAGACAAAGTTACCATTATGGGGCAAGGCGCAGGAGCTATGTCGATTGAAATTCTTCAGCATAAAATGACATTAGGCCAAATGGATGATTCACTGTTTGAGCGTGCAATCATGCAGAGCGCACCAACAGGTTTTGAATATCAAAGTTACAGTGCAGCAAAGTCACGCTATGACCTTATGGGTTTGGGTAACCTTCCGACAGATAAAGAGAATCAAGAAGAGCTCCAACAAATTACAGACCGACAATCTGATATAACAAACCCTATTTCCAAAATTGAAAAATGGTTACTTCGTAATGCCGGTGGCTTAGTCAATCACTTGATACCAGAAGAACCTGAACAAGAAGTCGGCGACGATACTGAGTTACCAGAATTACCCGAAGGTGTTCTAGATTATTTATTGGAACATTCTCTATTTATCTTAAATGCCGATAAAACACCAATGGCTGAACTAATGCCGTTTGCTCCTTACTTGGAATGTTATGAGACAAAACTACTTGGTAGCTGCAAAGACGGTAAAGGGGTGAGTCAACCTGCGATGTCGAGTTATCAAGTCCCGACAGTGACTGGGGTTAACTCTGGTGATTCAAACACCATCGCGATGTTGCCAAGTTTGACTTTCTTGATACCAACAATCTTGAAGAACTGGCCAAGCTCAGAACTGTATATGAATGAAAAGGACAGCGCTAATGAAATGTTGAAGTCATTACTGTCATCGTTTGCAAATGACTCAACTAAACAGCAAATGCAAAATGAACTTAATGATGCTCTGGAATCTCGTATCCAATCACAAGATGAGGATATAGAGCTTAACTTAACCGCTTACAATGCAGTTTCTCAACTATTCCTAGGCTTGGGTAACTTTGACCAAAATACCAAAACATTGGGCCTAACCGATTATTATGTAAATGATGAACTCGAGCTAGGCAATGCGATTGAAAATATGAGCCAATTTAAAACCATGCTTAACGACTTGTTATTCACTGGCCCTGCTCGAATGAAGGTTTCGAAACAGTCACTGGCTAGTACTAACAACATAAACACGTTCTACTATTTTGATTATAAACCAGGCTTTAATATCTGGACTTTTGAATGGACTGCTGAAGATAGAGACATCTTGGGTTTAATTAGATCAATCAGTTGTATCTCAGGTTCATGTAATGGATCAGAACTTCCATTTGTATTTAACAAAGCACTAAAAATGGATGGCTCAGGTACTCATCCAGGCTCTAAAGACAAACAGATGATGAATGAAATGTCTCGAGCTTGGTTTAACGGAACACTTTTTTCTGAAGAAAATAAATACGTTGAGAGCGAAGACAAAGTACTAGTTATTAACAAAGATGGTATCTCACTTTCAGATTTAGATTGGGATCAGACAACGAACGAGGGTCAAGATCCCAAATTGAGAAATGGACGACTTAATGGATTGGAGAATTTAGAACTAATGGCTCACTACCTACAGAATTAAACCCTAGTTCATCGAAAACCACGAATAATCGCTAGATTAAGGCCAGCTTGCTGGCCTTTTTATTGACCAAAATTCCATGAGAATTTCTATGCTAAATAATAACCTACGTACTTTATATGCCATGTTTTTCGTTGCCTTACTCGCAGGCTGCGCCCAACCTTACCCCGATGTTGAACCTGACTTTGAAGCAAACTGGCAAAGCACTGAACATCACGCTGAAGTGTACCTGATCCCGACTGCACCAGAAGCCTTCGCTCGTCGTATCGAGCTTGTTCGCCAAGCACAACACTCTATTGATATGACCTACTTCTCTTGGGAGCCTGACACGCTTGGGTTAATGCTTCTAAACGAGCTAAAGCAAGCGGCGGATCGTGAGGTTCATGTCCGACTGACTTTAGATGACCTAATGGTTTTTAATGATAAATGGTTAGCGGAATTGGACTCACACCCTAATATTGAGATTCGACTGTTCAACCCTTTTGAATCACGTAAAGCTGGCTGGATTGGTCGTGCGTTCAACTTCTCCACTCATCAAAAACAACTCGATAATCGGCTTCACGAGAAGTACTTCAATGTTGATCATCACTCGATGATTTTAGGTGGAAGAAACATTGGCAATGATTATTTTGGCTATAGCGAGAATGCCAATTTCTTTGATATGGACGTTTTGTTTCGAGGTGACGTAATCGCGTCTTTCGACAACAATTACCAAGCGCTTTGGGATAGCGAATATGTGGTGCCAATTCAAGAGCGAATCAAAGTAAAAGAACAAGGCCAATACAAAGCGTTTACCAAGGCAATAAATAAAGGCGAGAAGAATAAAAAGCCGATCACTTCCGATGTTGAGCAACAGATAAATCGTCTGAGCGAACCAAGATTTATTAAAGCATCGGTAACGCCTTTATTTGATTCATTAGAGAAGCTCAATAACAACAAGCCCTACTTTCGTCAACGTACAGAGCACTTAATGAAGCAAAAAGTACCGACGCCTTCTAAAGCTGTTATTTCTACGCCTTACATGGTGCCAAGCGATAACCAGTTTGTGTTTATCGATGCACTCAAAGAGCACAAAGCCGAAGTCACCTTACTGACGAATTCATCGGCTTCTAATGATTCGGGCTTTGTTCCTGCGTATTACGAAAAACACCGTGAGACTTTACTCGACAAGGGCGTAAGTATCTATGAGTACAAAAGCCAAGCGATCAACGATGACCACTACTTTCATGTTGATACCTACTACCACAACAAGACAGTAATTTTAGACGACCGTGTCACCTATATTGGCTCTTCTAACTTCGACCCAAGATCAGACTTTCTCAACGTTGAGTTTGGTGTGTTGATTGAGAGTGAAGAGTTTGCGAAGCAAGTGACACACTACTTAACACGTCAGAAAGAGGATGTGTTCTGGGCTGTATCGCGAGAACAATCAGGTGAGACGAGCTGGGCTTCAGGAGATCAACTCCATACTAAGAACCCGAACTACAGTTCATGGAACAAGGTACCAGATTGGTTATTTCGAAAAATGAATGGTGAGTTCGAGCTTTAAGTGTCGAGCTTCGAATTTTAGTTTTTAATCTTTCACCTGTCCAAATGCAAAAAAGCCGCGTAATTCGCGGCTTTCTCATGCTTCAAATACACGTATCTGAGCTTATAGACGGTAGGTCATCGCTCTTTTGGCTACGTAGTTCACCATATCAAGCGTTGTGAAGATCGAATTAACATCATTAATGTCGTAATCCACATGTCCACGCTCCACATACTGCTCAGCGAGACGGTAAATATCAACGACACGCTCAGCTACCGCTTCCATAGGATCAATAAAAGTGACTGTTGGAAATGCCGTTTCGAGTTGCTTTCTAACCAAAGGAAGTTCCGTGCATCCCAAAATAACTGTATCAACGCCCTTCTCTACGATGCTTTGAACCGCGACAGCGAGAAGTGCCGCATTACGGTCAAACTCGCCCGCTTTAATGCCGTTGGTCTCTCGGATTGCTTGCCCACATGCGGTCATCTCGCCTGTCACTTCGCCATAGATAGCGCTATGAACATTATGTTCTTGCTCAAAAGCATCTGGCTTAACGAATACGAGATTGGCGTCAGTTAGGTAACGATCATAGATTCCCGAGTTGTATGTACCGTTGGTGCACAAAATACCAACAATGGATTCAGGGTTCTGCTCTTTGATTTGATCAACCGTAGTTTGAAGCATATCGACGATATAAACATTGGTATGTTTTTGAACTTCAGGTCTGAAATAATGAGCGGTGTTGCAGGTCATTACACCAAATTGAACATTGGCGTGTTCTAAAATGCACGCGGATTCAATCAGCTCTGGAACAGGGTCGATACCGCCTTCGTTAATGGCTTCAGAGCGGTCTGGGATATCTGAATTTTTAACCACAATCATGGCCATGTGGTCTTGGTCTTTAAGCGCGCCGTGTTCAATCTCTTTCTTAGCGACGATATCTTGAAACAGAGCATCCGCTTCAGGGCCCATGTTACCAAATACACCAAATCGTACCTTTTTCATTGTTTTTACCTTTGTGTTTGCTAGAGCACAAAGGTTATTACGCTCTGTCGATTTGCTTGAATCCCATTGGATGGATCGTATCCTCGCGAGAGCTTAAACAGTGTACAGATATTAGAACTGAGTCCCCAAAGAAAAGTGAATACGAAACTCATCGCCTTGAGGCGCATCTAACCCGTAAGCAAAGTCGAGTTTCACAGGCACCAATTGTGAGTTCCAAATCAGACTAAGGCCTGTGCCGCGCTTCCAATCCGCTTCATCATCAAACGCATCACCGACATCAAGAAATGCGCCCATCCAGATTGAGCGGTAAACCTGATGTTGGTACTCAAGCCCTGCTGTTAGCATATAACGCGCACCTGTTAATTCACCGTTGTCATCTTTTGGAGAAATCGATTCATAACCATAACCTCGTAAATTCCCGTCGCCACCAGCAAAATAACGCAGTGACGATGGCACATCCGACAAGGATTTAGCTATGTTAATACCAACATTTGACCGGAAATGGAGCTTCTGACTTTCGCTAATATCCCACGAAAGCACGCTGTTTCCTTCCAACCGCAACAGTCTTGAATCAGAGAACAGATTAGGGTCAGAATACTCAACAGAGTAGATGTGTCGGTGATTGAGCTCCAATTGATCATTCTTACGATCAACCTGCGAAAAACTGATGCCAGGTAACAGTAATTGCGATTGGTCTTCCTCAGAGGCCTGACGGTACTGTTCGTGCAAGTATTTGACGTAGATGGTGCTTTGCCAATCGCTGTCTAATTGCCAATAACGTTCAAACTTAAGATCGTTTGAAAAGCTATTGGTGTCTCGATGATCAATTCGTTTCGATTCAAACTGAATACCAAAGTAATCGGTCGTGACTTTCTCTGTGGGGATTTTGTACCCTAACTGCAGTGATTGCTCTTGTTCAGACAAATATGTCTGTGTTTCAAAGCTGTGCCCTCGTCGGTTATACCAAGGCTTTGACCAATTTAAAGACGCTCTTAAACCGAGGTCGGTAGAGTAACCGCCACCCACCTGCACAATGTTGCGAGAGCTTGGCTCAGCAATGATTTCGACTGGTACTTCTAGATTGTCATCAAGATGATTAAAGTCACCGTGAACCACGACACTCCGAAACCACTGAGTTTCAAACAAGTCAGACTGCAGCTCACCCAACTTGATAGTGTCAAAGTCGTCCCCTTGTTTGAATGTGGGAATTTTCTCGATACGCCCAGGTTCAACACCATCATCAGGAATACTGATAGCCCCAAACTTGTAGCGTGGGCCACTTGAAAAATGCAGGTGAATATTGGCGATGTTTTCGCTAGGAATCACTTCGATCTTAGACTCGACAAACCTTCCGTCGAAATAGCCTTTACGCTTTGCCAAAGAGAAAATCGCCCGTTTAGTTTGGTCGTATTCTTGATGGGATAATGGTGAGTCTGAATCTAACTGGCTTTCCGTGAGTATTTTGATGAACTCTTCATCTTTACTCGCTTCTCCGGTGACTTTTACAACCGATTCGGCAATGTACATGACAGGGCCAGA
Source organism: Vibrio sp. Isolate33 (assembly GCF_022397895.1). NCBI lineage: Bacteria > Pseudomonadati > Pseudomonadota > Gammaproteobacteria > Vibrionales > Vibrionaceae > Vibrio > Vibrio sp. Isolate33. The sequence goes on from NZ_JAKEUP010000001.1 coordinate 248,101, forward strand.
ATCGACGTTCAAGGTGAGGTTATCACTGTCATCAAGTTCAATATCTATCTGAGGATGATAGTAGCCATAAGGGTTGAGCGCGTCTTGAACTCGTTTCAATAGCTTAGTATGCGATAACTGTGAAGCTAGGACATCAACCAAAGGTTCTAAGTATAACTCTACATTTTCAGTGAGAGTTTTGTTCAACCCTTTAACTTTAAAGTCTGCGCCTATCGCCGCGGGATGAGTAACGATGAAGAGTGAAGCTGTCAATATTACTTGTTTAATCGAGGTCTTCACGCCGTTACCCAGTTGCTTAGAACCCGAATAGGTTATGAGCAAAGCGTGAAATCACGGAATCTCTTATGAAGGACGTAACCCTACGAACAAACTTGGCTGATTTTGAATACCAGCATAACGTTACTCTAGCTACTTATAGTCCTCGTATTGCAGATACAAAAAAGGCGCAATTAAGCGCCTTTAAAATATCGATGATTTATTGAATCAGTATCAGTTGTTTTTCAGCCACACATCTTGGTTTTGTGCTGCTTTCTTCTTCTTTTTCTTCTTGCCTGTGCCAGCAGGTGGCGCAACAGGTTTAAGCGCGGCAATCAATTCAGCAACCGCTTCTGCATCGACTTCAAAACCTTCGATTTGCTCACGTTCAAGACGAATCTTGTTCTTCTTCTCGATGATTTTGAAATGGTGGTAATCTTCGTGATCGATCAGAGATAACGCTAGGCCAACCTCACCCGCACGACCACTTCGGCCAATACGGTGCATGTAGTCTGATGGACTACGCGGTAAATCAAAGTTGATAACCACTGGAAGTTTTTCAATATCCAGACCACGAGCCGCAATGTCTGTCGCAATCAGAACATCAATCTCACCAGATTTGAAATCTTCAAGGATACGAGTACGTGAACCTTGGCCTTTATCACCGTGGAATACTTCTGCAATGATACCGCGCTTGTAAAGCTTGTCTGCTAAGTGTTCACAGCTGTTCTTTGCATTCACGAAGATCAGTGCTTGGCGCCATTCGTGTTGCTGAATTAAGTGAGCTAACAATGCTGTCTTACGGCCTTTTTCCACTTCGAATACACGCTGAACCAGTGTGCTCGCATTAGCACTTTGAAGTTGAACTTCAATTGGATCAGTCAGCAGTTCGTGAGTAAGCGTTTGAACTTGCTCTGGGAACGTTGCAGAGAACAACAGAGTTTGCTTCTTACTTGGCAGTAGCTTCAAGATAGCGTCTAGTTCTTCTGTAAAACCAAGGCTTAACATGCGGTCAGCTTCATCAAGCACAAGCGTTTTCACTTTATCAAGCTTGATAGCATTGCTTGAAATCAGGTCAAGTAAACGACCCGGTGTCGCCACCAAGATATCTGTGCCGCCACGTAATGCTTGCATCTGAGTGTTCACAGACACACCACCGAATACACAAACAGTCTTGATCGCACCGTTAAAATGCACTGCGTAAGATTTAACGCTGTCAGCAACTTGCTTAGCCAGTTCACGAGTAGGCACTAAGATAAGGCCAGACACGAAGTTACCTTTGCCCGAACGACGGTCTAAAGGTGCATCTTCATGAATCTGTTGTAACAGAGGAAGTGCAAATGCAGCAGTTTTCCCTGAACCCGTATTTGCGCCTGCAATTAGATCGCGTCCTGCTAACACACTTGGAATAACTTGCGCTTGGATAGGCGTTGGCTGTTGGTATTCAAGCTCGGTAAGACGAGCCATCAAAGGAGGAATTAAGCCAAGATCAGAGAAGTTGGTTGGTGTCGTGGTGTTAGTCATTAATTGCAGGAACTCAAAGCTAAAATAATAGCGCGCTATATTAACGTATTTCAGCTGTATTACGTAACTAAATCGCCCCTTTCAAGCCTCTAACAGCAATTTAGACCAAGCAATACGGGACAAAGGTGACACAGTAATGGTGAAGTGTCGCCCGAATTGCTTTGCTCATAACTCATTGCACTGCCGAAGTTGCGCACATTGAGTTTAATTCAACCACCCTGCTACCGTCTGTTCAGGTGCATACGAGTTAGGTGCGGTTAACCATACCGCTACGGCATCGGGCGCAGCGACTAGAGGATCAAAGTCCACATTGAATTGCCACTCAGATTCACCACGTTGGTAACCATCGTAAACCACGACAAAATCGTGTTCGAGTTTCTTACCTCTGTTTTCGCCCGCTTTGACGCTGGTAACTTCGTTCATCGCTAACAAGGCAATATGAGCCACATAATTACCTTTACCTTCGTAATTCACGCTGAACGTGTCGCCTTTATGATTGACCGTCAGCTTGGGATTATTCTGTTGTGGAAGCGAAGGTAACGTTCTATCGAGCCAATTGAAATAACCGCGCCACTCTTTTCCATCAACAACAAAACCTGGAGTATAGACCCCGCTCGTTACACCATAAGCTTTATACAAACGTTGCTTCTGACTGAAGGCTTTGCTTGCGAACTTATCCCCCCAGCCGAGGTAATCCCAGTAATCGACGTGATACGCGAGTGGGATGACTTGTGTCCAGAGTGCTGGGTCATCTTCAAAAGTACTGAGGTAGGCATCAGCAGGTGGACAACTCGAACAACCTTCAGAGGTGAACAGCTCGATAACCTGCGCAGGTTGCCCTTCGTTACTCCAGGTTTGTGCATTCGACACTGAAGAATAGAAGCCGATCGGTAAGGCAAATAAGCAGAGTTTGATCAATGATGTGTTGTGTTTGGCGTGTGACATACCGTGATCCTCATAGAAGCTACTTATCTAAAGACCGCGGTACTTAACGTTTTCTTTCAAATACAAATTGTTTCAGATACAAAAACGCCAGCTAAGAAGCTGGCGTTTTTTAAATTCTGTCTTTCTTTTATTCTATGCGTTTACGCTGAGATTAACGGTTGATACCGATATCGCGTTGCATGTGACCAGATAGGTCGCTTGCGTAGTAACTACGTGGAGAGTTGTCTACGAAAAGAATATCGAAAATGTGTGCAATCAATCCTTTGAAGTTAACCGAGTAGGTCTTCTTATCCATAGAGTTAGGAACAGCGATAGTATTCATTTGTACTGCTTGAGCCATGATTGCCTCTCTATAAATTTATTTGTGTGTTTCGTTCTGATGACAAGAATAATAGGTGATCTTTTGCAGGTTAAAAAATGACTAAAATTGGATGTTCAGATTAGTTTTTCTAATAAAACAAACCATTAACAATACATCGAAATACATATGCATTAACAGTGATTTAAAATTCAATATGATGCTTAAATCATGCATTTAGTACAAATTCCCCTCAAACAAAAGTGGTCGACGTCACAGAAATTTTACATAAATAAATTTCCTGCTTCATCGACCACGTGTCTCTTATCGAGTTTTCGATAAGTTATATTTGTTTTAATTTACTTGTTCAATGTCTGGCTTCTTTGCATAAATCGACGCTATAACCGCAATCGTCATCGTTGAAATCAGCACCGCTAAAGACCAGTAAGTTGGGATAGCCCATTCACTGTCAACCAATAGCATTTTCACACCAATGAAGACCATGATGAATGCCAATGCTGGCTTCAAGTAGATGAACTTATCCATCATGCCTTGAAGTACAAAGTACAACGAGCGAAGACCAAGTAACGCAAACACGTTAGCAGCAAGTACCAAGAACGGTTCTTGTGTTACCGCGAAGATTGCAGGGATAGAATCCAGTGCAAACATCACGTCCATGACTGCGATAGCACCAATAACCAACATCATTGGTGTTAGTACCCATTTGGTACCCTGCTTAATCATGAGTGCTGGGCCATGAAAGTCTTCTGTTACCGGCATGATTTTACGAAGTAGCTTTTCAGGCAGTGTATTCACACTCTCTTCTTCGCCTTTATCTAACGCCAGTTTAATACCTGTACCAATCAAGAACGCAGCAAACACGTAAAGTACCCAGTGGTATTCAGCCAATAGTTGCGCGCCTAGTGCGATCATAATTGCACGAAGCACCAATGCGCCAATTACGCCCCAAAGAAGCGCACGAGGTCGTAGATGCTCAGGAACTTGGTATTGAGCGAAGATCATCGCGAATACAAACAGGTTGTCTACGCTCAGTGATTTCTCTAGTAAGTAACCGGTAATAAATGACACTGTTGCTTTTTGCGCTGTGTAGTCGCTATTAGGCGCGTAAATGTCCCAAAATAGGTAGATAGAACCTGCAAACAAAAACGCAAGTACAAACCAGAAAACACTCCAGATTGCCGCTTTCTTGATAGTGACGTTGCCACCACGAGTCTGATAGATATCAATAGAGACAAGAATCACCGTCAGCAGGAAAAAGCCCGCATAAGTCGTCATGATCGGCGATGAAAAAAAGGATTCACTATTTGTAGATAATAGAGATTGAGTTGAGTTCATTATTCCTCCGGGCGGAAGAACTGTACAAAGACCTTCCGCAAACAAAGCATATCAAGCTCCATTACGGATCTTGACTGTGATTGCGTTGGTCTCGTTGAAGTGAAATATGGGATTTCACCTTTACATACCGGATAGACACTTGGCCTAACGAGATGACGATATGTAAACTTGCGCTAACTACTCCCCAAACGCGTGGATAATATTCCCCTAACTTTGTTTCGTCTAGATAAATTTTCAGAAATAAATAAAAAAGGAGCAAAACGCTCCTTATTTATTTCTATCGGCTTGTCAAAACGACACTCGCATTGATTCCAAGAATACGATGAACAGGTTTTGCCCTATTCCCGTTATTCAATCAAACTGCTCACGAGTACCTTTTGTGTGCACCTTTCCAGAAAGTGCATCTCAAACCGCATGTGTTATAAACCTGTTGTTATAAACCTGCTGTTGGTACTAAGTACACTAATGCAGACCAAACAGACACCCAACCAACAACGGCAGCCGCGTCTAACCAATCTTTCCTATCCATGCTTTGCCTCCACAGGAAGTTACCCCGGAAATAAAGCATAAACAGTGCCAATTTTATAAATCACTCAAAGTAATGATACTAAGCGAAAATATTAGATGCGATTACCTAAAACACTCCATGCAATTCAACGGTTCGTTGTGTTGAAGTGATTCAGGGTGCTCTTGTAAAAACGCAATGAAACAGTCTGCCATTGAGTCGGTTGTGACGATGCCATCTCCGATCATATCCAAGACTGCGTTATAACCTTCTTTCCCTTTCATTGTATAGGCCGACGATGCGCCGCGATAAATACGTTCGCGCGAAACTTCCTGCCAACCACCCTCTTCAGAGTGGATTTCAAGGTGATGAATTCTGTGCCCTAGAGGTGCTTCTTTGTGGTAACAGAACCTTAGGTTGTGTGTGTAAGGGAAGCTGCCCGACCCTGTACCAACCACACCATTATCCAATGCGTTATTGATAGCACCTTCCAACATGCCTGCGATCGTTTCACCTCTGACTTCATACACACCAATAGGTACGGCAAACGGTAGTAGTTTTCCGGCAATATCGGCAACCGAAACATCACCGCTATTCAGTGAATTTCTTACACCGCCAGAATTGTGGATAGCAAAATCTACCTGATGACCTTTCTTGTTCATCAAGTAATGGAATGACTGAGCCACCAATGGCGCAAGTTGACTTGGCCCTTGTTCATCAGGGATACGTACATGGCGAAGTTTACTGTCAGCATGAGCAATGACTTGCTGCTGAAGCTTACGAACTCTAGGCTGATACTTATCCGTCAAAATACTCTGTAGTTCAGGATCTTTCTTACACACTGCGATGTTCTGGTGATTGTTCAAAAACTCACACGCCATCTCATGTGCGTCGCCTTGCCCGACTTCACTCAGTTTCGCGTCTATAAAGAGTCGACGACCTAATAACAGTTCGTTCTTGCCATTAAAGTGCGTCACTTTACCTTGAGCATCGAACTCGATTTCACAGTGGCCTAGGCTCATTGCGTGGAAACCGGCTTGCACAACATAGGTGTCGCCAATTTTTACGCCGTAGTCATCGTCTTTTACTAAGCCGATATCCGAGAAATCACCTTGCAATCGGTGACTATGACCACCAACAATCACACCGATGCCTTGCACATTCGCAGCTAGCTCTAAATCTGCTTCATAACCAAGGTGACTAAGCAGCACTATCTTGTTAATACCAGCCTGGTGAATTTGTTCGATCGTTGCTTTTGCCGTTTCTAATGCGTTTTCAAATGGTGTATCAATATCTGGGTTAGCAATACCTGCCATTTTGTCGATGCTTAAGCCGAAAATGGCAACCTTCTCGCCATCAAACTCTTTCGTTATATAAGAAGCACTTCTTGTTTCCGTCAGGTAAGGCTTAACAATGTCGTTGTCCGCTAAGGTATGAGTTTTATTGATATCCTCATTCGATAGATTCCAGTTACCGGCCAACAGTGGGAATTTGATTCTTTTCGCGAAAATCGCGACGGGCTCATTACCCATATCTAGCTCATGATTACCAAGTGTCATGGCATCAATATTGAGCGCATTCAAAAGATCGGCGTTGGCTTTCCCCTTGAACAGAGAAAAGTACAAGGTGCCTTGAAAGCAGTCCCCAGCATGCAGGAACAGGGTTCCAACCTTTTGTCGTTGGGCATCTTGTTCTATTTGTTTAAAGCGCGTTGAAATTCGAGCAAAGCCACCAGCACTGACATAAGGTTCAATGATGTGGTTGTTCATTTTAAGTGATAGCTGTAATGAGGTTGGTTCGAAGTATGAGTGGGTGTCGTTGATGTGTGCCAACACTATTTTTGTCGGCTTATTCTTTTTAGTCATATTTTCTTCTCTCTTTGTCCCTTCATACTAGGTCGAGAATCATGACAGAATCGTGAATTTTATGAAACTGCACTGCAAAAAAATACTCGAGATAGATCAAAAATCTCATTTTGCGCCGTATAAATAATCAATGGGTTTTGTGACCAATGAGCATACCGAATTGCTAATTTTCGATTATGATTAAAGATATCTGTTAGGTTTCAAACAATTAGCAGAGCCTTCCGTTAGGAGTAAGCCTATGCAACTAGAAAGAATCGAGATTTCTGGCTTTCGAGGTATCAAGCGCATGTCACTCGCGTTTGACGAGCTAACCACGCTTATTGGTGAAAATACTTGGGGTAAGTCTTCCTTATTAGATGCCCTTTCCGTCGTCCTTCCTTCAGACGGTGTGCCATATCACTTTGAAATGACCGATTTTCATGTCGATTACTCTGTTTCACACCCACAGTCTCAACATCTTCAAATTGTTCTCGCATTAAAGGCCAACGACAAGAGCGAACTCAACGCCGGTCGTTATCGTAAACTCAAACCGATTTGGGTTCAGGACGAGTTCGGGGTCTATCGTATTTATTACCGAATCAGCGCCACATTAGAACAGTATGAAACTACCACTCACTACGCATTTTTAGGTTTGGACGGTAATCCGCTCAAGCTTCACCATTCTGAAAAGCTCGCTCAAGAATTAATGACCTTGCACCCCGTGATTCGCTTACGAGATGCAAGACACTTCGATCGCCCATTCAATGGCAAATCATTGAACCATAATGGCCATATCCATGGTAATGCAAACGGCAATGGAACAAATGGTAATGGTGGGAATGGCGCTAATAATACCAATGCCAATAGCAATAACAGCAGCAGCAACAGCAACGGTAATGGGCACGCTTCTAATGGAAATGGAAATGGAAACGCTCGTCAGGCTCGAATAGAGAAACGCATTGATAACACCTGCCGACGTTTAATGGCGATTCCTGGCCACGTAAACAAAGGCGAGATGCGCAGCAGTTTAGAATCAATGCAAAGCCTGATTGAACACTACTTTTCTTTCAAGAGTAATTCTCGTCGTAATCCTAGAAAGCAGCGCGATGGCTTACTCTATTCTGCAGGTGCTAATGATCAGAGCATTCATCAGCTTGTCGAAGAAACGAAGAACAAACAAACTCGTTTATTATTCATGGGGTTACTGAACGCTTATCTACAGGCTAAAGGGCCAAATGACTTAAGACGATGTGCGCGCCCTCTTTTGATCCTTGAAGATCCCGAAGGTCGATTGCATCCAACCCACTTGGCAAGGGCTTGGAGTTTGATGCAAAAACTGCCAATGCAGAAAATCCTCACCACCAACAGTGGCGATCTACTCGCAGCTGTGCCTCTTCAATCGATTCGCCGATTGGTACGTCAGTCCGACAAAACCATCGCTAATCAACTCAACATGAACCACTTCAGTAAAGATGAGCTAAGACGAATTGGTTTTCATATTCGCTTCCACCGTTCAGGTGCACTGTTTGCACGTTGCTGGCTATTAGTAGAGGGCGAAACAGAAGTATGGTTGTTTAATGAGTTAGCCAACCAATGTGGCTACAACCTTGCGGCGGAAGGTGTGCAAATTATAGAGTTTGCTCAATCAGGCCTCAAAGCACTGATTAAGGTCGCGCAAGAGTTTGGCATTGATTGGCATGTGGTGACTGACGGCGACGCGGCAGGTAAAAAATACGCCGCAACGGTACTCTCAAAACTTGGTAACGACCAAGAACGTCATCGCTTAACTGAGTTACCGGACAAAGACATCGAACATTACTTATACATGAATGGATTCGAGAACTTTTTCAGGGACATGGTTAAGATCCCGTACGACCACCCTATCCCTCCTAAGAAAGTCGTCGCTAAGGTATTGAAGAAACACGCTAAGCCTGACCTTGCACTGGCTATCGTCTCGCACTGTGAAAACCAAGGACAAGAATGCATTCCATTGCTACTAAGATGGACGCTAAAACGTGTTATCACCATGGCAAACGGGAATACCTAAGCCTTTAGCTTTTCTGATAGACGCTATAAGTTCTTCTGCAATTAAGATCATCGTACTTTTAGAGTAACCAAAACCAAAAAAGGCACACCAAGTGGTGTGCCTGTATAAATCGATATACAAATTAATTGGGGGTTATCTTGCAAGAGTTCACAGTGACTAAACTATCGTTTGCTTAATGTATACATCAAGCCTTTGCTTGTTTAGCGTGTTGTTCAACAACTTCCGAAGATTGGGTCGATTTCTCGTGAAGCCATAGCCCAGTTGCTTTCATTAAGTATCCAAATACACCACCAAGCAGTAAAGATGGTACTACAAGTTGCCAATCGCCACCTGCGGCAAACGTTGCACAGCAACCAATGAAGGTGCCTGGGATATAACCTAGCCACGCTTGTTTTGCTTGGATACACATAAAGAAAGCGACAATAGCAGTAATCACATAGCCTAAAATCTCTAACCCTGCGAAGGTTGAGCTTTCGATAATCACCATTGCCCAGAATACGCCTGTCATGTTGGTTAGTAAGCTACCTGCCAATCCTTTTACGCCGCCTGTTGGCGAAGCAAAGTAACTGGTGCAACCTAAGAAACCTGCCCATGACAATAAGCCGAAAGAGATAGCTATCCATCCCCAAAGACCTGACAAAATACCTGTTGTTAATGAAATCGCGACTAATGTACTCATACTATTTCTAAAGCCTAATTACGTAATTGAACGCAACCGGATTTAGCCTCACTTAAAATCAAGTAAGCATACTATGGTAAGAACGCCTTCTTTTAGCCGATCGTGATCACATTAATAATGTACACGAATGTGCATTTATCACTAGATAGAGACCGACATCGCTTATTCAACACATTTGGTTATAAGGGGCTGTTAACCTTTCGAGCTTGATTTTGCAGCCTTTGTGGGAAATTTATACAAGACAGAGGCTTTGACGTGTAGCTAGCCTACATGAAAAGGCGATAACGCAGTAGAAATGAACCACAAGGGCTGCCCGAAGGGTTCGGTTAAAATCGCTTTATACTTTGTTGAAGAATATTTGCTTAGAATGACTAGGCTACATACTCTTCGCCGCGTCTAAAACGATTTTACCTCGAACAAAACTTAACCACGAAAGGTCAACAGCCCCTAGCCTTTTATCAAATTACCGCTATAGAACTGACGGTTTGCCTTTCATCATACGCTTGCCTTCACGCTTAATGCATTCAGCAAGTGGGTTTTCTGCCATGTCGGCACGCCAAATGAATGAAAGCGTACGTTCCATCTCAAGCTCTGGAACATTCAAGGTAACGAGTTGACCTGATTCAACAAACTGCTCGACGTCTAGATAAGGTAAACACGTTAAATATGGGCCGTTTGCTACCAAACTTCTTAAAACAGGAACGTGTTCATACTCTCGCCAAACATCAAGATCACCAATTAAATGATGAATAGAGCTATCAAAAACTTTGCGAGTACCCGAACCGTGTTCGCGTAATACCCACTTCGCTTGCTCTAGTTGCGCCAAACTCACTCTTTCACGCTTCGCAAACGGGTGATGAGCGGATGCAACTACCGTTAAATGGTCCGTACACCACACTTCTTGGTGAACTCGGCTGTCGTCACAACGGCCTTCGATAACACCCAAGTCATATTTGTAATCTAATACGCCATCGATAACGGCGTCGGTACTTTGTACACCGAGCGAGATTCTCATCTCTGGAAAGTCGTTATCAATAATACTGATGAGGTCTGGAACCAAGTGTTCAGCGGGGGTTTGGCTCGCACCTAATTTGAGCTCTCCGCTCAGTAAATGCTGCTCATAGAAACCCATTTCTATTTGCTGTGCGTCTTGCAGTAAACGCTTCGCTTTTGGCCTTAGCCACATGCCCCAATGAGTAAGAGCCATTTGCTTGCCCTGCCTTTCAAATAAAGGCCTGCCGAGCATTTTTTCCAACTGTGCAAGAGACATACTTGTCGCTGATTGAGTCAACGCCAACTTGTCTGCCGCAATACTAACACTCCCGGAATCTGCCACTGCATCAAATACCGCGAGTTGCTTTAATGAATAACGCAAAATTCATCCTTAATGCTTTTAATTATTTGTGTCCTGATGCTCGTTTTTTATCAAGCCGATGAGCAATCGATTTCATTCTACTCGTAACCCAAGCTATATCAATAAATTTGATGTGGTTTTTAAAAATTATCAATTTTACCTCTACCTCGCTACCCCCTAATCTGGAATGGCAGGACACAACGAGCCCTGCAAAACATTACTGATTAACCATTACGGATTAACCAAGTCATTAACACTAGGAATTACACATGACGGATTGTTCAAGGGGGGGATATGGCAACCAGCACTTCTGAAAATCATCAACTGTTCTCACCAACAGAAATGATGGCGGAAGCAGAGAAGTTTGCATTAAGCAAAGCAAATAAAACCAGCAGCATGACATTGAGTTTGGCAATCATGGCTGGCGCATTCATCGGGCTTGCTTTTTTATTCTACATCACGGTAACCACGGGCAGCGCTGATGCTGGATGGGGATTGAGTCGCTTAGCTGGCGGTCTTGCATTCAGTATGGGTTTAATCCTGATTGTGATTTGCGGTGGCGAGCTGTTTACCAGCTCAGTGTTATCAAGCATCTCATGGGCTAACAAGCAGATTACCTTCACTAAGATGCTGTCTATTTGGGGCAAGGTCTATGTCGGTAACTTTATCGGTGCCATGTTCCTTTTGGCTCTAGTAAGCGCAGCTGGCTTGTATCAATTGGATGGTGGGCAATGGGGCTTAAATGCTCTGAATATTGCTCAACACAAGCTACACCACAGCCCTGTTCAAGCTTTTGCTTTGGGTGTGCTTTGTAACTTATTGGTGTGTTTAGCCATTTGGTTAACGTTCAGCTCTGCTAATGCGATGACCAAAGCCATGATGACTGTATTACCCGTGGCGATGTTCGTTAGCTCAGGCTTTGAACACTGTGTGGCGAATATGTTCATGGTTCCACTAGGCATCACGATTCAAGCATTCGCACCAGAAAGTTTTTGGATGCAAATTGGCGCAACACCAGCCCAGTACGCAGACCTAAACATAATGAAATTTGTCACCGCAAACTTGGTGCCAGTAACAATCGGCAACATTGTAGGTGGTTCGGTATTGGTCGGCTTAGCCAATTGGAGCATCTACCGCCGCCCACAACTTAAAGCAGCAAAAATTACTGCAATTACACAAACAACAGAAATTACGTCAGTTAAGGAAATCACTATGAACACAGCAACGACTATCAAGCAAATCATGAACACTCAACCAATTACACTAAGCGTAGAAATGCCTACATCAGTGGCAATTGATTCACTTTTAGACGCTCAACTTGTTAGCGCTCCTGTTTGCGATGTTGAAGGTCGTCTTGTTGGTATCTTCTCTGTTCACGACGTAATGGTTGACCTTTGGTGCCAAGACTACATCCCAACTAAAGGCCAAAAAGTCGTAGACCTAATGAGCCGTGACGTTGTGGCAATCGATGCAAACGACAAGCTGGTTGATGTAGCTGAGTTCCTATGTATCGACAAAGAACAACTGTACCCTACTACAAGCATGGGCTTCGCAACTCGCCTGACTTCTCTTTCTCTAGAAGAGCGTGCAAAAGCGATGAAAGTGAGCCAGCCACATATGCTTCCAGTATTGGAAAACGGCGTAATGGTAGGTGTTCTTACTCGTACTGAGGTGATGCAAGCACTTCGCCCAATCTACGGTGACCGCCTAAACGTAGTACCAAAAGCAGAACTAGAAACGGCTTAACTGGCTAAGGGTTTAACTTACAACGGTTTAACTAGGAAGCGTTTAGCTAACGACTGTTTTACTAGGAAGTGGTTAGCTAACTAGGACAAGGTTGAACAATTAGGGATTAGTTGTTCGCCTCGAAAATCAGTCATGGCAACGTTGACTGGCTAAAAGTAAATGGTGGCTTAAAGCGCAACTAAAGGTTTGACACAAAACAGATCGAAACGCGTTACCATTTACCATAATAAAAAGGCGCAAAGTGAATACTTTGCGCCTTTCTCTTTTTCTAACTGTTGCTTTTGCTTTCTAGGTATCAGGTATCGATTCAACTTTTGGTGTTACATAAAAGATTGATACCAGCCAGCAATCATCAATAGCTAGATTACTTCTTTACACCTTCAACGTGTAGATCCATATCTACGTAGCTTGAAGCGCCCATTACTGGAATGTTGAAGTCAGCAAGTTCTAGACGAGTTGTACCAACGAAACCAGCACGCTCACCGCCCCATGGGTCTTGACCAGCACCGATGAATTCAGCTTCGATAACGATAGGCTTAGTTACGCCGTGAAGTTTAAGGTCACCCATTACTTCAAGTTTGCCGTCGCCTTTATCAACCACTTTTGTGCTGTTGAAAGTAGCGTCAGAGAATTTACCTGCATCAATGAAGTCAGAGCTACGGATGTGCTTGTCACGTTCTGCGTGGTTTGAATCAAGGCTTGTTGTATCAATAGTTACGTTTACTTTTGATGCTTCAACGTTGCTTTCATCAAATGAGAAATCACCTGAGAATGTGTTAAAACGGCCTTGGATAAAGCTGTAACCTAGGTGGCTAACTTTAAAGTTAACTGAAGCATGCGCACCTTTTGTATCAATCACGTAATCAGCGGCGTTCGCAGCGAAAGGCATTGCCATAGCAAATGCTAATCCTGTAGCGATAATTGACTTTTTCATTTTGAAGCTCCTATCATTTTTCGTAGCGTATCGTCTTTGTCGATAACGTGGTGTTTTATCGCCGCTAAGGCGTGCACTGATGCCATAATGATCAGTACCCATGCAGCATAGTAGTGAACCGTACCTGCGAGATCAGATTGGTTTGCAAACAGTTCGCCCATACTTGGTACAGTGAACCAATTGAATACCTCTATCCCGCGGCCATCTGATGTCGAAATCAAATAACCTGAAATAAATAAAACCGCTAAGTTGATGTACATGAAGCCGTGAGCGATCTTCGCTGCTGCAACTTCATAGTTTTTACCTTCGACTTTAGGTGACGCGGTAACTAATTTCCAAACCAAGCGGATAACGGTAACAGCAGCCAAAAGAATGCCTACCGAACGGTGGTAGTCTGGCGCTGTTTTGTACCACTCGCTGTAGTATGAAAGATCAACCATCCACAGGCCTACACCAAATAAGCCAAATACCGCGAGAGCTGAAATCCAATGCATCGCTCTTGCTAAAGGGTTGTAATTTCTAACGTTGTTGTCCATGCATCTCTTCCGAATGTTAACGAGTAGTGTAGTTTCGAAAAGCGTACCCTACACCAAGTTTGTGTAACATATTATTTACCAAGCTTTACATTGGTAACATCATTTCAAATTAAACGAGTTATTCAAATTATTTGAACAAGTTTGGGCTAAACGTTAGATTTCAACGATTTGTTCGATCTCGTAAAGCTCGTCTGAGATATCTAACATTTTACGTTCCATGACTTTTTGGGCGTCTTCTATCCCTTTGTTGTAGTAAACCGCACCAAACTTTTTACTTATGAAGTCGACCAAGAATTCCGTGTCGAACTGGCCGAGCTCCACATCGAGTTCATCTTGCAGGTATTTTTGAAGAGTATGGGTAAGCTCAGACTTTTGCTTCGAATCTAGTTGAATGGTCATGAATGTTTCCAAGTAAAGAGTAAATAAATCCATCGTGAACAGCTGACTAAACTATAATCTAGCTAACTCACTGGTAACTTTGCTGCTAAAGATAGTCTTTCTAACTGATTAGAATTCCTCATAATTTAGAATACAGACCAGCGAAGTGCCAGTGCTATCCATAAAATCGCTCCGCAATCGCTAATTTTGATAGAGGGATCAAGAACTCGCACTTTGGCAATAGGTAATGACACATTAATTACCGTACTATTGCCCATCAATAAGATAGTAACTGTGTATAAGGGACTTCATTGTTATTAGATCTCGTGATTAAAAGCGTCAATCAGTTTCAAGACGATTGTCTAAAACTCTGTGAGCGTCATTATCCTACGGTGCACAACCAAGGGATCAGTGAGCATCACATCGGTAAAGCCTTCGCCCGACGAATGGAACACACCTTCGTAAGCTTTAATCATGCAAGTAACATCAGCCCATTAGAAATGCTCTCCTCTCGAGAAACGCCCCGCCACTTCCGAATCTCTTCTGAAATCGGCACGGTTTGGATGATTAGCCATCATATGGTGAGCGCGGGAAAAACGTGTCGTAAAAAGTTGATGCTAGATATTCATAACTGGCAGCAAGAGTACGGATTCGCCATTCAACCCAATGACGTTTTGATCATTGTTTCTGACCATTGGATAAGCCGAAGTAAGAACAGTGGTGAGTTGTTGCACTGGTGGATGGGAGAACTCCCAGACGAGATAACCGAATACAGCCAACAAGGCATCACGTTAAGAGAGAGTGATTCTCAATTCGCGGCCGATTTAAATAATAACTTTAGGATCAGTCCGTGCTTTATTAAATTTGGTCACCCACTAAAACGGTCAGGGAATCAACAATTGGTTCGTAAATACCTGCAACTTTATGCCGTACTTCAATGGTAGGGATAATACGGGTCAACTTTTTCAATCAATATTGAAAGCAAATTGTTAGACCTTCATCCCAATATTTTATAAAAGACACTCAATCATTGCTCATTAATTATTCGAACGTTCTAATCGAATTATTAATAACGGTTCTTCCGATGCTATCGATTTTGAGAGATAGATATCACTTCTATGTAACCAGTTAAGTATCTTTATTTTCTAACTTTGACATTCACCCATAATCTAAGCCTTTAACCCTACTTTTCGCTGGTGTATCGCTGGTCTAGCTTTATATTGGTTGGGATTGATATGTAAAGCGTTACTCAGCCATTAAATTCACAGCAACTATCAAAGCTAGTGAATGATAAGTTAAATTAATGGTTAATATCATTTATCATGCTGATTTTTCGTTAATTATATTTATTTAAATATTGACCCTGCAAATGAGTTTTTATTAATTGACAATTTACTAACACCTGTCAATATTGTGACAGCCATGACGTATATTTTCGTCATTGAATAAACACCTTTATTAGCGACTATGATTTTATCAGACAGAAGTGAATTTATTAGCTGTATATCTGTGGATGCCGATATGCAGTTTATTGCGAGATATCAAGATCTAACACTGAGAAGTGTCTATCAACCTATATTTGACGACTCAATGACTCAGATAGGCGTAGAGGCTTTGGTGCGTATTTCGAATAGCAAAGGGGATATTGTTCGTCCTGATCACTTCTTCCATTCCGATGACACCTCATGCACAGATAAGATCAATGTAGAGAGACTCAGTCGCGCTATCCACATTCGTAACTTCGCACAGTCAACTATCCGTCATTTGCACCTATTCTTGAACGTTCTTCCAAACGTTGGTGAGTTATTTGCTGCAGAAAAAGTCAGTGATAGCCTTCTGGCAAAACGTCTTCATGAGCTGAACCTTTCATGTGAGCAGATCGTGATGGAATTGGTAGAGCTGAATGCCGAAAGTGAAGAGCGCTTGAAAGATGCAGCCCTCTCTCTTGCGGAGAATGGTTTTCAGATCGCGGTCGATGATTTCGGAACGCAAGCATCAACAGAACAACGTGTTCGCCACATTAATCCTCATATCATTAAGATCGATCGCTCAGTGATGTTAGATTTTGAGCAAGGTGACACACGAGAAATGGAATTAGTTCTAGATCTCGCGAAGCAAATCGGCGCGAAAACTGTCATCGAAGGCATAGAAACAGAGCATCAACTCGCGGCAATGCAAAGCTTGGGTTTCGACATGTACCAAGGCTACCACCTAGCGATGCCTAAGCCGATTGAATTAGATATCCGTTTAGCAATTTAAAACCGCCCCTACTCTTCTTAAAGCCGCTGACTACTTGTTAGCGGCTTTTTTAATACCTGTCCCTTAACACACTCCTTTGTTAACGAAGTGCTTTGTTCGTGTAGCGGTCTTCACATCGTTTTCTCTGCATAAAGATGTTCACTTAAATCAGTGTTGTGCCAAATTACGCGCATAAAAAAGCCCAGTCAAAATGACTGGGCTGGCTTAAAAGAATCTGTTTTATATCAATCCCTAATAACCCGCAGTGGACGGTTTGATTCTATATAGAATAGCGAACATCACTGGTACTACTATTAGCGTTAGTACTGTAGCAAAGCCTAAGCCTGCCATGATGGTAATCGCCATCGAACCGAAAAATGCATCGAATACCAAAGGAATCATACCCAAGATAGTCGTTAGTGCTGCCATAGATACCGGTCGTACACGACTAATCGCACTGTCGACAACCGCTAAGTATGGGTCTTTACCTGTTGATAGCTCACTGTTGATCTGGTCAAGCAATACGATGCCGTTCTTCAAAATCATGCCGCTTAGACTCAACAAGCCTAGGAACGCCGTGAAGCTGAATGGCATATTGGTACCTAACAAACCAATTGAAACACCAATGATGGAGAGTGGAACCGTAAACCAAATAACAAGAGGCTTACGAACCGAATTAAACAGAAGCATCGTGATGATAAACATCAGCAAGTAACCCATTGGCAGTGAGCCAAACAGAGATTCTTGCGCATCTTTAGAGCTTTCGTACTCACCGCCCCAGCTAATGCTGTAGCCTTCTGGTAAATCTAAAGCTTCTACCTTTGGTTTAACACGAGCAAACAGACTCGCTGGCGTTTCATCACCAAGAACATCGTGGTCAGCCAATACCGTTAGCGTACGTTTTCTGTCGCGACGCTGAATCAGTGGCTCAGACCATTGAAGCTCTACGCCATCAATCACTTGCTCAACTGGGATGTAAGTTTGTAGCGATGGGCTCCAAATTTTCACATTGTTTAGCGATTCGAAATCAAAACGCTCTTCTTCCGGTAAACGCGCCACGATAGGTAACATATGAGTACCATCACGCAGTAGGCCGATGTTGTAACCACCAAACGCCATCTGTAACGTCTCAGACAAGTCAGTTTTTGAAATGCCTAGGCGACGAGCCTTAGATTCGTTGAACAGCGGTACAAGTTCTTTAGTCCGTTCACGCCAGTCGTGACGCACATTTCGAGAGCCTGGGTCAGCAAGCAAGATGTCTTCGACTTCAACCGCAATGTTACGCAGTACTTGTGGATCGGCACCGATAATACGCGCTTCAATTTTTGAAGCCGGTGACGGGCCAAACTCAATCAACTTGAACTGGAACGTTGGTTGTTCAAATTCGTTTGCTAAGTCTTTGTCTAACGCCGCTAGAGCCTTAAACATAGTGTCACGGTCAGTCGTTCTTACTTGTAACTGGGCATACGCTTCGTAGCTCTTTTCTGGTTGGTATGTCAGTGCGAAACGTTGCATGCCCTGCCCAACCGTTGTGGTTACAAACTCCACGTCGTCTTGTTGACGAATATAGCTTTCAACTTTTTCAGTCTGCTTAATGGTTTCACGAACATCGGTGCCTTCTGGCATCCACATGTCGACGTAGAACATTGGTGTGTTTGATGGCGGGAAGAACTGTTGCTTCACCATACCAAAACCAACAATTGATGCCGCTAGCAGAGCAATCATGCTCACTACTGTTAACCATCTGAAGCGCAATGCAAATTTCAGAGACGCGCCGAATACAACGAACAGAATGCCTTTGTATGGGTCTTCGTTCGCATCAACCTTGTCTTCTTCTTTCAGCATCATTTCTGCAAGGAACGGAGTCAGTGTAAGTGCCGTAACCCAGCTTAAGAACAATGAGAAACACAGTACCCAGAACAGTGAGCCCATGAACTCGCCTGATGCGTCTTTCGACAAACCGATCGGCGCAAAGGCTGTGATAGCGATAATGGTCGCACCCAATAGTGGCCATTGTGTTTGTGTCACGATATCTTTTGCTGCTTGAAGTTTGGTCTTACCTTTCTTCAAGCCAACCAGAATACCTTCAACGACAACAATCGCATTATCCACCAGCATACCCAGTGCGATAATCAGTGCACCCAGCGAGATACGGTGCAGTTCGACATCGTTGTAGTCCATCAAGATGAAGGTACCGAATACCGTCAGTAGAAGAACCAAGCCAATGATCAAACCACTGCGTAAGCCCATTGCGAACAACAATACAATGATAACGATGGCTACCGCTTCAACTAGGCTGATTAAGAAGTCAGCCACTGATTTATCGACTTCTTGCGCTTGGTTGTAGAAGTAGTTCAGCTCTACACCCGCTGGTTTAATGCTTTCTAGGCGATCCAGTTCCGCATCCAATGCTTTACCAATCTCAACCACGTTTACGCCTGAAGAGAACGCAATTCCTAGGTTGATTGCTGGTTTACCGTTGTACGTTAATACATTGCCCGGCTTTTCTTGAATACCGCGAGTCACTTCAGCGACGTCTTTCAAGCGAATCAGGTTACCTGTATCGCGACCATGAATGATGAGGTTTTCTAGCTCTTCAACCGTGCTTAATGTGCCGTTTGGCTTGATCGTTAGGCTTTGACCATTCAGCATCACCTCGCCTGCCGATACCACACTGTTTTGTTGTGCTAACAGTGACGTAACCGTCGACATATCTAGGTTTAATGCCGCTAAGCGTTCCAGTGACATCTCAACAAACAGTTGTTCTTGTTGGTCACCGGCAATGCTTACTTTACCGACACCGTCGACCAGTTCGATTTCACGCGTTAGGTAATCTGCGTACTGTTTCAGCTCAACGTAGTCGTAGCCGTCACCGGTCAGCATGATCATCACACCGAATACGTCACCAAAATCATCAATGATCTGAACCGAATTCACACCACTTGGTAGTGTTGGCTGTAGATCGTTAATCTTACGACGCATTTCATCCCAGATTTGTGGTAGCTCGTCTGGACCGTAGTCCATCTTCATGCTGACCATAATTTGAGACATACCATTCGATGAGGTCGATGTGATCTTATCGATGTAAGGGAGCTGTCTTATCTCTTTTTCAAGCGGGTAAGTCAGTTCTTCTTCAACTTCCATAGACGTAGCGCCAGGGTAAGTTGAAATAATCATTGCATCTTTAATGGTAAAAGCTGGGTCTTCTAAACGGGATAGATTACCAAAAGACGTCACACCGCCAATGGCCAAAATGACTAGAAACAGCCAGCTGATTACTTTGTTCTTTATTGAATATTCTGCGATGTTCATTCTGCTTTTCCTGACAATTGGATTCCGTCACGGAGTTTTCTTAGATTCGAATTTACGAGTAGCTCACCTTGCTCAACACCATGAGCGATTAGTGCACCTTGGCCGCTGATCTTGTCGACTTCCACTTCGCTTTTGAATGCTTGGCCGTCTTCCATTTTCCACACGTAAAATTGGTTCGCTTCAGCGCCGGCTTGCAGAGTCGTCATTGGTAACTGGTAGCCTTGAACATCACTTAGGCCTGCTTTCGCCATGTCGACATTGACCGTAACGCTCGTACCCGGCAGAATTTCACTTTCAGGTTGCTGCATCTGCATCCAAAACTCGTATGTACGAGATTGTGGGTGCAATTCACTGGTGTGCTCTAGATACGTCAGAGGATATTCTCCAGAGTGACCACCATAGCTCGCTTCAGGACGGTAGCTACTTGAACGCATGTCAGGGCTGATCGACGCTAAGATCGAATCAGATACTTGGATTCGTACGTAGACCTTATCGTTCTGATATAAACTAAGGAGCGTTTCGCCCGGTGTCGTGTTTTCAAAACGCTGCTTATCAACGGTAGAAACCGTGCCTGAAAATGGTGCTAACAACTCTGTGTAGCTCAGTTTGCGTTGTGCCGCAGCCAAATTAGCCGATGCCAGTTTGTAGTTAGCGGTTAGTTGGTCGTGTTCCGATTGCGACAACATCTTGCTACCAAACATCTCTGTACCACGAGACAATTGCTTGCTCGCCAATTCAAACTGAGATTGAGCGTCTGTTAGATCTTGTTTGTATGTCGCGTTGTCTAGGGTCGCCAGTAGCTGACCTTTTTCAACTTTGTCACCCGCTTCAACCAATACTTGCTGAATCTCACCAGAAAGCTTAAATGCCAACGGTGTAAGTTCTGCTGGCATCACCTGTCCGTTAAAACTTCTGAATTGATCAGTAAGTGGTGCGCCAACTTCAAAGGTTGAAACCAAAAGTGAAGGCTGTTCACGGTGGTCTGTTTCGTTATTACAAGCTTGAAGTAATAACGCAGATGCAACCACAACTGATAATTTGGAAAGGTTCATTAAATACCGCCCTCACGTAACCAAGCTTTTACTTGCTGTCCATCTGATAACACATCTACACCTGCTTCTACGATTAGGTCGCCAGAAGAAAGGCCATCAATCACCTTGCCTTGTTCATCAAGGGTGACTTGTACTTTAGAAATCAATTGTGACTCTGGGTTGTAGCGCCACAGTTCACCGTGGTCTGCTTCTTTGCTTAACCAAGCTGAATCAACAATCCCGATACCGTAGTCGGATTTGTTTTTCTGAACTTCCACTTGCGCTGTCATGCCAGAAAGCAGATTGATGTCTTCAGGCTTTTCGATAGACACAACCGCTTGATAGCTGTTGGTATCTTCGTCTGGCTGAGTTGAAATCTCTTTAAAGCGCGTTGGGATACGAATGCCGCGATGGCTATCCATCACAACCCACATGTTTGAGCTTGTTAGGTCTTGAATTGAACGGTCTTCAAGCTTTGATACCGGAATAGAGAAAGTCACATCCATTTCGCTGTGATTCAAAATGTTAAGTACCGGCTGCTTTTCTGCGATCAATTGATATTGCTTACCAAACACCATCGATACCACACCATCGAATGGAGCCACTAATGTGGTGTAACCAAGGTTTGTTTTCGCTTGGTCCAACTCAACTTCAGCGGCAGTAAAGGTGTTTACGGCTTGGTCGTAGTAATCCGTGCTCACAAGCTTCTTCGAGTACAACTCAGACGCTTGCTTATATTGGCTGTTCGCCAGATCAAATTTTGCTTGTGCTGCATCAACGGCAATACGGTAATCCGTCGCATCTAACACGGCGAGTACCTGTCCTTTCTTCACTTCTTGTCCCATGCGAACAGAGAAAGTTTCAATATCTCCACCCACATTGAAAGAAAGCGCAGCACGGTCGGTCGCATCCACTTTTGCGATAAAACTATCAAGCTCCATATCTGTCTGTTGAGGGATCTCAAACAGCTTTACTGGCTTAACAACTTGAACGGTTTCTTCTGACTGAACCTTATTACATCCGGCCAAAGAGCCTGCGAGTAAGAGTGCGGCAAACGCCACGCCTATCTGCTTACTGGTCTTGGCTTGAATAGACAACTTGGATTGCATGATGCTTCTCCATTTAATTATTATGATTTATTACACAGGTGGGCAGTATATTGAAAATTTTAGATTCCACAAGCTTTACTTTCCACCTGTGCAGTATTTTTTATTTCAGTAAAAACAGTGTAGAATGTGGTAATCAGGTAAATGTGTGAAATGAAGATGACTGAAAAGAAACAAGGTAGAAGAAGCGCGAAAGACGCTGAAGAAACTCGATTTCAAATTATGGCGGTTGCAGCGGATATGTTTTGTGACTGTGGCTATGACCGTGTATCACTGCGAAACATCAGTGAAAAAGCTGGGGTATCCCATAGCCTTATCCGCCACCACTTTGGTAGTAAAGAAAAGATATGGCATGCAATAAGTGATTGTTTACATGACTATTTTCAGTCTTACATCGGTAAGATTGTTCAAGAGTTGCCAAAAGGTATTGCACCGAACATCTCTATCTATTTATTTAGTATGCGTCTTTTCACCAACATGATTCATTCACGCAGACCAATGCAGCTAATTTCAGATTCTGTTCGACAAGAAGACAACTTGGTTGATTATTTTATCGACAACGTTGGTGATGTTGAGAAAGAAATTAATGAACTAGCAAAACAATATAACGACGTTAATCCAGACAATCTGATCAATATTTACGAAGTTAAATGGCAAATGATCATTTACGCTAACGCTGCGGTCTGTTTAACCCCGTTCATGGAAAGCACATGGAACGAAGGTGACATGAAAACTTCACCTGAAGAATCCCTACTCAAGCATTGGCAACTCTTCAACTCACAAATGGTTAGTAAGTTTCGAATCGAGGATGAGTGGGTACTTAATCCAACTGCATTAGAAGAGCTGATTTACGAAGTACCTTGTGTGTGGAAGTGCAATCAAGAACATCATTAATCCGATACTTTTGTTTGCCCTGCCCATAAATTAATTTACTTGATATAAAAAAGCGCCGTTACAGAATCAACTGTAACGGCGCTTTTTAGTATCTTATATTGTAGATCTTTAATCTGGCTGATTAACGACGTGCTTTGCCACGGTTTTGGTGGATCTTAAGCTTCGCTTTCATCTTACGTTTTTCTGACGAGCGACTTTTGCTACGGCCGCTGCGATCAGGTGCAAGGTCTTTTTCAAGGCTTGGTTCAAAGCCGTCTAACCACTCTTGAGGCAAGCGCGTATCCAGTAGTCGTTCAATGTCACCCAATAGGTAAGCTTCGTCTTGGCTCATCAATGAAATCGCAAGGCCGCTGTTACCAGCACGACCTGTACGACCAATACGGTGAACGTAATCTTCCGCTTTAAATGGCATATCGTAGTTCACAACTTGTTCCAGCTGCTGAATATCGATACCACGCGCTGCTACATCCGTTGCAATCAACGCTCGAACTTTGCCTGATTTGAAATCGTCCAATGCTTTTTGGCGCGCACCTTGGCTCTTATCACCATTGATTGATGCCGCTTTAATGCCGTCTAGTTTAAGCTCTTTTACTAGCGCATCCGTACCCTGCTTAGTTTTAGTGAATACCAACACTTGTTGCCAGTTCTTTGAACCAATCAAGTAAGCCAGAAGTTCGCTTTTACGCGATTTATCAACCGGATAAACCATTTGAGTCACAGTGTCGGCTGTGCTGTTTTTCGGCGTCACTTGAATTTCACTTGGCGACTTCATCATGCGGTACGCAATCGCTTTGATTTTGGTATCAAACGTTGCCGAGAAGAACAAGGTTTGGCGAACTTCATTCATACGCGAAAGAATGCGTTTGATGTCTGGCATGAAGCCCATGTCCAACATGCGGTCAGCTTCATCCAATACCAACACTTCTGTTTGGCTTAACATGATGTTCTTAGTGAACATGTGGTCAATCAAGCGGCCAGGTGTCGCGACTAAGATATCTGCGCCACCACGTAATTTGTCGGTTTGAACCTTCATGCTCACACCGCCGTACGCTACAACCACTTTAATGTCAGTACCCTTCGCGTAGCTAGTGAGGTTGTCAAACACCTGCTGTGCCAATTCACGTGTTGGTACTAATACCAATGCACGAACTAACTTAGGGTTTGGAATCACGTTATCTTTGGTTTCGATTAATCTTTGGATAATCGGTAAACCAAACGCAGCCGTTTTACCCGTACCCGTTTGAGCACCAGCCAGTACGTCTTTGCCTTCTAATACCAATGGAATCGCTTGTTCTTGAACACTGGTTGGAGCCGTAAAGTTAAGCTCTGATAGCGTAGCAAGAAGGTGCTCAGACAATCCTAGTTGGTTAAAAGATTTAGTAGATTCAGACATAGTATGATGCTCAAAGATTAAATAGGCGCGGATTGTAGCAAACCTGCATTACGCTGTTTACCTTTCCTTTTGATTTTTCTTCAATTGAAGCGCATTAAATTGGTTTGCTTCTTCTAAAACACTCGGATAAAGCTCATTAAAGTGACACTGCAACGTATCATAGTGGCGTTCGAGGTCGTCATAGCAAGATTTAAGCATACCAAGCTTTGGCCGTCTTAAGGCCATTCGTTGCAATACCATTTGTATGGATGGCATCTCTTGATAGCTCTCTAACCACCTCTGCTCAGCCATTTTCCGGTGAACAGTAATGAAGTGCTCAGGCCAATGTGGCTCTTGGTGTTCAAAGATCTGCTGATGGCTGTCGGAGCAAAAATGCTCAAGTGATTGTGTCGAGAACTGAGCCCAATGATTAGCTAAGCAGTGGTCCCAGAATACATCGAGTGCAATAGGCGCAAAGCGCTTTGTTTGGTCTGAAAAGAGAGATTTTGCTGAGCGAGACACATCATGTCGGTCTGTATAGCTATCGACAAATCGATGAAGTCGAATGCCATCAGAAAGTGAGTCTGAATAGAATTTATTTGGGTCGCCTTTAACGAAGTCACCTAACAGGTTACCTGCTAAGTTGCTGTTACAGTGCTGAGCGATGTGAAGGTGTGCGAGAAAGTTCATTGAACCTCATTAAAGTATCGAGAACTAAGTAACATGGTAAACGTACTCGTTTATCTTCGCGAACTTTAATGAGGATAGTTTTGGTATGACGTGTGAGCGAATGAGATTTGCTCAGTCTAAGAATTGTCTCATTTGAGAACATTGAACTCTAAAATCTTAACTACGGAAAACCTAGTTAGAAGATTTGAACAATTCTTCTGCTAATTGTTTAACTGTCTGCTCATAGTCAGACAAATCAATGCCAATTTCCATAGCATCTAACAACTCAAGACTTTCGTCATTATAAGATTGGTCACTCATTGTGCCCCCTCTATTCCTTGGTGTGGACATGATGTCCTGTTAACTAGTGCACCATCTTGGACTTATATTATGTCACTTTGATGAACGCACTCTACTCTACCCATTCCATATTTATAGCTTGAAGCTACTCGCGATCATTAACGCTTGTTTACGTTAAAGGGGTATACGCGAACGACATATGTACTGCCACCTTACACCAAGTACAACAAATTACTCTACAAATTTTGAAGCAGATCATGGTCAAACGTTTGCTTCGCCCTTTTCAGCACCTAACCCTAAAATGCGCGTAAATTAATATTTACAGTGGATATTTTTAATTACATTAGATATTGCATTTGGAATTAAACTCAATCAGAATACTTCAAAATCGAGATATTCTTTGGGTTTATGCGCTTAAGCTAGAAGAATTACAATGAAAACACACCCTAACGTAAAGAATTATATACAATGAATAAATCAAAGGTTTTTGGTAGTACTTTGATCATTGCAGGCACAACGATTGGTGCTGGCATGCTCGCTCTTCCACTTGCTTCTGCAGGTATTGGCTTTTCAACTTCACTTTTCTTAATGCTTGGTTTGTGGGCTTTAATGGCGTTCACTGCTCTGTTAATGGTAGAGCTTCACCAATTCGCAGAATCTGATGCCACCCTACACACTTTAGCTCACACAATTTTAGGGACGAAAGGAAAATGGATTGCGAGCTTCGCAGTGATGTTTCTATTTTACGCTTTATGTGCTGCATACATCGCGGGCGGTGGCGCTCAGTTTAACCAACGTATTTCGGATATCGCGGGCATTGAACTCAATGGCCAAGTCACGACTCTTCTGTTTACCTTGTTGGTTGCAGGCGTTGTGACGATTGGTACACACAGTGTCGATAAAGTTAACCGAGTTTTATTTGGCTTAAAGTTGGTTGCAATGGTTCTAGTATTGAGCTTCCTAGCGCCTAACATTACTTCTCAATACCTATTGAGCATGCCTTTACAACAAGGTTTGATTGTCGCTGCTATCCCGGTTGTGTTTACCTCTTTTGGTTTCCACGGTAGCATCCCATCGATCGTTCGATACCTAGATGGCGACGTTCGCTCTCTACGTAAGGTAATGATTGTTGGTTCTGCGTTACCTCTGGTTATCTACGTATTCTGGCAGAGCGTCACCTTGGGCGTAGTCAGCCAAGAACAACTGTTGTCAGACACAAGCTTGGGCGCGCTTTTAGTTTCGCTTTCGCAAACCGTTCATCAATCAAATCTCAGCGTGATTGTTGGTGTGTTCGCTGACCTTGCACTTCTTACCTCATTTATTGGCGTGAGCTTAGGTCTATTCGAATTTATGGGTGACTCGCTCAGCAAAAAACTAGGCAGTGCAAAGCGCATTAAAACCGCTGTTATTACCTTCTTACCGCCATTGGGCTTCGCCCTGTTTTACCCACAAGGTTTCATCATGGCGCTGGGCTATGCTGCGATTGCACTTTCAGTACTAGCGATTCTTCTACCTACCGTAATGGTTTACAAAGTTCGCTACACAGATTTCTCGGCAAAACCTCAAGGTACAGAAGCGACTTACCAAGTATTGGGTGGAAGCAAAGCGCTATTTTTAGCGGGTAGTGTTGGCGTATTTATCATTGCGATTCAAATCCTTATATCAGTAGGGTTACTGCCTTCTTTAGGCTAATAAACCTATACAGAACTAATTTACTTGATATAGATCTCATAATTGACATATCACTATCATTAACTTTCACAATTAGTCGATTGAAGTCACATTTTTATTGAGGTCGGTTATTTAGAGTCCACGGTAAAGGATTTACCGTGGAGTTTTTATGAAAGAAGTACAATTTCGAACGATAGACAAACTGTTTATTAAAATGTCTATCAACGATAAGTTTTGGGTCATTTTCTTAATCTTTTTCGCCGCTGTGGCGAGCCTAGCTGGACTCAACTACGTCAACAAAATGGAACAAATTGACGCAAGTGCAAAACAACAAGTTGAGTATCAACTTAAAGGTATTTTATCAGCGTCAGATTCCGCTGCCTCTGTTCGTTCTGTTAGCCAACAAACTCGTCCTCAAGAGACCATCATTTCGAACAATGGCGCGGTTACCGCAACGGCTATTGGACAAGATGGTAATTACTATTCTCTTACCGTCTCAAATAACGATACACAAAACCAAAAGCAGCAAGCACTGTACACTTTGTTAATCAGTCTTTTATGGTGTGTGCCTTTTGGTCTTTTCTGTTACTGGGTAGCAACTTTCTTAGGTGGCGCTCTTTGGGTACTTTATTCAACGACTCAAAAGATTGGCGATGGTGATTTAACTTCACGCCTTGGTTTCCACCCTGGCCGTGATGAGTTTGGTACGATTGGCTGTGCACTTGACCGTTCGATGGACACGCTTAGTGAACTAGTAAACAACGTAAACCACAATGCCACGACGCTAAGTGAAACGTCAGCCTCTTTCGAAACAGAGATGAAACGCAGCGAAACACAAATCATGAGCCAGAACGCTTCTTTAGACTCTGTTGCTACTGCTATGGACCAGATGACCGCATCTGCCAATGAAGTGTCTAATATCTCTGCTCGCTCAACTGAGCAAACAGAGCAAGACGCACAGCAGATCAACGACAGCCACGCGAAGGTTCAGCAAGCTATTTCAGAGATTACTACCCTGTCTTCTTTGATTGAGCAAACTTCTTCTTCGGTAACTAGCTTGAATGTGAACACTAGCCAAATTAACGAAGTGATCACCACAATCAATGCTATTTCAGAGCAAACAAACCTACTTGCACTGAACGCAGCCATTGAAGCGGCTCGTGCAGGTGAACAAGGCCGTGGTTTCGCAGTCGTTGCTGATGAAGTTCGAACGCTTGCGAGCCGAACTCAATCCGCGACGGTAGAAATCCAGGCAATGATTGAACGCTTACAACAAGAGAGCCAAAACATTGCGAAGATCACCGAACAAACGGTCGATCAAGCACAAACCAGCAGCCAGTTGATTTCAAACATCGGCGACGACGTAAACTCTATTGCTGATTCAGCTCAAGCGCTAATGGATATGAGTATTCAAATCGCTACATCGGCTGATGAGCAAAGTAACGTAGCAAACACCATTGCAGCAGAGCTGAACGATATCCGTAGTCAATCTGATGTGATTAAAGAAGTCGCTCAAAACTCGTCAAATGGCGTATCTAAGCTAACGGAAGCATCAGTTTCGCTATCACAAACTTTGTCTAGATATCGCACTTAAGCTCAAGTGATATCGTTCAAAGCCAAGGTTAAAGTGGCTGACAGTTAACGTGAATAGAAACCAAACTAATAAGGACTCGCATGAGTCCTTTTTTATTGGAGGGCGTTAATAACATTACAAAAATCATGGTCACTAACGATGAGATTATCATTACCATGAAGCAAGTCGCAAAGGAGAGATTAAGAAGTGTCAAAACTGTCTAATAATCGAGCTTAGGAGTAATCTACTTAAACGGGTCTTATTTTCGCTTACCCTCTTGCTGCAGGTGGACACATAATGAATAAAACAAAAGTACCAAACACCGACGACATCACATGCCCTTTATGCCAACACGACGAATATCTGCTTTCAGAAAGCGGAGAGAAGTTTACTTGCGCATCATGCGGTTTCCACACCAAACAATTTAGTAAAGTAGTCAGCCTTCAATTAGGCGCTAACCCACCAAAGCTGCAGAGTTCGGTATACCACCACTTGAGCAGTGCTTGCCATTAATCCAAACAGAAATTTCTTCCAAACTGTAGATATCCTGAGCCGCTAGCTCTGCTGAGTCGGCTTCTGGATCTACAAGTGATTCATCAATGCTTGGGCGCAATCTGAATGATTGTATGCCTGCTCGAACGCCCGCCTCTATTCCCTTCAAAGTATCATCCACATAGATGCACTCATTGGGTAAAAAGCCCATGTTCATTGCAGTGTACATAATTAGGTCAGGCTCAGGCTTCCAGCTGTTTGCATCAAATGCCGAAAACACTTTGCCTTTAAAATCGTCGAGCATGCCGGTCATCGCTAATGAGGATTCAACTCGAGATTTGGGTGCATTAGAAGCAATACAAAACTCAATGTCTTCACCCTTGAGGAACTCAATCAGCTCTATCGCGCCATCCATTGGTTTCAAGTGGCGTTGGAACAAGGCTTCAAGTTCAGTGCGATATAGTGGCTCAAGTGTATCAATCGATATAGAAAGACCTAAACGCTGTTGGGTATCCATTAAGATGTCGGCCAACTTACCGCCTTGAAAGTGTGCATAGCAGTCGTTCACGTTTAACTCAGCCCCAAAGCCAGCAAATACGTTCACCAAGGCTTGGCAACACAGCTTCTCGCTATCGATAAGTGTTCCGTCACAATCGAAAATTACACATTTAGTCTGTTCTAACCGCATAGCTCACTCACTCCCATTGAATCCAAGCTTTATCCTATAGGGTTATGAAAGTAGTCGGGATGATTAAGGTAACACTTTACCGAGACTTGCTTATTTCTCTTCGCGAAATATGCAGTAGATCACCTTATGGTTCAAGATAAGCAACAGTTTTCACCGAATTGGTGAGGAATGAGCAGCACCAAACACTGCTTGGTTTACAAAAACCGCAAATGAACAGTTAAAAATATAAATTTACACGGGTTAATTTCTACAAGGCTGAAAGAAACCATGCGTTAAGTAACTTCAAAATCTAATTAACAGCCAACTCTTCAATGGCTTTAGGTTCGCTCTTTTTAGTCGTGAGATTATCTAAGCTTGAAGCCTCAAATGTGCCACTGTCAGGGTAAGTATCGCGGATCGCGACGAATTCAGGTAAGTGTTCTAACAGAAGCTTGGTCAACTGGGGATCAAACTGATAACCGCACTCTCGCTCAAACAAGTCGACAACCATCTCTAATGACCAGGGCTCTTTGTAGCAACGTGCACTGAGCAACGCATCAAACACATCCGCGACGGCAGTAATACGCGCAAACAGGTGAATCTCCTCACCTACTTTGCCATTCGGATAACCAGCGCCATCCCAACGTTCATGGTGCTCATTGGCAATAATTGCAGCAAGGTTAGTAATATCACCGGCACCACTTTTCAATAAATTGTAACCTGCGGTGGTGTGAAGTTTCATCACCTCCCACTCTTGTTCGGTTAGCTTACCTGGCTTGTCGAGAATGGATTCCGGCACCGAGATCTTACCCACATCGTGCATTGGGCTGATGATCTCTATCATCTCGACTTCTCTGTGGCTCAAACCACTATGCTTCGCCAGCAGTGCTGACAGTTTAGCAACGCGCTTAACATGGTTCCCTGTCTCTCCTGAGCGAGTTTCAATCGCCTCACCCAGTACATGAATCATGTCTTTTTGAACATTCAGTGTTTGCTTCTGCAGAGCGAGAATGCGCTTGTTCTTCTTCGCCAACTCTTTCTTCTGGCGCAAGGTAACAAACTGCATCAGGATAATCAGGCTTAATCCGGCAATGACCATGGTCAAACCGATTAACAGTTGAAAGTTCTTGCGGATAAAAGAAGAAGGCTCATTAACGACAACCGATTCTTCCGGAAGAGCACTCTCACTGATGCCAAACTTTTCCAAAGCTGCGTAGTTGAAGACAAAGCGAATATTGTCACCCGGTACTAGCGGAGTATTGAAGTTAAGTGGTATGTACTTATCTAACGCATCAACTGCCTCTTCACCCATACTCTGTGAGTGATTGACATAACCGCCAAACACATCACCTAAGATATTAAACTGCCAAAGCGCAAACACAGGCGCGGCGCTTGATGCTGATAAAGTTTCGGCCACTTCTTTATAAGAGTGATAAACACCTTGAGTCAGCTCAGTGTTGTAGTGACTGAGTAACACGGCATCATCAGCTGAGATGGTTTGTAAAAACTGACTCGCTTGCTCAAGCGTTTGATTACTGACTTCGACCAGATTGATCTTTGGAAAGTCAGCCATCACTTTGTACACTTCTTTTCGAATTAGCTGAGACGTGACACTGTAATCATTTACAAAGTATAAGTTCTTGATGTTTGGTCTTAGCTGAGAAATCAGTTCAATATTAATATCGATATGGTCATTCTCGTAAAGCACGGTTGCTCTATCGGTCACGGCATACATGTCAGTGCTAATGTCGTTGATACCCGCCGCAACAACGGGTGTAGAGCGATCAATCAATGTGCTCAGCGATTCTAGGAAATTGGCGGCATTGTCATCGGTCGCAATTACACCATCAAATTCATAACCAGCGTATTTTGCTTGTAAGTAGTTGGCAAGAGACTCGTAGTATTCAGGGCTATGGATACGCTTGGTATCTAAGTACTCGATTGAGAGCTTTACTTCAGATTGAGAGTGTTCAAACGCGCTGTCGATGCCCTTTTGGAAATCCGCGGTCCATTGATAGGAAGGTTCGTAGGAGTGCAAAACTAGGATTTGTTTGATATCCCAGTCGTTAGCATAAATCGCAGGAGAAAAAGCGCTAACACACAATACAGCGATTGAGATCAATAGCTTGTACATACCGAACCCTTTTTAAAAGACGGTGTATTGTACTCAGATTAACGCTTTCTCAAAGAATCTTTAGTTCTCGAACCATACTTTATGGGTAGAAACTTGATCTTGTGCCCAAAAATCATGTAACTGTTTAGCAAAGCCGACAATATTTTGATCGTCTTGGTTAACAACATCCGATATCAATAGCTCTTCATCCGTTGCTGTCACTACCGCGCTTGCGACAACTTCGCCGTTTTTTGTACCGACATAAAGCTCATGCTCATCCGATAACATAATCTGGCTTAAGAACTCCAAGATGTTCGCCCTTTCAGCTTCATCTTGATAAGCACTTGCTTGGTTTAATGAGAAAAGTACGGTCAGCTTATGGAAGTCGACTTTATGCAGTTCGTCAATTTGAGTGGGAGTTTGGTCTTGCGGAAGAAGTTGGTAAGTCTTTTGGGAAAGTTGTTTTTTATAGATATCTAAACCGAGAAGGCTCTCTTTTGCGGGGTAAGCAATATCGAGCTGGCTAAATAGCCATTGGTTTTTATTATGTGCAATTTCAGGTATTTCGTTATTCATTCTTTTAGTACCTACGGTTAGTATCCCCAAATATCACAGTTATTTGGAAGACATATGGTCGGCTGAGGTGCCGAGCTACAAGCAGAGAGCATACAGAGCATGACCAAGGCCAACAAGTACTTTAAATGCTTCGTATTTTTCATTATCCAACAACATCCTTTAAGAACTTAACGAAAAGCTCTACACTCATATTCATGCTTTCAATATCCTTATAGTAAACAGAACTATATAAATAAAAAGGACTTCTTATGAAAAAAGCCTTAATAGCAGCAGGTATCATCACAATGTTAGCTGGCTGTTCGGACAACGAGGTTGGCGACGTCTCTCTGGGTTTCTTCACAATGAAGGACATCAAAATGTCTTCTCTTGATGACGATAAGATTGCAGGTGTGACTTGTCATATCGCATCCATCGAAGCGAACCTTAGCCTTTCTGATCCAAGCGATAGTTCTATCTCTTGTCGTCAAACTGGCGAAATCACACCAGAAATGATTGCTACGATCGATAAAAGCAAGTCAGGTGAAGTGGTATTCAAGAAATCGAAAAGTATCTTCTTCAAGACAATGAAGGTTCGCCGTATCTATGATGCAGAGAATCAATCACTGCTTTACTTGTCTTACACCACTAAAGAAACAGAAGGCAGCTTCAAACACAGCCTTTCAACTGTTCCACTATGGGGTACAGAGGCTTACGTTGATCCAGCGACGTTAGTCCAACCAACCGAGTAGTTTCAAACGGATAGTTAGTCGAATCACCTGTACAGACATTGTGCAGGTGATTCAAAATGTAATAAAAATGAAAGAAACAGAAACAAAATGTGATATCATGCGGCAAAATTTTTTCACTGTATTTTTCATATGAAGTTTCCTGGACAGCGTAAATCTAAGCACTACTTTCCAACTCACGCACGTGATCCGTTGGTCAACCAAATTCAACAAACACCTAAGCTTCACCGCGCAACGATTGTCGGTGTGGGTCAAACTATTGTTGATATCGAAGCCCGTGTTGACAGCGCGTTCCTAGAAAAATACGAGCTAAGTAAAGGTCACTCGCTTGTATTGGAAGAAAGTAAAGCAGATTCGTTGTATGAAGAGTTAGTTGCGCGCGGTTTGATCACGCATCAATACCCTGGCGACACTATCGGTAACACACTGCACAACTATTCCGTACTTGCAGACAGCAAATCTGTACTGCTTGGCGTTATGTCTAAGAAAATTGAAGTTGGCTCGTTCGGTTACCGTTACCTTTGCCGCACTTCCTCTCGTATGAACTTAAACCACCTACAAACTGTTGATGGTCCAATTGGTCGTTGTTACACGCTGATCACCGAAGATGGCGAGCGTACGTTTGCGATCAACGAAGGACACATGAACCAACTTCTTCCTGAAAGCATTCCTGAAAAGATTTTCGAGAAAGCATCTGCGTTAGTTGTGTCTTCATACCTAATGCGTGGCAAGCCTGAAGATCCGATGCCAAAAGCGGTACAAAAAGCGATTGAATACGCGAAAGCGCACAATGTGCCTGTTGTACTGACGCTTGGCACTAAGTATGTGATCGAAGGTAACGCTGAATGGTGGCAAGAATACCTGAAAGAAAACGTAACCATCGTTGCGATGAACGAAGACGAAGGTGAAGCGTTAACAGGCGAGAAAGATCCATTACTAGCAGCGAACAAAGCGCTTGAGTGGGTTGACCTAGTACTATGTACTGCAGGTCCAATTGGCCTTTACATGGCAGGTTACACAGACGAGCTAGCGAAGCGTGAAACAACGCTGCCACTATTGCCGGGTAACATCCCAGAATTCAACAAGTATGAGTTCAGCCGTGCAATGCGCAAACAAGACTGCCAAAACCCAGTGAAAGTGTACTCTCACATTGGCCCTTACTTAGGTGGTCCACTTGAGATTAAGAACACCAACGGTGCTGGCGATGGCGCGTTATCTGCTCTACTACACGACATGGCAGCAAACAGCTACCACCACGTGAACGTACCAAACTCTGAGAAGCACGAACACGCTTGTCTAACGTACTCGTCACTGTCTCAAATTTGTAAGTACGCTAACCGCGTAAGCTACGAAGTACTGACTCAGCACTCTCCTCGCCTTTCTCGTGCACTGCCAGAACGCGAAGATAGCTTAGAAGAAACATACTGGGATCGTTAATCTTTTAGACGACGTCTAAGTCGAATTACGAATCCTTTAAGGGCTGCTATATGCAGCCCTTTTTGTATCAACCATCAATGCAATCCAAATCGAAGGTAATCGAATCAAATATTTTGCCCGTTTAAGATTTGATCTCGCGCAATGACTCTTTAGATCTGTTATCTTCCAGCACATAATTCGTGTGGTTTGCCTTTACTTGGCAAATTTATGCAGTAGTATCGCCACGCAAACGTTTACGTACCACCTTTCGGTTCTGATATAAGGATCAAATATGCTGTCTGATATTGATATTTGTCGCTCTACTCCCCTTAAAAACATCAGTGAGGTTGCCAAGCAAGCTGGCCTGCAACACAACGAACACCAGCCATTAGGCGAATTCAAATCTAAAGTGTCTCTAACGGCACTAGAACGCCTCGCTAACCAACAAGATGGTAAATTAGTGGTAGTCACGGCAATTACACCCACACCACTTGGTGAAGGCAAAACAGTGACCACCATTGGGCTCGCTCAAGGTCTTGCCAAAATTAACCAATCAGCGATGGCGTGTATTCGTCAGCCTTCAATGGGCCCTGTATTTGGCGTTAAAGGTGGCGCAGCTGGCGGTGGCTACTCTCAAGTCGCTCCTATGGATCAATTGAACCTGCACCTAACTGGCGACATTCATGCCGTAACAGCCGCTCATAACCTGGCGTCTGCAGCGATTGATGCACGTTTGTATCATGAACAACGTGAAGGCTTAGAGGCATTTGAAGCGCGTTCTGGCTTAAAAGCCTTGGATATTGACCCAAGCAGAATCGTTTGGCGACGTGTACTCGACCACAATGACCGCGCACTACGCATGATCACTGTAGGCAAGAATGAAGCGAACAAAACAATTAATGGCTTTGAACGCGAAGACGGATTTGATATCTCAGCCGCTTCAGAGCTCATGGCAATTCTTGCACTGGCTGACGACTTGCAAGACTTACGTAAACGCATTGGCCGTGTTGTGCTCGCCTATAATCATCAAGGCTTGCCACTAACCGCGGATGACTTCGGCGTTGCCGGAGCGATGACCGTCACAATGAAAGACTCTATTGAGCCAACGTTAATGCAAACCCTTGAAGGTGTTCCGACACTTATTCACGCAGGGCCATTTGCGAACATTGCACACGGTAATTCTTCAATTATTGCCGACAAGATTGCCTTAAAACTGAGTGATTTTGTGGTGACCGAAGGTGGTTTCGGCTCAGACATGGGTTTCGAGAAAGCGTGTAACATCAAGGTTAAGGCATCCAACAAGAAGCCTGACTGTGCCATTGTTGTTGCGACGCTACGTGGATTAAAAGCGAACTCAGGTTTATACGATTTAAGACCGGGCACCCCACTGCCGGATTCTATCTTTAGTGATGACAAAGATGCACTCGTTGCCGGTTTTGAGAACCTCAAATGGCACATCAACAACGTTAAGCAATACCAAGTACCAACCGTCGTTGCTATCAACCGATTCCCACAAGATTCAGACCAAGAACTTGACGCATTAAAACAGATGATCGCCGCTTTCGATTCAAGCGTGAGCGTTGAAGTCAGTGAAGCGTTTGGTCAAGGTGGCGAAGGCGCGATTAAGTTAGCGAATGCAGTAGTAAAAGCTTGCCAAGTTGAAAGTGAATTTAAGCCTTTGTATCAATCAGAGCAAAGCTTAGAAGAAAAGCTGATGGCGGTCGCTGAAGTCGGTTATGGCGCAGCGAGCATCTCACTGTCACCTCTAGCAAAAAAACAACTCGCTGAATTCAAACAACATGGATACTCAAACCTATCCATGTGTTTAGCAAAAACGCCTTTATCTATCTCAACTGAAGCACATATAAAAGGTGCTCCAACACAGTTTGACGTTCCGGTTAGAGAACTAAAACTGTGTGCAGGTGCCGGTTTTATTTACGCTTTATGCGGCAATGTCATGACCATGCCAGGCTTACCTGATAAACCTGCGTTTATGTCATTAGACATCGATGACAAAGGGAATATCATCGGGTTAAGTTAATGATTACAGGCCTTTAAGCATAATTCATCACTCGCCTACTTATGTCATAACGAAAAATACTGGCATGAGTAGGCATTATTTTGGTGGTGATTCTTAGTTATCCAGATGCTCAATAAGCAAGCTTAATTGCAAAAAGTTGCAGTAAAACCTTAATAATATGCAAATCTTGTTTTAAGTTCTGGGTGAAGATCACATTAAAAACCCTATAAAATATATAGTATTGCGCTGATTCTTTGAGGACAGTGATGAATACGAGTATAAAGAAACTAGTCAGCCAATTTCTGTGCACCATATTTGCCCTAGGATTAGTCCCTGCCCTCTATATCAACTCTGAATTCGACAGAGTTGAAGCTCAGCACACGCTAAATATCAAACAGTCTAGCCAAAACCAAATCGAATACAGCTTTCACGAGCTCGCTGTAATTGTTGAGCAAATCTCAAACTCGGTTCCCTCTATTGCAGATTCGCAAACCTTACTCCGCGCAATCAACGAACCGTCAACCATCCATAAAGAAACACTGCAAGATCTCTGGGTGATGCTCGCTCGAGGCCAAAAGTACTATTCTCAGTTACGCTACCTCGATATAAAGGGCAACGAAGTATTCCGTGTTAACTACAAAGACGGAAAAGCAATCGTAGTCCCAGATAACGAACTGCAGAACAAATCTTCGCGCGATTATTACAAAGCGCTACAAGAACTAAAGATTGGTGAGGTGAGCTCTCGCGGCATTGACCTAGAAGTTGAAAATGGAGAAATCGTTCGCCCTTTGATTCCAGCGCTTCGCATTATGACGCCAGTCGCTGAAAACAACCGCATTATTGGTTACTTCATCGCAAACCTGAATATGCTTGAGATCTACAAGCGCCTTCACTATCAAATTGGCGCATCGTCTGCTGTTCCTATTATTCTCAACAAAACCGGACACATCATTATGGGGCCGGATCCTACGGAATCTTTCGGGCATGTGATTGAGTCACGTTCAGAACAGACTTACGCAAAGTTATACCCAGAGCTTTGGACAGCGATTCAAGACAAGACATCTTCGAGCTATTTTGACGGCAAGAACTGGTATTTCCATTCTGATATCAGCCCGAAGATAAAGCAGTTCGAAGGCCCAATCTACATGGTTCTTCATATTGAAAATCAACAGTTTAATAGCCAATACCAACGTGAAAACCACGCGATCTTTGTGCAGATAGTGACCCTAACGATTTTGATCTCAATGATTTCAGCAGGCTTTGTGCTCTGGAATCAAAACCACAAGAAGAACAGCATTGAAAGTCAGTTAGCAAAAGCCGCAATGAACGGTATGTCTGCCCTAGTTATCACTGACAGAAACAACCGTATCATCAAGGTAAACCAAGAGTTCACGCGTGTCAGTGGCTATGAGCTAGAAGACGTTAAAGGACGCCAACCATCGATGTTTGCGTCTGGTCGTTATAATCAAGAGTTCTACATTAAGATGTGGAGCATCATCAAGAAACAAGGCATGTGGGAAGGCGAAGTCGTTAACCGACGTAAAGACGGCTCGTTGATAACGGAAATACTCCGAATCCAAACCATCAAAGACTCGAAAGACGTGATTCAATTTTATGTCGCATCATTTGTCGATATCAGTAAGCACAAGGAACTCGAAAACAAGCTGAGAAACCTCAGTGAGAAAGACGCGCTAGCCGGATGTTGGAACCGACGTAAATTCGACCTTGAACTCCGCGACGAGTGTTCTCGTGTCAACCGTTACCCTACCCGCGAACAATCTTGTTTAGCTATCTTAGATATCGACCACTTCAAACGCATTAACGACAGATTTGGTCACGACTATGGTGACCGCGTGATTCAAACCGTCGCTCAGGTATTGCAACGTGAATGCCGTGAAACCGATTTTGTGGCTCGTATTGGTGGTGAAGAGTTTGGCGTCGTCCTGCCACACACAACCACAGAAGAAGCCGAATACGTGCTTAACAGACTACGAATTGCCGTTAGCCTTGAATTAGACAACATCGTTACTGTCAGTGCTGGTATCACTAACCTGACGAGCGATCCTGCCCTTAACTACAAATGTGCCGATCTAGCGCTGTACGAAGCGAAAGCCGCAGGCCGTGACAGCGTGTGCCTGTTCCTAGACAGTGAGATGAGTGAAATCGCCTAGCTCGAATCTAACAACTAGGCGAACATTACACTGATTTCCAATCAGTTAGGTGCCGGATGGAACTCTAACTTATTCCCCTCAACCACTAGAATACAATCCATATTTGCCGCATGAGCGGCTTGCTTACCTAAGTTTGTATCTTCAAACACAACGCACTGCTTGGGTTGTAGTCCCATACCGAAACACGCATCTAAGAAAGTATCAGGGTTTGGCTTATGATTCTTAACATCGGTCGCTGTCACTAAGATATCGAGCTTACTCAGAATGTCTGTTTTATCTAAGAGTTGCTCTGCGCTTTTACGCTGGCTACCAGTACCGACTGCGATCTTCTTATTACCGAGATGTTCTAACAACAGAGAATGCGTACAAGAGATAACGTCACCTTTGTCTTCAATGGCAGCAAACGATGCCATCTTGAATGTAGAAACCGCTTGAGGGTCGAGCGACAAACCGTACTTGCTATTCACCTCACCCGCTATCTTATAACTCGGCATTCCGCCTAAACTGTGCAACCAAGACGCTTCAAAGTGAAAACCGAACTCTTCTGCTGTCTGCTGCCATGCTTTCACATGAGCAGGCATTGTATCGATCAACGTACCGTCCATATCAAAGATTAATCCTTCATACGCCGTTAAATCTATTATCATCACTACTACCACTCTTTAAGAAAGTTACTGATACCATAACCAATATTCAGTATCATGACCCCATATTACCGTTCAAAATGGATGTTTATGTTACAAATATCTAACTCTGTTTCGATTCAGGACTGGGAACTTCAGTTAACTGCGATCAGAGCACAAGGAGCAGGCGGTCAAAACGTCAATAAAGTATCAAGCGCGATACATTTACGTTTTGATATCAAGCACTCCACCCTACCTGATTTCTGTAAAGAAAAACTCCTCGCACACAAAGATAGCCGCATCACCAAAGATGGTGTCATTATCATTAAGGCGCAACAATATAGAACTCAGGAACAAAACCGAGACGATGCTTTGGTGCGTTTGAAAGAGTTGATCTTGGAAGCGACAAAGGTTCAAAAAGTAAGAAGAGCTACAAAGCCAACACGTGGCTCTCAGAAAAGACGTTTAGAAAGTAAGAAACAAAGAAGTACGACCAAACAGCTACGCAGAAGAGTGAACTGATTGTTTCATGTCCCCCAGTGAGCCCATCACCCATGAAACAACCGTTCTAACTCTGTTATCAGAATAAGACTACTTCTGTTTTTTGACCGATAAGATCAGTTTAATCAACAACATTCTCTCTTCGCTGGTCAGTAAGCGACTGACCGCTGCTACATCTTCTGCAGTCGCTTGCGATGCTCCCACAATATCAAGCACGACATCTAAATCAGTCACTTTTAGAGTTCTTGTGATCGAACGGTATTGAGACATTTTGATGTCCGCTTCTCCACGCTCAATACGTTGATAAGTCTTTAAGCTCATTCCTGCACTTGAGGCTAATTTTTCTTGCGACAAATTAGCTTGCTTTCTGCGCTCAATCAGCGCCATGACTATGGGCTCTTGTGACATTAGCTTTTCCTCATTAGACAGTTATGACCTAATTTCAGCAAGAAGCAGACCATATTGACTAGCAACGGTTTACATACGCCATCAAAGGCATATTATCCAATTATTAAAAAACGTTACGTATCATAAACTTTCACGCTTTGATCGGCGGTGAGCGTAAAGGCTAGAAAACTTGAAGACTCAAGTGTTGGGAAATAATAAAAATTGCATATTGCGAATAAGAAAGACGTCAAATTGGAAATTGCGAATCGCTATACATTGGCATTTCCTTGCATTAGTCACGCATTAGAATCACACAATCCCCGCCCAGAAATTATTGCAATACAACACAAGCTACTCACGTACAAAGAGGTGTTGCTGCACGGGAACATGTTGGAAGGTAAGGAATTAAAGCAGGCTTTTTCTGCATTGAACGAAAATGAAAAAGGTGTAGCGCAAGATGGGATTAAAAGCATCAATGCTGCGATAAAAGAGATGGATGAGATTCTAGAAAAATACAGCCGTAAAGCGGTTATCGAGCTGAGTAACTAGTTCGACAAGCAACTAACCAACTGTATATCTACAAACCTGCAAAAGTAAAAAGTAAAAAGTCGACGCTATCGTTAGATAAAACGTCGACTTCTTCAAAGCATTGAATATCTAACGTTTAACTGCTTTTCTAACGCCAGCAATCAACAACAGCATACCTAACAAACCAAATGAAACACTACCGCCACTGCTACCAGAGCCAGTTGACGTGCTTGTCCCAGCATAAGCAGTACGTTTCGCGTCTGTTGATACAAACTTAGCAGTTTCAGTTCCAGCCATAACACTGTCGATCCAATCTTTATAGTCTAATATTTCAGTGAATACCGACGTCACGGTAGGGCTACCACCACAAGTATCTGGGCCAAAACTGGTAATGCCAACCTGTCTATATGTTGAACCATCTTGCCAATAGACAGGACCTCCAGAGTCACCTTGGCACGTACCATTAAAGAGCCCGGTAAATGGACTGTAATCACCGTTAAAA
The DNA here is from genome assembly GCF_022397895.1 of Vibrio sp. Isolate33. Classification (NCBI taxonomy): domain Bacteria; kingdom Pseudomonadati; phylum Pseudomonadota; class Gammaproteobacteria; order Vibrionales; family Vibrionaceae; genus Vibrio; species Vibrio sp. Isolate33. The sequence goes on from NZ_JAKEUP010000001.1 coordinate 289,389, forward strand.
CATATTTGATTATCAGTTAAAGCTGAGCCATCCGTAAACGCGTTTATGCATGTTGCTTTGTCTACATACTTCAGAGCTGCTTTTTGCAATATAGTCGTGCTGTCAAAACCAGAACGCGTATCACCGTGACCAACGGCAACAAAACTTTCTGACGAATTGCGATAAAGTTCAGTAGAAAAACTAAGGGGATAGATCACATCATTTACAGCATCGATATTGAGAGCGCTTTCTAGCTTCAGGATTGCAATATCATTACGTAACAAGTCGCTCAAGCTATTTGAATAGTCACTACGATAATACACTTCTGATACACGTGCTTTCTGGGCAATGTTATTAGGAAATTGGGAAGTGTCTTGTAATTGAGGCACGACAACAGTAAATAACTGAGCATTCTCATCACCATAAATACAGTGCGCAGCCGTTAGAATATGCGTTGGGTCTAAAATTGTCGCACCACAGTATGGGCCAGTTGAATAGGTACCGTCATAATCTATGCGATCAATAAACAGGCTCGCCATTGACGGAAACTCAGCTACTGTCGCGTCGCTACCATTCACAATATAAGGTGTTACACCCACATCAGGAGTACTTTCAACCGTGTTTTCCATCGCCATAACACTTGATGTATAAATCAATGGCGCTAAAAGCCCTAAAACGGCTTTACGAACTGGACTCATTGTATGATTCACATTCATAGATAACTCCTTGTAACCCCTACTACTTATTTACAATATTGATGAATAGCCACCATAACACGTCCCAACCTTCAGTATAGTAAGTATTTGTAACGATATTGCCACATCTCTCATTTTATAAACCAATTTCAAAGTAACAGTTCTTGATGGTCACTTATCAAATCAATACGCGGCAATAAACAAAAAAGCCTACTGTTGAGTCCCTCTATATAGAGAGGTCAACAATAGGCTTTCGTAATAGTTGGTGTTTTCTCTTAAAAGAGATTAGCCACGGTAGTAACGTTGAGGTACGAATGGCATTTTTTCTACTGTCATTGGTAGTTTCTTACCACGAACTTCAGCGAATACTTCAGTGCCGATAGCCGCTAGGTCAGTACGAACGTAAGCCATTGATACTGGCTTGCCAGCGTTAGGACCCGCTGTACCACTTGTTACTACGCCAATCTTGTTGTCTTCAGCATCGAACAATTCAGCGCCTTCGCGTACTGGAGCCTTAGTTTGGCCTACTAGACCAACACGCTTACGTTGAACGTCTTTAGTCGCGATTTGCTCAAGGATAATATCAGCACCAGGGAAACCGCCTGCACGTTCACCGTCAGTACGACGAACTTTTTGAATACCCCATAGAAGGCTAGCTTCTACTGGAGTCGTTGTTGTATCTAAGTCGTGACCGTATAGACATAGACCACACTCAAGACGAAGTGAATCACGTGCGCCAAGGCCAATCCATTCTACTTCAGCTTCTGCAGTTAGCTTGCGCGCTAGTGCTTCAGCATGATCGTTCGGTACAGAGATCTCGTAGCCATCTTCACCCGTGTAACCACTGCGGCTCACGATGCATTCAACACCATCGATATCCACTTTTTGAACGTCCATGAACAGCATGTCTGCAACGCTTGGTTGGAAGCGAGCTAGAACTTCCGATGCTTTAGGACCTTGAAGTGCTAATAGAGCGCGGTCATCAATCACTTCCATTTCAACGTCTGCAGGAAGATGTGCCGTTAGATGATCGATATCTTGTGTCTTACAAGCTGCGTTCACAACAACAAACAGGTGATCACCTAAGTTAGCAACCATCAGGTCATCCATGATGCCGCCCTGCTCGTTAGTAAAGAACGCGTAGCGCTGCTTACCAGAAGGAAGGTCAATAATATCTACAGGAACCAAAGATTCTAGGACAGCAGCTGCATTTGCACCATGTAGACGAAGTTGCCCCATGTGAGAAACATCAAAAAGACCGGCAGCATCACGAGTGTGTAAGTGCTCTTTCTTTACACCTAGTGGGTACTGAACTGGCATGTCGTAGCCAGCGAAAGGAACCATCTTTGCGCCTTCTTCAACGTGAAGTGCGTGCAATGGTGTTTTTAGTAGGTCTTGATTAGCGTGTTCTTGAGTCATTTTATTCTCCATGAAGCGTTGCAGGCTTTCCAAATCGAATCTGCCGCTTGTATCTCTATTTAGAGTCGCTTCTAACGCTAGGTCTCAGCATTAGAAACAGTAGATAGTAAAAAGTGATGTCTTTTATATAGGCTTATATAGTTAGCGTTATAAAAATAGATAGCTGTACAAAAGCTCTACAACTCACTTTTTAAGAATTCACTTCAGTAAACTTCAATCAACATGAGTAAACCGTGTTCACTATAGTAAACAAGCCTGAGTCAGTTTTACACCCTTAACAAGATTAAAACAGCTCAAAATGTGACATTTAACAATTTAAAAACAATTATTCGATACATACAAAAACGCGATATTGATGATTTTCACATCAATATCGCGTCATTTGGCAAACGTTAGAAACAAAAGCAAACGTTTGCTTTCACTATAAGAAATTCTAATTTTGTTAACTTATTTTGCAGTCACCCACAAAATCAGCGCATCTTCTGCACTAGTAGAAATCAACATGTGGCCCATGTTGGCATCGTAATACATGCTGTCGCCTTCGCTCATAGGCACAGGTTCGTAGAATTCTGAGTAGAACATCACATCACCGGAGATAATCATTAAGAACTCTTCACCATCGTGACGAACCCAATCATTATATTCTTCAAAAGTACGCGCTCTTACGCGGCTTTTGAACGGCATCATCTTCTTATTAGAAAGCTCTGTCGCAAGCAGTTCATGCTCATAAGTCGGTGTCGGGTGAGGTTTGCCCTGGCCTGCCTTAGTTAAGTCACGACGTCCTGTTGCGACTTTTTTCCTTGGTGGTTCAAAGAGTTGAGGCATATCAATTTGCAAACCCATCGCTAATTTTTGCATAGCCTGAAAGGTTGGCGAGATTTGTTCATTCTCGATTTTGCTGAGCGTAGAACGCGCCAAGCCAGTTCTTTGGCTTGCTTCTTCTAGCGTGATCCCAAGCTTGCCGCGGATATCTTTAATACGCTGGCCAAGCCTAAGTGGTTCTATATTCTGGTCTAACGTTTCTTTCGCCAACGTTAAAGATGGGTACTCATCATAAATGTCTTCTGACATAGGTCCCTCATTATTTTCTTACTTCCTGTCTATTCATTTCATTGTTGCATGAAGCGCTTTGTTGATTAAAGAGCACACACAGAAATAAAGCGTGCTCCCTGTAGCAAAATGAGAAAAGTTGTTTCCTATTGGAAATTTTTGTTGAAAATTGATTTTATCGGAGCTATGTTATCGACTTGTTAGATGAAGAGATGCTACTTCAGCTTGTAGCAAATGATAGTTTTAACATTTGTAAGAGCTGTTTTTTACCCGAACTTTTGGGAACCAATTCGTGCTGCATTGACCCTACAACGATCGCTTAGACGCTGTAAGAGTATATTTAAAACGCAATTAACGTTTATCTGTACCTATATAGCGCAAACGATACCGATGCAGAAATCAACGTAAGACCTAATGGACTATAAAAACAATCACCATTAGCTTAATGAAAGGTCTCGACAATGAACGCTTACCAAAACCATAGCTTAGACAGTTTTTTCTCTACGAACCTATCTGCGACTGACGACGCAGTATTTGCTGGAATCCAAGCAGAGAACACTCGTCAAAACGAACAAATCGAACTTATTGCTTCTGAGAACATCGTTTCTAAAGCAGTAATGCAAGCTCAAGGCACCTGCCTAACCAACAAATACGCTGAAGGCTACCCAGGCCGTCGTTACTACGGTGGTTGTGAGCACGTAGATACAGTAGAAGCTATCGCAATCGAACGCGCTAAGCAGCTGTTCAAATGTGAATACGTAAACGTACAGCCTCACTCTGGCGCTCAAGCAAACGGCGCAGTTAAACTTGCCCTGCTTCAACCTGGCGACACTATCCTAGGTATGTCTCTTGACGCTGGTGGTCACCTTACACACGGTGCACGTCCTGCAATGTCTGGTAAATGGTTCAACGCAGTTCAATACGGCGTAGACCGCGACACTCTTGAAATCGATTACGAAGCGGTTCGCGCTTTAGCTATCGAAAGCCAACCTAAAATGATTATTGCTGGTGGTAGTGCTATTCCACGCGTTATTGATTTCGCTAAGTTCCGTGAAATCGCTGACGAAGTCGGCGCAATCCTAATGGTTGATATGGCACACATCGCGGGTCTTATCGCGACAGGTGCTCACCCTAGCCCACTACCACACGCACACGTTGTTACTACAACAACGCACAAAACACTTCGTGGCCCACGCGGCGGTATGATTCTGACGAACCACGAAGACATCAACAAAAAGATCAACTCTGCAGTGTTCCCTGGCCTACAAGGCGGCCCACTAATGCACGTTATCGCGGCTAAAGCAGTGGCGTTTGGCGAAGCACTTGGCCCAGAATTTAATACTTATATTGATTCAGTGATCGACAACGCAAAAGTTCTTGCTGAAGTGTTGCAAACTCGCGGTTGTGACATTGTGACTGGCGGAACAGACACGCACCTAATGCTGGTTGACCTTCGTCCTAAGGGCTTGAAAGGTAACGTAACTGAAGAAGCGTTAGAGCGTGCAGGGATCACATGTAACAAAAATGGTATACCATTCGATTCAGAGAAGCCTATGATTACTTCTGGCATTCGTTTAGGTACGCCAGCTGGAACCAGTCGTGGTTTTGGCACTGAAGAATTCAAACTTATCGGTGAATGGATCGGCGATGTACTTGATGGCTTAGTTGAAAGCCCTGAAGGCAACGCTGAAGTTGAGCAACGTGTTCGCAAGCAAGTTAAAGAGCTTTGCAAGCGCTTCCCTCTTTACCGTTAGACCGTTTTTAAGATTTAAATTAAAACCTCATAAATTTTTGGAGAATAAGCAATGGACAATACACTAAAGTTTGCAGACAGCCACGAGTGGGTAAAAGACAACGGTGACGGTACTGTAACTATCGGTATTTCTGAGCACGCTCAAGAGATGCTAGGTGACGTTGTGTTTGTTGACCTGCCTGACACTGACGACGAAATCGAAGCTGGCGAAAGCTTCTCTCTAGTTGAGTCAGTGAAAGCTGCTTCTGATATCTACGCACCAATCTCTGGCGAAATCGTAGAAATCAACGAAGAATTAGAAGATAGCCCAGAGCTAATCAACGAAGAACCTTATGAAGGTGGCTGGATTGTTAAAGTGAAGATGTCTGATGCGTCTGAACTAGACAACCTTAAAGATGCGGAAGAATACCTAAGCTCTATCGAAGAAGACTAATAGGTAACCTCATTACGATAAAGCTGCTCTTTTGAGCAGCTTAATTTTAGGGGCTAGCTCACGGCTCCAGAGAGAAAGTAGAACATATCATGACTGAATTACTTCAAAGCCAATTACTAAAAGACCTGGGTACTCAAAACGAGTTTGTTGCTCGTCATAACGGCCCAAATAAAGCAGACCAGCAAAAAATGCTTGAAGCGATCAACGCGACTAGCCTAGACGCACTGATCGACGAAACGGTTCCTGCACAAATCCGTCTTGAAAAACCAATGACACTTGCTGCGCCACTGAGCGAAATGGACATGCTGACCTCTCTTAAAGAGATCGCTAACCTAAACCAAGTGAAACGTACTTTCATTGGCCAAGGCTACTACAACACATTCACTCCAAACGTTATTCTACGTAACGTTTTAGAGAACCCAGGCTGGTACACAGCTTACACACCATACCAACCAGAGATTTCTCAAGGTCGCCTTGAAGCTCTACTAAATTACCAACAAATGGTAATGGACCTAACGGGTATGGAAATCGCAAACGCATCACTTCTTGATGAAGCGACAGCGGCTGGCGAAGCTATGACACTGTGTAAGCGTGCTGGCAAAAGCAAGAGCAAAGTATTCTTCGTTGCTGACGATGTTCACCCTCAAACACTAGAAGTTGTTAAAACTCGTGCTGAGTACATCGGTTTTGAAGTAATGGTTGGCGCTCTTGAAACACTTCCAGAGCAAGACGTATTTGGTGCGTTAGTTCAATACCCTGGCACAACAGGTGAAGTTCGTGACCTAACAGACATCATTGCGAAAGCTCAAGCAAACAAAACTCTAGTAACCGTTGCTACTGACCTACTCGCTTCTGCTCTACTTAAGCCAGCTGGCGAAATGGGCGCAGACGTAGTAATCGGTTCGGCGCAACGTTTCGGTGTTCCTATGGGTTACGGCGGTCCACACGCTGCATTCATGGGTACTCGTGAAAAGCATAAGCGTACAATGCCAGGTCGTGTCATCGGTGTTTCTATCGATACTCACGGTAACCAAGCGCTACGTATGGCAATGCAGACTCGTGAGCAACACATCCGCCGCGAGAAAGCGACATCGAACATCTGTACAGCTCAAGCACTTCTAGCAAACATGGCGTCTTTCTACGCGGTTTACCACGGTGCAGAAGGCCTACGTACTATCGCTCGTCGTACACACCACATGACAGCTATCCTAGCGGCAGGCCTGACTAAAGCGGGTTACGAGCTAACGAACAACAGCTTCTTCGATACGATCACAATCAACTCTGAAGAGAAGACAGATGCACTGTACGCGAAAGCGCAAGCAGCAGACATCAACTTACGCCTTCTTAAAGGTAAGATCGGCATCAGCTTAGACGAAACAACAACGATCGACGACGTGAATGCCCTATTCGCTATCTTCGACGTGAAAGAAGACGTTCAAGCACTATCTTCTGACATTGCATCAAACGAGTTTGCAGCAATTCCAGAAAACTGCCGTCGTGAATCAGAGTTCCTAACTCACCCAGTATTCAACACGCACCACAGCGAAACGCAAATGATGCGTTACCTAAAACAGCTTGAGAACAAAGACTTCTCACTAACGCACGGCATGATCCCACTGGGCAGCTGTACGATGAAGCTGAACGCTGCTGCTGAGATGATTCCAGTAACATGGCCTGAGTTTGGTTCAATTCACCCATTCGCACCTCTTGAGCAAGCAGCGGGTTACACTGCACTAGCGAAAGATCTTAAAGAGAAGCTATGTGAAATCACCGGTTACGACGATTTCTCACTACAACCAAACTCTGGTGCATCTGGTGAATACGCAGGTCTAATCGCGATTCAACGTTACCACGCAAGCCGCGGTGAAGGTCACCGTAACGTTTGTCTGATTCCAAGCTCTGCGCACGGTACTAACCCTGCTACAGCATCAATGGTTTCAATGAAGGTAGTAGTTGTTAAGTGTGATGAAGATGGCAACATCGACATGACAGACTTAGCTGCGAAAATCGAGAAGCACAAAGACAACCTATCAAGCATCATGATCACTTACCCTTCTACGCACGGCGTATACGAAGAGCAAGTGAAAGAAGTGTGTGAACAAGTACACGCAGCGGGCGGTCAGGTTTACCTAGACGGCGCGAACATGAACGCTCAAGTAGGTCTAACTTCACCTGGCTTCATTGGTTCAGACGTATCTCACTTGAACCTACACAAAACATTCTGTATCCCACACGGTGGTGGCGGTCCGGGTATGGGTCCAATCGGTGTTAAATCGCACCTAGCGCCTTTCCTACCAGGTCACATCGAAAACGGTGTACAAGGTTCTGACTACGCGGTATCAGCTGCGGATCTAGGTAGTGCTTCAATCCTACCTATCTCTTGGGCTTACATCGCAATGATGGGCGAACCTGGCCTAACAGACGCAACGAAAGTAGCGATTCTGAACGCGAACTATGTGATGGAAAAACTACGTCCTCACTACCCTGTTCTTTACCGTGGCACTAACGGCCGCGTAGCACACGAATGTATTATCGATATTCGTCCGCTTAAAGAAGATACAGGTATCAGCGAAGAAGATATTGCTAAGCGTCTAATGGACTTCGGTTTCCACGCGCCAACTATGTCTTTCCCAGTTGCTGGTACGCTAATGGTAGAGCCAACTGAATCAGAAGATTTAGAAGAGCTAGACCGTTTCTGTGAAGCGATGATCGCAATCCGTCACGAAATGGCAGCAGTGAAAGCGGGTGAATGGCCACTAGACAACAACCCTCTAGTAAACGCACCACACACACAAGTTGACCTTTCAGGCTCAGAATGGGATCGCCCTTACTCTCGCGAACTGGCTTGCTTCCCATCGAAAGCAACCAAGAACTCGAAGTACTGGCCTACTGTTAACCGTGTAGACAACGTATACGGCGACCGTAACCTAATCTGTTCTTGCCCAAGCATCGATAACTACGAAGACTAATTCGTAGCGGCGCTAAGCAGCGAAACATAACAAAAGGCGAACCAAATGGTTCGCCTTTTTGACATTCTAGATTTCAATTATTAACTAATCTAACTTTAGCGCTGAACTATACTAATAGGGTAATATATTGTTGCTAAACAAAAATAAGCTGAAAGCTGGCATAGAAGAATTACTCTGTAAGCTCTCATCGCACATCATTGCCATCATGCAATACATTGTTTTGATATTTATTTATAGTAGCAGTGACAACATCCCCGTGCCTCATATGCGATAACACGATTTCGCTACTTTGAGTAAATCTATGGCTAATTTTTATGGTATACGACTTAAATAGCCAGTTGAAAAAATTCTGGTAATATACAGCCTGTTCAAAATTACACCACCTGAGCCCATATGTACCTTTACTCCACGGAAATATACCAGAGTAACACCACACCCCCGATTCATTGATATAAATCTTTACGCTTCTAATGTTAAATATTTTTAGTATTATTCTAAATATATAAACTACTAAAAACGGTACAACCACAATCAGGATAAAACCATAGTATTCTTGAGGGAATAGCTTGAAAATCAAAGGAAAGTTATACACTATGACGCAAAGAATAACTAAAGTTAGTACCGGGTCTATATATGCAGTCCACGATTTTCTGAAAACGTAACTCCCTTCTAGAACATTACTATCCCTCACGGTGCACCCTCCTTTTAATTAAACCGTTATATTAAATGCTAATAATTTTTAAAGTTCGTTGTAATAATTTCATAGTTTTCGCGCTAAAAGTATTCGTGCATAGATTTAACCAATAAATATTCGACGTAACTCACTAATGTAGATAATAAATATGATCTACCAATAATCCAGTCTAGTAACCAAGATTGTCGTACATTTATTCGTTATGAGGTCGACGACAGGCATATCTAGTTTTATCTACGCAGAGGGATATTTGACTAATCGACATGATTTAAATACGCCAACCATGTCCTGCTCACCAGTTCCGTCGGTCGAAACACCCTTATTCTTGTGAACTTGGCTGTTTCCCATAAAAAGCAACAAAGAACTCGAAGTACTGGCCAACAGTTAACCGTGTAGACAACGTATACGGCGACCGTAACCTAATCTGTTCTTGCCCAAGCATCGATAACTACGAAGACTAATTCGTAGCGGCGCTAATCAGCGAAACATAACAAAAGGCGAACCAAACGGTTCGCCTTTTTGTTTTCTGAAATCTGAGGCAAACAAATGCATTGACCTTACCGTAAGGGAAAGGTTTAAGGTGAAATGAATCCAATGATGAATGAGGGAAAAACTATGGGATGTTGCAACAAAGCGCCAAAAGGTGGAGCCCCTCTTGGCCTGCTTCTAAAAGTCACGCTCGGGATTGGGTTATTTGTGTTTCTGTTGGCTTTGTGGCAGTAAGTTCAAAACAAAGAAGTGATTGTATGAACAAAGCAGAAAGCGCCAAGTTGATTTTGGCGCCATAGTCGTTTGTATACTTTTAAGTTAACGCGATTTTCTCTACCACTTTTAAAATAAATTTTCGCCCCTCTTCGGACTTAAATATATTGACCAACGTTTCCTTTATTTTTCCTTTGTTCAACTTCAACCACATTGATTTCGGATACTGAGGTGCATTATCACTAGCTTTATCTATAGCAGAACGCAATGCTTCTAACTTTGACTGAGAGATCTCACATTGTTCCTTAAGTTCATCAACTCGCTGATACAATTTCTCAAGATTCTGTTTTAGCAATATGATTTCGTCTTCAGAGAACTTTCGATTGGGTTCGACAACTTCGTGAGGAAAAATCGCTTCTAGTTGTTTATCTAACTCAACATCCGTGTGTTCTGGTTGGTTATAAATTGATAGTAACTCAACCTCAATATTGTTTACCCACACAGGCAATCGTTGGATAAAGCTAGTTAAATTAATGAACGAAATGGTATCCGTAGATTTTATAGAGCCTGGAGATTCAGTCGAGACATACTTGGTTCGTGTGACCGTTTTAGTATCAGGCTCCCCATAACGCGTGCCACCAATAGCTGCAATCATTTGGTCTGTTTCATTTTTATGCAACTGCAACGTTTCTTGGTATTCAACCTCTTCGAGTGAGATTTTAAACCCGTCATGATGCTTAAATTCAATCGAAACCAGCGCACCATATGAAGGGTATGTTATATCCACGTCTTCTAAGCTGAACTGTGTTTTACACAAAGCTTCCTCAATCTGAAGCCGATAAGTATTATTTACTTGCACGAGATTCTCCTAAAATATATCAGCCACTAGACCTAAAAACTGCGCATTTAAATACAGAATATTTTTATCTAGTTCTTTATGCCATCAATTGTACTAGCCTTTGCCTTTCCATAACAATGACTTATACCGTTGACTTAGTGATTAGCGTGGCAAATGTTGAATTTATCTTTCTAGTAATATCCCTAATAAATCATTAACTTACGTGCATTGATTCTCTGTTTTAAGGATCAGAACTTTTCCATATCTCTGAACTAGTGAAACTCTATAAATCCAATGCTTGACCCTATACGGTAAGGTGTTTATATTGTCGCCCGCCCAACGGGGCACATCCTAAAATGCACACCGGCCATCCTGCCATCATTCGTGTATTTATATTGGTGTTGTGAACTTCCATGCTAACGAAATTTCGTCCTTTTACTCGTGAATCGGGTGCGCTTATGCATCTTTCGGTTCCAATCATTTTGACTCAAATAGCGACCCAAGCGATGGGATTTGTCGATACGACAATGGCTGGCCAAGTAAGCCCTGCCGATCTCGCCGCTATTGCACTTGGCACTAGCCTTTGGATTCCTGTATTGCTGCTACTACGTGGCGTGATTATGGCGTTAACACCTGTTGTCGCTTACCACCGCGGCGCACGCGACTTTCAAAGTATCTCTGTTGAATTCTTCCAGATGGTTTGGTTGGCATTAATCGCGAGTGTGCTACTTATCGCTTACTTGGTGAGTGCGAAACCGATCTTAGAATGGATTGGCGTAGCCGCTGAGATAATTCCAATTGGCAGTGACTATGCGTTTGCCCTCGCCTTTGGTGTACCGGGTATTGCCCTGTTCTACACCTTGAACGGCTTCTGTGAAGGAATGAACAACACCAAAGTACCAATGATCATTTCTGTGGTTGGTTTGTTGGTGAATATTCCGGTCAACTACGTGCTTATTTACGGTAAGTTCGGCTTCCCTGAAATGGGCGCTGTGGGTTGTGGCTGGGCGACAAGCTTAGTGTATTGGCTAATGTCGGGAATGCTCTATTCCTACATTAAAGGTCATCACCACTACAAAACCATCATCAGCTTTGCTGACGCTAAACCAAAAGCAAAAGAGATGCTTCACCTTCTAAGGCTAGGTTTACCTATCGGTATGAACATCGCGGTATGTGGCAGCATCTTTGCGGTAATCGCATTGATGATTGGCCGTATTGGTGCAGAGAACGTGGCAGCCGCACAAATTGCACTTAACATTTCGAGCCTAACTTACGTGATTCCTATGAGTATCTCTTTTGGTATTACGATTCGTGTTGGGCACGCTTTGGGTGAAAAAGACGAACTTGGCGCGATTGAACGCAGTAAAGTCGGTATCCTGGTTGCAGCGTTGATTTCATTGCTTTCAGTGGCGATGTTCCTGCTGTTCCCTGAGTGGATCATTAGGCTTTACACAACCGACCCTACAATAAGCGCGACAGCAGCAGTATTGTTGACCTTTACAGCTATGTACCAATTCAGCGATGCATTGCAAACGTCTGCTAACGGTGCACTGCGTGGCTATAAAGACACTAAGATCCCGATGATCTTAGCTATCGCTTCATACTGGGGCTTAGCACTACCACTGGGCATGGTATTAGGCTTAACAGACCACATTGTTCCTGCAATGGGTGAAGAAGGCTTTTGGATTGGTATTCTGACGGGCTTGAGTGTGTCAGCGGCTCTGATGTTACTTCGTTTGCGATACGTGATTAAGAAGCGTGACTTGCCGCCAGCAGATGCAGCAATAGCAAACTAAGATAGACCATTAAGCTAATACAAAAAAGCGCGTTACTACCAATAGGTAATAACGCGCTTTTTTATTGAATTTCTACAAGTCAGTTAATGTGTTTGGGTTAACATTCGTCGTTCACTACACGAACGGTACATTCACAACCACCGACTGGACACTTGCTTGTGTCCTCACGGCCAAAAGAGTCATAAAGAACATAACAACCAGAAGGTAATGAATCGTCGGCTATGTGGTTTCTATCGAGGTCTGCTTGACTAAAGGGCTGAGTAAATCCCACTACCGTGTGTCTGTTGCCTAATTCAGAGATTATACTGTCATCGTCTGACAAGGTCAGGAAGTGGAGCATATTCAATTTATCACCAGATTCCCCCTCACTTTCAGGACATAGCGTTCCCCAGTCGACCTCAACTCGGCCGATACCGAAATCGATCACATAGTTACTTTGGTCATCTGGGTTTTCTGCACTAGGATTAAGCCCAGCAATAATAGCTTTCGAGGTTACTTGCGTGATCACCCCTTCCATTGCACCCGCAACACCTTCAAGTACTGCTTCTCTCGCTGACTCTTGGATATTAAGAAACCTCGGGGCTGCTGTCACAGCTAAAACACCGAGTATCACGATGACAACGATTAATTCCATTAACGTAAATCCGTTTTTCTTCATAACACCCACATCAGCTGACAACTTAAAGATTCAATAACTCAATGAATTATTGGTAACTATACATCGCGATTAGGATTCATAAAACTCCTCCCACTTCGCCTCAAATAGCCTATATGGGACGATTTATAGAACCTGCGCCTCACATCATTAACTGGAAGCGTTATCACATAAGGCATGAGCCGCTGTTATCCCGACAATACAACAACATAAACGAGAACAAGATACTGATAAAGTTTAGTCAATTTCTTTGAGCTAACGCATAAATGAAAATGGTGGTTAATTGGTGTTAGCGTTCTTCACGACTCCACTTCTAACAAAGAGGTGACCCATTTTTGTAGCGGATCATCGTTGTATCTTGGGTGCCATGCGGCTATCACATCAAAACTCTCTGGTGATTGTTCCATTGGGATTGTCACCAAATTCAAGCCCTCTATCGCTCTGGATGGTAGGAAGGCAATCGAGTCAGTGGTGTTTAGATACATGGGTACGATGGAGAAACACGGAGCAGACACTACCACATTGCGCTTTAAATCGAACTTCCCAAACCATTCGTCAATCGACCCTTTAAAGTTCGGGCGAGATGGTGAAGCGATGATCGTCGGATAACTCGCGACCTCTTCTAACGAAGGATTGGTTTGTGCGATAGAGGAATGAGGTGAAGTGACGCAAACATGGTGCTCTTCAAACAGCTTAATGACCTTATAGCTATCTGGAATATAATCAGGGAATGCGATAGCTAAATTGACCTTACCGCTTTCCATTAACTCGTGCAGATTATCGATTTCGAAATCACGCACAATCAGCTTTAATTCCGGTGCTTGCTCCCTTAGCTTTGCTATCAAGCTCGGTAAAATAATCTGCTGGGCATAATCTGTCGCCGCAATCACAAACGTTCCTTTTGCTTTCTCTGGCACAAAGTTGCTTTTTGATAACAGCAAATTAAAATCAATAAGCAGACGATCCACACCAACAGAAAGTTCTTGAGCAAATGTCGTTGGAACAAAACCATTGGTCTTCCTCACAAACAACCTATCGTCGAACACTTCACGCAGTTTCTTTAAATGCTCACTGACGGCTTGTTGAGTCATCCCTAATTGGTTGGCAGCTTTAGAAGCGTTCTCTTCACGTATTAGCGCTTGGAAAACCCTAAGTTGCTTTATGTCTAATCGATCTAATTTGCTCACACTCACCTACTTCCGTGAAATTGGATTCTGTATGAGTGTAACACTGCACAATAAAAACCAGTAACACTCACAAATAAGCTTTGTTTCTACTTGTTTAGTCATTTAGTTAAAGTTCCTCCATCGAAACGAAACACATACAGATCGGAGAAGAACATGAAAACAATCATTCTAATTGGTGCACGTGGCAAGATGGGTCAAGCAGCACTAATGGGCTTAGGCAATCACAAGGTAATCACAGCGGGTCGCTCTGGCGATGTCGACCATATTGTAGATATCACCGACCCACAGTCGATTGAAGCGCTTTACAAGAACGTGGGACACTTTGATGCGGTTGTGAACACCGTCGGCCTTTGCGAATACAACACCTTTGCAGATATGACAGAAGAACAGTGGATGACCACGGTAACGAGCAAAATGATGGGACAAATTAATCTTGTTCGCATCGGCCAAAAGTACATCGCTGACGGTGGTTCGTTTACGCTGATTAGCGGCATTTTGAATGTGAAGCCAATCCCTTACGCGATTGCAGACGCAACCACCAGCGGCGCGATTGATACTTTCGTAAAATGTGTCGCTTATGAGATGCCAAGAAACACACGCATCAATGTCATCAACCCGACCGTGCTCGCTGAAGCGTGGGATGTATATGGTGAAATGATGCCAGGTTTTGAACCCGTACCAAGCAAATTAGTCGGCAAAGCATTCGAGCGCTCAGTCGATGGCTTCCTTACTGGTGAAGTGATTTTTGTAGACGCTTAGATTTACAAACAAAACGCGAGCTATAACGAAGAAAGGCGAACCCATCGGTTCGCCTTTTTGTTTAATGAGTCGTGCTTAAAGAATCGAGCTCAACAAGCCATATCTATCGATTGATCGCCAAATATGAGCCAGCCGCAATCATTATTCCACCAGCACTTTGGTTTAATCTTTTATGTGCGCGTGGTGTTTTAAGCAAACTTGCCATTCTGCCCGCGCCCATTGCAATGATCATTAAACCGGACATCAAAGCAACGGCCGCTAAAACAGAAACCAAGACAATATCTTGTGAACGCAAAACCGTCAGATCAATAAAAGTCGGTAAGAATGAAATATAGAACAGAATCACTTTTGGGTTTGATGCCGAAATCAAAAAGCCTTGCGCGAAACTAGCAAGTTCTGATTTCTGGCTTTGTTTAGCCGCGAGCTCCGCTGTACCTTGCACTTCAGGCAGGCTCTTAAACATCTTGTAGCCTAAGTAAATCAGATAAGCGGCACCAACGTAGCGAATCACCTCAAAGGCCAATGCCCAGTTCTCAGCAATCGTCGCTAGACCAAAACAGGCAAGCGCCAAATAAATCAGATCACTGCAGATCACTCCTACAGAAAGAGAGATGCACTTTCGCCATCCATCGACCATACCACGAGCCAAAATCGCAAATACACCGGGCCCCGGAGTAATGCCAAATATAAACATGGCAATAAAGAATGTAACTGCGCCTTCTAATGACATTGGCTTGTCCTTACTTATAACCCAACATGATTGGTCACGAACGTATCATGGAGTTTCGATTCAGGTAAAGAGTGTTTTGGTTTACGAATATTCAAAAAGCTCATGTTTGAATAACTGTCACACGTAATTTCCCCACTAAACACACCTGTAAACCTAAATCTAGACCCGACGTATTTTTCGGTCAGACATAAAAAAGGCGAACCTAGTGGCTCGCCTCTGCAAAATATTGACTACGAATTAAGGTAACAAGATTAATTCGCCATTGGTGACAACAACTCAGGGTTAACCACCAAGTTTCTCACGCCGTGGGCGTGGTCTTCGTTAAAGTCATTGCCTTCACACCAGTTCCCCACTGTCGCGATGTTTACTTTCGCTACTTGTGGACGAACGCTCCATGTTACTTGGAAAGGTGAGCCTTGCTCGTTATAACCTGGACCTGTTGTAGAACCAGCGTATTGAATCGCTGAGCCAGTGTTTTGTGGAATGTTGGTTGCTTGGTGCAAACCATTCACTTTTGAGTGCTTAGCCAATGCTTCGAAGTCGAGAGCCTTATCATCATTCACTAATACGTAGACTTGAGTCTCAACACGCAATTGCGGATTGGTAATCGCATCGTTGAAACAAGCACCAAGCGTTTCACCCGGTTCTACTTGTGCCGTTGAGTACACGTAATGCACTTCTATGGTGTCGCCCGAATGCAAAGAGCCATGATCGCTCGGGCAAACCTTGCCCTCAAATGGTTTCAACTCAGCAGAACTCAGCTTGCCTGTGTATTTAAAGCCACTCTGGAAACCTTTACCATCACCGTTACCAGCGTATTGGGTAAACTCGCCACCTTTGTGTTCTGCGTTCTTATGGAAGTGGATATTACATAGGTTCATGGCTGTTGAATCTGGCGCATCCGAAAACAATCGAGCGTTTGTTCCTTCGGCTGAGCCTAAATCGCGTGGCGCTTGTGGGCCAAAACCTTTTCCTTGCGTATTGTCAGACAGGTTCGCTCTTTGTTCGGTGATGACACTGTCTGCTACAGACTCATGGCTCGCGTCAGAAGCGTTTGCGTGAGCCGCGAACATAACCATCGCGACGCTTAAAAATGCACTCTTATTCTTCATATCTCTTCCCTAGAATATTGATAACTAAACCTAAATAACGGATTTCACGCCAAACATACTACTATGCCCTTGAGTGAATATCAGACACTGTCTTTGTAAGATTAGATTTCGTTGCTTACTTTGGGAGGAGTATTAAAACACTCGATGCATATAACAAGTCGAACACCGTAAATACGGCGTGTCCATTCCAGAACAAATAAATACCTGCTTTATTGACTGTCTCTTGACGCAAACCAACGGGCTTGTTGGGTATGAATTAAAACATATCGATGAATAAGCATCTGAAATAAAAAGGCGAACCATATGGCTCGCCTTCTCTAATGATTGGATGTGCTCAGTAAGAGCTATTCGATTAACCGTGGCCTGTGGCAAATATCCCAAAGGTCAGAACGTTCAAGGTGTCTGTTACTCCCTCGAGTGATTTGATGACTTTCTTAGTCGGCTCGTTATTGAGCAATAGGTAACTTCCCAGCCCTTTCTCATTGTCGGTCTCGACTTCATCTTGTTTCGCTGTTACTTGAGATGAGTGTACTTCAGACTCTTCGACCGCTTCTGAAACAGTTTCTACTTCTGCTTTAACGTTGGCACTACTATCTTGAACTAAGGTCTCATTGGTCTCATCACTAGCATCCGAAACTACGCTTAAGTTCGTATCCTTCTCGACACTTTTCGACAGAGCGTCTTCGTTGCTCAACGCCTTCTCATCGATCTGCTCGTTACTCGTTGTAGAGCAAGCCGTTAAGAAAAACAGACTTACGATGAATGTGATTAAGTTTCGCACCATGGTAATAAGGCTCGAATTAATAAAACATTGTTCGATTGTAATTTATTTATCTCGCTACATCCACCATCAAGTGACTTAAGATCGCGGTTTATTGTTTGGAAAGATGAAGCAGAAATGATGTTTAAATCTAGATCCTAATAGTTAGAAACCTCAATCAGATTACCATCAGGATCTCGAACATAAACAGAGACAATTTTACCCGTCGCACCTGTTCGCGGCACAGGACCCTCTTCTATCTCTATTTCGTTCGCTTTGATATGTTCGATTACCTCAGCCATGGGTGTATTGGTAATAAAACAAAGGTCAGCACTCCCCGCTTGTACGCGCTTTGCTTTTGGTTCGAACTCATTACCTAATTGATGAAGGTTTATCTTTTGGTTACCAAATGACAACGCCACGCGACCTTCACCGAATTGGATAGGCTTCATACCCAATACGCGCTGATAGAAATCTACCGTTATCTCTATATCTTTGACGGTTAGTACCAAGTGATCTAAATGACTGATTTCCAAATTAATCATCCTTGTGTCGTCGTTACTGAATATTGCGTGCTGAATGCCGAATAAGCCTTAACCACATACTCTAATGTCCAACGTGCTAACACAAGATCAGCATACATCTTCACCTCTCACTTTGAACGAATAAAGGGAGCTCAGACTGCGCTCCCTTCTCATCAGTTTTAGCTAACTTAAATCACTTTAAGTCGTTTTAACTAGTAACAAGCACCTTCAAATACCCAGTACCAATAATTGTTGAACGGGTCGGCTCCCCAGTTATCCGCAGACGCTGTGAATCTGTTGCCATAATATTGAATGGTTGTTCCTGCTGGATAATAGTAATTTGGATTCCACTCTTGAAGGTTATCGCACAAGCCTTGTGGCTCAGGTTCTGGCTGAGGTAATTCAAACTCTGCGCTAACGGCCACGTAAGCATCCATTGAGCTTTGAGCACCGTCCACCAGCACGTAGATATCTTCACCTTGCACACCACCAAAACCGCAATATTCGTTGTTATCTGAGTTGGTAGAAGCGCAATCGTAGTCGCTTAGTGATACAGGTCGGCCGATTGCGACATACAAGTCAACGTTACCGTAACCATGATAAGTCTGAATCCAGGCATCACTTCCAGGTACATTCTTTAAAACGAACTGTTGCTGGTCGTCACCACCACTTACAATTGGTGTTGGCTCGTTTATCTCTAGTTCCACTACGCCGGGTGTTGGTGTTGGTGTTGGTGTTGGTGTTGGTGTTGGTGTTGGTGTTGGTGTTGGTGGATTAGGGTTCGGATTTGGCTGACCAGATCCACAGTTTTGTACATCAATACCCACTTCGTTAAACGCAGATTTCACTGCAGAGGTCTCATAACCTAGCTTTTCAGCGGCTTTGCAAACCCCGTTGGCACCTTCCAAAATTATCCAGAAATTTTATGCTTCAAATCGTTACGGGATTAAGATTCGATATGGATTTTCAAATAACAGCGCCAACTCACCATCATAAAATTAAACTCCCGCATTCACTAAACAAGGTAACGAGCAAAACAATGATGAAAGTGTGTTGGCGGTGTGTATTGGTTAAGGTGTAGGTTGAGACTTAGTCTTTAGCTTTATTGAGTGTGTAAGTGATGATGCTATCGCCCTCTACCTTAAACGCCCAAGTTTTTTCGTCTTCGGTAAAATGATATTCACCCTTGGACGAAGTTGGCGTCAGATTAGCGATGAACTCAGACAGCTGAGGCTCGTTGATCACAAAACTCCCCTCAGAGGTATTGATGTCTAAATCGTTATTGACTTCAATCTGCGACGTTGAGCTAGGCAAGATGTCGGGTAACCAGCCTCTATCAAACAAACGATCCTGTTGAGCCAGTTCGTAAGTTGCGTACTCATCACTGACAACGTCAGAGCAGCCCGAGAGTAAAAGTAAAATTGGGAGTAATAGTTTCGTTTTCATTTATTTCCATCATTTGAAGGCAAGGTCTTGTCCACTCTCTCAGTTGTATTCGAATAAAAAACAACAAGCAAGGGACAAGTACAATCACAAAAACGACTTTATAAATTAATTATTATTCCCATTCAATTTAATTGACTTTATTTACATATAGTCCACATGAAAATCATTGATAATCATAGCTTTAAATGCAGATTCGACCTAAAAAGCATCTTGTAAATTAGAGTATATTGAGACCAAACACGCCCTTTACATCGAACAAAACAGCTTCCGTTTTTTCTCTCGAGACTTGCGAGCCCTGGCGCAAGATATCGATGAGTTGCGCTTTGTCATCCAACAGTTCGGCTCTGCGTGCTCTTATCGGGCGAATCATCTCTTGTAAACACTCTTCCAATACCTTCTTAGTTTGGCCATCCCCTAACCCGCCTCTGCGGTAGTGATCTTTTAGTTCATTGACGTAGTGAGCGTCAGTGTGGAATGCATCAAGATAGGTAAACACGATATTCCCTTCTACTTGGCCAGGATCTTCGATTCGTAGATGATTTGGGTCGGTATACATGGATTTCACTGCGGCACGAATCTCTTTCTCGGTCGCGCCTAAGTTGATAGCGTTGCCCATTGATTTCGACATCTTGCTTTTACCGTCGGTGCTAGGAAGACGAGAGGCATTGCTCAGCAAGGGTTTACACTCATTTAAGATTGGCTTGCCTGCGAGCGAGTTAACTTTTCTCACGATCTCATTGGTCTGTTCTAGCATTGGTAATTGGTCGTCGCCCACAGGAATCAAGGTCGCGTTAAACGCCGTGATATCAGCCGCCTGCGAAATCGGATAAGTCAAAAAACCAGCTGGAATTGAGCGACCAAACTCCTTGTTTTGAATCTCACTTTTAACGGTTGGATTGCGTTCCAAACGAGCAATAGAAACAAGGTTGCTGTAGAACATGGTGAGTTCAGCCAGTGCTGGTAACTGTGATTGAAGACAAATCGTGGTTTTTGTTGGGTCGATACCTACCGCTAGATAATCAGCCACCACATTAAGAATGTTAGACGAAACCTTGGCAGGATTATGAGCGTTGTCGGTAAGCCCTTGCATGTCGGCAACCAATATCGTTTGGTCGTGAATATGCTGTAACGAAGTACGCTGCTGAAGTGAACCAACATAGTGACCTAGATGTAAAGGACCGGTAGCTCGGTCGCCAGCCAGAATGATTTCTGGTTTGTTCGTGTTTTGAGGTGTTTTCATGGGGTATCTCCAAGTAATAAAAGCTACTGGAGATAAAAAGAGACGACATTCTTGGTGACATTCTTAACTACCTTCCAGCAGCTAAAGAATGTGACTATTCCGTGCTGCTCTAGATAGAGCACCACCAGAAGAAAATTGAAGTTGAAGCAGAAGTAAATTTCATTATTAAAACCTACCAACAATAAGGGTTAACGACAACCCTTTTATTGGCAGACAATAAAACTAACGTACCGAAACCAGTTTTCGATGCGTTTTGAAACAGAAACCATTAAAGGTGAATATCGTAAGTAAATGTATTAATTACATAAATCAATAATTCTAGAGCGCATAGCTTGGTTGACGTTAAAGTGAGCGTTCAAAAATTCAAGCTGTTCCAGAGCCGATTCCGCCGTACGTTCGTAGCCTTGAGTAAAGGTTGGCAGTAACTGAGCAAACTTAGGGAAGCGCGCTTCTAGCCTTCTATCAGACATAAACTCATCGGCAAATTCAGGTTGTGGGCTTTCAGTTTGATCCACAAGATCGATCAAACGATCAAGCGCGTAAGATTGAACAAACCGGCTCCCAGAAAGCTTTTCACCTCGGTTATAGCGAGACATACCCACGTAAAGGTTAGTTAGCGCCTCTCCCATAATCCATGCCTGAGAATTGGGTTGTGCAGCAGCTTTTATTGGAGGCACACAACACTGAGTATCAAAGTCAGCTTCCTGCCAAACGATTCGCCCTTCCGCAAACGGAATATGCGCTAATTCATGTGGTTCGAATACTGCAAACTCACAGAATATCCCATCGGCATAAAGTACTTTATAACCATCGACCGTATTTCTTACCGCGTAGTCGATTGGGTTGATATCAGACAACCAATGCAAACTGTCTAAGAAATACTGTTTGTGTCCCGTTTGCACTATCGCGAAGAAATCGACGTCTGAATATTGATCCAGTCGCTCCGTTTCAATGCCAACTGAGCCTAGCCCCAACAAGGCATGCGCCTTACCAGAAGATCTTAAAGATTCCCCAATGGCATCTAACCGTTGTAAGAGTTTTTGTGGTGTATTTAGTTGTTGTGCTGGCATCGCTCTATCCCTATCAAGTTGAATGCCACTCAACCTAACTGACAGTGATAACAAGCATGAAGCCTAATTTATAAAATCTGTGTTTTAGGTAACGATCTGTGCAAGTTATTGTTTCATTTAAACTCGCAAACCATTCGTTAGCGCCTGCCTTTCTACCCGATTTACACCGGCGACTTAGCTAAATACTCTGCCATTTCTTGCTCTGGAACCATACCGCCGCCTGTCGCCCAAACAAGATGCGTTGCATTGGCTAACGTAGAGTCATCGATGCCTAACCTTTCCAGATATTCTCGGTTGTGTTCCACATGCACTGCACCCGGCATACCAGCCAATGCAGAAGGCTCTAATTGAATACCTTCAGATTGATTCAATTCACTTAGCAGCTGATACATGCGTTCGTCGGTTAACGTGTAGTAACCATCTAATAAACGTTCCATTGCTCGGCCAACAAAACCAGACGCACGACCTACTGCGAGTCCGTCTGCTGCTGTTAGGTTATCGATACCCAGATCTTGCACTGCAATTTCATCATGCAAACCAGTGTGAACGCCCAACAACATACAAGGCGAATGGGTCGGCTCAGCAAAAATACAATGAACATCATCACCAAACGCCATTTTTAAACCAAACGCCACACCACCGGGGCCGCCGCCAACACCACATGGCAAGTAAACGAACAACGGGTGCTCTTTGTCGACGACAATCTGTTGTTGTTCGAATTGTTGTTTGAGCCTTTCTCCTGCCACCGAATAACCGAGGAACAAGGTTTGAGAGTTTTCATCATCAATGAAGAAACAACGCGGATCTTGCTCTGCTTCTTTACGACCTTGCTCTACCGCTACACCGTAATCTTGTTCGTACTCGACCACATTAACGCCATGCTCGCGCAGTTTGTTCTTCTTCCACGCTCTCGCATCAGCAGACATGTGAACCGATACCGTAAAGCCAAGCTTGGCACTCATGATACCGATGGACATGCCTAGGTTGCCTGTCGAACCTACGGCAATACTGTATTGTTTAAAGAAGTCGCGAAACTCCGGCTCTAGCAGTTTGTTGTAATCATCGCTCTCACTCAGTAATCCGGCTTCAAACGCTAATTTCTCGGCGTGGGTTAACACTTCATAGATACCGCCACGCGCTTTGATTGAACCAGAAATCGGCAAGTGGCTGTCTTTTTTCATCATCAGGCGACCTTTAATCGGTAGCTGATAATGCGCTTCCAGTGTTGATTTCATCGCAGGGATATCAACAAGCTCAGACTCAATAATGCCATTGGTGACTTGGGTTTCAGGGAATGCCTTCGCCAGATAAGGCGCAAACCTTTGTAATCGCAGGCTTGCATCGTGAATGTCTTTTTCGCCCAAACCCACATAAGGTAAACCCTGCTCTAGCGTTGTGATGTTTGGGTTAAACCAATTCACTTCGTCGAGTGCCATTAATCGTTGAAGCAATGGGAAGTTTGAGATGAGTTTGTCGACATTCAATACAGTCATGGGTGACCTTCTCTGGTAACACGCGCACTGCGCAGGTTCAATCATTAGTAGCCCTATTTAAACGGTATTTGTGTAATCATTCAATGATCTGTAGGCTAGCCTGTCTTCTCATAAGCAAACAGTAGAACAACCTATGAGCGCCTCACTTCGTAACAGCATTTTCATCATGTTAGGGATTCTATTCCTATCACTTAACCTTCGTGGACCGTTCACGAGCTTGGCTCCGGTGCTTTCTCAGGTTATGGAAGGGCTCAGCCTTAACTCTTCTGCCGCTGGATTCTTAACGGCTTTACCACTGTTAACGTTCGCCCTGTTCTCGCCGCTAGTGACCAAAATATCTCAGCGAATTGGTCTTGAACCTAGCTTGCTGTTGGCTTTAGTCTTGATTACCACAGGTATCACGCTGCGTTCTTTTGGAGCGATTCCGACTTTATACATCGGCACCGTGATGATCGGGCTTGGTATCGCAATTGGTAATGTGTTGCTTCCGGTTGTGGTCAAAATTAGCTTCCCGACACGCATCGCGACGGTGACCTCCTTGTATATCTTTACGATGGGGATTGGTTCGACATTGGGCTCTAGTTTGATGGTGCCACTTTCAGAGCTGACCTTATTCACGTTGACGGGTTGGCAATTAGCGCTGTTGATGAACCTCGTATTTCCACTGTTGGCATTGATGATTTGGTTACCTAAGATCACCAAGCGTTCTTCTTCTAAAAGCACGAAGCAGAACGAAAAAAATCCAGTACCGATGAAAAAAATGATTAAGAGTGGTGTTGCTTGGCAGGTGACACTCGCACTTGGACTTAACTCATTTACCTTCTACTCTTTGGCGGGTTGGTTACCACAAATCTTGAACGACCTTGGCTATAGCGAAATCGATGCGGGTTACATTTACGGATTCCTACAGTTTTCAACCATGGTTCCAGGGTTACTGTTATTGCCGTTCTTAGGTAAGAGCAATAATCAACGATGGCTAATTACCTTGTGTACTTTGAGTGTGTTTATTGGATTGATTGGCCTGTTGTACTTACCAGACTTTGCAATATTTTGGGTAGGACTCTTTGGTTTAGCCAACTGTTCTACGTTTATTATCGCGCTCTCTTTTGTTGGCTTGCGTACATCAAACAGCAGCCAAGCGGCTTCGTTGTCTGGTATGGCCCAAGGCATTGGTTATGCCCTAGCGGCGACGGGCCCGACTTTGGTGGGTAAACTCCATTCACAAACGGGCTCTTGGAGCGTTCCGATTCTATTGATTGCTGGCGTTGCCTTCGCATGTACGATTTTTGCCGCACTCGCTGCAAGAGATACAAAAGTCAGCGTTTAATCAGTAGAAGAATGATTAAACAATAGAAGAATGATTAAGGCGTTGCGACTCTGCACTCGCAACTGTCTTAATGTATTCACTCGGCGATAAACCAAACTTACCTTTAAAACGTTGGCTAAAACGCCCTTCAGATTGATAACCACAAGATTGAGCCAGCATCGCTACATTCTGTTGGCCATTCTGCATCAAATACAGTGCGTGACTTAAGCGCACTTCCGCTAACACCTCACGATATTGCATGCCTTCAAGCTTAAGTTTGCGAATCAACGTGGTACGACTCATCGCAAAACGTTCTGCTACCGACTCTAACGGGTGTTTCTCGTCTGGAGAATGGGAAAGATAGTGGCTGAGCTTTTGGCTAAACGAAACGTTTGAGCTAATAAACAGTCGATGTAATACGCCCTTCTCCGCCAGTTGCTGATACAAGCCTTGCAACCAAAATTGCTGGGTTGCTGCACTCATGCTTTGACGATCAAACGTAAACAACGCGTTCAACGAATCTTGCAAACTCCGGTCAGCTTCTATGGTCGGTAATTCCAACTCATCGGCTCGCTGTTCACTTAAATCGAGCATCGCTTGAGTTGGCTGAAATTGAAAACTGAACACTCGCGAAAGGAAACGTCCTTTGTGAGGCATGTTCTCAAAACTCAATGATGCCGAGGCTTCACACAACAACAGCTCTGAATGTGTGAGTTCGGCTGCCGACTCTTTCCAAAACAGGCGCTTACTGCCTGTGATTATCTGAATAATACTAGGGGATAGAATCCTCACATTGCGCAGTTTCTGTAATTGCTCAGCGCGAAAGACTGTCACTTGATATTGATGATTCATCCCATCCCCTTGTTTGGTTGTATTTCTTGTAGTTATATTTCTTGTAGCAACAATCGCTTATTGCTTTATTAACCAACTAACGAGTATAAGTCGTGGTTAATCTCGCTTTGTCTAACGCCATGCTGTTCAGCGTAAAACCGACCACAGCAGATGGTGTGTTTTCGTCTAGGTTAAGTTTATCCGTTGGTAATGCCCAAACGGTAAATTGGTAACGGTGCATGCCATCTTTTTCTGGAGGACAAGCGCCACCAAAACCAACTGTTCCGTAATCGATGCGACCTTCTTTACCGCCTAGCTTTGTAATATCAGCTGCACGAGGAAGTTCATTTACACTTGCTGGGATATCAAATGCCACCCAATGCCAGAAACCGCTTTCGGTAGGTGCATCCGGATCATAGGCTGTAATCGCAAAGCTTTTGGTGCCCGCCGGCGCGTTTTTCCACATCAACTGAGGTGATAAATTATCGCCATCACAGCCCCAGCTAGAGTATTCAAACGCCTTCGCCATAGGGTGACCTTCTTGAATATCATTACTCGTGAGTTCAAATGCCTGAACTGAACCTGTAGCCAAGATACTTATTGCCAATACTGATTTGATGATTGTTTTCATGGTGTTTCCTCTTATTAGGTTTGAACCCAGTATATTCAGTTCCACCTTCCCAAAAATAACAGTAAGTACACAATAATCAAATTTAAACCAAATAAATGATACTTTCTGTATTTTAGCCTTATTCTCTTAAAGCATGTTCAATTCAGGCTTATGATTTATTTCATGACTCAGCTTCACAATTCGGTATTGAAAGGACACTTGTTGACATTCAGGTTACAAATCTCAGTCAAAACTCTTTAGACTCGCCCTAATGACTTTTAACGAGAATGACTGGATGCGCAGGCTGACATTAGCCCTTTGTTTGACCCTTTGGCTCCCAACGCTAGCCAATGCCCAAAGTTTGCAAGACAAGTGGCAAACCCTGTATCAACTCAGTTGGCAGTCGTCTCCTATCTCTGTCGCTCAACAAGAATTAGCTCAGTATCCAAAAGTTCTTCTTAAGGAAAACACCCGCTACCCGGATTTCAAAAAATTCAGTTGGGAAGAGATCGCTGCGCTAGCCACAATTCAAGATAGCTGCCGAGCGATTGAAAACACCAATCCTTCTTTGAACGATGCCATCGAATTCGAACTGGCTTTGTGTCAGCAACAAACGTTAGATTCAATCTGGTTTGCGGCACACTCAAAACGACATCCTGCTGGTGGCAGTTTTGCTGATCGTTATGTAGCGCATTACCCAGAGAACAGTGAACAAATTCATCCATTTTTGAGTATCAGCAATCCTCTGCATCCTTTGTTTAGCAAGCTGGAAACTTTAACGACAGAAGGAAAAGAGGCACTACTTAATGGATACCGCGCTTGGCAACAAGGTGATGTGCTTTGGTTAAGTGGCGAACAGGGCTGGAAAGCGATTCCCTCTGAAGTTTGGCAGCCTATCGCCGAGCAGCAAGAAGTGACCTTGTCGGGTGAAAACTGTTCTTTTCGTTACAGTAACCTGTGCCTGAGCGAGTCGAGCAACGACAGGCTTGTCATGAAGCTTGTGACTCTCGCACTACTCTTCACGCTACTTTGCGTATTAACTCGTGCCATATACCTGCGTAGAAAAGAGCGCAAAGAGAAACAGTTCGTTTTGCAGCTTCTCACGCATGAACTTCGCACGCCAATCACTAGCCTTGGCTTAACCGTCGAAATGTTCAGAAACCGCTACGATGATTTCCCCGATGATACCCAAGGGGCAGTTTGGCGTTTAATATCTGACTATCAAAGGCTTTCTCAGCTCACTCAGAACAGTAAAGTCTACTTGAGTTCGGATCAGCCAGAGCCCTTGCTAAAGCAGAACGCATCATTGGAAGAATGGCTCGACCATGTCTGTGAAAAGCACAATATTGAGTATCAATGTGAAGCAAGCGAGGTCGAACTTAATCTACCATATTACTGGCTAACCATTTGTTTAGATAACTTGATCAAGAATGCTAAGCAACACGGTCAAGGTAAGGTTTTAGTTAAAGTCACCCTTGCCGATAAGCTGACGATAGAAGTGCAAGATGAAGGTCAGTTCCCTTCTTGGATACAACGCCTTATGTCTCGACTAACGCCAAGCACTGCACACAAACAAGATAACATGGGCATTGGCCTAACGATTGTCGAACACTTGATGAAGCAAGCCAATGGCCGTCTCATTATTCTCCGTAACCCAACCCGATGTATTTTGGAAATCGCTTATGAACACCCTATTGCTGATTGAAGACGACCAACTGCTTGGGCAAGGCCTCGTCAGCTTCTTTGAGTCCAATGGTTACCACTGCCTTTGGGCACAAGATGCAAAGAGCGCCAGTAAGCTGTGGTTACGTGCCGACCTTGTGGTACTTGATCGACAGCTCGAAGATGGCGACAGCTTACAGCACCTTCCAAACTGGTTACTGCTCAAAGCTCTGCCTGTGATTGTGTTAACCGCAAAAGTGGAAGTTCAACAACGTGTTGAAGGCTTGATGGCAGGCGCTAAAGATTACGTGACTAAACCATTTTCAAATGAAGAGTTGCTTGCTCGGGTGATCACACAGCTTCGCCCATTAGGTGTTAGCCACTTGAACTACGCCAATATCCAAATCAACTTGTCGGAACGAATCGCTTATCTGGATGACAACCCTATCGCACTCAAACCTAAAGAATTTCAACTATTGGTTTTGTTTGTTCAGAATCAAGGGCGCGTGTTTCACCGAGATGAGTTGCTCAATAAAATTTGGGGTTACCAAGCCTTCCCAAGTACCAGAACCGTGGACAATCACATACTGCGCTTACGTCAGAAGCTGCCGACACTTCACCTAGAAACACATCGAGGCGTTGGTTATCGTTTGGCAGGAGAACCCCAATGAAACTAAGCTCGCTAACAGCTCTATTTTGCACATTGCCCTTTGCGTGTCATGCAGCTTGGTTTGCTGATACTCCATTGCAACACACCTATCAATCACTGCTTGATAACCAACCACAAGTTGCTTGGCAGGAGCTACAAATCGCGCTGAATCAGGAAACACTTGATAGTCAACTTTGGTTGCCCGTTAAACAGGAAATACTAAGTCGAACTCAATGTGGAACCACTCTTGAACAAAGCTCTGCACCCAACAATCACATCCAAGTCAGCTTTATCAAACGCCACGGTCTTTCGTCACAAGGCTATCAGATCAAAGTGTCTGCGGAGCAGTTGAATGAAGCAGTAGAAGATCAAACACAGCGTATCTCTTTGGTTTCACCAGAGGGGAAAGTGGTTATCGATGGGCAGCTCAATTCTGATGTCGAATATCAAGAAATTGAAACCAGTGAAATGTTTATCAAGCCGGAATCTGGTGTTTATCAGTTAACCATAGGATCGAACAACTACCCTATTATTGTTGCGCTAGATGACAGTAAGCGATGGTTAACACTCGAAAACAAACTCAACGACCCTCACATCGTGGTAACGCCACCCAATGTGATCGACAACTGTCCTAACACCAATGTGAGTTGGCAATGGTTTGATGAAAACTACGACATGTTAGGTTTCAAGGTTCCAATCAAATCACTTGAAGCAACCGTTCCGACAGAAAGCCCTTCGGGAGCTCAAGCCAAACACTTAAGTGCTTCGGTGGAAATGTTCGAATATCAAGGCTCGATTGAAGTCCAATATGTACAGCGTGTCTCGGTACCCTTCTAGAGTTATGCTCGCTATTACTATTCCCCGCTAAGGGAAAGAATAGAGACATATAGGTGACAAAGCACCAACAATACTTGGGTGTAATAACCGTACTTATTCTTTACGGAACCTAGATATGCTCAGTGTACGTCACCATCTTAACTTTACGTCTTTCGCCATCGCGGCTCTCTTCAGCACTTGTACGTTCTCAGCAAACGCACAAGACAGCCAGATAACGCTAACGAATACCAACAACAGCGACACAGTATCGATTTCAACGGAAACACTGAAGATTGATTGGAATGACTTAAGCGTGAATAGCGATGCTCTGACCGTTGATCGTCAGCCTCAGCAAGTCACTAAACTTGTCGCTCACTCAAAAGCCATAGCATCTTGGACGCTGATACCAAGCGGAATCCATGTTGAAGCTGAATTGAAGCAAAATGATCTTCTTGTCCAATTCACCTTACCTACAAAGACAGAAGTAAAACGAAATCACCCCATTGAACTCGCTTGGTTTGACCTTGCAGAGCAGCAAACTCAAACCCTATTCCTGCCCTTTAGCGAAGGGATGCGCGTGCCTACCGACAATAAGCAGTGGGCAAACTATCTAGTCGCCAATCATTCTGGAAGCAACACAACTCAAGACTTAAAAATGCCGTTTTGGACCGTGCAACAGAAGGATCAATTCATCAGTTACCAGTTGGTCAACCCAACCAACAATCTTTTGTTTTTTTCTAACTCGTCCGCTAATACAAACACCAAAATTGATATGAACGCATCACATCAATTTACCATGCTGAACAAGTTTCAGCCTTTCACGATTCGCATAACAATTGGCGATTCTTGGTTAGATGGTGCCAAACAATACCGAGATTGGCGCGTTAAGAACGGCCTCTCTAAATCGCTTGTCGAAAAGGAAAAGCGTGATCCTGACGTGAGCAAGCTAATTGGCGCGAGCCACGTTTATCTGTTTGGTAAAGACCCATTGAGCATCCAAGATGTGAACGACTGGTGGGGATTAAACGCTTGGTACCTAGAGAAGTCAAAACTGATTGTTCCAAGTGAAGCCAAGCGAGAACTGTCTTCACTGTCTAAAGGCAAAGATTGGTTCAGTCAATATCACAAGCAGCTGTTGTTGGACTCTATCAGCCAATCACTGCAAGGCTTATATCCTGTTGCCACTCCAACACTCACTGACAACGCTATTAGAGCTCAATATACCGCTGCGCAACACAAGAAAAGCTGGTTGATTAAGAGCGCGTCTTCTTATCTCAATGCACCTGAAACTTGGGGACAAGCCTTGTCATCGGACATGGTCAGCAACCTAAATAAAGCGGGCCTGAATAAGCTTTGGCTGGGTTTTGATAATTGGATGCCAGCTTTCTATCAACCGAACGCGGTGGAACTGGCTAAACAGTCTGGTTATCTGGTTGGAACCTACGACTCCTACAACACTGCCATACCAGCTAAGTTAAATGACAACTGGCTAACGGCTCAATTACCTACACCTATTCGCGAGACGTGCGCGATTGAACTAGCGGATGGCAGCTTGAAAAAAGGATTCCGAGGTAACGGTTATTATCTAAATCCGAATTGCCATTTAGATTACGTAAAGCAGCGCGCTCAAGACATTATGAGGTTCGGCAACTTCAATAGCTTGTTCTTAGATGTGGATGCGACAGCAATGGCGCGTGAGGAATATCGAGACAATTCCAATGAGTCGGATATGCTTTCTGCCTTTAATAACCGAATGCAGTGGTTAAGTGAGCAACCAAATTTGGTGTTGGGTTCTGAAGATGGCAATAGCCTGACAACCAAAGGCATCGCGTTTGCACACGGCTTAGAAACGGTCGGCTTTGGTTGGACAGACAAAGACATGAAAGAAAACCGCAAGTCGCCTTATTACTTAGGTCGCTGGTACCCTGATCATAAGCCGGACTTTTTCTTCAAATCGGCAAAAGTGAAAGAACCCTATAAGTCACTGCTGTTTTCGCCTCAATACCGAATTCCGCTATACCAAGCCGTATTCCATGATGAGGTGATTAACACGCACCACTGGCATTCAGACAGTCTCAAGTTCAGCAATGTGAAAGCCAACCGCGATTTAACTGCCATGCTTTACAACACACCTGCGATGGTTCATTTGACAAGAGATGAAGCATTATCTAGCTCAAGCACCAGGCTAAAGGCATTGAAGCACTATCAAGACGGTTTCGAACCTATACACAAGCAGCTATGGGATAAGCAGTTGGTCGATTTCGACTGGTTAGACAAAAACGGCGATGTTCAACAAACCGTATTCAGTGACGACAGTAAGATCATCGCGAATTTCTCTGACCAAGCGTTTAGCCAAAACGGCGTCACAATAGCAGCGACTTCTATCAAAGCTATGTTGAGCAATGGACAATTCGTTGAATGGAAACCAACGCTGAATTGATTACGTTTGTGCTCTCGTCCTTAATGTCAGGTCTTAATATTCAGTTCTTTAGCTCTTTGTTTCCCATAATTTTCTGTTTAGATGCTAAAGAACTGAGGGCTCTGAATCACTTCGATAGACTAGACGAACACTACTTATTCTTCTCACTGAGGAATGCCGTTAGTAAGTAGTCAATAAACACCTTTTTTCGTTTGGGCATGAGCTGCCTATCGGCGTACACCAAGCTAACCGAGACTTGTGGCATGTCGTATTCTGGCAGCAAGTGCACCAACCGACCTGTTTTAAAATGTTCTCGACAGATGAACTCAGGGAGCACCGCAAGCCCTAACCCATCGACACATGCTGTCAAACACGCGGTAATGGTATTCACCTTCAGCTGGCTTGGCAGCTCGATATATTCAGACTCTCCATCATCAAGCTGCAACTTCCATTTAGGTAAACGTGCCGCTTTATTCGAGACTTCAATCATACGAAATGGTGACTTGAGATCCTTGGGCGTTTTAATTTCGCCAAATTGCTCTAAATATTTAGGGCTGGCGACCAACACTCGCCCTGAAGTCGTCAAAAAACGAGAAACCAAACTGGAATCTGCCAACTCACCGATTTGCGCATAAAGATCGATGCCTTCACCAATAATATCGACTTCTCGATTAGTCAGTTCCAAGTTCATCGTTACATTCGGGTATTCAAGCAGAAAGCTGTGAATATACTTCGCTAACACTTGATGTCCCAGCTCGACAGGCAACACCACATTTAGAGGGCCTCGAATCAGGTCTTGATTGGCAGAAACCTCTAGCTCAGCTTGATTCATGATCTCGTGCATTTGCATACTCGACTGATAGAAGCGCTCACCTTCCGGTGTTAATACCAAACTTCGTGTCGAACGAGTGATCAATCTCACACCTAGGTGCTGTTCTAGCTCGGCCAGTTTTCGACTGACGGTCGACTTCGTCATGTTCAAGGCTTCAGCTGCGTGTGTAAAACTCCCACAATCAACCACTTGTGTAAAAATAGTGACCGCATTTAAGTCCATCCGACCTCCCCAAACTCGCTATTAGTAAGATTTTTGCAACAGTGTTTCCCTTTTTTCCTATCTTATCAATCAATGACTTTCATTTACAATTCGTTACATCTAAATAAAAACAAAATGAGAAAATAGAAATGACAGAGAACAACAACGCTTCGCAATCAGTAAGCACAAAAAAACGTAAAAAAGCACCGCTTATTGCTACTGCGATCATGCTGTCATTGGGTTTAGCCGGCGCTGGATATTGGTATGGCTACGGCCAGTATTTTGAATCGACCGATAACGCCTACTTACAAGGCGACATCACCAATATTAGCCCTAAAGTATCTGGCTATATTGTTAAGTCTTACGTGAGTGATAACCAATCGGTGAAAGAAGGCGACCTATTGGTTCAAATTGATGACCGTGATTACCAAGCAGCCCTTGCTCAAGCGAATGCCCATTTAGCCGTCGTACAATCCGACGTAAAGAACTTAATCGCTCAACAAACGTTACAACGTAGCAAAATCAACCAAGCAGAAAGTGGCGTCGACTCTGCCGAAGCAGAATATGAACGTGCGATCCAACAAGTGCAGCGCTCTCGCAGCTTATTAAAACGCAATTACGCTTCTCAAGATGAAGTCGATAGCATGGTCGCTCAACAAAAAGTGACCCTTGCTGACTTAGAAGAAGCGAAAGCCAACCTTGTCGCTACCAATGACCAACTCATCGTTATTGCGAGCGAAATTGAGCAAGCCAAAGCCTCAGTAACAGAAGCGCAAGCACAACAAGATCAAGCACAACTCAACCTTGATTACACCAAAGTCTACGCACCTACTGATGGCATCATTGGTAAGCGCAGTGTGCGTGAAGGTTTATTGATTCAAGCCGGTGCTCCGCTTATGAGTCTAGTGCCTAACAACCAAGTGTGGATTGAAGCAAACTTCAAAGAGACACAGCTAAGTGGCATTCACAAAGGTCAAACGGTTGAAGTTGAGCTAGACGCTTTTCCAGGACAGCCACTTGAAGGCGTGGTAGACAGCTTCTCCCCTGCGACTGGCGCTAAGTTCGCGCTGCTGCCACCTGAAAATGCGACAGGTAACTTCACCAAAATTGTTCAACGTGTCCCTGTGAAAATTACCATTCCAGATCAGCAAGAGTTGAAAGGTCGATTGCTTCCTGGTTTGTCTGTGGTTGCGACCATCGATAAACGAGGCTAGACCATGAGCAGCGCTGGTGTTGTCACCTCAACTCATGATGAGGACAAAGTATCAACTCGCCATTGGATCGCCCTATTCGGCGGATTGATTGGTGCGTTTATGGCGATCTTGGATATCCAGATCACCAACTCGTCCCTTAAAGATATTCAAGGTGCCTTGTCTGCAACCTTGGATGAAAGTTCATGGATCTCGACGTCATACCTAGTTGCGGAGATGATTGCTATTCCGCTCAGTGGTTGGCTTTCAAAAGCGCTCGGTAAGCGTCGTTATCTCACGTGGACTACGGCAATCTTTACCATTTCATCTTTGCTGTGCTCGTTTTCGTGGAACATGACATCAATGATCGTGTTCCGTGCGATGCAAGGTTTTAGTGGTGGTGCATTAATCCCACTCGCGTTCTCCTTGGTTATTCAACTACTGCCTATCAACAAACGCGCCGTCGGCATGGCGCTGTTTGGTGTTACCGCGACGTTTGCTCCGTCTATTGGCCCAACGTTTGGTGGTTGGTTGACCGAGAACTTCTCGTGGCACTACATCTTTTACATCAATATTCCACCCGCTCTGCTCGTGATCACCATGATCCGCTATGGCTTGGACGATGAAAAACTCGACCTTGGTACGTTGAAAAAAGCCGACTGGTTCGGCATCGCAACCATGGCACTAGGTTTAGGTTGTTTGGAAGTGGTGCTAGAAGAAGGCAACCGTGAAGAATGGTTTAGCTCAAGCTTTATCGTTGGCTTGAGTATTGTGTCTGCGGTCAGTTTGGTTTACTTCGTGATAAACGAGTTGCAACACAAGAAGCCACTGGTGAACTTGCGGCTATTGCGGGATGCGCAGTTTGCGATGTCTTGTATCGCCTATCTGATTTTAGGTATGGCGTTGCTCGGGTCTATCTATGTATTACCGCTGTACCTAACGCAAATTCAGCAATACAACGCGATGGAAATCGGCGAAGTTCTGATGTGGATGGGTTTTCCTCAGTTACTGATATTTCCAATCGTACCTAAGTTAACCCAAATCATTAAGCCTAAATACTTGGTGACCTTCGGCTTCGCGATGTTTGGTTTCAGCTGTTACGTGAACACCCACATGACAATTGATTTTGGTGGTCAGCAGTTGATTTTATCTATGCTTCTGCGCGCTATTGGCAGCCCGTTTATTATGGTTCCGTTGTCTTTGGTGGCCATGAAGAACATAAGCAAAATCGACACACCGGATGCTTCGACTTTAACCAACGTAATGCGCAACCTAGGTGGTGCGTTCAGCATTGCAATTATCGCTACGCTACTGGATAACAAAACCCGTGAGCATCTTGCCCATATCAAAGAGTCGCTACCTTCAGTGAGTCAACTTGGTTGGCAAACACTCAAAGATCAGCAAGCGTTCTTTATCCAATCAGGCAGTGATGCAGCGACAGCAATGCAACAAGCACAGGCAAGCTTACTTGGAACCATGCAACGTGACGCCGCTATCATGGCCTATAACGATGTGTTCTTAATGATGACGGCATTCTTAGCGTTAGCCGCTGTATTGATTCTGAATATGCGTGATTAGAGCTAAATTGATTCATCATTCAACTCAGCGAAAGTAAAAACACGAAAGCCCGATAACAACTTAGTTATCGGGCTTTATAAATCTGCGTTATTGAATCAGATACTAGTACTTAAGCAATACTTTAACTTCGCTGGTAAGCGCAGCTTCATCAACATAACCAATCGCGTTCGCGTTTGAAGCGACTTGATTGATCACAGCACTGTAGTCAGCGACTTGGATTGGCGCTTCTGCTTTGCCAGTGAACACCAGTCGAGCCCAACCCGATTGCAGCTGAGACTCAGAACGACCCGTTGCTACTTCATGGAAAGCAATTCGACCTGCAGCGCCATCAACAAGCTCTACAATTTGTGCTCTACTGCCATTACCCAATTGGTTTGAATTGCCCATGAATAATCTTTTCACATCAGCACTGGTTAACGCATCTACACCTGCGTTATTACCGATAACAACCATACCCGCAGCGGCATTAAATGAAATGAATGTTGCTGCTATAAACGTTACTAACTTTTTCATACTGATACCTTAGAATACGAAATCTAACTTAGCTGAATACAAGATTGAGTCATCTTCAAAGAAATTACCCGTTGCGATAAGTGGGTTACTAGTTGTTTCGATATTCTCTTGGAAGCCGCCGCTGGTACCTTTGTAGTCAACATAAGTTACATCGACTTTAAGTGACATATTCTTAGCAAAATCCCAACGAGAGCCGACCGCATAAGATAAACGCTCGTAGTTCATAGCTTCTCTAAGTGACGAAGATGGTAGGTTTACACGCTCTTCGTTATCAGTAGTTTCAACCCAGTTGATAGTGATATAAGGGGTAAACTCATTCACTCTGTAACCAACTAATGTTGAAATAGATTGGTAATCATAGAACTCACCATCTAACTGTACATCTGCGCCTTCGATGTTTGCGATTAGATCACCGTTGTCGTATTGCGCGCCAATCGAAATAAACTGGCCATCTTTGCTGTCTAACATCTGAGCCATCTTGCAGTAAGTATCAGACGAGCTATTAAAATCACAAGATGGGTTCGATTCAGCAACAAAGTAAGAACCACGGAACGTCATATCCCCTACGTTCCAGTTCGCACTTACACCCATCAGCTTATCAAGTTTAACTTCACCAACAATCGAGTCATCTTCGTCAATAGTGCCAATACCAACAACAGGTTGAATCAATAGGCTGGAGTTTTCAAACTCTACAGGAATCAACAGATCAGCACCGGTATAGCTTTTTAAAACAATATTTTCGTACAGCTCTTGCGAAGGGCGAATCATAGGGTATGCGTAACCAAGATCCGTGTAATCTGAGTAGAAAAACAGAGGCAGACGTAGCTTACCAGCGCGAGCTGTAAAACTGTCAAAGTCGTATGATGCATACGCCATCTCGATCTTCGGTTCATAATCATAGCGGCTGTTCGCAACGATCTGGGTAACGAACTTCGCTCTCTCATTCACTTTAAAATCAAACTGAAGCCCAGCAAGTGTCTCTTGTTCCCATTCAAGATTCTCACTGGTGTATCCTGCGTAATTAACATCATTGTTCGCTTTCCCAATACCTACGGAGCCAAAACCACTGATACTAATATCTTCCATACTTGCAGCATTAACACCACAAGCAACACTTACTAAAGCAGCAATTACTGTCTTTTTCATAACGAACTCCACAGTTATGTTTTCATTTTTATAATTAGTAGCCCCAAATTCGAGGCAAACTCCCGCTGTTCTTCTTGGTTGTAATCAAGAAAAACATCATTTAGAAAAACAGCAGGAAGAATTAAGGACGATTAACGAATCTTAAAATGACCCGTTAATTCAGATAGGTTTCGTGTGATTTTTTGAATATCTTGCGCGACTGAATCAACTTGTTGAACACTGTCAGTAGTACCTTCAGCCATATCACGAATATCCGTTACAAACGTTTCAATATGAGACGAGGTTTGCTCTTGCTCTTCAGTTGCCGATGCAATGCTGTCGTTACGTTGACTAATATCCAAAACATCTTTGGTGATCTGAATAAGAGACTTCTCCGCGACTAATGACTGTTCAACACAATTCTCAGCTTTGATTGCGCTTTCAGAGATAATTTTTGACGCCATTTTTGCTTGCTCTTGCAGTCGAGAAAGCACGGACTGGATCTCTTGTGTCGAGCTTTGCGTTCTGGATGCTAGCGTACGAACTTCATCAGCTACGACAGCGAAGCCTCTTCCCTGTTCCCCCGCTCTTGCAGCTTCAATAGCTGCATTTAATGCAAGTAAATTGGTTTGCTCAGCAATTGCGCTGATTGAATCGAGTATCGAGCCAGCACTTTGAGTATTCGTATCCAATTGCCCAACAACTTTTGAAGCTTGACGGACATCGGTAGTCAGTTCTTGTACCGCTAGAATGGTACTTTTCACCTGTACTTCGCCCATAGACGCTTGTTCGCTTGCACTTGTAGCAGACAGCGATGCATCACTTGCATTGTTTGCAATATCTTTAGCCGCGCTAAATAGTTGCAGCAAAGATTGGGATACCTCCTCAATAGCCACATGTTGGTTCTTAGATAAAGTACGTGTATTTTGGCTTGAACTCACTAAAGAACGCGAAATAGAATCTAACTCCACTACGTTTTCAATGGTCTCTGTAACATTACGTTGCAGATGAGAAACGAACGCATTAAACGAGTCAACTAATGGTTTAAGTTCATCGTTTTTCTCATGTTTAAGCCGAATAGTTAAGTCACCTTCGCCTTCCGCTATATCTCTCATTTTATCGCTTATATTGGCTAAGTCTTTACGTATGGCATAGACAACAAACCAACCAAAGATACACAATGAAATCAACGCTAAAATGCCAAGCACTCTCATAATCTGGTTTGAACGAAGATTGTTTTCTTCAAGAGAAGTTACTGAGCTTTCGAAATCAGAAATTCGAGCGGCGGAAAAGTCGTTAATACCTTTGGTCAACACTTCCAGTATTTCACTGCTCTGTTTAGCCAGTTGTCCTGCTTCACTCAGTGAAATATCCGCTTCGATCATCCCTTCAGCTATTCGGTACGCAGAATCAAAATAAGCTTTCGTATTTTCTTGAAGTTCAGAAATTGAATGCTCTATAGATGGGTCTAACTCAGCCTGTAATTCGAAGTTAGCAAGAATCGCTTTATATGTTGTAACGTTCATTGCTAGCAGTTCTTCATCACCTAGCGTAACAGCTAGATTGAATCGCTCTGCAAGTTGATCGATTAAAACCTTATTCATTGATGAAGAGTCCATGATTGGATAAATAACTTCATCTATTCGATTCACTTGTTCATTGTTGTTACTTAAGGCCCCCTCACCCACAAATAAAATACTACTGAAGCCAGAAAACGAAAAAAGGCACAAAGCCAAAACTTTATTTTTTATGGAAAGCGAAAACATCAAATATCCTTATAAACGGAATAATACACCGTGTTTTATTTCTAAGAATACTTGTAGGGATACACGTCAACAATTCACATAAAAGATGATCACCACAAATAATTTCGATTAAATACATAAGTACGGTAAATAATATGCATCAGGTAAAATAATTATCATTATGATTAGGTACCGATACATAAAGTAAAACAACGATAAAACAGAGGGCTATACGCGCTAAAAACTCAATCCAATTAAACTTTTATCCTGTAAATAATCGACATAACAACAAGGACTTAAAGTGATCTCATTAAAGAAGATGCCGTCTTGACAATGTGCAACCTGACACCTAAATTAAAAATAACATTTGGTATTGAGGAAAATGGATTTGACCTTACCACCAGACCTACGGGTTTTGATTGTCGACGACTCTAAAAGTGCAACGATACTTATCAAGCAACAATTGGCGAGCCTTGGCATTTCGCGCGACTGCATCTTCATTGCAACCGATTATCGACAAGCCATAAAAGCGGTCGAGACGCACTCTTTTCACGTTCTCCTCATTGATTACCACTTAGAGCAATCATTCACAGGGTTTGAATTGTTGGGCATTCTTTACCGAAATCGACTTATTGATCATACGGTTGCGACGATTCTACTTTCCGGTGATATGCGCCAAGAAACCGTACTAACCGCCCTATCCGGCGAAGCGCATCATTTCATTTCTAAACCGATCCACACTCAGTCGTTGGGTAAGAAAATCCAAAATGCTGTGTTCGAATCTCAACAAATTGATCAGCTAAACCGCCTCTACCCGATTAACACTCCTGAAGTGCTGAAACAGGCGCTAGCGATTCCTAATAACCAAGTGAACGTACAATTCGAAGCGACACTGATCGAGCACTTGATTGCGGATAAAAAATGGGACTTGCTGTCAAACGTTCTCACGACTTCGAAAACAAAAATGCACCCGACCAAGTTGGTTGCAGAGGCATTAATTTTAGACAGCTTAGGTAAACCGAACCTAGCGATAGAGAAACTGC
Source organism: Vibrio sp. Isolate33 (assembly GCF_022397895.1). Lineage (NCBI taxonomy): Bacteria > Pseudomonadati > Pseudomonadota > Gammaproteobacteria > Vibrionales > Vibrionaceae > Vibrio > Vibrio sp. Isolate33. Next base: position 329,213 of record NZ_JAKEUP010000001.1, read on the forward strand.
ACAATTATTTGATTGTGCAGCCGCTGTCACTAAACGTGATTGATTGCTTAAGCTGTATCTATGAAAAACATAAGATGTTGCTGCCTGCGCTTAAGCTAGCGATACGAGCATTTGAAATGACGCCGAGCATCAGCCATCGCGCAATCAGAGCGATCGATTTGGCCGAGAACGTCGACAATACGCACATGTTGATTAAGCTTGGGGAAATGTATGCAACCCACATTTCGTCTGCCGATATTGATGTGATTAATTCGATTGGCACGCACTACGACTCTTTAAAAGCAACCTACCAACGAGAAACTCAGACAAGTAACAAACGTATGTTGCTTGAGCACGCCAACCAATTCACTGAGTTGGTGAATTTAAAGCTCCCAGCAAAGCTACAACAACAAGTTTTAGCCAGCCTTGCCCTGTTCCAGAGCAGTATATTGCTGATAGAAAACAGTCCTTTGGTTGCCCATAAGAAAGTGATACGAGCAACCAAACTGTTATCGAATCATTTTTTCAACCAACCGACTTCGCTGCTAGCTCAATTGTTGCCTTTGCTTAGCCACTTTGGCGAATATTCGTTGTACCACCTTGTAGCGGAATGCCTCAAATCTCGTGGGGAGCCAGTACAAGAACAACTGGCGTCAAACACAGCCGACCCGTCCACATGCATCAATATCGGAAATTCGGGGTCGATCCAAGAATTAAAAGATTACATTCACAATTACCCTTATTCAGTCGCCGCTAAACTTGACTATCTATATGCCGTCAATAACGCTCACATAGAGGTAAACCTTAGTGACGAATACGTAGAAGAACTGACACAGCTAGAACTTCCACCAAGATGGAACCAATGGATCAGTGATTCATCAAGGTATGGTTTTTCCACTAAGCCACCTAGCCCATTCTCAACAAGCAGCCGACAGGAGTCTATATGCTAGATTTTGATGCTTTAAATGCCTACTTAGATAATGACAGAGAAGTGATTTACGCTGTGCTGTCGACTTACCAAGAAGACCATGGCAATTCACTCGAAGAGATAGAAGAATTAGTACAACAACAAGATTGGGGCAAGCTTCATTTCACTGTGCATACCTTGAAAGGCATATTAGCCAGCTTTGGCGAAGAGACTGCTACAGTGGCCTTAGAAAGAGTCGAACAAAACACACTTAATAAGCTTGCGCCACAAGACGATGATCTTTCCGTTATCTACAGCGAGATGAAGATCATCAACCAGCAAATCGACGAAGTACTTGCTACTTACTAGTCAATGTATTGAGCTTTCAAGCATCGCTTTTTAAGCTTGGTGTAGCGGTCAATATCCACAGAACAGGTCTGAGAGCTGAGGGACTTTGGAAACATGGAACCTCGACTCTTGCCATTTTCGCCTCATTTCCCCTACCAATTATATAGCTGACTCACACCTATAAATTCACTCAACCTATCTACATACGTCAATGCATAACACATGCTTTATAAACCATGCATCTTCATGTTTTAGTTGAAATAACGCCCCTCTCAATAAGATGCAACTTAGTTAAATATTTGTAGGTATTTTTGTGACAAAAACATATGAAATTGCATTTTATTTATTGGTAAAGGAGAAAGTGTTATCTACACTCTAATGAAACCAAGCGTTAATCACTTGGTGGCATAATAATAAAATAAAACGTTCAGTCGGCTAGATAAGGACAAGGAAATGAACAATGACAGTTTTGCTGCGTTTCAGGGGCTCACGGATGACACACCCATTAAAGAATCATTTTCTGCCAACGCAGAACCTTATGCTCACTATCTAAAGGATATTGTGGGCATTGATCTATTGTCGCGTGAAGATGAACTTTATTACGCGAAATTGAACCGTGCCGGAGATAAACAAGCGCGCGACGTAATGATCGAATCGAACCTGCGACTTGTTGTAAAAATCGCGAAAAGTTACCTAAAGCGTAAAGGCAACAACTTCACGCTGCTAGACCTTATCGAAGAAGGTAATATCGGTCTGATTAAGGCTATTGATAAATACGACCCAGAACCTGGCTATCGTTTTTCAACCTATGCCGTGTGGTGGATTCGCGAAAACATTGAAGCCGCTTTAATGAACAAAGGGCGCACCGTCCGATTGCCTGCTCATGTCTGTAAAGAGATTAATAGCCTTGCCTCAAAGAAGCTCGATGTCAGCAAAAAGATGAGCAAAGAGATCTCAATATCCGAGCTATCGAACAGCTCTGGAGTAAAAGCTGAACGTGTCGATCAACTGGTCGCGTTAAGCGGTTTTATTGACGTAACAACAACCGTAGGCATCAGCCATGCTCCACTCGTGCTGGAACAATGCGAAAGCGAATACATCCCCGACCCTCAACAAGACTGTGAAGATCAATCATTCACACACGCGCTTGAAGAGATCATCAACACATTGCCACCAAAATTACAGAAGGTGCTTATTCACCGTTTCGGCTTCTTCGATAACAAAGTAAAAACGTTATCTGAGATTGGACAAATGTTGGATGTGAATGTGTCTAATGAGCGTGTTAGACAGATGCAGAAAGAAGCAGTCGAGAGAATTCAAAAGCGACTTAAATTCGATGGTTGGGTCTAAGGAAATTAGCCACTGGGAAGATCAGCAATCAAGCAAACAAAACTGATCGGCTAGAACACTGAATAGCTAGATTAGACATTTAAAGAAAAATCATAAGGGTGAGCTTTCAAGCTTGCCCTTTTTGTTGGTTAACAGACTTACTGAGTTGCACTGGCGTATTTACTGCCTCAACAAAGTAGTACGTTCACTGCGTAGAATGAGGTAATTGACGTAGGTCGTCTCAAGGCTGTCTTGTTCCCACACAGACAAAATGCGCTTGGCTGCGAAGTAATAATCTTTGTTCCTCAACAACATTCCAACCGTACGGCTGAGTTTCTCAAATCGAACTTGATCGCTGACAGAAATATAATCGTCATCACTTTGAATAATCGGTGCTAAACCATCGGCAAACCAATTGTTTAGAATTTCTCGCATCTCCAATTCAGATTCGGGTACATCAACGCTAGACAACTCTCGATGTTGAGGTGGTGGTACGATGTATTTGGATGCTTGTGGCGAACTGACATATCGATACATGTCGTCCCTCCTTTTAACTGACTCTTCTAATAATTAAGGACATTTTTATTGGTTCACAAGTTTTAATGCCCAGTTTTTAACAGCAATTTGTCATAGCAAGTAACGAGTAAGACAGCACAAATAAAAAAGCCATGCAAAGCGCGCTCTGCATGGCTCTGATGAGGGCAACATTACGCTGCCCTATCTATGTGTGGGCTCAAACGAACCCAACCTTTCTGGTTAGATCGAGCTTTGATCGAAGTCGTTGCCTTGATCGGTTCCAGTTTGAGAGTCTGAATCGAAGCTTCCAGAGTCGTCCGTGAAGTCAACACCTTGGTCTTGACCACCCGCACTTGTCCAATCGCTGCCACCAGATTCCATACCTGCCATGTCTGGTTGCTGCTCTTGAGTAGAACCTTGCATGGTGTATTGATCATCAACCTCAACTTCAACAGAACCACTTGCACCGTCTATTGAGCTACCCAATTCGTCGTAACCTTGGAATTGGATCTCGCTAGTACCTTCGTAACCCTCAGGAAGTTCAACCGATACCGACTGCTCTAAGTTGCCGCTGATTGTGAAGCTACCATCACCATTGTCCAGTGCGTTACTCACTGTAGAGCCTTCAGGTAAGCCAGACATTTCAGCGTAATCAACCGACTCGTTACCACTCACCTCATCTGGAATCGAGATAGAGATGGTATCGCCCGGAGCCGCTGTCACGTCAGCAACGCTGTCTTCGGCTTCTGTTTCACTGTCTTGAGCTTGGTCATCAGCTTGTTGTGCGACTTCCACTTGCTGCTCTTCAGTAGCTTGAGCGGCTTGTACTTGTGGTTCATCACTCTGTGCTGAGTCATCGGCTACTTGGATGCTTAAGCTATGGCTTGATACTTCACCACCATCGTTAACGTCGACATTCATCGCTAAGTTGCCGTCGAAGTCTTCGTTTGGCCAGTATGTCCATTCGCCTTCACCAGATTCAGCGAAGAAGCCTGCATCGTTCGCGTCTGCAACATCAACAACTTGTGCTGTATCGCTAACGTCCAACTCATCCACCAGCTGAGACTCTGTGATAGTTAGTGAACCATCATCCGCTAAGGCATAACCTTCACTCGCGGCTGCTTCATCGCCACCTTGGATATCCACGTTGAAGAAGCTTTCGATGCGGTTTTCGCCATCGGTCGCTACGAATCCAACTTGAACATCTCCGGTGTAATCTTCAGCCGGTGTGAATTGATAGTTACCTTGGTTATCGCTCTCTATCACACCCTGACCTTCCATCAAGCTCACTGACTCAATGCTCATGCTATCGCCCTCTGCATCGCTCAGGTTCGCTAACATATCTTGGTCAGTAAACGACAAAGTTGCGTCCGCTGCAATTTCAGTGGTTGTGATGCTGTTAACTTCTGGTGCTGCATTCTCTTGTGAATCGCCCTCTTTCACGACCACGCCAGTTTGCTCATCATGAAGCACGCCATCTTTATCAACCACGTAAGCAATGTCTGCTTCGCCAGTAAAGCCCGGGGCTGGTGTGAACGTCCAAGTGCCATCGCCATTATCGACAATCTCACCTTGACTACGGTCTGCTAGATGAACCAGTTTCACTTCATCGTCGCTGTCTGCATCCACATTCTCAGCCAACCCAATTAGGTCGTCCGCAGTTAGGATGATGGAATCTCCCGCTACGGTTTCGAAGTCACCAGAATCGATGCCATCTTCGAACGCTTCTGGTTCATCTCCGTAATCGACCGTTGTTGCACTTACAGTTACGAAGAACTCACCATGGAAGTCTTCAGGAGGCGTCATTTGAATATTTGAAATATCCCAGTCGAACAGGTCGATGTATTGACCCGGCTCAGTGATCATCACGGTATTCACACCATCGGTTACTTCGAATCCAACAGGGAAACCTGTCATCACCAAGTTACTTAGTGTTTCTGAATCATCGACTAGACCAACGTTCAGTCCTAAGTGACCCGTTTCATCTTCACCGAAAACTAGAGGACCGTCATGGTCAGTGGTAATCACCGCGCCATCCGCAACAGGACGAACATACACAGGAACATCGAGAACCGTTTCAAACTCACCGTCACTCACGACAACTTGTAGGTCTGAAACGCCTGCGAAATCACCGGTTGGTGTGAATGTCCAAGTACCATCACCGTTATCAGTGACTTCTCCGCCATCTTCACCGTCTGCAGTGATAATGCGTGAAACCACAAGGTCAGTCGTATCAATGTCACCGAACAAGTTCATCAAATCGCCAGCATCGAAGGTGAACGCGCCATCTTCGTCTGTGGTCATCATTGCGTTACCGACATTGAATGGAGCGTCGTTAACTGGAATCACATCCACATTCAGCGAGCCATCAACCACTTCTTCGCCGTCAGTTGCTTGATATCCCAGTTCTACCAAGCCATTGAAGTCTTGAGTAGTCACTAAGTGATACATGCCATCTGGCTGCTGAGTTAAGGTCGCATTGGCTGGAGCACGAACCGTGATGCTTTCGATGCTGATCTCGTCACCATCTAGATCCGTAACTTGATCCGCAATGTAAGCTGGGTCAATGACCATGACCACATCTTCTTCGCCTTGCATCTCAATGGTCGGTGCTTCAGGTGCGTCGTTCACTGGTGTGACATCTATGTTGCCGTCGACTGAGATTGTCTCTTGGCCATCGCTAACGTTAAACGTCATTGGCACATCGCCATTGAAGTTTTCGTTTGGCGTGAATGACCAAGTACCATCTTCATTGTCTAGCAACTCACCTAAGCTAGGGTCGATTTGTAGACCAGATGCTGACAACTCATCTGCGGTGTTATCGATATCGGTAGCTTGAGCTAACAACATGTCTTGTGTGATAAGAATGGTGCTGTCTTCAGCTGTGGTTAGTTTCACATCCTCCGACTCCGGTCCATCATTCACAGCCAGAACTTCAATACCCGCCGTTGTTGTCGCTGTTGCGCCGTCATCGTCGGTTACAACCACATCTAGGCTGATATCACCGTTAAAGTTCTCACTCGGCGTGAAGGTCACAGAACCATCATCGTTTTGAACCAATTCGCCGTCAGAGCCAGTGTAAGTCACGCTTTCAAGCGACACTTCACCATCAACATCTGAGCTGTTCGCAATCAACTGCTCAGGGCTAATGGTAATCGTGCCATCTTCGTTCATTTGGTAAGACGTTGAACCCGCCACTGGTGCGTCATTAATGTCCGTTACGGTCACATCAATATTGGCATCGACTGTCTCAGTGCCGTCAGACACTGTGAAGCCAAGATTTACATCGCCATTGAAGTTTTCGTTCGGAGCAAAGCTGTAAGTGCCATCACCATTATCAGTGAACACACCTTCTGCGCCCGTGTAAGACACATCCGTGATAGACAAGTCATCGCCGTCAATGTCTGCAGCGCCTGCTAGTAGGTCTGCATCCGTGAAGATTAGCGTTCCATCTTCCTCGACGGTGAAGCTTTGATTTTCTACTGTTGGCAGGTCATTGACTGGGTTAACCGTTAGGTCGACGCCAGCTTGAACAGTTTCAAGGCCATCGGACACATCGAAGCTTAGGTCAATGTCACCGTTGAAATCAGCATCCGGCATGATAGTAAATGAACCATCTTCGTTTGCTGTGACGGTTGCATTGTCACCTGCAGATAGGTTGCTTGCGGTCAGTGCATCACCATCAACATCGGAAGCGTTCGCCAACAACTGTTCTTGAGATAGCGTAATTGAACCATCTTCATCAACCGAGTAAGCCACGTTTCCGGCTACTGGTGCATCGTTGACAGCAATCACTTCAATACCAGCCGTTGTTTCAGCCGTTGCGCCATCGTCATCAATAACCGTCACATCAAGACTGATGTCACCGTTAAAGTTTTCATTTGGAGCGAAGGTGACTGAACCATCTTCGTTTTGAACCAAGATACCGTCGGCACCTGAATAGCTCACGCTATCAAGCGACACTTCACCGTCTACATCTGAACTATTCGCAATTAACTGCTCAGGACTCAATGTAATAGTGCCATCTTCGTTCATTTGGTAAGACGTTGCGCCAGCTACTGGAGCGTCGTTAACATCGGTAACTGTGATATCGATATTGGCGTCAGTGGTTGCCGTGCCATCGCTTACTGAGAAGCTTAAGTCGACTTCGCCGTTGAAGTTTTCATTTGGAGCGAAAGTGTAAGTACCATCACCATTGTCGGTGAACACACCCTCTGCGCCTGTGTAAGACACATCAGCAACTGAAAGCTCATCTCCATCTATATCAGAAGCACCCGCTAGCAGCTGCTCATCTGTGAAGGTTAATGAACCGTCTTCTTCAATGGTGTATGCCACATCTTCAACAACCGCGACATCATTCACTGGATTAACAGTAAGGTCTGCCGTTGCGACAACCGTTTCCGTGCCGTCAGACAAGTCGAAGCTTAGGTCAATGTCGCCATTGAAGTCAGCATCTGGTGTGATGGTAAATGAACCATCCTCGTTTGCCGTTACTGTTGCGTTGTCACCGGCCGTTAAGTTAGCAGCTGTAAGGTCATCACCATCCACATCTGAAGCTTGAGCCAGCAATTGCTCTTGGCTTAGGGTAATTGAACCATCTTCATCCACAGAGTAAGCCAAGTCACCAGAAACTGGAGCGTCGTTGACTGCGATAACGTCAATGCCTGCGGTAGTTTGCGCGGTTGCACCGTCTTCATCGGCAACCGTCACATCTAGGCTGACATTACCGTTGAAGTTTTCGTTTGGTGCGAAGCTGTAAGTACCATCACCGTTATCAGTAAAGATACCGTCTGCACCCGAGTAAGATACGTCGCTAACGGATACATCACCTTCAATGTCTGAGCTGTTCGCAAGCAGCTGAGCATCAGAGATAATAATCACATTATCTTCATCAACGCTGTAGGTCGTTGAACCTGCAACTGGTAGGTCGTTGACGGCAATAACGTCGATACCTGCCGTTGTTTCAGCCGTTGCGCCATCCTCATCCATAACAGACACATCAAGGCTGATGTCGCCGTTAAAGTTTTCGTTCGGCGAGAAGGTGTAAGTGCCATCACCATTATCCGTGAACACACCATCTGTGCCGCTGTAGCTAACATCGCTAACAAAGACTTCCCCTTCCACATCGGAACTGTTCGCCAGAAGTTGTGTGTCGCTTAGGGTAATACTGCCATCTTCTTCAACGGTGTAAGCAGTAGTGCCTGCAACCGGTACGTCATTGATAGGAACAACTTGAACGTCAATGTTTGCCGATACAACATCAGTACCATCACTCACATCGTAAGTTAGGTCGACATTACCATTGAAGTTCTCGTTTGGCGCAAAGGTGTAAGTACCATCGCCATTATCCGTGAACACGCCGTCAGTACCTTCGTAGTTAACCGACTCGACAGAAAGGTCGTCGCCATCAATATCCGTTGCACCAGCCAATAGCTGTTCATCGGTAAAGGTCAGCGAGCCATCCTCATTAATGGTGTAGTCATGATCGTAAATCACAGAAAGATCGTTGACTGCTGTTACGGTCACATCTAGCTCTGCCGGAGTCACTCCACCGTTACCATCATCCACGTTGTAGCTAATGGAGAATTCACCGTTGAAGTTCTCTTCAGGTGTAATGGTGTAAGTACCATCACCATTGTCAGTGATAAGAGCGTTCTCAATTGAAACATCTCCAACACTTGGTTCGTTACCACCAGTTTCACTAGAGTCACCATCTTCGTCGCCGGTTAGCAATTCAGAGATATCAATGCCGTTTTCATTCGCGAGCGCTTCTTCTGCCGTTGGCAAATCAAACGCATTTTGTGAACCAACATCTTGGCTTGGAACAATCACGCCGTTCACGATATCGAATACATGCCAGTGATCACCCGATGGGTTATCCGATAAATCAGGGCTGAAGGTTTCAATCAATGTATCGCCTACGAAGACCTGAACTTGCACATCTTCAACACCGTCCACATCCCAACTTCTGCTGGTGTAGTTGTGAACTGAATAGTGCATGTCCGCATCTTGGTAGTTTGGAATGGTGATGGTTTCAGGGCCGCCACCATTTGTGTCATCTACGTCTTGCTGAACGACATTACCTTCGCCCAAGTCATGGCTCATGTCGCGATAGTAAATATGGTCTAGCTCATTGCCATTCTCTGTATCGTAGAGCCATAGGTGGTTGTCCATGTCACGTGGGCTTTCACCCCATGTGACCACGATACGCATATCTGTTTCTTCAAGCACTTCCGATATTGCGGTTACGCCACCATTGGTATCTTCACCTGCTGGAACCAGGAAGCTGCTAGTAATAGAGCCTTCTTGTTCAATAGTTACGGTACCTTGCTCAACAACAGGACCGCTCACAGAGTAGTTACCAGATTGATCCGTCACCGCTGTGTAAGAGTGACCGGCATTGTCGGTTAGCGTAACGTCCGCACCTGCGATTGGATTGCCAGTTTCAGCATCCAACACCGTACCAGTTACCGTCGTTTCATCACCCGGCTCTCCGATAATCGCTGTCATGTCATCGTCTTCGATGTCAGTCGCGAATTGTAGGAGCTCTTCTTGAGTAATGGTGTACGAACCATCTTCTTCAATGGTTATTGCCACATCAGCAGAAACAATCGGAGCATCATTAACTGGATCAACCGTTAGACCTAAGTTAGCGGCAATTGGTGTGTCGCCATCGCTGATGCTGTAGGCAACATCGATGTAGCCATTGAAGTTTTCACTTGGAGTGATAGAGAATGTTCCATCGCCATTATCGACAATCGTTGCATCGTCACCCACTAAGGTTAAGTCGGAAGCGACAAGATCATCGCCCTCAATATCAGCGGCATTCGCAAGTAACTGCTCCTGCGTGATAGTGATGACATTATCTTCATCCACGTTGGCATAAACATCATCGCTGGTTGGTAGATCATTGATTGGGTTAACCGTTAGATCGGCGTTCGCCACAATCGACTCTGTACCATCAGAGATGTCGAAGTTTAGGTCGATATTTCCATTGAAGTCAGCACCTGGTGTCACCGTAAAGGTACCATCGCCGTTATCAACAACGGTTGCATTATCGCCTGCGCTTAGGTTGCTTGCCGTTAGGTCATCGCCGTCGACGTCCGATGCTTGAGACAGCAACTGCTCTTGAGTCAGAGTAATTGAACCATCTTCATCAATGCTGTATGCCAAGTCACCCGATACTGGTGGATCATTAATTGGCAGAACATCAATGCTTGCCGTCGTGGCGGTCGTTGCGCCATCCTCGTCGGTCACCACTACATCAAGGCTAACATCGCCATCGAAGTTTGCGTTTGGCGCGAAGCTGAATGTTCCATCGCCATTGTCAGTAAAGATGCCGTCAGCGCCTGTGTAATTCACGCTGTCAATCGCGACTTCGCCTTCAACGTCTGAAGAATTCGCCAACAGTTGCTCTGAACTGATGGTGATGACTTCGTCTTCATTCACTGAGTAGCTCGTAGAGCCTGCAATTGGTGGGTCATTAACCTCAAGAACCGTAATTCCAGCTGTAGTCGCTTCAGTTGCACCCTCTTCATCAGTAACAACAACCGCTAAGCTCACTTCACCATTAAAGTTTTCATTTGGTGAGAAGGTGTACGTGCCATCACCGTTGTCTTCGAACACACCATCACTGCCAGTGTAAGAAACGCTATCAATCGCAACCTCACCTTCAATATCTGAAGAGTTGGCTAATAGCTGTTCGTTACTGATGGTGATTGAGTTGTCTTCATGAACCGTGTAAGACGTGCTGCCTGCCACTGGTGGATCGTTCTCAGGAGTCACGCTCACATCAATGTTGGCTTGAACCGTATCTATGCCATCTGACACGTCAAAGCTAAAGTTCACATCACCATTGAAGTTCTCGTTTGGTGCGAAGCTGTAGCTGCCATCACCATTATCCGTAAGCACACCGTCAGCACCTGTGTAGGTCACGCTTTCAACCGTTAGTGTGTCACCCTCAACATCCGTAGCGCCCGTGAGTAGGTCTTCGTCTGTGAAGTTAAGCACACCATCCTCACCAATGGTGAATGCTTGGTCTTGTGGCTCTGGCGCGTCATTGACTGGTGTTACCGTCAAGTCTAGGCCTGCTGCCACCATGTCTTCTCCATCAGTGACATCGTAACTAAATTCGATATTACCGTTGAAGTTTTCACTTGGTGTAATGGTGAAACTGCCATCGTCGTTCATTTCAACGGTCGCATTTTCATCATTGGTGGTTAGGTTGATTGCGGATAGATCATCACCATCAATATCGACAGCGTGCTCTAGCAACTGCTCTTGAGTTAGCGTAATGCTGTTGTCTTCGGCAGTAACCGCGCTGATATCACCTTCTACCTCTGGCGCATCGTTCGCAGGCGAGATATGAATCGTCACATCTTGCGTAGCTGTTGCGGTTGTACCGGTATCAACATCTGTTGATGTCGCATTAACCGTTAGCACCACATCGCCATTGAAATCACCTGAAGGAATAAACTCTAACCCTGCAAGTTCTTCTGGCTGTAGAGACCATGTGCCATCGCCGTTGTCGGTACCTGCAGAAAGCGAACTTCCTTCTAGTACATCTTCAATCAAGATAGCGAGATTTTCTGAACCATCGGTATCCGTTAGTGCGGCATCGATATCCAGTGGAACTGGTGTGTCTTCGGTACCAATGATTTGGTAATCCGCGTCAGACACTGAGATTTCGATGTTGTCGATACCAAACGACTCATCATTGACGCTTTGATTCAGGGTTGAACCGAAGCCAAGTTCAAGTTGGCCGTCTTCAACTGGTACCGTTAGGTTGATTTGGTGTGCTTGGTCATTCCAACCACTGAAGCCCTCACCTTGCGATACGCCGTGAACGACTTCGCCGACTTCATTACCTTCTGAGTCGTAAAGCGTTGTTGAGCCATCTTGAGTACGGAACGCAGAGTTATCTAATGTAGTTAGCTCTTCGCCACCAACAAAGATTTGGAAGGACTCGCCATCCCAAGAATCGATTTCGTAGAAGCTAAACGAGATATTAACTTCGCTCACATCACTTGGAATGTCGTAAGTTTTGCTGACGGCTTCATCGCCGCCCGTGCCACCGATACGACCCAGCATGTCACCCGACTCGAAGCCTTGTGAGCTTTCTGTGCCTGTGTTCCAACCATTCGAGCCAGACTCGAAGTTATCAGAAGCAATCACCAAGTCAGACGCAATCGACAGCTCTGGCATATCAACCACAGATTGAACGTCAATCGTCGCTTCTGCTGGTACTGTCGCAGTACCGTCATTCACGTCGAACGTCACATTCACATTGCCGTCGAAGTTTTCATTCGGCGCAAATGTGTAAGTACCGTCGCCATTATCCACTAATGAACCGCTGTCAGAGGCAACATTTTCGACCGACAAGTTATCGCCATCAATATCGCCTGCATTTTGCAGTAGCTGTTCCTCAGTGAAGGTGAAGCTGGTGTCTTCTTGAGTCACAAACTGTGGCTCGCCAACTATTGGTAAGTCGTTGACTGGGTTAACCGTTAGGTCAGCCGTTGCTTGAATCGTCGCATCACCATCGGTAATGTCGAAATTCAAATCAATGTCGCCATTGAAGTCAGCATCTGGCGTGATAGTGAAGCTACCATCGTCGTTTGCTGTTACTGTCGCATTGCCGTCAACGGTTAGGTTAGATGCCGATAGGTCGTCGCCATCAACGTCACCCGCTTGGGCAAGTAACTGCTCTTGGCTTAGGTTAATCGAACCATCTTCATCAACACTGTAAGCCAAATCACCCGATACCGGAGCGTCGTTGACAGGAAGAACATCAATGTTTGCTGTGGTGGTTGCGGTTGCGCCATCTTCATCGGTCACGACCACATCAAGGCTGACATCACCGTCGAAGTTTGCGTTCGGTGCGAAGCTGAACGTACCGTCACCATTATCAGTGAAGATACCGTCTGAACCGGTGTAGTTAACGCTATCAATCGCCACCTCACCTTCGATATCTGAAGCATTCGCCAACAGCTGCTCAGAACTGATGGTAATCACTTCATCTTCGTTCACGGAGTAACTAGTTACTCCTGCGATTGGCGGATCGTTCACCTCAAGAACTGTAATGCCTGCAGTTGTCGCTTCAGTCGCGCCATCTTCATCCGCTACGACAACATCTAGGCTCACTTCTCCGTTGAAGTTTTCGTTTGGTAAGAAGGTGTAAGTACCATCGCCATTGTCTTCAAAGACACCGTCTGTGCCAGAGTAAGTCACGCTATCAACGGCAACATCACCCTCAATATCCGAAGAGTTAGCTAGAAGCTGCTCATCACTGATGGTAATTGAGTTGTCTTCATGAACTGTATAAGACGTGCTACCAGCAACGGGTGGATCGTTCTCTGGTGTCACGCTTACATCGATATTGGCTTGAACCGTGTCCGTACCATCTGACACATCAAAGCTGAAGTTCACATCGCCATTGAAGTTCTCATTCGGTGCGAAGCTGTAACTACCATCACCATTATCGGTAAGAACACCATCGGCACCTGTGTAAGTCACACCTTCAACCGACAAGTCGTCCCCATCGATATCGGTAGCACCCGTTAGCAGGTCTTCATCTGTGAAGTTCAAGACACCGTCTTCGCCAATGCTGAACGTTTGGTCTTGCGGTTGTGGTAAATCGTTAACTGGATTCACCGTTAGGTCAGCGGTAGCAACAAGAGTGTCTGCCCCGTCGTTGATGTCGAACGTTAGGTCAATATCACCGTTGAAGTTCGCATCTGGTGTGATGGTAAAGCTACCGTCATCGTTAGCCGTAACCGTCGCATCACCATCAACCATTAAGTTGGAAGCGGTTAAGTCATCACCGTCTACATCATTCGCTTGAGATAGAAGTTGCTCTTGGCTCAAGGTAATTGAACCGTCTTCCTCAACGCTGTATGCCAAATCTCCCGATACTGGAACATCATTGATTGGCAACACATCTACCGTAATGTAGGTATCAACTTGAGCACCGTCTTCATCTTGAATGGTCACATCCAACTGCACTTGGCCGTTGAAGTTTTCATTCGGTGCAAAGCTACATGTGCCATCACCATTGATAGAGAAGATGCCGTCTGGGCCATCGTAGTTGATCTCAACAAGCTCTACATCCCCTTCAATATCAGAAGCATTGAGTAGAACTTGAGACTCGCTGAATGTCAGAACTGAATCTTCGTCGATTGTGTATGACGTTGGACCTGCCACTGGCGGATCATTCACTTCAAGAACAGTAATGCCTGCGGTAGTGGCTTCAGTCGCACCATCTTCATCCGTCACAACAACATCTAGGCTAACTTCGCCATTAAAGTTCTCGTTCGGAGAGAAGGTGTATGTGCCGTTACCGTTGATTTCAAGCACACCATCGCTACCACTGTAAGTCACGCTATCAATCGCTACTTCCCCTTCGATATCCGAAGAGTTCGCAAGCAATTGTTCGTTACTGATGGTGATGGAGTTATCTTCATGAACGGTGTAAGACGTACTGCCAGCAACCGGAGGATCGTTCTCTGGCGTCACGCTTACATCAACATTCGCAGTGACGGTATCTGTACCATCAGACACATCAAACGAGAAGTTCACATCGCCGTTGAAGTTTTCGTTCGGCGCGAAGCTGTATGTACCATCACCGTTATCAGTTAGGACACCATCCGCGCCAGTGTAAGTGACACCATCAACGCTTAGGTCATCCCCTTCAATGTCCGTAGCACCCGTTAATAGGTCTTGGTCTGTGAAGGTTAATACACCATCTTCGTTAACTGTGAATGCTTGGTCTTGTGCTTCTGGGCCGTCATTCACTGGTGAAACTGTTAGCTCTAAATTGGTAGAGACAACATCATCACCATCCGACACATCGAAGGTGAAGTTAACATCCCCGTTGAAGTCAGCGTCTGGCGTTAATGTGTAAGTACCATCGCCGTTATCCGTGATGGTCACATTGTCATCATCAGTTGCTAGGTTAAGCGCTGTAAGTTGGTCGCCATCTAAATCGCGAGCGTTAGCCAACAAGTCTTCTTGCGTGATGATAATTGAACCATCTTCTTCCACTGTTGCTGCAACAGGAAGTGCTTCAGGTGCGTGCTCAATGTGCGCGCCTGTCGCATTAATGTAAATAGTTTGAGATACCGTTTCAGAATCATCATTCGATAGCTCTGTTGCGGTTGCCGTTACGTGAACTTCAAGCTGTTCATTGAAGTCTTCTGGTAACTGGATTTGCAGCTCTTGTGCGATCGCCGTTGTTGGTAGCGTTACAGAACCATCTGGGCCAACCGTTACTTCACCGCTATAGATTTGGCTGTTCACCTCACCCACATCAATCGTGAAATTGAAATCGGTATAGTCAGCGTCACCGCCGCCATAAAGATCTTCAAACCCGTAAACCAGCTCGCCTTCTTCATTGACAGTGGTGCGAGTATGTTCGATACCATCTTGGTTTAGCTGAGCGCTTGAACCACCATGGAAGATCGCGTCACCATTCTGGCCTTGTATCACTGTTTCAGTGCCATCAGCAGCAACAAACACAAGTTGAGGATCAACCGTGTCCATGTTTGCAGGCGAACCATTCTCAGCACGGAACTCATACTGACCTTCTTGCATCGCGTCAAAGTCGTTGTGCTGATGTCCGTTTGGAATCAAGAACAGGTTGAAGCTTTCACCTTCTGCAACTTGGAAGCTGAATTGATCTTGCCCTGGGACAAGGTCACCGCCACCACCAACTTGTGATGCGTTTTCGTAAACAACTTCAACACCTGTAATGTTACCGTCTTCGTCAACTTTGTAGTAACCCGCTGCGTTTTGGTAGCCCGCGGTTTCGCCTTCAAACGTTACTGTGATTTCAGTATCGTTGTAACTGGTGATACCGTTCTCTTGGTCATTCAGAACACCTTCGTTATCGTATTGGATAACCGAGCCTTCTGGCACACCATCTACCGTTACAGTGAGTGTTTCAGACAAATCTTGGTCAACAAGTGCCGCTGCAATGTTCAGTTCAACAATACCGCCTGGCTCAACCAAAATAGCTTGGTCATCAACGTTAACGCCATCGCCATTGGTAATCACAAGATCCGGCGCATCCGCGACCGCTTCAATGTGAACATTGAGGTCTTGCTCTACTTCAGTTGTGCCGTCGGTCACGGTAAAGCTGAACTGCAGGTCGCCACTAAAGTGCTCTTCAGGAACAAAGCTGAATGTACCATCACCGTTGTCGGTGACTGTGCCTTCATCACCAGAATAATTGATGCTGGTAACGCTTAGGTCGTCCCCATCAATATCAATCGCACCACTCAATAGATCTTCTTGAGTGAACAGGATGCTGCCATCCTCTTCGATGTGGTACATGCCTGGAGCAACAATTGGAATGTCATTCACCGGATTCACGGTCAATGTCATGTCATTAGAAGTACTTAGCTCACCATCGCTCACCTCATAAGTGAATGCGATATCACCGTTGAAGTTCTCCGAAGGTGTCACCGTGTAAGTGCCATCGCCATTGTCTACGATGCTTGCATTTGGATCGTTGGTTTCAAGTGCACTCGCAAACAGCTCATCGCCATCTTGGTCACTCGCATTCTCTAGCAACATCTCTTGTGTAACCAGAATTGAACCGTCTTCGTCAACATCCGCAACCATTGACGTTGCTTCTGGTGCATCATTGACGAATTCAACTTTCAGGTCGATGTTTGCCGCCACCACATCAGTGCCATCGCTCACATCAAACGCGAGATCAACATTGCCGAAGAAGCCCTGCTCTGGCGTTAATGTATATGTTCCATCACCGTTATCCGTGACTTCTACCGCGTCGCTTGCGCTAGTCACATTCACCACAGACAGCTCATCGCCTTCAATGTCTGTCGCTTGTGCTAAGAGTTCAGCTTCGGTAATGGTAATGGCTTGACCGTCTTCCGTAGTGAAAGACATGTCCGGAACATCTGGCGCATCGTTGATAGGGTTTACGGTTAGGTTCAGGTCGGCTGCGACTGTCTCAATCGCATCTGTTACATCGTAAGTGAACTCAATCTCACCAAAGAAGTCTGCGCTTGGTGTGATAGTGAAACTACCATCGGAGTTTTCTACGATAACCGCATTTGGATCGTTGGTCGCTAAGTTAACCGCTTCAAGGTTGTCGCCATCGACATCCGTTGCGTTCGCTAACAAGTCCTCTTGAGTAATGGTTATTGAGCCATCTTCATCAACCGCCGCTTCAATTGGACCGCTCACTTCAGGGCCTTCGTTGACAATCTCAACGTCAACTCTTGCAGTGCTTGGTGCGCTTGCTTGACCATCACTGATATCGAAGGTCAAGTTCACTTCACCATAGAAGTTCTCAGCAGGTTCGAAGGTAAATGTGTTGTCGCCATTGTCTGTTAGCGTACCTTGCGTTTGGTCTGCAAGTAATAGATTTTCGACATGGAGAATGTCACCATCGACATCTGTAGCGCCAGACAATAGGTCTTTCGCTTCGATGATCATGGAGCCGTTTTCAAGCATTTGGGTGTGTAGCGGCTCACCTGGAACTGGAACATCGTTAACAGGCACAACCGTTAGGTCTAGGTGCGTTGCCACTTCATCGGTACCATCGAACACCTTGTAATCTATGTCGATTTCACCATTGAAGTTTTCATTCGGCATGAAGGTAAATGTACCATCGCCATTGTCGACTAAGTCACCGTCATCACCACCGTAAGTGATGTCAGAAATGGATAGCGTATCACCCTCTACATCTGTGGTGTTCGCCAACAAGTCATCAGCGCTGAACGTGATACCTTGGTCTTCGTCTGTCGATAGAACAATTGGGCCAGAAACGATTGGCGCATCATTCACCGACTCGAAGTTGATGTTGATGATGTTGTCGTCAGTTAGCTCACCATCACTAACTTGGTAACCGAGCTCAATTTCACCGTAGAAATTTTCATCCGGTGTTACTGTCCAAGTGCCATCACCGTTATCTGTTAGTGTTGCATGCTCTGAATTTTCACCCACCAACTCTAGATTCTGAATATCAAGATCATCGCCATCAATGTCTGATGCCTGAGCTAGCAGTTGTTCTTCAGTAATCACAACAGAAGCAAACTGAGCTGAACCTTCAGTATCGATAGTGATATTAGGAAGATCAGCCGTTAGTTCGATTTCGTTGTCACCCGCATGGATGTTCAACTCAACCGTTTCAGTGATTTCAGAACCGTCTACACCAATCGATGTAAACACGGCTTCATCATGACAAGTTTGTGACACTGTCATGTTTTGCACAACATAAGTACCATTACCTTGCACTGTACCCAGTTCAAAGTAAGACACAGGTTGGTCAACGGTTAGCGTGTAGTCTGTCTCGAACGTACCACGGTCTTCTTTGTGGTAAGTCATCGAGTCAATCATGTCACCGTCTTCATTGAAGGCTCGAATTTCAACCTCAGTAAAGTGGCGCGACTCTTCCATGAACCAGCCACCCAAACCATCTAGGTGGAAGCTGATTTCATTGATGTCTTGACCTTCAACCGAGATAGTCAGTTTTTCATCACCACTCAAGCCTTGACGGTCGGTATCACCGATACCATGACCAATGTGCGTATTACCATTCCACGCACCAAGCGGATCATCGTTACTTTGAACCGTAACCGTTAAGTCGCCATCCGAGAACTCACGCGTGTATGGGTCAACTTCTGTGCCCCAGTCATCAACGCTCGCGTTATCATCGAAGGTACCAATTTGCGTGGTATGTGTGCCCTCAGCTAAAGCGTCTTCACTTGGTACAAAGCGCACTTCTGTGTCGGCAGGTACTTCTTGCCCAACTTCGAGTACTACCCATTCATTATCAAGATTTGCTTCGATGATGCCGTTTTCTGGCGCTTGATCCAGACGTAGTGCTGGCTCTTCACGAAGCGTCACACCAACCGTTTGGTCTTCTTGCGCTTGAATGAAGATCTCTTCGCCTGCTTCTGGCGCATCATTAACTGGATTAACGGTTAGATCGAGTGTGGTCAGAACTTCGTTGTCACCATCACTGATGCTGTATGTGAAGTCCAATTCGCCATTGAAGTTCTCTGTGTGCGTGATAGTGAATGAACCATCGTCATTCGCCACAATCGTCGCGTCAGGATCGTTGGTTTGAAGATTAGACGCCGTTAACTCATCACCTTCAACGTCGGTCGCATTTGCAAGTAACTGCTCTTGAGTAATAGTGATTGAATTATCTTCGTCGACTTCTGCCTGAATACCAGACGTTTCAGGACCGTCATTCACAGCAATAACATCAATGCCTGCTGTAGTAGTCGCCGTTGCACCATCTTCGTCAACGACAACAACATCTAATGAGATGTCACCGTCGAAGTTTTCATTTGGTGTGAAGGTGTATGTGCCATTACCGTTATCAACGAAGGAGCCATCGTCACCAGTGTAACTAACACTTGATAGTGAAACATCGCCTTCAACATCGGAAGAGTTCGCTAATAGCTGCTCATCACTGATAGTGATTTGGCCATCTTCTTGCACTGTGTAAGACGTTGAGCCCACAACTGGCGGATCATTCTCTGGCGTTACGCTAACATCAATAACAGCAGGTGTTGAACCTGCACCATCAGAGACATCGAATGAGAATTGAACATCACCATTGAAGTTCTCGTTTGGTGCAAAGCTGTATGTGCCATCACCATTGTCACTCAGTACACCGTCTGCACCTGTGTAAAGCACATTTTCAATCGATAGCTCATCACCATCAATATCCGATGCTCCAGCAAGTAGGTCTTCATCGGTAAACAGTAATGTGCCATCTTCTTCAATTGTGAACTGTTGATCTTGCGCTTGTGGCAAGTCATTCAGTGGATTAACAGTAATATCGAGACCAACTTGAACCTCACCACCATCGTTATCGATGATATCGAAGCTTAGGTCTAGGTCGCCGTTGTAATCAGCGTCTGGTGTAATGGTGTAGCTGCCATCCTCGTTTTGTTGAATGGTCGCGTTTTCATCCGTCGATAGATTAATCGCTTCTAGATTATCGCTATCGATATCGCCCGCTCGTGCTAACAATTGATCTTGTGTCAGCGTGATTGAGCTGTCTTCGTTAATCGTGTAAGCCAAGTCACCAGATACCGGTGGATCGTTAATTGGCAGTACATCAACATTAATGTGCGTTTCAACCGTCGCGCCACTTTCATCTTGAATAGTCACATCCAGTTGAACCTGACCATTGAAGTTTTCGTTTGGCGCGAAACTGCATGTGCCATCACCATTGACGGTAAAGATGCCGTCTGACCCGTCGTAGTTGATACCGACAAGCTCAACATCACCTTCAACGTCTGAAGCATTCACTAGAATCTGAGATTCACTGAACGTTAGAACAGAATCTTCATCAATGGTGTAAGACGTAGGCCCTGCAACAGGTGGATCGTTTACTTCAAGAACGGTAATGCCCGCGGTCGTTTCATCAATTGCACCCTCTTCATCTGCAACAATCACATCAAGGCTGATATCACCGCTGAAGTTTTCATTAGGAAGGAAGGTGTAACTGCCGTCGCCGTTATCTTGGAACACACCATCGGTGCCGCTGTAAGTCACGCTATCAACCGACACTGCACCTTCAATATCCGAAGAGTTTGCTAGTAATTGCTCATCAGAAATAGTGATCGCATTGTCTTCGTTCACCATGTACGAAGTGGAACCCGCAACTGGCGGATCATTCTCAGGCGTCACACTCACATCGATGTTTGCGCTAACCGTTTCTGTGCCATCAGAGACATCGAAACTGAAGTTCACATCACCATTAAAGTTCTCGTTTGGTGCAAAAGTATAAGTACCATCACCATGCTCTGTTAATACACCGTCACCACCTGTGTAGCTGATGCCTTCTACTGTGAGGTCATCGCCATCAATATCGGTGGCACCAGTAAGCAGGTCAGCGTCAGTGAATTGCAGCGTACCGTCTTCTTCAATGCTGAATTGTTGATCTTGTGGGACCGGCAAGTCATTAACAGGATTAACGGTTAAGTCGGCAGTAGCTTGAACCGTGTCAGTGCCATCTGTAATGTTGAATTGGATATCAACGTCACCGTTAAAGTTCGCATCTGGAACAATGGTGAAGCTACCGTCATCATTGACGGTTACTGTCGCGTTGCCATCAACCGTTAGGTCACTCGCCGTTAGGTCATCGCCCTCAACATCCGATGCTTGAGACAGTAGTTGTTCTTGGCTCAAGGTGATTGAACCGTCTTCGTTGACGTTATAAGCCAAATCACCCGATACTGGTGCATCATTGATTGGCAGAACATCCACGTTGATGACAGTATCAACTTCTGCACCGTCTTCATCACGAATGGTCACATCAAGTTGAACTTGGCCATTAAAGTTCTCATTCGGTGCAAAGCTACAAGTGCCGTCACCATTGACTGAGAAGATGCCATCTGGGCCGTCGTAGCTAATGCCGACAAGCTCAACATCGCCTTCAACATCAGAAGCGTTAAGCAGTACTTGTGACTCACTGAATGTAAGTACAGAGTCTTCATCAATGGTGTAAGACTTTGGGCCAGCAACTGGCGGATCGTTCACTTCAAGTACGGTGATACCCGCGGTTGTCGCATCTGTCGCACCCTCTTCATCTGCAACCACTACATCAAGAGCAATTTCGCCGTTGAAGTTCTCGTTTGGCGAGAAGGTGTAAGTACCGTTACCGTTGATTTCAAGAACACCGTCACTACCTGAGTAAGTCACGCTGTCTATTGATACATCTCCTTCGATATCAGAAGAATTCGCCAATAGTTGTGCATCAGAAATGGTAATCGAGTTGTCTTCATTCACCGTGTAAGACGTAGAGCCTGCAACAGGCGGATCGTTCTCTGGAGTTACGCTGACATCGATATTTGCAGATACGGTATCGATACCATCAGACACATCAAAGCTAAAGTTAACGTCCCCATTGAAGTTTTCATTTGGCGCAAAGCTGTATGAGCCATCACCATGGTCCGTCAGTACCCCATCCGTCCCTTCATAACTGATACCTTCAACCGTTAAGTCATCACCTTCAATATCAGTTGCACCGGTTAGCAGATCTGCATCAGTAAACTGCAGCGTGCCGTCTTCTTCAATGCTGAATTTTTGATCTTGAGGAACTGGCAAGTCATTGATTGGATTAACGGTTAGGTCTGCCGATGCTTGAGCCGTGTTAGTACCATCGGAGATATCGAAGCTGATATCGATGTCACCATTGAAGTTTTCATCTGGCGTGATAGTAAAGCTGCCGTCTTCGTTTTGAGTAACAGTTGCATCACCATCAACGGTTAAGCTGCTTGCTGTGAGGTCATCACCTTCAACGTCAGATGCTTGAGACAACAGCTGCTCTTGGCTTAAACGAATCGAACCGTCTTCATCGACCGAGTAAGCTAAGTCACCTGACACTGGCGCATCATCAACCGCAGTTACGCTGACATCGATGTTCGCAGATACAGTATCGGTACCGTCAGACACATCGAAGCTGAAGTTAACATCGCCATTAAAGTTCTCATTTGGCGCGAAGGTGTACGTGCCATTGCCGTTGTCGGTAAGAATACCGTCACCGCCATCGTAGGTAACGCCTTCAACTGAAAGGTTGTCGCCTTCAATGTCTGTCGCACCTGTTAGAAGGTCAGCATCGGTGAAGATTAGCGTCCCGTCTTCTTCAACACTGAATTGTTGATCTTGAGGAACTGGCAAGTCATTAATTGGATTTACAGTTAGATCGGCAGATGCTTGAACCGTATTCGTACCATCTGAGATATCGAAGCTGATATCAATGTCACCATTGAAGTTCTCATCTGGCGTAATAGTAAAGCTACCATCCACGTTTTGAGTAACGGTTGCGTCACCATCAACCGTTAGGCTGCTTGCTGTTAGGTCATCACCTTCAACATCGGATGCTTGCGACAGCAGTTGCTCTTGGCTCAAACGAATCGAACCGTCTTCATCTACTGAATAAGCTAAATCACCCGACACTGGCGCATCATCAACCGCAGTTACGCTTACATCAATGTTTGCTGAAGCCGTATCGGTACCGTCAGATACATCGAAGCTAAAGTTTACGTCACCATTGAAGTTCTCGTTTGGCGCAAAAGTGTAAGTACCATTACCGTTGTCGGTAAGAATACCGTCGCCACCATCGTAGGTAACGCCTTCAACGGTTAAGTTGTCACCTTCAATGTCTGTCGCACCTGTTAGCAGGTCAGCATCGGTGAAGATTAGTGTCCCGTCTTCTTCAACACTGAATTGTTGATCTTGAGGAACTGGCAAGTCATTGATTGGATTAACGGTTAGGTCAGCGGACGCTTGAACCGTATTCGTACCATCTGAGATATCGAAGCTGATATCGATGTCGCCATTGAAGTTCTCATCTGGCGTGATAGTAAAGCTGCCATCTTCATTTTGAGAGACTGTTGCGTCACCATCGACCGTTAGGCTGCTTGCTGTAAGGTCATCACCTTCTACGTCAGATGCTTGCGACAGCAGTTGCTCTTGGCTCAAACGAATCGAACCGTCTTCATCGACAGAGTATGCTAAGTCACCCGATACTGGCGCATCATCAACGGCTGTTACGCTTACATCAATGTTTGCTGAAACCGTGTCCGTACCGTCAGACACATCGAAGCTAAAGTTTACATCGCCATTGAAGTTCTCATTTGGCGCGAATGTGTAGGTGCCATTGCCGTTGTCGGTAAGAATACCGTCACCGCCATCGTAAGTAACACCTTCAACGGAAAGGTTGTCACCTTCAATGTCTGTCGCGCCTGTTAGCAGGTCAGCATCGGTGAAAACAAGTGTGCCATCTTCTTCAATTTCAAAGGTTTTATCTTCTGGTACAGGCGCGTCATTAATAGGACGAACTGTTAAATCGATGGCGCTGCTTATGGTTTCTTGGCCATCACTGATATCGAAAGTAAGGTCAAGTTCGCCATTGAAATCTGCGGAAGGAACAACGGTAAAAGTACCGTCGCCATTATCTTGAACCGTAGCGTCAGCACCGACTTGAACGTTTGAAGCGACCAGCTCATCACCATCGACATCACTTGCGTATTCGAGTAATTGTTCTTGAGTGAATGTGATGGAGCCATCTTCATCCATGATGTAAGCCAGATCTTGTTCCGCTTCTGGTGCATCATTTTCGCTTTCTACTTTGATTTTGAATGTTTCACTTACCGTCTCTGAATCAAAGTCATCTTCGACTTCACTGATGGTCTCTTCGTCCGAAGCTTGAACATCAACGGCGAATGTCTCTTCAACCGTTTGTGAATCTAAATCATCGCCCACTGGTTGTTCGTCAGAGCCAGAAGAATCCGCATTAGGTGCAACTGACGTTCTCGCTGCTTGGCCCTGCTCTTCATTACCTTCAGCATCTGAACCACCTACAGAAGCGGTACTCTCGCCACCACCTACAGCTTGTGCACCGGCACCTGAACCGCCGCCACTGCCTGCTGCACCACCTGCACCAGCGTCTGAAGCTGCACTGTCTACAACGTTTGATTGAGCAGCATCTGAATCACCGCCACTTTCTGCGGTGTCCTCTTGAACCGCACCACCTGAAGCCGCTGCTTCTTCTGAATTACCAGCGCCACTTGGGTTGTCTTCTAACGCTTGGTTAATTTCGTCTGCTGCGTCAGTGTTTTCAGCACCCGTCGCTATCGTAGACGCAATCGTATTCTGTTGGTTTTGTTGATTCTGCTGCTGGGAGGGTGTACCCGCGTCGTTCGTGTCCGTTTGTTCTACCGCGTCATTTAGATCTTCATTTTGGTTGTTTTGGTTATTTTCGCCTGCCATTACAGCCTCCGTTGCTACTAGCTAACTGATCGTATTTAGAGGCATTAAAGGACACCATTTTGGAAAACCAAGTTTTTATACAACATTTTTCATATTTTTATTTTTGTGCATAAAGAATCAAAAAAAATTTGAAAACTGTCTTTAAAGATCCTTAGTTATTGTGATTAAAGCAATTAAGGCAGTGGAATGATGATAGACATGACGAATTTGTTGCGTTCAATCGACAACAACCACAAAGGGCTGCAATTGCTATTAGGCGACTTTTATAAGGACTTTTCAGACGCTGCAATCAACATAGAGACGCTTCATAAGGGTAATCGTTTTGACGAGCTCAACAACTACTCAAAAAAACTGAAGACCATCTTAACCTTGCTGTGTGACCAAGACCTACCGCCCAAAATGGCCAAATTGGAACATTTAAGTAAACACGAGTTTCCTGCTCCAGAAGAGCTTTTAGAGGATGTAAAAACTGAACTACAAAACGTCAATCGACAAATCAATCACCTGTTGGATATTAAAGAGGTGGTTGATGAGAAGTCATCGAGGTAGGTCATGAGCAATAACCAAATAGAGCATCACCTCAGAAAAGCACTCGTATCCAATAACGAGGCGTCTAAGGTCACAGCGGATGACACTATCGTACTTGCGAGTGCCATGACGAGCGTTCATAAAACCTTGCTCATCATATTCCTACTTGCTTTGGTTGCTATCGCCGTGGCGTCACAGGCACGCATCGATATTGTGGTTTCTGTGCGTGGTGAATTACTACTGGAGTCTGACGTAGAGAAAGTTCAACACTTAGAAGGTGGCATTTTAGAAGAGTTATTGGTGAGAAAAGGTGAAGTGGTATACGAAGGCCAACCTATCGCGCGAATCCGCTCACTCGACCGTAATACTCAGCTCGATACCGTGAACACGGAGATCGTTCAGCTTGAGCTCGACAAGATTCGTTATGAAAGTTTGCGCGACATGCTGGAACCCAATTTCGCCACTTTCATTGAACAGTATCCAGAACAAGTGCAGACCAACATGAACACATGGCGACAAGAGTTCTCTAAGAACCGCTCAAACGAGGAGCTCATCACTCACGATATTAAGCACAAGAATTCCCTCATCAGTTCTATGCTGAAACGCCGCAAAAGTTCAGAAAATCAGCTGTCCCTGATTCGTAAACAACTCAACATCAAAAACACCCTCTATAAAGAAGAAATGGCCTCTTACGTCGACGTTCTCAATATGAAAGTACAAGAATCCAATATGGTTCGTGAGATTGAAAACCTTGATGAGTCAGTGATGAATGAACGCTTTCAGCTAGATAAGTTAGAAAAGCAACATCGAGATTTGGTTGAGAATCGTAACTCTGAATATCAAGCGCAAATCATTCAAGCGAATAAAGATCTTAAGCTAAAACGAATCCTACAACCGCAGCATTCTGACAAGGTTGACCGCCTGATCGTCTACTCACCAGTGGATGGTGTGGTCGACAAACTGCACTTCAACTTCCGCTCTGCGGTAATACCACCAGGCGAGAGTATCGCTGATATTGCACCAATCAATAATTCCTTACACGGTGAAGCGAAGATCCCACGTAAAGACATGGGCTTTGTTGAAATTGGCCAAGCGGTGAAAGTAAAAATGGATACTTATAACTTCGCAAAATACGGATTTGTCGAGGGAACCATCGCCTCAATCAGCCGTTCGTCTTATGAAGAAGAAGATGCCGAGTTCTATTTAGCAGAGATTGAAATTGACCAAAACTTTCTTGAGCGAGGAGGCACTCAATACAAGTTATCACCTTATATGGAGTTTACTGCCGACGTGAAAACGGGCTCACGCCGTGTGATCGAATACGCAGCGAAACCTGTGATGTCAGCCATCGAAGATGCGTTCGATGAGAGGTAATCAATGAGCGGAAAACCTTCTTACAATATTTCCGTACCTGCTTTGCGACTCAGCATCTTGTTTACCGTCGTACTGGCCGCTCTCGCTTTCTATCTATACTTTTCTTGGTCGAAAGTAGATTCTGTTGCACAAGTGCAAAGCGCCCCACTTCTCATACAAGCTCAAGAACTCAACCAAACCATAGAGCTTGATATCCAAACCTTGCAGCATTGCTTAAAAGCGAACAACTGCAGCAGCAATGAGTTGAACCTATCAACGCTGAAAAGTGAAATCGACGAGTTTCGATCATTGGCGTCATTAAACAAAACCGAGTTCAGTCTGGTTGGCGCAACCGAATACACACAACTTGAACTAGCGATAAATCGCTTTTCTGACAGCGCTAAAACACGCAACGACGTACTCGATTTATACCTGTCACTGACTAACAACTACCTGCAAATGGACGACAACTACCGCACCATGTTTAACAACCATGCCAGCGACCTGATGTCTGAGAAAAACGAGTTCTTTGTCTGGTTGTTTATGGTGGTCGTAATACTAACTGTGATTGCAGTTCTGTCGAACTTAGTGGCCATATTGAAACTAAAGAAATCCAGCTCCAATGAGCGCGAAATCGACTATGAATTCGATGCTTTGTATCAAGAGTTGAAACAGCTCGATTTACAAAGACTTGAAGAACTTCTCAATGAAGTGAGTATCAATCCAAAACAGCGCCAGATCTACTCTCACCTCAAGCTGATCTTCAGTAAATTGGAAGACCAAAAACGCAATAACGATCTCTATAAACAACTATACGCACTGATTGGCTACGAGATTCGCGGTATCACCAACACCATCAACGGCGGTGTTCAGTACCTAGTTCAAGAGACCGACGAAAGCGGTGTGTTAATGGCGAAGGACATTACCTCGGCTTCTAATACCCTATCGGAACTTGCAGAAAACTATAACCGTCTGATTTCTCAGGGAACGGAAAGCAAATCGAAAGAGTTCTCGTTGCTCAGCGTCTTATCAGAATTGATGATTCACATTAGCGCTAAAGTTCAGCGAAATGAAGGCGAACTCGACTGTTTTATCTCTGATAATTTACCGAACCGTGTTGCAGGCCAATCCACCAGCCTATTCTGGATTTTGTTTCTGCAGCTTTCGAATGCTATTCAACTCAAGTCGAATAAGAAGCTATTTGTCACGATTGAATCAGGTGCAGCTTCAGATATGGAAAACACCCGTGTCACCATCAACCTCAACTTCTTATCAACACTGGATGTCTCTGTTGCCAAGCTCAATAAACTTCACTGGAGCACACATAAAGATCACACGGCTAACACAGACGATTTAGCGAAAAGCGTTTTGAAAGATTACGGCTATTACGAAAGCCATTGGTTCCAATCGGGAGCGCAGGAACGCTTTCAGATTGAGCTCGACCTAAAAGCCAAGAACTTCCACACAGAGAAAACACGCTTCGATGGCAAGCGATTACTGCTGTGCGCGAATACTCAAGTTCGTATCGATGTAATGAAGAAAATGCTCAGCAATTTGGGGCTGGATATCACTGAAATTCGCACCGCTAATGAGCTGTTCTCAGCCGCGAAAACATTTGGTGAATACGATGCAATCATGCTGACCGATACCTTTGAACCCAACAAGTTGCCTTCACTCAGCAAGACGGTCAAGTCCCAGCTTAAGAATCACCCTAATACCAAGTTGTTGCTGTCGGTGACTAATACGCAGCAAGCGCAAGAGTGCCATAGCTTCGTCGATAAGATCATTAACTCCCCTGCGATTCCTTATGAGTTTATTCCAAACCTACTCACGATTATGGAAGCGGAAGCATCAGAAGAGCAGATGGAGAACAGTTCGTTCCTAATCGTAGAAGATGATCGAGTTCAACAAATCTTACTCAAACGAATTTTGACCAAACAAGAGTACGAACCAGACACAGTCGGTGACGGTGCTGATGCCGTGAAGCACTTCATGAATCAACGTTCTGACATCATCTTCATGGACTGCATCATGCCGGGTATGGGTGGTATTGAGGCAACAAAACGGATTCGCCAGTTTGAACAAGAAAACGAGAAAAACCCTTGTACCATCATAGGTGCAACCGCATTGACCAGCAGTAACGAACACCAGGCTTGTATAGAAGCCGGAATGGATTACGTGATCAGCAAACCTTATAAAAGCGACGAAATCATCAAGGTGATCAACAAGTATGTGGCGGTACAGAAACTTAACTAGCAGCATCATCGCTGCGCTTACATTAAGCACGACACCTTCAGCATCGGCGACTACCCTGCTTGAGGCGGTAGAACTCGGTCTGCAGAACAGCCTCTCCCTTCGCGCGAGTGATAAAGGAGTTGAAGAAAACGAATACAACATTGGTATCAGCCGATCTAAGTTTCTTCCCTCTCTCAATGGTGCTGCCGATACCACATGGAATGAAAATGAAACCTTGCTATCAAGTGTGCCTGATGAAACTTCAAGCTATAACTCGAACAGCTACAGCCTTTCTCTTTCCCAATCGATCTTCAATCTCGGCGATATTTTTAAATATGGGACGGCAAAACTCGACTTCAATATTGAAGAGATTAAACACGAGAACAAAATCCAAAGCACTATTTCAGAAATCGGATCTCAATACTTTGAGTATTTGAAAAACAACGCACAAATCAAAGCGACCAAGGTAGAGCTTAAGTCGTCTGAGACACGTGAGCATCAGATGCGACGCAATGTGGAGCTCGGCAATACAGCCGCCAGTGAGCTTTACGAAGTTATCGCTCAAAAAGAAGGTGTATCGAATCGATTGAGAACCTTACAGAAAGACCGCCGTGTCATTCTCAACGGGCTATCGATTCAGATTCAATACCCTATCACTCCGTCGCAAGATATTTACGAAAGTGTGCCTCTTAAAGAGATAAACGAAACCGAACAACGCTCAATCATGGATCAAGCGTTAAAGCTCAACAACGACTTACTAGTAGCCAAGAAAAACGTCGAGAGAAGCCGACGAAGCTTGAAAGAGAGCGGTTCGAACTTCTTACCTACCGTGTCGCTTTCCGCCAGTTATCGTCATGATGACGCCAATAACTACGACAAAACCGACATCACGGCGACAGGTGAGAGTAACTCAACAAGTGTTGGCTTAAACCTAGCGGTGCCGATCTTGTCCGGTGGCTCTGATTACTACGGTTATCAAAAATCATCAACCGCCATCGAGCGTACCGAACTGCTTTACCAAGACTCCCTTTATACAACACGTAACAGCGTGAATACCGCTGTGCTCAACATTAATGATTTCTCGCAATCTATCAGCAGTTACGAAAACATCATTCGCGCCAACTATGCGTCTTACAAAGGGATTCAAAGGGCTTACCAGCTAGGAACGCGTACCATCACCGATCTACTTGCCGCGGAAAGTAAATTGTTCAGCGCGTTAAGAGACTACGAAAGCGCACGATACGACTACATCATAGAGACCATTAAGCTTGAACAAACAAAAGGCGTACTCTCGATTAAATCTATCGAAAGCATCATGCAATTAATGAGTGATATCGAAGGTCGCGACAATCAAGAACTCGTGCCTAAACACCTTCTTTCAACGGATTCATTGAAGAAAGGAGGCCGTAATGCAAACTGAGCAGTTTTCTCAAAAGATCAATATGGCAGATAAGTGTTATCTGACTTTCTCTACAATAATTTCTACTTTGTTTGGCTTGGTGTTGCCCTTCTCTATTCTGATCATTTTTGACCGAGTATTACCCAACCAAGCACAAGACACCTTGTTCTTATTGTTCGCGATTATCTTGATTTCTATCTTCCTCGACTACCATCTGAAAAACCAGGAAGAGAAGATATCTTCTGTCATCATGAGGCAGTTTGAAACCAACCTAACCAACAAGGTATTCCAATCTATTTGTTTAGCGGAAATCTCTAAATTCCGTCGTTTAGAACCGGGCGAATACCTAGAACGAATCTCAACCATTCCTGAGTTGAAAACCTTCTTTGGTGGCGAATCGGTTCGAGCGCTGATCAACCTGGCTGTCAGTGTGATTACCATCCTCATTATTGGCCTAATCAACATATGGGCTGGTGTGACACTTCTGATTGCCTCTCTGATCTTAGCCATTTTCGCGTGGAGCCTTTCTAAACAGAAGATAGGTAGCTTACAAAATAAGTCAGATATCGAAGGCTTAACCACATCCAAAATCATTGAGATCATTTCTAGTCCGCTGGATATCAAAGCTCGAAACATGGAATACCGCGTTGAAAGCTTAATGACTCAAATGGTTGAAGAGCGTGAAGTAGAGAACATCAAATATGAGCAGATTGAATCGAACTTCGGCCTAATATTAGCGTTGATTCAACAGCTTTCTATTGCTTGTGTGGTTGTCGTTTTGGCGACGGCCGTAATCAATATGGAATCTAGCCAAGGCATCATGGCTGCGATCATCATGCTGACCAACCGTTACTTCGCACCCTACCAACAAGTAATGCGTACCGCGAGCCGATGGGAGCTAAACAAGCTCCACATACAACGTATCGCCGAACTTCTTGAACTGGCAGCGTCTGTTGAGCACCAGCATGAGACAACAGAGGTTGAACGGATTTCTGTTAAGTACTCGGAAAAGCAGCGTATCGAGTTCGAACTCGGCCAAGCTTATTTGCTGACAGGGAAAAGTGGTTCAGGTAAGACCCACCTTGCCAACTGCATTACAAGGCAGAACAGTGATAGCAAGCTGGACATCATGATTAACGACACGCCTCTCGATGATGTTAACTATAACGTTTGGCGTAACAGTGTGCTGATGGTCGATAAAACAAGTTCGTTCGTCGAAGGAACCATTATTGATAACCTAACCTGTTTCCGCCCAAGCTTGAACAATACTGCTTTTGCCTTATGTGAAACCATGAATATCAAGGCTCAAATTGATGGGTTGCCTGCAGGTTTCTATACCGAACTCAAAGGTCACATGCGTAACCCATTCTCACGTCAAGTTGGCTACGCGCTGTTATTAGTACGTGCTCTGCTCGCAAGTAAACGTGTATTGATATTCGATGACATTGATTGCGTCTTTGATGAAGAGTTTGCACGTGTTGTTCTCACCAGTACCGCCTATCGTGCCAACGATAAGATCTTAATCATCGCCAGTAACAAGATGGATAAACTTAACCACCGCCTCAAACGTGTCAAACTTACGGGAGGTGACCAATGAGTATCCTAGTTGACTTCAACAACGTGCCACAGCGTGTCTTAGATTTCGAAGCGAGCGGATATGATGAACGCTACAGTCAATCGCCTCTAATCCGCGGTTTGGCTTACACCTTGATAGCACTGGAATGGGAAGGTACGCCCGCTATACTCAGTGACGCTTTCATTCCGAAACCAAAAGACGGTGACAGTTTCACAGCAACCATCGAACGCCTTGGATACCGTTGTGACGTAACCAAATTAAAAACACTCGAAAACATCGATAAGCACCCTCACCCATGCTTTATCGAGATAGAAAACCTCAGTGCTATCTTCTTGGGTACCAAAGACGGAAAACTGCTTCTGTTTGATTACACGAACAACAACACCATTGAATATCCAATGTGTAAGAAGCCCTGCTTGTTGATTGCGATCAGCGAATATTCTCGTTTGTTCCGCGAACCACCGCCGGAGTCGCAAGACAGAAGTAACTGGATTAAATACGCTTTCTACCGCTACAACAATGAATTGAAGAGTCTGATTATTCTCAGTTTCGTAATCAGCATCTTAGGTGCGTTGCAGCCATTCTTCATCATGAGTGTCTATAACTTCGCACTGACTTCGAGCTCTCAAGCCACGCTCTATTGGCTCACCTTATTTGCCGTGATTGTCGGCTTCTCGGAATACTTCTTCAAGAAGATGCGAGTCAACATCATAGCCACTTCGGGTAAAGATCTCGCGGTACACATATCTCAAGCCGTAATATCGAAACTGCTTTGGCTGCCCTACGCAATGACCTCAACTGCAGGGGTTTCATCTCAGTTGGCTCGTTTGAAAGATATCGATACCTTTCGACGCTTAGTGACCGCAGAATCGACCCTTAGTTATTTTGATATGCCGTTTGTGATTGTCTTCATTATTGCAATTGCTCTGATGTCTGGTACCGCAGCACTTGTGGTGATGGGCGGCTTAATCTTGATGTTGGTGTTCTGTGTCTACTCTCGTTATATCTACTCACAAGCCACATCCAAAAGCTCACGCGCCAACGCTATGGTCTCTTACCAATGGAATGAAATCCTCCGTGGTATCAAGACCATTCAAGGCTTGCCGCTACTACGTGTCGTACAATCTCGATTTAGCGCGTCACACTCACAAAGTACTAGCGATGCCGAGAACGTTGCCGTTACCAACAGTAAAATTCAGGCTGCGGGCGGCAGTTTAATTCAGGTAATTGGTACGGCAAGTATCGTGACTGCCGTCATTGGCGTAATGGAAGGCACCTCAGATGCAGGTGCCATGCTCGCGACCGTTATTCTGGTTTGGAAAGCATTAGGCCCAATTATGGGCATCTATAATTCAATTTCTAAGTTTCAATCCATCAAGGCTTCATCCGCACAGATAAACAACTTGATGTCGATGAACGACGATAAGCTGACCTTAGAGAAAAGCCCACCGATTCGCCTATTCCAAGGCAGCATTGTGGGAAGTGGTGTCAGCCATCGTTACACAGGCGCAGCAACCGGATTAACCAATCTTGGTTTCAAGATACCGCCAAGTGCAAAAGTGGTGATTTGTGGCCCAACTGGCTGCGGAAAAACCACGCTCATATCGATCATCGCTGGTTTAGAAGACCGTTATCAGGGTGCTGTGTCTGTTGATGGCTATAACATCAAACAGTTCAACAGTTATCGCTATCGAACTTCAATTAACTACATCCCTTTCAATCTGCACATTTTTGAAGGCTCTTTGGAGACCAATTTCATTCTGCACAATGGGTTAATCCCTACTGAAAAGATGCAAGAGATGGTGAGCTTCTTCGAGTTAGATGAATGGCTACCAGATGGCTTGGCAACTCAATTAAGTGTCGACAAATGCAAAGGTCTTCCCAATGGCATTCAGCAAAAGCTGCGTTTGGCGCTTGGCTTAGGTAACTGTGAGCAATCTCTGATAATCATTGATGAACCCTTCAACGGGGCTGAAAATGAAAACGCACAGTACTTCAACCGTTTGTTCAGCGATAAGTTGCTGAATAAGACCGTCATTTTTTCGACCAATGATCCCGGTTTGATCGCAACTTCTAACATGAGTTTGGTTCTCGAACCTGATGGGAATTTGAAATATTTTGGCTTAACAGACAAATACTTAAACAGTTTAAGTTAAACACGACAACGCTTATTCACAAATTACTCGTTAGATAAATGGATGTAATTGACAAAAACATAAGTGAGAGAGATGATTCGACCTAGAATCACCGATAACAAGGAAGCAAATGTACACATTCGTTGCAGACAAGCTTGATGTAGCCTACTTATCCGCAATTCCTGAAAACCACCAACTTCAGGAGTGCGATGTACCTGAAGAAGAGATCGAACTCCGAGAGATCGTTGAGGTTTGGTATGAGTGTGCCTTCCTACCCGCTTTCAATCTTCAAAAAATCGATATCGAGAACAAAGCAGAACTGACCGTTGTGCAAATGCATGTATTAAGCAATGACACGAGTACACTCGCCTTTTTGCTCAAAAACAGAGTATACCGCGCGGCATTGAATAGAATGCTTGGTGTTTGGACGTTAGAACCTTCTGCGAAAACCGTGTTAGAACAACTTCTGTTTGAATTAAGTCTCGATAAAAAACGCCCCCATTAGCGCGTCTTTTAAGTTATTCATCAATAAGCATAAAAAACAAACCGACTATCAATCGCTATAATTTGCTACAAAGAGAACCTATTTCAAAATAAGCTCTGGAATCACAAGAACTTATACCCCTCCCACACTTCCACTAAATTTACAGTTTCAAAGTTTCCATATCGGCATTTTTATTCTACTGTTTTTATATAAAAACAGTTGGATGGATCCTTATATGGCGATTACGGTCTGGAATAACCTTTCAGTCAAACATAAACTCTTTGGCTTAGTTCTACTTCCCATTTCACTACTGCTCTTCCTTGCTGGCAGACAAGCTTATATCTTAACGACCCAGTTAACCGATTTTGAACGAACCAATCAGTTATCTGTGTATCTGCAAGATATTTCTGTCTTGTATCGGAGTACTCTGGCTTCAAGCCCTGAAGAATTCGCAACGCAAAGCAGTCGGGTAAAGGCAGAGTTAAAAACGCTGTCACCCATCATTTTTTTAGACGCTTCTGATGATATGAATCAACTGGTGGCAGACTTCAGTGAAGCGACCCTATCCACGATGGAAGCAACTGACACTTACGATAAATTGGACGCCCTTGAATGGCAGAGTGATTTATACAAGCAGCTGTTACTTGAGATAGAAAAAGTCCCATTCGAAAATACCAAGCGTGAAATTCAACAACACCTCACCGCATTACAACAACTCGAATGGTTGATGTTCTGGTCAAACGAAGAGTTCAAACTGGGTACCTCACTGATTGAGATATTCCAAACTAGCCAAGAATACGACCCAGAACTTGCTGAACAGATCGAAACCTTGAGTGAAAGACAACAACTGTTCCTTGAACGCTTTGTATCGTTGAATGCCAACGAACACCAAGTATCACTGATGGTTGAGGTATTTAGAAACGATGTGTTTGCTCAGAGCCAAGAGATCAGAAACGCACTACTTGATCTCAACGCTATTAGCCAACTGACGCCTCAAGAGGTTTCTATTGGATTAGAAGCGATGAGTGCTCGACTCAGCTTATTACAAAGCCTCGGTAATGTTATCAAACAAGAGTTCCAACAAGAGGTTGAGCAAGCGATCTCAGACGCACAAGTACAACGAACACTGTTTATCTCCATCGTTGCCCTACTCGCCACCATTGTTATGGGGTTAACTCTAAGCTTGGCAAGACAAGTCACCAACAACCTAGGCTTGGTACTTAAGTTCCTGAAAAGTGAAAACGATGAAAAACGCCCTTCTTTAGACAAGCTGATTCAGGGTAAAGACGAACTCAGCCTATTTGCTCAACAAGTCGAACGCCTAACCATTGAAAGAGAACACGCAAAGGAAAGGTTAACGCTTGCTAAAGAAGATGCAGAGCGCGCCAAAGAAGACGCGGAAGAAGCGAAAGACCACGCGATACAAGCCAGTAAGGCCAAAAGTAGCTTCTTGGCTAATATGTCACACGAAATTCGTACCCCATTGAACGGGGTTATCGGTATTTCAGAAATCCTGTCAGATACTCCACTTACCCCAACACAACGCGATTACGTCGATACCATTGAGACCTCATCTCAACTGCTACTCAGCCTTATTAACGACATTTTGGACTTCTCTAAGATTGAATCTGGCATGTTGTTGATCAGCCCACATTCAGCGTCGATTCGAGAATCCATTTACGACATCGCTTCGATTGTTGCGCCTAAAGCCAAAGAGCAGAAAATATCAGTCAACGTCGATATCAGCCCTGATACCCCTGCTCGTGTGATGATCGATGACCACCGCTTAAGACAGATCTTGATGAACTTTATGTCGAATGCAGTGAAGTTCACGGCCGAAGGTGGTGTAACGCTATCAATCAAGACTCTCGAACAGTCTGACGACAATGTCACCATTCGATTTGCAGTGCGCGATACCGGTATTGGTATCGACAAACAGCAACAGAAACAGATATTCGAACCGTTCGCTCAGGAAGATGATTCAACGACCAGACAATTCGGTGGTACCGGCCTTGGTCTTGCTATCAGTACTCAGCTTGTTGAACTTATGGGTGGCCAGATTCAACTCGATTCAGTCAAAGGTGAAGGCAGTTGCTTCTACTTCGACCTAGCGCTCCCTGTTGATTTACCACTTCCAAAACCGAGCACCGCAACGGCGAACATCTACATTCTGGGTAACGAGAACACGCTTTCTGAACGTATAGAAAGCGACCTTAACCTGTATGGTTTGAAAGTCACTCAACAAACGAACAGTGCAGACTCCATCAATGATCAAATCTCAGAAAAAAAACACGACAAACCAATCACGGTCATTTTTGCTGAAGACGATTCATTCCAAGCGAGTGACCATTCAGACAGTCTAGATAAGCTCCACAAAAGTGGCGCGACGATTTGTTTAATTCGCTCGTTCCTAAGTGACCCCGCCGATATTGGCCACTGCATTACAGCTCAAGTATCACAGCCCCTACTCGGTTTACGCTTGATAAAAGCAATTGAACTGTGTGATACACAAGGCTTAGCTGAGCTGTCAGAAGCCAACCAACAAACTACGACCATTCAACATAAAATTCTTATCGTAGAAGACAACAAGATCAACCAGAAGATTGCTGGGCTTCATGTTGGAAAAAGTGGCTTCGAGTTTGAGTTTGCGAATAACGGCCAAGAAGCCGTGGACATGTTTACCGCGAACCCTCATTACGCCGCGATTCTTATGGACTGCATGATGCCCGTTATGGATGGCTTTGAAGCAACAGGTAACATTCGCCGAGTTGAAAAAGCAACCAATGCCACGCGCCGTATCCCTATCATCGCCCTCACAGCCAGTGTGATTGATGACGATATTCAAAAGTGTTTCGACGTGGGTATGGACGACTACGTGCCAAAACCATTCAAGTTCGAGATGTTGAAAGAGAAAGTGCTTGCAGCTGTAGAAGCGATGCCACTGCCAGCTACGCATACTGCGCCAGCAGCATCAACAAGCTCAACGGTTACCCCTATTCATAGCGCACAAGCAGCCAAGCAAACACTACCAGAGCAAGCTGAGCTTAACGTCGTGCCGAGCAAGTCTGAGAAGATCCTTTTGGTTGAAGACAATCGCGTAAACCAGAAAGTTGCTTCAGTCATGCTCAAAAAGGCCGGCTACGCCTTCGAGATTGCGGACAACGGCCAAATAGCCGTTGATATGTATCAGAATGACAGCAGCTTCGACATTATTTTAATGGACTGCATGATGCCGGTGATGGATGGCTTCACCGCCACTAAGGAGATTCGAGAACACGAGAAAAACCTAGGCTTAAGCAAGACTCCTATTATCGCGTTAACCGCCAGTGTTATCGATGATGATATTCAAAAGTGCTTTGATTCCGGAATGGATGGTTACGTAGCGAAGCCCGTAAGAAAAGAAAAACTATTCCACCAAATAGAAAGTGCGACTTGTTAGGAGAAACCAATGGATTGGATCAAAACAATTAAAACACTCTCGAGCAGAGCGCTGTTACCAACAGTGATAGGGTTGTTAGGAAGCTTGCTTCTTCTCAGCCCCGCTCATGCTGCAGAAGATTACGCCATATTCTCTTTAGACTCAGGGTTTGAAGAGATATCAATCAACAAAGCGAGAAAGCTATATCGAGGTAAAACCAAACGTCTCAACGGCAAGCGTGTAGAACTCTCTGATTGGCCTGAAAACAGCGCCGAAAGAGAGGCATTTTATCAGCTTCTACTTGGGAAGAACGCCGCTCAAATGAACGCACACTGGGCTGGTTTATCTTTTTCAGGAAAAGCTCGTTATCCAAGAGAAATCAAAACGGCTTCAACCGACAGTTTAGTCGACTGGCTAGACGACAAACCAAACCGTATTGGTTACTCCCCACTCTCTTCGGTTCCTCAAAATGCCAACGTTCTCTACGTTGTAAGTTCGGAGAAATAATATGAAAAAAATAATTACGTCAGTGCTATGTGCTTCGATTGCCTCTCCGGCCTTTGCCATTATTGAACTTACCGATAACCTATCCTTAAGTGGTTTTGGTTCAACATCTTGGGCAACGTCAGATAACGACAACCCTTTAGTCATCAATCGCGGCTTTACCGATGAGAACTGCTACGACTGTGATACCACGTTTGGTGTTCAACTCGACTACTTCTACAACTCATTTAAAGCGTCGGTACAAGTTGTTAAAGCACCCCAGTTTGATTGGAGTGATCCACAGTTAGAATGGGCTTATCTCGGCTATGAGTTTAATGACTTCGATGTGAGTGTTGGTCGATTAAGACTTCCGCTGTTTCTTGCCTCTGAGTACTACTATGTCGGCCAAGCCTACATGACAGCAAGGCCGCCTACAGAGGTGTATAACGCTGTATTGGGTATTACCGCTTTCAACGGCATCAAAGTGAGTTGGACTCACGATGTAAGTGACGAAGCGACGTTATTGCTTACTCCGTTTTTCGGAATAAAAGACAACAATGAAGTCGATTTTAATTCAAGCACAGAGCTAGAGTTTGAAACCAATCGAATGTTCGGTGCCAACCTTCAGTTGAGTGGAGAAAATTATCGTTGGAACTTATCCTTCCTCGATTCAAACTTCGATCAAACAGTGAAAATTAAAGGGATTCCTCCTCTACCAAAGGAAGATAACCAACATATCCAACTTTGGTCGTTAGGCGCTGAGTACGAATTTGGTCAAGCAATACTGGCCAGTGAAGGTCAAATCAGTGATTTCTCCTCTTCAATGTACGCAAGTTTGGGTTACAGACTCAATTTGTTTACTCCATACGTGGTTTACGGCGCAGAGTTTGACTCTAATGAACATCTAACAGGTAATAGCTATTTGATTGGTGTTGATTACGACGTGTTACCTAACGTGTCCATCAATGGTGAGGTGCAGTACTTTGAAGCTCGTAAGACAAACGGTGCCTTTGTTGAAGATTTTAACGTTCAGACAGGCTTTGATGATAAGGACGCAGTTCTCTACACCATCATGCTGAGTTTCGTTTTCTAACCTAAATTAGAATGCCTTTATTAAAAACAAAGCCCAAGATAGTCGCTCTACCTTGGGCTTTTTATCGCTGTGAATTTTCAGTCCACCCTATTGAAACATAAACTGTAACTATCGTTTCAACAGTGAGTATTGAGGTGATTTTATTCCAATGTCAGAGCCGTCAGCATTGTGTCAAAAGGCTGCAAACCCGAGAACTTCACCGCCTCAATTCGGTCAATCTTAGAGCGAATAAACAGATACCTTAAACGGAGAACGCATGCGAATAGCTACTTTATCTTTAAGCTTAGTTTCAGCGGTCGGTTTCGCGGCCGAACCAAATCCTTTTCCAATTACGCCAGACGAAAGTGGCGAGAAGTTTATGGTAAGTGCGACAAACCCATACGTAAGCAGCACTGGGTATTCGATACTCAAGCTAGGTGGTAACGCCATTGATGCGATGGTTGCAATGCAAATGACCATGTCCGTTGTCGAACCGGATATGACGGGGATTGGTGGCGGCACTTTCGCGCTGTTTTATCAACAAGACAAAGACCAATTTCTCGCACTCGATGGACGCGATGAAGCGCCCTCTAGCGCGACTCCAGACATGTTTATGGAAGATGGTAAAGCTCTCAGTCGAAATGAGATTTTAGGACCACGATCTATCGCGGTACCGGGGACGCTTCGTTTGCTTTATAGCGCACATCAAGAATATGGAAAGCTGCCTTGGTCTGAGTTAGTTCAACCAGCGATTGAACTGGCGAGCAAAGGCTATGCGATGAACAGCTACACCTACGACATTGTGGTTCGTGAGCAAACTCGTTTGATTGAAGATCCAGAAATCAAAGCACTCTATTGGGATAACGATGAAATCAAACCAACAGGCACTTTAATGACCAATCCGAAGCTTGCCGACACATTGAACAATATTGCTCAACAAGGTGACAAATACCTTTATGGTGGCGAGTTTGGTAAACACATCGTTGAAACAGTCAACAGCCGTATCGATTCAGACCACGCTAAACTCTCCATTGAAGATTTTGAGCAATACCAAATGAAACAGCGTGATGTCATAGAGAGCGGTTACCGCGGAAACAAGATTGTGTCATTTGGCTACCCTGCCTCTGGTGGTGTGATGGTGGCTCAAAGCCTGGAAATGCTTGAAGCCTATGACTTAGCAGATATGTCCAAAACCGATGTGGAGCCGTGGCGATTAATGACCGAAGCGATGCGAATTGCAAAAGCCGATCGTATCGCTTATGCAGGCGACCCAGATTATGTTGAAGCACCAGAGAGCGCCCTACTCGACAAGTCTTACATTGATAAACGTCGTCAGCTGATCCCAGAAAATGGTATTGCTCAGACTAACCCGAAAGCCGGTAAGCTTTCCGATACCGACTACGCACAATATCAAGGCTTTGAAAGTCAGGATACCGGACACATCTCCATCATAGATAAAGATGGAAATGCAATTGCTATGACTAGCACAGTCGGAACGGGTATGGGATCTGGAGTGATGGTCGATGGTGTGATTCTTAATGCTCAAATGGCAAACTTCTCAACCAAACCAACCATTAACGGCAAACCGACTCAAAACGCCATCGAAGCTGGTAAGCGCCCTCGTTCCGCGATCACACCGTTAATGGTGATGGACAAAAAAGACGACCTGCGCTTAGTCGTTGGCTCTCCAGGTAGTTCGCAAATCCCAGGTTACGTACTGAAAACCGTGGTTGGTGTTCTCGATTGGGATCTGTCTGCTCAAGAAGCGATTGATCTGCCAAACATTCAATATGGCACCAAGATAGACCGAACTAAACCTTATGATCCAACAGGCTTGCTGGTTGAAAAGAAAACCTATGCAGAAATGTTGGTTCCGGAGTTCATGCAGCTTGGTTATCCAGTGCATGTCATTCCGGTGGTGAGTGGCTTGAACGCAATTGAAGTCAAAGATGGCAAGATCTACGGTGCAACAGATCGTCGTCGTGCATCCAGTTCAATGGGCGAATAATTGATTTTAAGGGTGAGCGGTTAAGCTCACCCATTTTGAAGCCTCTGGCTTGTGTCTTGTTCTAACGATACATTTCAAACAGAACTCCAAATACAAAAAAAGCCAGTCGAATGTTTCGACTGGCTTTTCAATAACTACTTTCCGTTTATCAACTCACTCAAATATTATGAGCTTGGCGCTACTCGCTTCTCTTTGAGCTGGTCAATCACATAGCCCGGCGCCACTTTTGAAAGCTCAACTAAGCATTCGTCTGTTTTCTCATTACCGTAGCGTACGTAAATGTCGCAGACTGCGTACAACTGTTCTGGAGAGCCCGATATCAGATACGCTTTTTCGAATGACTTGGTCGATTTATCGATGTCTAATTCTTCTTGTAATACCCCATTGAGGTACCAGTAATAGCTGTTATCTTTTGCTAACTTAGCTGCTACTTCAATTTCATTGGCCGCAGCGCTCTTATCTTCAAGGCGAACCAAAGTTAGAGATTTAGAGTAATGCAGAGCTGCGTTGTCGGGTACATGTTTCAAACCGCGATCCAATACATCGACCGCTTGTTGGTCTTTTTTCTGCGCTCGGAAATTATCAGCGTAGCTTAACCAAACTTGTGGCTCTTTTTGATGCGTTTTGATGAGTTCTAGATAAACCGTTTCCGCTTTATCCCACTCGTTGTGCCAGCGAAGTACATCAGCAAACAACAGTTGGTATTTTTCTGACTCTTGCGTCTCTAGGAAACTGATCAGCTCTTTTACTGGTGGTTCGATTTGCGCTTTTTGTTGTTCATCTAAGGCATTAAAGTCACGAATTAGATTCGATGTTGCCGTGTGGCGAACCATGGTATCGCTGTCTTTAAGCAACGGAGATACCAGTGCCCAACGATGTTCTAGTTGATAAGGTTCAGAGCCAATCACAGACGCTTCGCGAACTTCAGGGTCTTTATCTTTCAAGCCTCTAGCCACAGCCACCAGCGCGTTTTGGCTTGGGTAAGCTGCCAATTCTTGCAGTGCACCTGTACGGTTTTCAATAAACTGATTCTGATCTTGCGCCATGTAAGACAACTGTTGAATGCGGGTTTGAGTGTCCGTCATTTCAAGCACTTGATTGATATTTTGTGCTGGTGCATCAACGGTTTGTTGAACGCCATTAGCTGCCATCGCTGACGTTGAAATAAATAAAGCAACCGCTGTCGCTAAACTCTTCTTGATCATAGTATTACCTTAAGCTGGAGAACTTAGCCTGTCCCTAGACTCATATCTGATTAAATTTCGTTAGGATCGATAACTCTGAACCTAGAACTTGACTTATAACTTGATTTAAAACTTAGTCTCAAACGTCGTTTGTTTTGCCAGTTCAGCTCGACGCGCCATCATCACAGAATCACTGTACTTACCATGAGCAACAGGGTGTCTCATCGCACGCGCGATATACGCCATCGATTTATCAACATGAGAGAAGAACTTGTGCCAGCCCGCGCATAAATAGTTCAAGCCCGGCTCACCTGCACGAGTTTTGATAAAGCGATTTTTCGGACATTCGCCATGACAAGCAAACTTGTAGTCACATTGCTGACATTGGCTCGTCAGCGTACGTGATTTGGCGAAACCAAATTTCTGTTGTGGCGCACTATATGCTAGGTCATCCAACTTCTCGTGGTGGATGTTGCCAATTTTATATTCGGGGTAAACGTAGTGGTCACAAGAGAACACATCGCCGTTTGGCTCCATCGCTAAGCCTTTACCGCAGATCTCATTCAGGGTGCAAAGCGGGTTTGGGCGACCAATCCACGTTTCTAAGCTCGCTTCAAAATACTGAACAAATACTTTACCGATATCATGCTTCGCCCACTCGTCAAAGACAGCGATCAGGAAGTTGCCCCACGCTAAGTCCGACACACACCATGATTCCATGATCGAATCTTTGTGGCCCGGAATCAGACGCTTGTCACCTTGCTTGAGTTGCTCACTCACTTGAGACGTTTGCGGTGCAACGGTTCTAAAGGTTTTCTGTTCTACGATAGGAATAAACTGCATTTGTGGAGACTTCACCACATCACGTAGGAAACGATACACTTCGAGTGCATTTTGACTGGTCAGGTTATTCACACAGGTAAGCGTGGCGAATTTGACTTGGTGTTTGTGTAGCAGCTCGACAGCAGCCATCACTTGTTTGAATGTACCACGACCAGCTCGGTTGGTACGGTAAGCGTTGTGTAGCATTTCAGGGCCATCAATACTTAAACCAATCAGGAAGTTGTTCTTTGCTAAGAATCTACCCCAATCGTCATTCAATAATGTGCCATTAGTTTGTAGGTCATTTGAAATTAACACACCTTCGGGTTGATACTTTTTCTGTAGCTCAACCACACGCTCAAAATAAGCCAAACCTAACATGGTCGGCTCACCGCCCTGCCATGAGAAGATGATTTCAGGCGTATTTTGACCTTC
Organism: Vibrio sp. Isolate33; assembly: GCF_022397895.1. Classification (NCBI taxonomy): domain Bacteria; kingdom Pseudomonadati; phylum Pseudomonadota; class Gammaproteobacteria; order Vibrionales; family Vibrionaceae; genus Vibrio; species Vibrio sp. Isolate33. The sequence continues at coordinate 373,189 of NZ_JAKEUP010000001.1, forward strand.
GATGTATTGTCGGATGTAAGTCTCTAGCGTCTCATCATCCATTCTTGGAGAACTGCCTTTCTTGTACTCCAACAAATCTTGCTTACTTAGGTAATAACAATATTTACAGTCAATGTTGCACGCTGCGCCAATCGGCTTAGCCATAACATGCAGGCGCTTAGACGCTTTACCGTTATATTGTGGACCTTGAGTAATGTGCATGATTTACCTACCTATCTTAGTGTCTTGTTCCCATCATAATTCCGAATTAAGTCAGTGGCATGTTATACCCTTTATAACCTATAGGAATGACCAAAAACGTTAGAATTACACCCTATTTCGAACATTTGAGGCACGTGATGAAATTTATCAATTACAAACATTTAGCAGCAGTTAGCGGCGTCACCATGACTATTTTCCTAAGCGGCTGTGCAAGCGTGCCTACACACCCTATCGCTCAAAAAATTGACCAAGAGATGGTGTTGGTTGAAGGCGGTACATTCACCATGGGTTCAAACCTCCCTGAAGCAAGCAAAGCCGAGCGACCTGCACGAGATATAACTGTAGATAGTTTCTACATCGCGAAGTTTGAGGTGACTCAAGAATTGTTCGAATCGGTAATGGGTTCATCTCTCAGTTATTTCCAAAACCCGCAAGTTCCGGTCAATAACCTAAGCTGGCAACAAGCGAACTATTTCGTTGAACAGTTGAATGAACTAACGGGCGAAGAATACCGCCTGCCGACTGAAGCTGAATGGGAGTTTGCAGCGAAGGGTGGCAACAAAAGCAAAGGCTATACTTACAGTGGTTCCAACAACTTAGATGATGTTGCGTGGTACTCAGCAAATTCAAAAAATAGCGCGCATCCTGTCGGGCTAAAGAAGCCAAATGAACTAGGCTTATATGACATGACAGGAAACGTTGGTGAGTTTGTCATTGATGCTTTCGATGACACCTTCTACAGATTCGGTCCAACAGACAACCCAAACAATGCTAAACACAGTGACGTTGGTTTATCACATAAATCGGTGCGCGGTGGCAGCTTTGCTTATGACGAAGATGAATCTGAAAGTTACCGTCGTGATTTCGCAAGTCAGTCAATCACCATGTCGGACATGGGTCTGCGTCTAGTTAAAGATGCTGATTAGTGGGAAGCGCGAGCTAGCGGGCTTGCACCACTCATTGGCTATCGATAACCGATACTAAATCATGATTTGCGCTACCCAAACATTAGAATTCTGCGGCCACACTGAATAAGGACACCCTATGCAATACACCAAGCTTTCAGGACTTACACTCGCGTTACTCTGTGCTCTTCCTACATCGGCTGCAGAAAAGCCAGACCTTGTCCTCCAAATCACGGTTGATGGCCTACGCGCAGATTTAATCGAGCGATATAAGCATAACTTCGGTGAAGGCGGTTTCCGCTACTTAATGGACGACGGTACTTATTACACCAATGCCAACTACCAACACGGCAACACAGAAACCATTGTAGGACATGTGTCGCTTGCAACAGGCGCTCCACCGAGCGTACACGGCATGGTAGGTAATGTTTGGTATGACCGTAGCGAAGAACGTTTGGTGTATAACGTAGAAGATGGCAACTACGCCATGCTGACTTCGGGTGCGGGTGTCGACAAAGCTACCGAGATCGATCCAACACAGAAGACAGCACAAGGCGACGGTCGCTCTCCAGAGCCAATACTCGCCACTACCTTTGGCGACGAACTGATGATTTCCAATAGCGGAAAATCGAAAGTATTTGGTGTATCGGTAAAAGACCGTGGTGCGATCTCGCTTGCAGGGCACAGTGGTAAAGCGTTTTGGTTCTCTAAAGCGCAGTCTGAGTTTGTGACCAGTAACTATTACTACGACGAATACCCAGCTTGGGTATCTCGTTGGAATGAAAAAGCGATTGCCGCTCAATACTCTAAACAGAGATGGGAACTGTCGTTACCGCGTGACCAGTACACCCTGCAAGAACACAATATGGACTACAAGGTTAAGCTCGGTGATTTCCAACGCACCTTCCCTCACCCTTATGGCCCTGCGAGCTATAAATACTACAGCACGACATTAACCGTGAGCCCAGCTGGTGATGAGATCACAGAGAACTTTGCAAGTACACTCCTGATGCAAGAGAAGCTTGGTCAAGGTGATGCGACGGACTACCTATCGGTTAGCTTCTCTTCGAATGACTACGTGATTCACCTGTACGGCCCTGAAAGCTTAGAGACTGAAGACAACTTGATCCGCCTCGATAAGACGCTTGCCAAGCTTTTTAAAACCGTCGACAACCAAGTGGGTTTAGAGAACACGTTAATCGTCTTGTCTGCCGATCACGGTGTTCCTGAATCTTCACCTGCGGCAAATGCGCTAGGTTTCAGTCAAGCTCAGTACTTCGACAAAGACGCACTACTATCAAGTGGTGTAGAGAAACGATTAAAAGATGACTTTGGCTTAACCAAAGACGCAATTCGCTTGTATGCTCAGCCTTATATCTATCTGAATCACGACCTAATCGCCGAGAAGAAGTTGGATTTGGCGAAGGTACAAGAAACCATTGCCGATGAGATCGCCAAAGTGAAAGGTGTTGCGTTTGCGGTATCAAGCAGTGATATTGCGGCGAATCGAGTCCCAGATACTCACGTGATGCAGCTCATCAAAAACAACTACCACCCTGCTCGTTCAGGCGATGTGTATGTGGTATTTGATCCACGTAGCTACATTAACGATATGGAAGGGCTGCAAATTGCCTCGACTCATGGTTCTCCTTGGAAATACGACACGCACGTGCCAGTGATTTTCGCAGGCTACGATGTGGATGCTAAGAAGGTTTCACGTCCAATCACACCATACGATATTGCACCGACGCTTTCGAACAAACTAGGTATCACTCAACCAAGTGGTTCGATTGGGCAAGTATTGGAAGAGATTACTGACTAAGCACAGCTATTCAAGTTGTGAGCCAAACATGCTCGCAAAATATCTAACATAAAAGAGCCGCTTATTCCGTTCCATACGAATAAGCGGCTCTTTTTTAATGCAGGATGGATTGAATCGTGCTTAATTCTTACCTGAGTAACGAAACGCTTCTCTGGTGAGTTGATTCAACTGATCGTCATTCATCTTATTGTGCACCACGGTAATACGCCCTAAATAAACCAGCGGGACTTCCGCTTCTCTCTCTTCTAAGTGAAACTTGATCGCTTCAGCCGTCGCTACGCCAAGGTCATCACTCATACGCATTGGTGTTGCATCTAACTCATCAGAACGAATCTTCTCGATCTCTATCGCTGTGCCGCCCCAACCCGTGACATAAACTTCAGACAACATGTCAGCTTGGTTTAACGCATCAACCGCACCCATGGTCATTGCTGTGTTGGCATTATGAACCATGGTCACCTCAGGGAAATTACCAAGCACTAAGCGAATCCCATCAGCACCGCCGATTTTTTGATATTGCCCAAAGTGCTCATACACCGTTAACCAGTCACCTTTCTCTTCCACGCAATCAATGAAACCTTGTGAACGTTGAGTGTCCGTAATCCCCGGGATCCCTCGATTGGCAGAGAACTCGACTTCACTCCCTAGCTCTTGGACCACATGGTCACACAGCACCTCCGCGCCCATCGCGCTTGAGAAGTCAAACCAACTGTCTGGTTGATGTGTCCATTGTTCATTCGGTGTGTGGAATGCCCAAATAAAGGTTTTGAATTCTGTCGAAGCCGATAGCTTTTGAATGTTCTCCGCTTGTATTCCCAGTTCTGAAGGGCCAAAAATCACGAAGTCATAAGGTGTTTCCGCATTCAACACTTGATCCGTGTATTGAGTCTGCAATGAGTGCTCAATTTGTCTTGAAGTAAACTCGCTGATCTCGAATGGCAACTCTAAAGCGATCAACCTTTCCTTCAATGCAGTGTAATTTCTTGTCCAAAAGTCAGAAATATCTGCACTTGGGTAAATTAGGGCAATTCTGACCGGTTTCTCTACCGACATTGGCGCTAACAAAATCGGCTCGCCACTCACAGTCTCTTGAAATTTTTCGAGTTTCTTTACATCTGCGTCCGACCTTACCCCATCAGCAATTACGTCAAAAGGAAGGATAAAACAAGCTGTCAGTAGGGCTGGCAATACGTTTTTATAAATTTGACCCGGCATAACTGTTACCAAATGTTTGAATGTTTATTAACAATATTATAAATATAGAGCGATAATAATTTAAAGCGTTTTATAAGCCTCATGAATAAGACAGTGCATTTTGCGAGTTTGTTGCTCGCTACTACTTGCAACTCACCGAGTTTTGCGGGTAATCCTGAGAACGATTTTTTCCATTACGCAGAAGAAAAAGTGATGCGTGCGGTTTCCAATCAACGAACGTGGGATGGTCCAACACAAGGCCCAGCTGTGCGTCATGAAAAGAACGTTATTTTCGTTGCGTCTGATTTACGTAATGGTGGCGTCTATGGCGTTGGCAAAGGCATATCTGAAGCCATCTCTAACATCAATTGGCACCTTAGGTTCATTGATGGCTTGGGCTCTGAAGTGCGTCAAGGGGCAGCGATCCGAAAAGCGATTGGCTTTGAACCCGATGCCATTGTCTTAGGTGGCATTGATGCGGTTCGTCATAAAACCATTTTAAAACAAGCAGAAGATCTCGGGATTGTTGTTATTGGCTGGCACGCAACGGAACTTGTTGGCGGAAACCCAGAGATTGGCTTATACACCAACATCACCACAGACCCACTTGATGTGGCAGAAGTCGCTGCCCTACTCGCTATCGTCAATTCAAAGGGTCAAGCCAAAACCGTGGTGTTTACCGACCCTAATTATGAAATCGCGATGATCAAAGCCAACGCTATGGTTAACACCATCAAGCGTTGCAGCAGTTGCGATGTTCTTGAGCTTAACTACCTGCCGTTAGACAAAATTGCTGAGCAAATGCCCGCAACACTGAAAGACCTTGATAACAAGTACGACGATAAAATCACTCACATATTGGCCATCAACGATCTGTACATTGACTATGCTATCCCGTCTTTGGAGTCGAGCCTTGAAGAACTAAAAATGATCCCGCAGAACATCTCTGCAGGTGATGGTAGCAAAGCGGCCTACAAAAGAATCTATAGCGGACAATTCCAACTGGCGACCGTTCCTGAGCCTTTATATTTACAGGGTTGGCAGATTGTCGACGAGCTTAACCGAGCCTTCAATCAGATGCCTCCTAGCGGCTACTCTGCCCCTGTCCACCTCGTCACACCGAGTAATGTTGAAGAGCTCATCAGCCAGTCAGACAAAGGGATTTACGATCCTAAAAATGGCTACCGTGAAGCGTATCTGAGAATTTGGAAGCCGCAATGAAATTACGTCAGATAAACATCACCCAGCGACTCATCATGTCGAACCTGCTCTCACTATTGATTGTGAGCCTTGCGGTGATCATGGTGATTCGGTCTTTATATTATGTTGAGTCGACACTCAAAACTGAAACCTCAACGCACGTGTCTGATTTGATTATCAACTCTGAGATCAGCCGTCGCGTATTTACATTAACCTCTCGTGTGAAGTTACTGGAGCAAACTTTTCTGTTCAGTGAAACCACCTTGTCTGAAGAAGCATTCAACGTCGATTTTCAGCTCCAACGCTTGAGAGACTTATCGACCAATGAAGGTTTCTCGCAAAAGATCGACGCCTTTATCGATAACTTCCACCGCTTCTTAGGCAGTTCGCTGGCACTGAACCGAATCTTGAAACAGACCAACCAAATCGACGCGGCACTAGCCGAGCAACTGGATCAGCTCGAGTTTGCGATTGCCGACAGTAAGCTTAGGCACTTAGATCAGCCTAACTTCATTCGTTATAACAATGAATTAGATCTCATCAACATGTTGCGAGAGTCGTTTCTCACCTCGGGGAAAATGGTTGGTGATATACATAGCCGTATCACACCAGAAACAGAGAAAGTGTTGCTGATAGAGGTAGAAAAAGAACTCGATATCTTCTTACTTCACCTAGAAAACGTTGATATAGGAACGACAGCGGTTATCGCAGAGAAGAAGCGTATCCACCGTACTGTGAAGCGATACAACGCCGCGTTAAAACGGATTCGCGCTAATCTGGAACAACGTTGGTTGGTGATGGCTTCGCTGTTAGAGGCGCAAAGTGACTTGTTGGAGATGGTGGAGAACACCGAATCGCGCGTACAGAACCAAGCTCTAGAACTAACCGACCAACTTGAAGAAGAGATCGGTTTATCTCGATTGAACGCCATCATCATGAGCTTCTCGGCTTTTGTTTTATCCATGCTGCTGGTTAACCATGTGGTGAGACACCACATTCGACAACCACTCAATGCACTGCGACATGGCTTCGACCGTTTAGAATCCGGTAGCCTCAAAAACCCAATCAACTTGGGCCGAAGTGACGAGTGGTCTCACTTAGAGAAAGCCTATAACAACATGGCTTCAAGGCTGTCGGAGGCCTATCTCGACCTCACTGAGGAGAAGAAAAACTTCGACTTTCTTGCACACCACGATCCGTTAACCAATTTGGCGAATAGATTGTTAGCCACCAAGCAGTTAGATAAAGAAATTAAGCTCTCGAGCGAGAACAATGCGCCCTTTTTACTGTTTTATCTCGATATTGATGAGTTCAAAACAATCAATGATTCGTTAGGTCACGCACCTGGAGACAACTTGCTGGTTAACGTCTCTGACATCCTTAGCAATCTCGTCGGAGACAAAGGCTTTGTCGCTAGAATGGGCGGCGACGAGTTCTTGGTTGTGTATTCGAACGTTGGTTTAGAAGAAGGTGAACCCATCGCAGATCGCTTAAACCAAGCATTAAGAAAGCCTTACTATATTGATGATAACTCTATCTTCGTTTCAGCCAGTATTGGGGTATGTGAATACCCTACTCACGGTTTAGATCGTGAAACCTTAATCCGAAACGCAGACACAGCTATGTATCACGCAAAACGTAATGGTAGAGATCAATACAGAGTATACGCTGATGAAATGACCCATGAAGTCAATGATTTAATCGAAACCAACATGGGGCTTCATCAAGCCATTGCAAATGACGAACTGGAAGTCTTCTTCCAACCCAAAGTCGACTTGGATTCCCAAGAGATCATTGGTGCTGAGGCTTTGATCCGCTGGCGTCACCCAAAACTTGGATTGCTTCCACCTATCGATTTTCTTGAAGTCGCAGAGAAAAGTGACCTTATTATCGACATCGATAAATGGGTATTTAAGAAAGTGGCGAACCTGATCACCGAATGGCAACGCTCAGGTATCAACCTACAAGGTGTGATTTTCTCTATCAACTTCTCAGCAAGAATGTTCTATATGACTGACCTTGCAGAACAACTACAAGTCATACTCGATGAAACAGATTGTCAGCCACATCAACTGCTTCTTGAAATCACAGAACGAGACATGATGAGAGATTTCGAAACCTGTTCAAGAACCATAGAGGTACTTCATTCTAAAGGTTACAAGATTGCGATCGATGACTTTGGTACCGGCTACTCTTCACTGTCGGTGCTGAAGAATCTGTCTGCTGATTGCGTCAAACTCGATCGAAGCTTTATTGAAGACATTAACTCATCTAAGGTCGACTATGAGATCACATGTGCTGTATTGAAGTTGGCACAAATACTGAATTTCTCAGTGATTGCTGAAGGGCTTGAAACGCAGAACCACGTAAAGACTCTGCGCCAAATAGGTTGTAAATACGCGCAAGGCTATTTCTTCGCAAGGCCTTTGCCGACTGATGATTGGGTGTCTTATTTCTTGCTCAACTCAGAACAAACACAAAAAGAGGCCTAACGAATCTTAGCGGAGTGAATGACCCTATCGGTCGATCACTCCGTTTACCCAACTGAAGAGTTTACTGATTTTTCACCAGACAACGGCTGTCGTCAGGCAGCACCAAACTGATACTCGAAGGCATAACCTCAAAGCGAATCTGGTTAGAACGATAAGGTTCGCCGTCTAAGTTAATCGGCAATGATTGTGGGAAATCTATCTCCAACCAACGCGCTTGAGTGTGAACAATGTATTTGCCATCGTCAGCTGGGTGTTTAAGCTCTTCGATGACTTTTGGTAAGTCAGACGCAACGAATGCTTTGACCAAAGTAAGATCCATTAAACCATCATCAATAAGCGCATTAGGCGCAAGCTCTTGCCCACCACCTGCGAGGCGGCCATTACAAAACGCCCCGACCAGAATTTCGCCAGTAAAGGTGCCTTTATCTATGGTCAAGGTACCGCTGTAAGGTTTAAACCCTAGCGCTTTGACGACACCTGTTAACGTGTATGCGCCACCACCAAGAAAGTCTTTAAGTTCAACGGGCGTTTCGGCCGTCACTTCCGCACCAAAGCCTGCCGCAGCAACGTTCATGAAATAGCGATCATTAGCACGAACACTATCGACCGCGAACGCCTTCCCTTCTAAAGCAAGCGTAAACGCCTGAGCAATATCGCTTGGAATTCCAGTCGCGGTCGCAAAATCATTCGCTGTTCCCATCGGAATAATCGCCAGTTGCGGCCTCTCACTCGCACGAAACTGGTTAAGCGCATTCACGGCTTCATTTACCGTTCCATCACCACCAGCCACAATCAGCCGCTTCACACCATCGCATATCGCCTCACTGACTAAACGAAACATATCCGACGATTCCCAAGTGACTCTCACTTGCAGGTCGATATCCTTGTCCCTTGCCGCAAAGACTGCTTGTCTTAACTCGGGGATATTGGCTTTCTTTCCATTTAAAATCGCGCGAATACTGTCCATTGTTATGTCCTTTGGGGCTAACTTGATGTGTCCTTTGCTGCCGCTTTAATTTTAGCGCGCAACCACTTGTGGCTCGGTTCGTTAGTACGACTTGGGTGCCAAATCATACACATATCGAGGTCTTCCAGTTCGAATGGTAACGGCAGTGTTTTTACGGCGTACTTTTTAGCAAAACAACGCACCGATGAAATCGGTAACACGCCGATGTAATCAGAGCCTTCGATAACAGGTAGCATCTCTACAACACCCGCAGCACGATAGACTATTCTGCGTTTCTCTAGATCACTGTAGTGTTCAGAGCTCAATAAGCTTTTACGTGCATGCCAACGAGAAACAACCACATGCTCAAGTGACAGGAACTGCTCCATGTCGATAGTATCACCAACAATAGGATGGTCTTCACGGCACACCACCACCAGCTCCTCTGTAGAAATCACCTCATGCTTAAGCATGGTTCTTCCTTTTGGTGTCATATCGACAATCACATCGTGTCTTTGGAGCCTTAAATCAGACTCGTAATCTTCCGTAAACAGAGGGTGAACTTCCAGTGCGATACCGGGGGCAACCTGGCTGATTAGCTGCATCACTCTTGGCATCATTTCATAGCTCGCCGCCGAGACGCAGGCAATAGAAAACACACGACCAGAGGTTTTAGGATCGAAGTCTCTTGATGCGGATAAGGTAGACGTAAAGTTTTTAAGTGCCGCAGCCATAGCAGGATAGATATCAATAGCGAATGTAGTTGGCTCTACACCTGAAGTAGTTCGGTGAAACAGTGGCTCGTCATAGATATCTCTCAACCTTGCAAGCGCTTTGCTCACAGCCGGTTGACTTATATCCATGCGATTAGCAGCTCTTGATAAGTTCTGCTCTTCATAGATTGCAACAAATATAGGAATTAAATTGAGTTCGGTACTTTTCATACAGTTCCATATTAAAGAAGCAGGTTCCCTATAGTAGAGAACCTGCCGATTATGTTCGATGCGAATAACTAAAGTTTGCTACTTAGTTCTATCTTTTAAGTCTGGCAAGGCTTTAGGGATTTTCAAGCGGGTGAAAATTGAACGAGAATGGCTTGAGTTTGGTTGGTCACTAGGCAGGTTACGTAACCCTCTCCACAAACGAGCGAATACGTTTTTATCTTCACACCCTTGTTGAAGTGCTTCGCTGTCTTCCACCCAACGTTTTTGTCCATTCAACTTACCCAGTTGCGCTTTACCCAGTTCTAACTGAGTCGTTTCTGTTCGTAACTCACGATAGATAAAGGTTCTCAATGCAGACCAGTTACCTTGCTTAAGCAAACGACGGAATACCAACCAGCTCGGTGTTGGTCGGTTCTTGTAATAACGCTTCACAGAAACAACAAACGCAACACACAACACGAATGCTAAACCAACGCTGATAAAGACAGACATGTAAGCCTTGATGAAAGATTGGAGCGTGTGCTTGGCTTCAAACACCTCACCTTTTATGACAACGCTTTCAAGACGTTGATTCTTGCTGTCCCACCACTGGAATGAGAAGTCCGGTAAGGTAAATTCACCACCTTGTTGAATCACATAAACCGTTTCTTCCACTCGGCTAGAACGGTAATCACCACGTTCTTGTGTATCGTCTAAACGATTAGGTTGTGGGTAAGCTTGATATTGCTGAGTCGATTCATTGGACAACACATCTGGCAATAACACAGACAAGCTGTCTTTCGCTTTGATCGTCACGGTACGAGTAATCGCATCGCCAACTTTCAAGTTTTCATTCGAACGTTGCCATTGCTGTTCAACATCTACATCGGTTGCAGAAAACCAAGGCGATTCATCACTTAACAAACCTGAAGGTAATGAAGCTTCAAACTTAATGGGTTGCGTATAAAGCGTGCCACCAACGTTTGAACCATCAGGAGCTGACACTTGAATGCGTACAGGTACAGTAGGAATCACGAATTCGCCCGATGTCATCGGATAAAGCGTCACTTCCCAGCGTTGACGTGACCATGTCGTACCACCCACTCGTTCAGTGTAGTTCGTCGCAAGCTGATTTCGCTGCTTAGCAATAACATTCGGGATTTCGATGCTGCCAATTCGAGTGCCCCCGGTTAGCCAGCGTGGTGTCGCCACCTCAATGGTCAGAATCACTTGTTCATTAACGCTTACTTTTGCAGGCGTAATCTTGTCGCCAGACTTCGGTTTTTCACCTACCCAAGCAATCAGTTCGACATCACCACTCCTCTGCAGATCATAGATATCAGCCGCAGAAGCAAGAGTAGGCAAAACAGTGCTAAACAGCAGAACTAGCGACACAAACAAGGTCTTGGTTAATTTGAAACACTCTATGCGCCCAACCTCTGCTTGAACCGCTTCAAGAGCTAAATCATATCGACTCATTGTGTTTGCTCCTGTTTTGGTGACTGTTCTTGTTTTGACGACTGCTCCTGTTGCGATGTCTGTTCGAGCGAAGGCGCAGGATCTCTTAACTGAATTTGAAATTTCGATTTCAAGAAGAACTTAGGATCGGCTTCTACGCGCTTCAACCACTTGTCGGCAAGCTCTTGGCTACCCAAGATTTCATTGGCGTTAAGCGTTTCCTTGAGCATCAATTCCGCTACCGTTTCTTCTTCAGCACCATCACCCGTTCGCGGCTGATCGTCTTCGAGTTCTAAAGATTCTTCAGGGCCATCTGTGGTTCCAGATTGGCTTTCACTGGTTCGGTTAACCTCTTCGACAATCCCGCTAAGCACAGCAAGGTTATTTTCCACATCCGTTCTTAGTTCTGGTGAAAGATCCTCTTTCTCACTCAGTGATTTCAGTAGATCACGAGCAGCAAGGTACTCACGCTGTCTAGCCAACGCACTTGCGGCGTTATACAAACCATAATCGGTTTTGGTTTGTAAAAAAGCACTGTGAGCTAGCTTAAAGTCACGAGCATAGTAATAAGCTGCGCCCTTTCGCATTGGATCCTTAAAATGCTTGGCCGCTTCAAGGTATTCCTTTTGATTCAATAAACGTTGTCCTTGCTGATCAGGCGTTAGCCATAAATCCCACCACCATTGGGCTGTTTTATCCCAAACCGTCAGGGATTCTTCAACTACGGGTTTATCCGCGGTTAAGCTCACCGTTTTTGCCAAGGTGTGCGGAGAATACACGCTGCCTGAAATCAAAACGCCAACCACACACCATTGAACCAACCACCCTTTTCTAAACCACAACAACATGATGATCGCCATTGGAATAAGCAGACCGTATCCCATGTCTTTCCAAGGCATTGAAGACTCACCGTTAAGTTGCATGTTTCTTTCAACCGCTTTGTTGAGTTGTTGGATATCGGAATTATCAACGGTCACTTCGATAAGTCGTCCACCCGTCTTGCTCGCTAGGCTGCGCAATGAATCGAGATCGACTGGATTATCGCTCACCACATTGCTATTTCCTGCCGCCAGAATGAGCAGTTGATACGGGTTGTCGTTAAAGAAGCTTTCGAACGCCCTAATGGTACTTGGGTTCACACCATCTGATACCAGCAACACTGACGAGCCTAACTCACCAGACAATTGTTGATTGATGAGTGGCAATGCCTCTTCGGCTGATTTGCCGGATACAGGCATGATGTCAGGAGTGATAGCTGCCAGAAACGGTTCGAATACTTTGCTGTCTTGGGTCACAGGCATCGCAACGTGCGCACTGCCTGCATACACAACTAAACCTGTATTACCGCCTTTGCGCGCTGCGAGTAAGTCTCTAATTTTCTGTTTAGAGCGTTCCAAGCGACTTGGTGGTAAGTCCTTCGCCAGCATGGAGTCACTGTTATCAAGCACCACTAACATAGACGCTTTGTCTTCACCAAAGGGCGAAGCTTCACGCTGCCATGTTGGGCCTGAACAGATAATAATGGCAATCGTCACAATCACCATCAGTAACTTCAGTGGTAATTGCTTGCGCCAACCTGTCTCCCCAATGGTCAATGCATCGCGTAAATGTGCAGGAAGAATGTCTTTCCACGTCGGTTTGGTCTCTTCTCTCCAGCGAATCCACAATAGGAAAAACATCGGAATAAAGGCCAACAACCACAATGGTCGGATAAAGTGAAACTGGGTAAAAAACTGTTGCAACATGAGAGAATCAGGCATCGTTCTCTCCTTTCAAATTTTTCATTGAAGAAGCCAAAAGCGAGCGTCGGCGGATTGTTGCTAAACTAAACGCAGTCAAATACATCACAACAACAATGGCCATCAGGTAATGGTGTAATCCCTGTTTAGGACGATAAGTCGTACTCTCATACAACTGAGGCTCTAACTCACCAATTTGAGCATAAGCTTTAGTCAGTTCATCACGGTTAAGTGCTTCAAAGGATTCACCACCAGATTCTTGAGCGACACGGTGGATGGTCTCCATATCCAAAGCCACCTCGCCGACGGTTTGCGGATCACCCATAGCGATAACGTGAATACGAACACCTTTCGCCTTAGCCACTTTGGCGGCATCGATAGGCTCAACAAAGCTGCCAGTGTCATTACCATCGGTTAGCACAATCACTACTTTCTCTTTTGCGTTCGCATCAATGCTTGAATCTTGAACCGCAGCACTTTGCTTCTCACTTTGTTCAAACACCTTAATCGCTAGGCCAATGGCATCACCTAAATGCGTGCTTTGCCCTGCCATTGCCACGTCGGTTTGATTGAGTAGTTCAAGCCACACATCTTGGTCAGCAGTGAATGGCGTTTGTACAAATGCTGCATCACCAAACAGAATCAAACCTAATCGGTCGCCCTTTCGAGTTTTAGCAAAGTCAGCTAACACGTCTTTGGTTGCATCTAAACGCGAGATTTTATCCCCTTGTTTAGACGTAAAATCTTGTTCCGCCATTGAGCCCGACAAATCGACCACCACCATGACATCGCGGCCTAATTGTTCACGAACTTGCGGCTCACCTAAGATGGTTGGTTTAGCTAACGCGCAAACCACTAATACCCAAGTAATAATCAACGTGGTGCGCTGCCACCAGCTTGGTGTTAACTGGCTTGCACCCTCGGATGGCGCCTCGCCAATCGCTTCTACCAACTCACTGAAAAATGGCACCTTAATGGCCATTTGTTTGGTGCGATAAGCTGGTACAGCCAAGTAGACCAACAAAGGCAATGGTAACGCGATAAACCACAATGGATGTGCGAACTCAAAGCTGGCAGATAAACTATCAAACATTATCTTGCCCCCCTGTTGTCGCTTGTACATTCGGTTTTGTTTGTACATCGGGTTTATGAAGTTTTAACCACATCATCGCGGTTTGAATTACCTCTAAACGCTGTTCAAAGGTCAAACGTACTTTTGGGTCGATTAAGCTTTGCATCCACAGCCCCGAGACCTCATCGGTAAAGAAAGCATTGCTCTTTACACTCGTGCCAGCGTTAACAGGAAGATAAGCATTCAAGCGGTTTACATAGGCTTGACCAAACAACTTGGCATTGCCGCTGTCTAGATAACGAAGCACCACTTTGAGCACCTTGAAGGTTCGATCGGTTGAGTTCTTGTCTCGAGCATCCAATACCATGAGCTCTTTAAGTGCTTCTTTTCGATAACGATTATTCCACCACCTTAACGCCAAGCGATAAGCCAGATAGAGCACAACCAATATCAAGGCAACGCCAAGGATCTTCCAACCGATCGTTTGGGGAAACCAACTCACGCTGTCAGGAATCGTCACATCGCGCAGCTCGCGAAGGATATAAGTACTAGGAGGCGTATGTTCAACGGCCATTAGCGCCCTCCTACTAGCTTTTGAAGCTGTGAAATATGAGCACCAGACGTATCTAATTCGATATAAGGAAGGTTTTTCATCGCCATTAATTTAGCAAGAGATTGTTTTTGAAGTGCCGCTTTTTGAGCAAGGCTCTCACTCGCAAGGTTAACCTTAGATTGGCTATCAAGATTGAGCTGAAAACGACCATCACCCACCACCCAGTTTGCGCTAGCAAGATCATGAGGCAGTGATTGTTCTAAGGGGTCAGTCACCATAATGGCAAGGATGTCATTGTGTTGTTGTAGCTGCTTGAGTCGATCAAGGTGTTGTTCTTGGCAGTCACGCCAATCGCTAATAAAGATTAAGGTCGACTGTTTTAGCCTCATTCGCTTGATCAGTTCAATCCATTGACTGAACCCGACACCCTCGCTGTCACTCACACTCACACCTAAGCTTTGATTCGCCTTGGTAAGGTGTTTAAGTTGAGCGAGTAAATCAGATTGTGAGCGCTGTGCTTTGGTATGGAACAGCTTTTGATGTGAGGCTAAAACGAAGCCAACGCGGTCGCCATCCTTCAGTACTCGCCATCCACATAATGCTGCAACTTCGGCAGCCACAACGGATTTCATGGTGTTTTGAGAAGCAAAAAACATCGAGCTGCGCTGATCGACACAGATCATCACATTACGGTCTTTCTCTTCGGTATAACTGCGAACATGAGGCTTACCTGTTCGCATGGTGACTTTCCAATCAAGATTGCGAATATCATCACCCAGTTGGTAATGACGCAACTCCTCAAAGTTCAAGCCACGACCACGGAATAGAGAATTATGTCGCCCCGACAATACACTGCCCGCCTTTAGATGAGGCAACAGAGAAAACGACTCAGCTTGAGCCTGTATTCGCACTAACCTTGAATAATCGCAGTATAAGCGCGGGTCAAGGCCTTGCGATTTGGGAGCTTGTGTTGGCTTCGCCATGACGCCCCCTAATTATCCGATCTCAACATTATCAAGCAGTTCTTCAACCACTCTTTGATGATCAACACCATCGGCCAATGCGTCATAAGAGAGTGAGAATCGATGACCTAATACCGTAGGTAACATCGCACGCACATCGTCTAACGTGACATGGTCACGCCCTTGTAGCCACGCATAAGCGCGTGCACATTTGTCTAATGCGATTGAAGCACGAGGGCTTGAGCCAATTTCAATCCACTTTGATAGATTTGATTCTGGGTAACGCTCTGGCTTACGTGTCGCCATCACTAAGGCAACAATATAGTTTTCGACTAAATCAGACACCGCTATTTCAGGAAGCTGGCGACGCGCTTCAAGCACCAATTCAGGTTCAATGTGTTGCGGTGTGACTAGCTCTGAGATTGTTTCGCTGCCTAACTCTTCGCTGCGCACTAATCGAATGATGTCGCGTTCCGCTTCGTCTTCTGGGTAGTCGACCGTCACTTTCATGATGAAACGGTCCATCTGCGCCTCAGGTAGCGGATATGTACCTTCTTGTTCAACTGGGTTTTGAGTCGCCAACACCATGAACAAGTCAGGAAGGACGTGAGTTTGGCCGCCCACGGTTATCGTACCTTCTGCCATCGCTTCAAGCAGCGCCGCTTGTACCTTTGCAGGCGCACGGTTCACTTCATCGGCTAGAACAATGCTGTTGAAAATAGGACCCGGTTGGAAATGCAATTGCGGCTTGCCATCCAGCTCTTGATACACCTCGGTACCCGTCACATCTGATGGCAATAAGTCAGGCGTGAACTGAATTCGCCCAAAGCTTGTGTTCAATAAATTCGCTAGTGACTTAACCGAGCGTGTTTTCGCTGTGCCGGGAAGCCCTTCTAGAAGCACATGGCCATTGGTCAATAATCCGATTACCAGAGCCCGAACGACGTGACTCTGACCGATAACACTTTTCTCTGTCTGTTCAATCAGTTGGTTTATTGCTTGTTGCGCATGGTTCATAGGTCTTCCCTTAATTCAATCTGGCTGCGTACATCCTACTCACAAGCCCCATAACTAATAGTTATAAACGTGATAATTAGTTATATACACCATAAATTATAAGCGCATAGCCACGTCAATTCTGGTGCTTTATTTCAGCCCAGCTTTCTACTGACTAATTGCTTTCAATTGGTTAATCGCCTCCGGCGGCGCTACCTTACTCAATGATGAAACACATTGTTCAAACGTTTTTTCTACGCCCGGTTTTTGGTAATTCCGCGCTAAGATTTCACATTGTGCATACAGGTGTTGTGGATTGCGGCTGAATTGGTAAGCCTTGTGCAATGACTTACTTGCCGCAAGTACGTCCGACTTCTCTAAAGCCAAACCGTACACATACCAATATTGCGGGTCGGTTTGTGCGGTTTCTGCCGCTTGTTTTAGGTAGTTGGTTGCCTGTTTGTAATCTTTGACTCGCAGCATTGATAACCCAGCGCTGTATGGCAACACACTTGATTTTGGTTGCGCTTGAATGCCTTGTTTCAATGTCGCTAATGCCTTTGGCTCGTCGCCCTGTGCACGATACAAATCAGCCAAATTGGCGTAGCTGTTTTCGAAGTAAGGCTCAATCTCGATAGCACCTTGATAAAACTCAATCGCTTTGTCGTGCTGACCTAAATCTCGATAAACGTTACCTAAGTTCGTGCGGCCAAATCCTCTGTCTGCATTGAATTGTTGTATATCAATGTACTCTTCCAATGCAGGCTTGATTTGGTCTTTCTGCAGCGGATTCATTTCTCTCCAGTAACGTACTAGTGCACCTGCGGTTTCTGAACGAATCGACAATACAGGGTCTTTCAATAGTGGCTCTAGGATCTGCCAGCGATCAGTGAACGGGAAGCCGGACGAGCCTTGCACAACGCCCAAGCGAATCATCTCATCGTCGTGTTTCACCGCTCTCGCCAATGAGATAAGCGTGTTCTTGCCCGTGTTACCACCCAAGCGTTCTAAGCTCGAAGCACGAATGATATTGCTTAAGCTTGAGTCTTGAGCTGAATACGCCAATGCATCTTCTGCGCCTCTGTGCCCTATTGAATCCGCATAAAAGGCAACGGCAAAGTGTTGTTGGTTACGATACTTAGAATCTGGGAACCACTTACCTATTTGCTGATCGGCCCATTGATCAGTTTGGTCTTCATGACAGCTAGTACACACGTTTGGTGTTTGAATGTGTTGGCTGATATCAGGACGTGGGATATGCCAGCTGTGGTCACGCCTAGGGTCAACTTCCATGTACGTCGTTTCTGGCATGTGGCAGGTGGTACATTGCGAAGCTTCGGTATTGGCTTCATGGAACGTATGATTTTCAGGTGTGTATTCAGAGGCAATGTGACACTGGCTACACACGGCTTCTTCGGCAATTTTCAGTTCAGCAGTATGGGGATCATGACAGTTAGTACAAGTGACGCCTTTCTCTGCCATCACTGATTGTAAGAAAGAGCCATAGACGTAGTCTTCGTCGTAGATTTGGCCATCGTTGTGGTAAAGCTCAGGGGTAATCAAGCTCAGACGATACTTATCAAAAAATGACCCGTTTACGTGGTCACCGGTTTCATTCAACTGAGTGCGTCGACTGTGGCATTGAGCACAGGTTTGAACTTGATTGGTATGGATGATGTCTTTTGGCTGAAGGGTTGAGTTGCCCTCTTGGTAGATCCACTCTTTCACCGACTTCGACAAGTCGCGATCAAAACCATAATGCGCCGAGACTGAATCCTCCTTTCCACCACTCGATCTAGCTAGCTGGGCTTGCTCAACATGCTCGCTCGCTGGGCCATGACACGCCTCACAACCGACATTAATCTCAGACCAAGTGGTGTTGTAGGTATTACTTGCGCTGTCGTAGTTCTTTTCTAGGTTCGTTGAGTGGCAGTCTGCACACATGAAGTTCCAGTTCTGACCACTGTTGGTCCAGTAAAACTCATCAGTATTGGTGGTATCCGGATAGAGGTGAAACCAGCGTTGGCCGCCTTCATCCTCAGTACGAGAATCCCAAGCGAAAGGAATCAACTGTACGCGCCCGTCTTCAAACTCAACCATGTACTGTTGTAGAGGTTCAAAGGCAAAGGTATAGCTGATTTTATAATCTTTGAATTGGTCGTCTGGCCCTTCGATATTGACCCAAAACTCATTACCCTTGCGAAAAAAACGGTTGGGCTTTCCTTTATGAGTCACGGTTTGATCGTTGAAGTTGCCCAACACAGATTCATCGTCAGCGTGCTTCATCGCCATATCATGATGAGAACCTTGCCACGCTTCCACTTCTGCGCTGTGACAATCAATACAAGCTTCAGATCCGACATACGTCGCTTGAAAGTCGGCATGGGAAGCTTCCGCTCCAACGGATAAAGCCTGTTCATTGGCATTCGTATTGAAACTAAGCATCGACAACACGGGTAAAAATAACATTGCGGATAATACTGCAACTCGCTGGTGTTTCAATCCGTTCACTAGCAAGCACAACCATGCAGACATAACATTCCTTGTTTTTATACATCCTTATGCTTAATAAGGTAGACGCAAAAACAACGAATTTACAATTATTTAGTGGCAGTGAGCTTGATTGTTGTGACTCATATTCACGACTGGTATTTACTCATCGATATGCGCATAAAAAAAGAGCTCCTAAGAGCTCTTTCGTGTTAGCAGTTTCATCAAACTATCAGTTTCAATAAACCAAAGCTTACTTGTTATGGTTCTCTTGAAGTTTTTCCATAACCTGATCCAAGCTAAAGCTTGCTGCTTTTTGGCGTGGTGGGTATTCAGCAAATGTTTCTAAGAATTTGCCAACGTACGCTTGAGCAGGAACAAACATATAAGCATGGTCTAACAACCAGTCGTAGTATGTGTTCGATGTGATATCTGCATTTTCGTATGGGTCCATACGCAGGTTAAACAACTTAGGAAGACGTAACGTCACGAACGGTTCTGACCAAATCTGCATGGTACCCGTTGCACGCTGCTCCATAAACACCGCTTTCCATTGGTTGTAACGAAGCGCCGCTAAATCACCATCATCGGTAAAGTAGAAGACCTCATGACGACGACCTTTCTCTTCTTCTCCGGTTAGGTAAGGAAGGAAGTTATAACCATCCAGGTGAACCTTAAACGTTTTATCACCTGCAGTATGACCTTTCAGCAGTTTTTCTTTGATCTGATCATCACCAGCGGCTGCAACGAAGGTTGGCATCCAGTCCATGTGGTGCATAATTTCGTTAGAAACGCTGCCCGGTTCAATCTTACCTGGCCAACGAACCATTGCAGGTACACGGTATGCGCCTTCCCAGTTGGTGTTTTTCTCACCACGGAATGGTGTTGTACCCGCATCAGGCCAAGAGTTCATGTGTGGGCCGTTATCTGTTGAGTAGAAAACAATCGTGTTGTCTTTGATACCCAACTCATCCACTTGCTTCAATAGTTGGCCAACGTGGCGATCGTGCTCCACCATACCATCAGCGTAGTTACCAACGCCTGTCACACCCTTACTGTCCGCTTTAACGTGAGTTCTGAAGTGCATACGTGTTGCGTTCCACCAAACGAAGAATGGCTTGTCGGCTTTCACTGCGCGATCCATGAAATCAAGTGCGGCATCGAGCGTTTCTTCATCGACCGTTTCCATACGCTTACGTGTTAATGGACCCGTATCTTCAATCTTGCCGTCAGCAAAAGATTTGATAACACCACGCGGGCCAAACTTCTTTCGAAACTCTGGGTCGGTTGGGTAATCTTCATTTTCTGGTTCTTCTTCAGCATTTAGGTGATAAAGGTTGCCAAAAAATTCGTCAAACCCGTGCGCTGTTGGAAGGAATTCATCTTTGTCGCCAAGGTGGTTTTTACCAAATTGACCTGTCATGTAACCCATAGGTTTAAGCAGTTCAGCAATGGTTGCATCTTCTGCTTGAAGGCCAATATCTGCACCCGGCAAACCTACTTTACTTAAGCCTGTTCTCAGTACACTTTGACCTGTAATGAACGTAGAGCGACCTGCGGTACAAGATTGCTCCGCGTAGTAATCGGTAAACATCATGCCTTCTTTGGCGATGCTATCAATGTTCGGAGTTTGATACCCCATTAAGCCAAAGGTGTACGCACTGACATTAGATTGACCAATGTCGTCACCCCAAATGACGAGAATATTCGGTTTTTCTGCCGCGAATGTGGTGGTGGAAGCCGCCATCATCGCAGTACCCAAAATCGCTAATCGACGTTTGACGCCATATTTCGCTGTCATAGAAACCTCTTCGTTAGTTATTTGCATCCTGCCCTACAACGTATAGTCCATTTTTTGAACGATCGCGAGATTCGCTAAACTATTAATCTATTTGTCATTTTTCTTTATAGCGACGCGCACAACTAGACGATGGAAATTACGTATATAAACATGATAAGGATCACACATGACGTTAGAGGCTAAAATGAACAAATAACGCCAAAACCATAAGAATCAAAAGGTTATAATAACCCCATAACAATTAGTTATAACCACTATAAAAAGACACAACCGATTTTAGAGATTAATGTTTGCCCAACGATGTGTTGCTCTAACGCATTAATCTTTAAAGTGAATCGGAGTCCTTATGGGTACTAAAATTAATAAACTAGCATTAGGTGTTGGCTTATTAGCAGCTTCTTCAGCGGCAACAGCAGCAGAAAAACCAAACATTCTTGCTATCTGGGGTGATGACATTGGTGTATTCAACATCAGTGCATACAACAACGGTATGATGGGTTACGAAACGCCTAACATCGACCGTATTGCTAACGAAGGCGCACTATTTACTGACCACTACGGTCAGCAATCGTGTACTGCTGGTCGTGCTGCATTCCTAACGGGTCAAGAACCTTTCCGTACAGGTCTATTAACTATCGGTATGCCAGGCTCTGATCACGGTATCCCAGATTGGGCTCCAACTATCGCTGACCTTCTTAAAGAACAGGGCTACATGACTGCTCAGTTCGGTAAGAACCACATGGGTGACCAAGATAAACACCTTCCAACGAACCACGGTTTTGACCAGTTCTTCGGTAACCTATACCACCTGAATGCAGAAGAAGAGCCAGAGACATACTACTACCCTAAAGACCCTGAGTTCCGTAAGAACTTCGGCCCTCGTGGTGTAATCAAGTCTACTGCTGACGGTAAGATTGAAGATACAGGCCCTATGACGCGTAAGCGTATGGAGCACGCGGATGAGGAGTTCCTAGAAGAATCTCTAGCATTCATGGAAAAAGCAGTGAAAGCTGACAAACCATTCTTCATCTGGCACAACACAACACGTATGCACGTGTGGACTCGTCTACAAGAGAAGTACCAAGGCGCATCAGGTATCAGCATTTACGCTGACGGCATGTTAGAGCACGATGACCAAGTAGGTATCCTTCTAGACAAACTTGATGAGCTTAAAATCGCAGACAACACGATCGTAATCTACTCTACCGATAACGGTGCAGAGACAGTATCTTGGCCTGATGGTGGTGCAACTTACTTCCACGGTGAGAAAGGTACAACTTACGAAGGTGGTATGCGTGTTCCTCAGCTAGTTCGCTGGCCTGGTACAATCAAGCCGGGAACCAAGATCAATGACATCATGAGTCACCAAGACTGGATCCCGACTCTACTAGCAGCGGCTGGTGATGATAAAGTGGTTGAGAAGCTAGCTTCTGATAAAGGCGCGTCTTACAACGGTAAGAACTGGCGTGTACACCTAGATGGTTACAACTTCCTACCTTTCTTCGAAGGTAAAGAAGAGAAAGGCCCTCGTGACAGCATGCTTTACTTCTCTGCTAACGCTGAGCTAAACGCAGTACGTTGGAACGACTTCAAGATTTCATTCGCTGTAATGGACGGTAACATCGTTGATGCGGTGCGTTTCCAACCAAACTGGCCTCAAGTAGTTCACCTACGTGCTGACCCATTCGAAAAAGCACCACACGAATCTGGCATGTACCTACGTTGGATGGCAGACAACATGTGGCTATTCGTACCTGTAGGCGGCAAAGTACAAGAGTTCATGAACACACTACCTGACTACCCTATGCAGCAAAGCCAAGTGTTGAACCCTGGTAACTTCAACCAGAATGCTTACATGCTTCAAGGTAAACTTAAGCAACTAGAAGCGGCAGCAGCGCAAGCTAAATAAGCCACTCTAGACTAAACATGTAATACCGAAGCCGTGGTGACTGAATGCAGTGACCGCGGCTTTTCTGTATCTGATAGCTGTCTATTTCACTTACACTCTTCAATATCTAGCCTACTCTATCAAACCCAAGCGTCTATCTATTCATCCAAAACTCTTAAACACAAAGGCCACCAGCTTCCGGCTATGCCGACACCAACCTGCGGGTATGCCGACACCTCATCTTGCAACATCGAAATTATGAAACTAGATTTATAGTGATGCGCCTATCATTCTCAAGGCAAATGAGGGTGATTTCAGACGGATTCTGAGTTGCCATTACTATCAAATTTAGATGGAACTAACGCTATGAAAACTTCTCATTTGGCTGGAATAAGCATAACTGTCATTTGCGTTTCAATCGCCATACTGGTGTATGACGCATCCTCGTCAAACATGCACACTTCATTCGAGCACAAAGAAAGTCACTCTCATCAAAGCGATCACGACGACTCTCACGCTTCAGCGGATACTTCTCATTTTGATACACAAGACCCTAAACAAGCGGCATTTTCAGACCAACAAATTTTCCCTATTCCGAATTCGACCGATATCGATAATGAACTTGCCAAAATAGGTTGGGCGTTATTCAAAGACCCTAATTTGTCATCCAATCGAAGTGTCAGCTGCGAGAGTTGCCACAGCTTGCAAACCAACGGCGCAGAAGTGATTCCGGTATCGATTGGGGTAAATGGAGCGGGAATGCGTAATTCACTCACGGTTTTTAACGCTGTATTTAACTATCGATTCTTTTGGGATGGTCGAGTAAATAACCTTTCCGATCAAATTGATGGCCCAGTGCACAACGTCGACGAGATGGATTCTAACTGGCAACACATTACTGACTATGTCTCACGTTCTGAGGCTTATATCAACATGTTTGAAGACCAAGCAACGCCGATTAACACAGCCACGATTAAGGCAGCCCTCATCGAATTCATGCGTGGCTTAACAACGCCCCATTCCCTTTTTGACCAATATTTACGAGGCGACCACTCCGCACTTTCAGATGCAGCAAAACGAGGTTGGGAAACCTTTCAAGAAGAAGGTTGTATTCGTTGTCACCAAGGCACCAACATTGGGGGCGGCATGGTCATGCGATTTGGTTATTTTGGATTGTCCAAAACAGGCTCAGAACGAAGTGAAGATCAGGGACGCTTCATGTTTACGGCTCAACCTCAAGACAAACACCTTTTTCGTGTGGCGAGCTTAAGAAACGTCGCGATAACAGCTCCCTATTTCCACGATGGTCAAACCGCCACGCTAGAAGAAGCAATTAAAATCATGGGTGAAAGCCAACTTGGAAAAACCTTTGAAGAACAGACCATCAACGACATTAAAGGCTTCCTCGAAACCCTCACTGGTAACCGCCCTCAAATGTTAGTGGAGTTTGAAAATGAATAAAGTCAGGCTCATCTTTCTACTGTTTATCTCGCTGTTTATCGGCTTGATCAGTTTCATTATGTTGACCTACTCAGAGCATGAGAAGGTCACAGAATATGGGGAATCGGTTCGGGAGCTTGGGCATGAAGTGCTAGAAATGCGCGACCAAATAACCAATGCGGCTCTCGCAGGCATTTCTAATCCGTATAAAATGTCAGCAAACTTGGTCACTCTTGAAAAAGAACTACAGGAACTCAGAAATAGCTATCAAGGGAAAAACATTCACTCTGCTTTCTTCCAAGACTTACAAACCACGCAGTTACTTGAACATTTCCACAATGCTTCAATGTCGAATGTTGATACATTAGACAACCTTGTTGGACTAAGTGTGGCTCGCCAGTTCATTCTGCAATCCCTCACTCTACAGCTGACAGACTCAAAGAATAGCCCAGAGAATACTGGATCTAACTCCGATTCAAACATCAACATTCAAAGTGAGCTTTTAGCAAGCGTGCTGTTTTCTGGTACCCAAATTCAGTATCAAGACACCAATTCAGATTTAGCGAACTTGTCTCAAACGTTTACCGAACTGAATCAACAACAAAGCCAGTTGCTGTCACAGATCCTTTCCGTGCATAGCATGGAGTACCTTGAACAGATCGAACATCAATTTACCGACGTTCAAGACCTGTTAAAGGGCATCATAGTTAAACTTATCATCACGTTAGCGCTCCTAACCGTCGCCTTTTCATTCGCTCTCTTTATCCTGCGTGTGTTTGAGCTAAAACGAAACAACCTCTCCTATCAAGAAGCGGCAGACAAAGCGGAAAAAGCGAGTGAAGCTAAGTCTCTATTCCTCGCGACAATGAGCCACGAATTACGAACCCCGATGAATGGCGTGTTAGGTATCGCACAAATCATTAAGGAAGATTCTCAAAGCGCCGATACTCGCAAACAAGCGCAGATCATCATCGACTCTGGGCAACACCTCGTCACCATATTGAATGACATTCTCGATTTCTCTAAAGTTGAACAAGGGAAAATGGAGCTCGAATATAGCCCGTTCTCAGTAACAGACGTAGTTACACACCTCGACAAAACCCTAACACCACTCGCGACGGATAAAGGCCTCACCTTTACCATAAAGGATAGTATCCCGACCAATATCCAGTTAATTGGCGACCCTGCACGTACCCGTCAGATCCTATTTAACTTGGCAGGCAACGCGGTCAAATTTACTGAATCAGGCAAGGTAGAAGTTGAATTCTTAATAGCGCCAACCACTCCACCAAGCGTGAACATTTTGGTCACGGATACTGGTATCGGCATCGCTGAAGACAAGGTCGACCATATATTTACAGCCTTTGAACAAGCCGAACTGTCCACGACACGTAAGTTTGGGGGAACTGGATTAGGATTATCGATTGTGAAGCAGTTAGTCGAGCTGATGGGCGGCACCATTTCAGTGTTCAGCCAACTGAATGTGGGCACGCAATTCACTATCTCTTTACCGTTAGAAATGCACGAACTTGAAGACAAAGTCGTCGACCAAATACCAACGAAAGTGAATGAAACGCTAGATGATTTCTCAGTATTACTGGTGGAAGACAACAAGATAAACGCAATGGTTATTAGGAAGTTCTGTGAATCTATCAACTTGACGGTAGAAAACGCCTACGATGGTTTACAGGCCTTAGATAAACTGGCGTCAAACCAATATGATTTGATCATAATGGATAACCACATGCCTAACATGAGCGGTATTGAAGCCATTCAAAAAATCCGGAACGAACTCAAACTCACCACGGTCATTTTTGCTTGTACCGCCGATGTCTTCAAAGAAGCGCACGATGAGTTCATCGTCTCAGGGGCTGATTTCGTACTCACCAAACCATTGCAGAAAAACAGCTTACAAAACGCGATCAATGAGTTTCACCATCAGTTTGAGGTTAACCGACATAAATTGGCTAACGCACATGAGCTTTCAGACAAGGATGACAGCAACATCACCATGTTAACGCGTCACCCTAAGTTCAAACTACCACTCACAGAAGAAGAGATTTCGCGCAGCAAGTTACTCACAAACGACAAATTGGAGATGGACGATAAACTCGAATGCTTAACGTCACTGGTCGATGAGCTAGAAAATGAAATTGATGAGTTGATTGAACTCTTCTCTAGCGCCCGAACAGATGATCTATGCAGAACCCTGAAAGCAGTCAGAGCAATCGCTTCAAGGTTTGAAATGACAGAAATGCTTGAGCTCGCGACTTCAGCCGAGCAGATCACGGAACATCACGTCATGCCAGAAGCGGAATTGCTTCAACAGTTGATCAACCGCTTAATGGTCAACAGCCACCAAGCAACCCGCTTAATCAATAAACTCAATCAGCAACGCAAAACCGGCTAAGTGAGGTATCAGATGAAATGGCAATGGAATTTACCCAACACTGGTCCGCATCTGTTCTTAGCCCTTGGTGCGACCATCATTTTCTCGGTCGATTATCATGTCCCGTTAGGCATTGCGATGGCCGTGCCTTACGTTACGATTGTCTTGCTTGCATCGACAACACGAGAGCCGTTTTCAGCCATTATGTGGGCGATCGTCTGCACCATTCTCACCCTACTCGGCTACTACTTATCCCAAACAGCCAGCGAAACTTGGTTTGTCGTGTTGAATCGCGTTATCACCATTTACGCCATCTGGGTGTCAGCGTTCATTCCTATTTATATCAATCTACAAGCGCCTGACTCTTTGGAGGACGTCGATTCGGATGGTGTCCCAAGGGAAATGTTGAGTAAGTCATTAGAGGACTCTAAAGACGCCATTATTGTCACTGATGACCAAGGACGAATTAAATGGGTCAATCCCGCTTTTACACACAGTTCTGGGTTTACTCTCGAAGATGTACTTAAAAAGAATTTGACTGAGATTCAACAAGGCAAAGCGTCCGACATCGTTAAAATCAGGCAGAAGTCAGAGGCACTGAATCGACGAGATCGATACGAATCTGAAATACTGCAATACCGTAAAGATGGTACGTCATATTGGGTCAAAGAGTCCATTTCTCCAACTTTTGAAGAGATAACCTTGGTTGGTTTTGTCTCAGTTCAGCGAAATATCAAAGGACGCACCGATAAACCCGACAACACCACTCATAGTGTGACTCAAAGTAAGCCAGAAAATCACACGACAGAAACGCCTTTTAACAAGACCAGTGAGAACAAAAGCAAGACAAGCAAAACTAAAACAACGATTTCTAAAGACTCGAGTGATGATGCTGAGCCACCAGCAAACCTAGCCGAAGACGGTACCACTTCGATATTGATCGCCGAAGATAACAACGTGAATAGCATCATCCTGACTAAGCTTCTTAACCAACTCGGTTATCAAGGCATAGACCACGCCGAAGATGGCTCAAAAGCCGTAAATATGGCATTGGATAAGCATTACGACATCATATTGATGGACCACCACATGCCGAAGATGACAGGCTTGGATGCGACCAATGTTCTACTAAAAGAACACAAGCTACCCACCACGATCATTGCCTGTACCGCTGATGTCTCGAAATTAGTACAACAACAGTTTCACGACTTGGGCGTTAAAGGCGTTATTCATAAACCTATTGATAAACACATGCTCGCAGAAATATTGGATGAAAGCACTCAACAGAGTTCGACACCATCCAATAACTCAACAAACAAAGGCGTTGCCTGAAGAAAATTTACTCTATTTCACCGAAAAAAGCACAACTTCAACGTGCAAGATTTAGCCTTACGTTAAGTTTCGGTGAATTTTGCCAAATCGAGACAAGGTAACTTGAAATACTTCGTTCTGCATGAGACTGTAAAAATATCTCACTAAAATAACTGTATGATTATGAAAACATTACAATCCATCGCGCTGCTTTCCACAATTATCGCAGCACCACACGTGTTAGCTGACGTGACAATTGAAGTTCCTTCTAGCGTAGATGTCTTAGCGGTTAACGAAGCTAAGCCAGATCTTGACGGTAGTCTTTTCTCTTCTCATAAAACGCTAACCGTTCCAGACGGTCAGAACCAGATCGTATTCCAATATCAATTGGCTTTTGATAAAGGTAACGACCGTGAATTCGTTGATAGCGACGCAATCATTGCTACTTTTAGCGCAGCTGACGCCGCATTGACGTTCGATATGCCGAAGTACCGCAATACCGCTGAAGCGAAGAAAGGTTTTGAGAACCTTGATTGGAAATTGGTTGATGAAGACCAAAACGCAATTAGCGTTAAGCAAGATAAGCTAGTGAAAGATGGTATGCAGATTGGTCGTAAATACCCTCAAGAAGCTAAAGAGTACAACAAGAAAGGTGGCATTGCAGCTCTAGCAATGGGTACAGCAGCAGGCGCTACAGCGGCCGTTGTTCAACCAGTAACGCTACCAGCAAAAATCGACGCTAATGCATCAAACACTGCAGAAGAAATGCTTTATTTCTGGTACGAGAAAGCTGACGCTGAAACCAAGCAGAAATTCAAAGAATACGTGAACAAGTAGATCGATTTATCGCTCGTTCAAGCAAAAAAAGCTGGCACATTGTGGCCAGCTTTTTTGTATCTGTTTCAATGAATAAGTGTTCCCGCTAAACCAACTCAACAGAGAATGCTTCCCCATCAATTTTTGTTGGCCAGCCTAATAAGCCATATTCAGCAGCCAGTAAATGTGCACAACGGCTTGATACTCT
Organism: Vibrio sp. Isolate33; assembly: GCF_022397895.1. Lineage (NCBI taxonomy): Bacteria > Pseudomonadati > Pseudomonadota > Gammaproteobacteria > Vibrionales > Vibrionaceae > Vibrio > Vibrio sp. Isolate33. Next base: position 401,995 of record NZ_JAKEUP010000001.1, read on the forward strand.
GGTTTTAATCCAGTCGCCTATCCCACATACCTTGTATTCCAAAACGGCCATTTTCATAACAACTTACCCCATTTAAATCTAAATTTATAAATACAGAGTGGAAGTTATAGATATAGTGGATTCATGTATGTTCCAAAAGGAACACAACACTGCAGTTTACCCATAAAGTTGTACATGTTCTGTTCTCAATCATCAAAGCAGGGATTACTTGAACAAAATGATTGAGATAGCTGAGATGGGTTAGACGACTAAGGCTTTATATCTTCGACGGGGTTTCGCATCATCAAGTTCATTGGCGAAATTCGTTCATAAAGTCCTTCGATATCCGTAATGAAGACCTTGCCTCTTTGAATGGTCACCAAACCCGCTTGTTCAATACCCTTCAGTACTTCATTTAACCGCGACCTTGAGATCCCGGTAATCGTGCTCAATTGAGTCTGCGACACATTAATACTGACCGTTGCACCTGTTATGTTCGTTTGGCGAGCGGCGAGCTCTAAGAGCACATAGATCGTTTTCTGTTCTTTCTCGTGAATCGATGAGAGATAAGCCTGCATCCAGATAGACTGAGCTCGGGTACCGCAATGAAGCAGCCATTTGAAGACCATACATTGCTCTTCAGCCAATTCTAATACCTTATCGGATGGGAAAAGTATCATAGAGATGGGTTCAACCTCTTCTGCAACAGCAAATAGGTTGTATTCGGCGTGAATCGTTAAGGCCCCCATCCAATCGCCCTTTCCGATGACTCCACCAGAAAGGCTCTTCATGTTCTCGGTCGAAAAGCAGATTCCCGCAGAGCCACTAAGAATATAGAAAACACCAGGTAGGTTTTGAAACTTTTGTGTGATCTCAAGGCTGTGGATACCCGTTTTGAAAACGGCAATCTCAACTAAGCTATCGATCAACTCTTGTGGCAACTCACACGGCCACTGTATTTGTTCACTGATTGTTGGTTCTAGCAACGGTTTAATCCTCCTCCGACAATCGCTGTACAAGGTTAACGTTGTATACCCAGATCTTTAGAGATCTCCTTTAAATGTAGTTCATCCTCTCGGAGGTAAGAGGTTTTTGTTTAAATAAAATCTTATATCTTAGTAGCTTAAGTCATTTACTTAGTTTGCGAATCGTGCGCAGGCGAAACAAAAAACGACCAGCAATGGCTGGTCGTTTCTATTTTTTGTGAGGGATAGATTACAGATCACTTACTTGTTCAAGATACGCTTGAACGACATCTCGATATTGCTGCTTCAATGACTCTTCAATAAAGCTCGCTTCGATGGCATTCAAAGTAAACTGCGCCAACTCTTGCTGCGTCATCTCATGAGCTTGGCTCACTGCGTTGAAGTTATCCGACATGTAGCCACCAAAGTAAGCCGGATCATCAGAGTTAATCGTGACAGCCACACCCTTTCTCAACAGCTCGACAATGTTGTGGTCTTCCATGACATCAAACACTCGCAATTTGATGTTAGATAATGGACACACGGTCAGCGGCATTTTCGTCTCAATCAATTCGGCGATCAAAGCGTCATCAGTCATGCACTGCACACCATGATCGACACGGCTCACACTGAGCATCTCGATCGCATCGACGATGTTTTGAGCAGGTCCTTCTTCTCCGGCATGAGCCACAGTCAGAAAGCCCGCTTGTTTAGCTTGTTGGAATACGCGTCTAAACTTCTCTGGTGGGTGCCCTAGCTCTGAAGAATCGAGTCCAACGCCAATGATTTTATCTTTATGCTTTAACACATCGGCGAACGTTTGAATCGCACTCTCTTCAGACAGGTGACGCAAGAAACAGGCAATAATCTGCGACGTAATACCCAGCTCTTTTTGCCCCCGCTCGAGCGCACGATGAATACCGTTAATGACCGTGTCGAATGCAATACAACGATCGGTATGTGTCTGAGGATCAAAGAAGATTTCGGTGTGTATGACATTATCAGTTTTGCAGCGCTCTAAGTACGCCCATGTTAGGTCATAGAAGTCTTGTTCAGTGCGCAGCGCATCAGCACCTTGATAATAGATATCGAGAAACGACTGCAAGTCATCAAATTCGTACGCGCGCCTTAACTGCTCTGGGGATGAATAAGGCAGCTCAATACCGTTGCGTTGAGCGAGTTGAAAAAGCAACTCAGGTTCGAGTGAACCTTCAATGTGTAAATGTAGCTCTACTTTTGGAAGCCCTTGAATAAATGCGTTCATATTTCACCTACTATGGATTTTAGGTGTGCACTTACTCTGAATAATAGACAGGATGTTTTTGAACGCCATTACAAAGAGTAAGAACACAATCGTGATCTAAACCCTTCGTAATCAGCACTTTGCGGGAGCTGGTAGAGACCCCCAAACCATATCATTGGGGTTATACGAAGCAAACGGTTGCTACTATACACCGTTCAACAGAGCTTTACAGGGTTCGACGGAGAATTACATCGCTCAGCTGGGATTTCACTAACCAATGACTCAATAAAGTCTTGAGGCTACATACCCTGTTTATTCAGAACAACATTCGACGCTTGGGTTGACAGACTTTAGCTGTTACCGCTATTTTTGTCTTAAACCCCCAATGATGGTCAATATGAAAGACAACCAATTCGATAGCTTTGAAGAGCTGCTCTCTCACCAAACCAACATTTTGACCGCTTGCCAGCCCAAAGATTTCGACAGCACTTTTGCCTTGCTGGCAAGAGAAGCGCTGACTTGGTTTAAGCTCGACAGGCTCACCCTATTTCCAAACTCTATGATTCTTTTGGACACAGGTAAGAGCATTTCAGTGTCTAAAACAGATACCCCACCGCTTGAAATGGAACGCTTTCTAAAAGGTAACTATCTTGATTACCTTAAGCTTTTACGTTCAAAAGAGTGTTGGCAATTGTTTCCAGAAGAGACACTTAAGAACCACAAACTCGACCCGTTACGTGTACTTTATGAAGAAGGTGCACATTGGCACGGCATTGTGAGCCTTTCGTTATTTGGACAACAATGGGGCGCTATCGGCTTCTCACGTTTCAACCGCTACGATACACCCATTGAAGCGGCGGATATGAAGCGCATCAAATTGCTCAGTGATATTTGGCTCTGCTTTTGGCAGCATTCTAAAATGACACGCAGTGTCACCAGCGATGAAGAAAACAACATCAATGAAAGTGAAAAGCTGCTGTTACTGACCAAAAAGCAATGTACCGTTCTGACTCAACTAGCCCAAGGCTATACAGCAAAACAATGTGCGGAGATTCTGTTTCTGAGCCCAAGAACCATTGAATCACACAAATACCGCATGTTAGATATTCTCGAGCTCGATAATCACACTGAACTGATTCAATTTGCGCTACGCAACGGTTTTGGGATCGACAATAAATAAGTCTATCATCAAAAACAGCCCTGTCATCCAACGTACCTTCCCCAGCAATAAACGCCCGAGATAACATAAAGCCCTAAACCATGAACAGTTTAGGGCTTTGAACTATTGCTATTCTATTCGCCATTTCAAATCAGACGATTCACTAATAATCAACGGTAGTCAGGTCTGATTCTCGACATCAACAACATATCAATATATTTCCCGCCTTTGAATGTGCTCAGCCTTTTGGTGCCTTCTAATTGAAAGCCAACGCCTTCATAAAGAGCAATCGCACCGTGATTATCGGCATGTACTTCTAATTCAAGTCGGACGAGGTTAAGCCAGTTATCGGCCTGATTGATCGCTTCTTGCATTAACGCCTTACCTACCCCTTGACCGTGGTTGTCTGGGTGAATCGCGATCCCGAGGCCTGCACAGTGTCTGTCTCGAACCTTGGTCGTCATAAATAAGGTAATGTGGCCCACGACTTTACCTGACACTTCAGCGACTAAAGTGAAATGGTCTGAGTGACCAAACAGTCGCTCCACTTGATCAGAGCTGAGGAAAGGTTTTTGTGAAGTGTTTTCTGATACTGATGGATGACGATAAATATCAAAAATATCTTGGTTGTCTGTGAGTTCTAGGTGTCTAATTTGTATTTCCAAAGCGCTTCCTTACTATCTGATCTTTTTAACTGAACGACTTTCATACTACGGATAGCAACGAGCACCTACAACCTTAAAGATTATAAGTGCTCGAAATAATTAAACAGATAATAAACTCAACGAAATCTTAGTGTTATACAACGCTTCGGAATAGCTAACCCTTAGAACTTATAGTCGACACCGACGCTCGCGAGTACCTGCTCAGAATTATAGAAGTCGATATTGGAATCTATCGTTCTTAGACCCAGTAAGGTGATAAACGACCAATCTTCATAACCCATCAATCCGCCAAATTCATACGCTAAGAAGGCGCCGTATTCGTTCTCTTCACGCGTTTTACCATAAATCGGATTGGCTTCATCATACTGACGATCACTGGCATCCAATGTAACAACAAAGCCATGACGGCCAATTCTCTTCGCATAATTCAATTCGATACCGTAGCTATCAAAGCTGAGTGCACCGCCTTCCGCATCTGAATTGAAATACACCATAGAAGGTACTAGCAAGCCGGATTGGTTTGGCAATATAAAGCGATAACCTGCTTTAGCGTACAGATAGCTTCTTTCCCTATCTAACAGCGCTGCGTCTTGTGCCGCTATGGGTTGAGTACCTAGAGTGCCCGATAATTCATCATCAACATCAGATTCACCAATCGCGAAATCCGTTTGAAAGGCCGTTCCGCCAATGTTGGTCAGTTGTAGTCGTCCTACATTACCTTTCACATCGGTTTCGTTTCGATTGACACCAACGGCGTAAGGATCCGACCAAGCCTTACCAGAGATAAGCGTTGGCAACACAGAGACATCTAAGATGGTGCCGCCAGACAGTTGATGTCTGTAACCAATCTCAAACGCTATGGTACCGGTGGCGATATCCTCTCGCGTCGTACCGGCATAAACTTGGTGAGTTAAAGATTCACCAAAGGTGTATTGAACGGTTCCAAGAAAGCCAAGTAAGCCTTGGTTTTCACTGTCTCCTTCCATGGTATTGGTTGCTTGATTCGAGTTTTGCTCGGTACTCAGATTACTGCTGTCTGAATAGAAACCGGCCAAAACACTGAAGTTACCGCTGAAACCTTCACTCGGAGCAAGGCCACTATAAGCAGGCATTGAAGCAAATGCCGAAAACACAACTGGTAAAACAAACCTCATATTCACATCCGTTATTTGAATAATCACCCACTAACTATAAGTATCAAAATTGAATTACAACAAGTATTTAACGTGTATTTTTTATCCATCTGATGACTTTGGCTGTTGAAGTAAGTGTCACCAAGGTGCAATAAGTTGATCTATCGCTTTTAGGCTTTCGTAATACCTCTCGGAAATAACAGACAAACTCAAAGGACTACAATATGTTTAATCATTTAAGCAAGACTCTGTCAGTATTGGTTGCAACTCTTCTTTTCACAGCTTTTGCGCATGCGAATCATCATGGTATGAAGAAAGATATCGTTGATGTGGCAGCAGAAAACGGCTCGTTCACCACACTCGTTGCAGCGGTAAAAGCAGCAGGCTTAGTGGATACATTGAAAGGCGACGGCCCATTTACCGTGTTTGCTCCAACCGATGAGGCTTTTGCAGCATTGCCAGAGGGAACGGTCGACATGCTGTTGAAACCAGAGAATAAAGACAAGTTAGTCGCAGTACTGACTTATCATGTCGTACCCGGGAAAATTATGGCGGCTGAAGTAATGAAACTGAACAGTGCAGTCACAGTCCAAGGCGAAGCTGTAATGGTAGGGATTGATCATGGCAGTGTGATGATCAACAAAGCTAAAGTTGTGATGCCAGACGTTGAAGCAAGCAATGGTGTCATCCACGTGATTGACGCGGTACTACTACCAAAATAACCAATAGTTAAAGTTAGTAGCAAGCCTTCAGAAATTCTTTAAAGGGTGTGACTCGTTCACACCCTTTTCGTGTTTAGAGCTAACTGAGTTTCGTCATCAAAGAAGGCGAACTTTCTTTTGCGTGTACAGCTAGACAAACAAACGTCCGAATATCAAAAAAGCCGCCATCGACACGACCTTGGTAAACACCACTACCCAAATACAGTCACCAATACTCGCGTGCGTTGCCTTCCCGAGAAGGAATACGAAAAGGATCAACCCTAAAGCCCACCCTACAGTTGGAATCAACGACACTAGAGCAACGATAACAGCGATGGTCAGAAGGGATTTAAAATCGGCAACAACAAAAGACATTTTCGAGGCAACGAACATGCAACATGCCGTGATTAAAGCGTCCATTGCAAACGCCAAAGCTTCTATTCCCACTTGGATTCCTTAATTAAACTAAATCAGCCTGCATACTATATGCAACCTGGAAAAAGTTCTTAAGAACATGGTAAAAAAGCCACCAACAAATGTCGCAAATTTGAGAATAATGAGAAATAAAATCCGGTCATTCATGTCGGTTATTTCTTATGTTTTTCAAACCCTCTGGTTAATGCTTCGGGACGAGCTGTATTAGCTTATTGATAGGAATCGGAGACATCTTTCTCTTCTCGACTGATACACAGTAAATACAAATTGATAACGACAGAAAAGAAAGAAATAACGACGACAAAGATCGGGAATAACCCTTCGAAGCCGAACTTCAAAGCCAATATCCCTGCCGCCAATGAGAGAGAGGAAATTAAGACGAGGATCTTATTACTAAGTACAATATTCATGAGCCACACTCCATGTAGTCTTATTAGTTTAGATTAGACCAATAAAGATGCACATAACTCGAAGTCGCCGACACTATTGATGGTTAGCTCAAGCTATTGAACCACTTTCTCCATCACGTAGTTTGTCAGTTTTACGCCTCGCATATCGACTTCTTGCTCATTCACAACCTTGAAGCCAAGGTGTTCATAGAAAGGTCGGGCGGTAATGCTCACCTCTGAAAAGTATCGAGAAACACCGCGCACTCTTCCAACTGAAAATACGTGCTCCATCAAAGCTCTTCCTACGCCTTTGCCTTGATATTCATGATGACAGAAAAAATGGTCAATCAGTCCACTCGGTTGAAGGTCAGTATACCCAACAACGCGCCCGTCTAATTCGGCCACAAAGGGCTGTATGCGACGAAGACATTTCTCCCACAGTTCCGAATCAAAGTCACTTGGCGCCCAAGCTTCGACTTGTTCTTGAGAGTAATCGCGAACGTTAATGTTACGAACGGTATGAAAATAGATCTCCCATAGCGCTTTGCTATCACTAGGTTGGTAATTTCTAATTCTAACCACGACATACTCCTCTCATGTCTTTAGTGTTTTAAATGCATTTACGTATCGAACTGAATTGGTCATTGATAAGTGAATATCGACGCTAAACCACGCGTGTCACTGATGGGTACTTTTCAGAGGCAAACTCATGATAAATATCTGCCAAATAACGCGCGAGCTCTTCCTCAGCTAAGTCCGATGGGATCACCACATCATAAACTCGAGAGCGTATCGACGTATCTGATTCACGATAAAGTAACCACTCTTCGCCTTTCCGTTGTATCGACATACTTTGATGGAAGACCTGAAATTTTAAAAACATGCGTGTTCCTTTGGCCAAAAAGATACATAGCTAGACAGCTAAATAGATTACTGCCTACATTCACTAACTAACGATAAAATACAGCTAGCCAGATAGTAACGGCGTCTTTGTCGGTTCCTTGAACCTTATGCTTTTCTCTTGCAGCGATGTTGATGTAATCCCCTTTAGACAAGGTAACAACACGTCCATCTTCGAACTCTATTACGCCTTGCCCTTCGATCACCATCACCCACTCGTGTTCGTCTTGGTCATACCAACCTTCTTCTGGGGAGCTGTGTCCATGTGACAGAATGCGCTCAATTCGAACATTGTCGTTACTAATGAGATCTGTGAACACCTCATTGGGTAACGATGAAGGGATATTAGCGTGGATATTGGCCATTGAGCTCTCCTCGTTCTTTAATCATTGTCATACGGTGGGTTTGTTGCGTTACAACAGGCTAAAACTCTAAGCTATCGCATTCTTTTTGAAGTAAAAGCGGTAATAGCCGACCAAGTTACTGCAAATAAACAGGGCTTCCATGACCACCGCCGTTGGAGAGCCAACCAGATAGTTATGAATCAACCAAAAGCTGGTTCCGATGATCATTAGCTCTCTTAATCGACGGTCATCCTTATTAAACGCAGCAAAGGTTTGAAACACAGAAGCAAAGCAACTCAGTATGCTGGTCAGCCCAGAGTATGTGACTGCTGTCGCCACCACAGACATCGAACAGAACAAATACTTAAACTTGGACGAGGTAGAAAACACACTCGTCAAATAACGAATCGTGGCAATCGTCATTAAGCTTGCCGCCGTCCATTGCTCCAATAGAATAAAGTGACTTGAAATTAGCACGCCCGCAAAGAACAAACACGTGACGATTTTCTTCCTTTCCTTGAACTGGAATGACAGAAGATCGAAGCAAATCGCAATGGCGACTAAAACTTGAGATAGATAAAACGCTGACACAATGATTCCTTCAATAATAACTCACACCCTAGCAACCTCGTTCAATCATGAATAATCGAACAGACTTGCTTGATGCGCTCAAACAGATACAACCAATAACGCCTTAAACCTTTAACACACCACTGATCACCGTCGTAGCAGAGCCAATCAGCTTTATACGTCCGTTTTCTAGTAGTTCGGTCGACATGTGGCCACCACGGCGTGATGCCTGATATGCACTGAAACTGCGCTTGTTTAACTTCTCAGCCCAATGCTGCGTGAGTGTGCAATGCGCCGAGCCTGTAACCGGATCCTCATTAACACCCACCCAAGGAGCAAAGTAACGAGAAATAAAGTCGATCTCAGGGTCCGACGACAGTGCCGTCACAACAACACCTCGCCCATTCATACCTTTCAAAGCATCAAAGTTGGGTGCCAGCGCCAACAACACGTGTTCGTCAGTCACTTCAATTAACTGCTTAGAATCAAACTCTCTAAACGAAACCACTTGGTCTAGTGATAGGCCAAGATGCTCTAACAATGCGAGGTTAGGTTCAGAGTTCGAAAATAATTGGGTGCTAGGGAAATCAAGCTCAATAGAGGATTCACCAACTGTGGCAGATAACTCTCCAGACAAAGTGTTAAACGCTACACTGTCACCTGTCTTTACCAAGCCCTGCTCTTTCATTACATGGACAGTCGCTAAGGTGCCGTGCCCGCACAGCTTCACCTCCACTTCAGGCGTAAACCACTTAAGTGTCATGCTGTTAAGCGCAAGAAAAGCCGTTTCTGAAACCGCCATCTCTTCTGCAATCGAAAACATTAATGACTCATCCAGTAGCTCAGGAGAAATGCAAACCCCTGCAGGGTTCCCTTTGAACGCTTGAGTTGTAAATGAATCTACTTGGTATATCTCTAAACCCACAATGATTCCTTGTGCTGACAGGACTTATATATTGTTCACCACAATAAGCACAAACACTCTGTGCCACAAGTCATTAGCCGTGACTTTATCGATACTTTTCAATAAAGAACAGATTACTAAACAAATAGTTATAGAACACCTTATGGTTAAAAAGAAAGACAATGAACCAGAGATAAGCTTGAGAAGCATACCAAATGACAAACGCTATCTAACTATTTGTACTGAATTAATAAATCTTGGGTTATGTCTCTTTTATCTCTTAGTCTCAAAGATGAGCACTAGTGATTCGCATGCAATGCATTAGGTTGTACTAAAATAAGAAGCGTAAATTTGAAGCATGTCGCAATTTTTGGGCTACGATTTAGTTAAGCAAGACAGGAAAGGAATCCGTCAGTGAAAGCATTTTATGTTTCAGTTCTAGCGTCATCATCCTTTTTAGCTAGCACCGCCTACAGCCAACAGAATGAAATCTATCTCTACAACTGGGATGAGTTTCTGTCTGACAGTGTGATTGAGAAACTCAACGATACCTACGGGATTTCTCTCAAGCAGCAATATTTTTCTAACGAGTCCATTCGTGATGAAGTGCTATTGAGTGAACGACGAGGTGCGTTTGAATTGGTTGTCATTGAAAGTATGAAACTGAAAGCACTGGCTAAGCAGAACTTATTCCACAACCTGGGTGACTTACAGCAATCCCTTTCAAGTAACTTTGACTCAAGATGGGTGGACGGATGTGGCGAATATGGCATCCCCTACGCTTGGGGGACATCCGGCATCTTATATCGAAGCGGAAAAGTTGAGACGCCCAAGTCTTGGGGTGCCCTTTTAGATCCTGAAACCAAAACCAGCGGTCGAATTAGCATGTATTATGAACCCACTGATTTGGTGAGTGCTGCGCTGCTGATGAATCAATTTGAGCCATTTACCAACAACGAACAAGAACTCCGAGTCGCTTACAAAACGCTACAAGCACAGAAGCCTCACCTTGAAAGTAATGAATACGTTGTCGATTATATTCGTCACCCCGAACACTTAGCCAACATCGACCTCGCCTACGGGTACTCTGGCGACAGCTACATACTGAATGACATCGACCCAGATCCAACATGGGCTTACATCGTTCCTGAAGAAGGGACAACGTTGTGGCTAGAGTGTATTGCGGCAATCAACAACGGTGAATTATCTCAACAAGCCACCACGATTTTATCTTTCTTATCACAGCCTGAAATCGCCGCTCAAAACGCCATGGATTCTTGGTTTGCGACACCCAACTCAAAAGCAAGAGCGCTCACTTCTCAAGAATATCAAAACGATCCTGAGCTTTTTCCTAGCCAAGAGGTACTAGAACGTAGTTATCTATATCAGCCACTTGAACTCAACAGTATTCAAATTCGTAACCGTATCGTCGATAGTTTGAGATAGTCAATGCCAGTACTCAAGAAGCTCTATTTTGTGCTCATGCCAACGCTATTATTTGCATTTACAATAGTGGGGGTTATCACCTACAACTTCGCCTCAAACCATGTGAAGCACATGTATTTAGACGAAGTGCAGTCAGACGTGAATACCGCTTTGGTTGCCGCCGAATATGAACAGCTCGGGCTGTCTCTATTGGTGAAAGATATTGGCTCTTCGCTGCAATTCTTGCGTTATATTCAAAACCCGAGCGACTACACCACCCTATCTTTGTTGGAAAAACGCGTACTTCAGGTTTTAAACCAAAACCTCGTGAATCAATTTGGCCAGCGCAATATTTACATCGTTGACCCTCAGTTCAATCTTACACTCTCGACCTTACGCGCTGACCCATTCGAAGGACTAAAGATCCCCGACAACATCTACGAGCGCGTGTTCGACATTTATACCGCCTTAATCAAACGCGATGGGCTTTCTCATCAGGGCTTCTCTTATGTTTCCATCAGTGGCGAACTCAGATATGCCTATGTCGCGGCTATCGACCCTTATTTACTTCCTCAAGACAAACGCGCGAATGACAGTCAGAATCGATATATGTTGATTGCTGATGGCCCACTTAAACAGCTTTCGAGCTTACTGATCAAGTACAACGATGACGACAACATGCAGCTTTTGATCGAACCAACGGAAGAAGAAGGCAGCATTGAAAGTACCCAGTTCGTTATCAAGTCATTCGAACAAGACAAAGAGAGCATCAAGGTTCAAATGACCAGTCGTCACCTACTCGCTCAGGTCAACATTCGAGAACAGAAATTCAACCAAGAGAAAAACATCATTGCTCAGCAAACCTTCTTTGGCTGTTTAACGACGCTATTTATTATTATGTTGATCGTCCACATGGTCGTTCGCTACCAATTGGTCAGCCCGCTCAAAGATCTATTGCACGAAATCTCCATCGGAGGACTTAAGCTTAGGTACTTCAAGCGCTCATCCGGGCAAAGTGAAATAGATGGCCTTAAGAACGCCTACATCGACTCCTTAACGGAGCTAAAATTCGAAGCCGAATTCGACCAACTGACCAAACTTGCTAACCGACGTTCCTTCATTCGACACCTCGATGTTCGCTTAAAAAGCTCAGTAAGCCCATATTGTTATCTCGTCTGTTGGGACATTATCGACTTTAGAAAAATCAATGACTTGTATGGCGCAAAAGTCGGTGACAATGTTTTGGTCAGCCTAGCTAAAGCCCTGAGAGAGACATTACAAAACCAGCAATCATCTTTAGGGTTTAGTTGCAGTGACTACTCGTTGGCAAGGCTTGGTGGAAACCAATTCATTGCTATCCTAGAAATCGCTCCACACCAATCAATCAACGAAGAAATAGAGAACATTAATAACACCCTGACTGGCACAAACTTCCTTGATTACTATGGTTTCAGGCTCTCTATTGCAACTGGCGTACTGCCTGTCGACACGCCCAAGTTTGAAGAGATCTGGCACCGCTGCATTGATGAAATGCTGATAAATGCCAAGGCGCACAGTGATGGAGAGAGTCGAATCGTTTATGGCGAAGAATTACTGCATACCTTCGAAAGACACGATGCGCTTGAGAAAAGGCTACTGGAATGTTGTGAGAGCGACAATTTTGAGCTGCGCTTTATGCCGATCTTCAACGCTAAGACGCTGCATATTGATGGTGCAGAATGTCTGATTCGTTGTCCTGCCCTGTTTGATATAAACGCAGGGCCTGAAGAGTTCATTCCAGTTGCAGAGAAAAGTAACTTAATCTCTCGAATCGATATGTGGGTAATTGCGACGGCCATCAAGTGCTATAAGGAGCTCTCTGAGATCCACAATTACGAAGGCACCCTATCGATCAATATCTCCGCGATGGAGCTTTATAATCGCAATTTCGCTGACAACATTCGAAAAGTGATCGAGCGGTATCAAGTGCCTGCTGGCAACATCATCATTGAGATCACTGAAACCAGTTATGTGAAAAGCACCAAGCTGACGGTACAGACCATTGAGAGCATCAGAAGCTTGGGTTTAAAGGTATCACTGGACGACTTCGGGACTGGCTATACTGCCTTTAATCAGCTACTTCACTACCCTGTTGATGAGCTTAAAATAGATAAGAGCTTTATCGACAAAATTGTAGACGACAAGGCCGATCGTAGAATGGTCGACTCAATGGTTAACCTTGGGCACTCCTGTAACACCTTGGTGGTCGGCGAAGGTGTCGAATCTATCGAGCAGTACCAGTATTTAAGAGAAGCCAACTGTGACTTGATACAGGGGTATCTGTTCAGCGAACCGTTGACCTACATTCAATTCATTGAGTTCATCCGCGATCACAACCCTCAAACGATTCTGGACCAGACAACATCGCTAAGCGACGATGATTCTGACGAAAGAATAGTGGCTCTAAACCAGAAGAAATAGGCAATATTCTTTGCCTTTCTTTTGACCACTAGCCTCGCTTATGACACTTTACCTATAACTCGTCACCTATCTACGGCTCAACAGCACAAACCCCGATCTCCACGAGTCTCGATGTCCACTGGTCTCGATTTCCATTGGTCTCAATTTCCACAAAACTCAGCAGCTCTTCAACACATCAAGCTTTAATACCCATCAATATATATGTAGGTGGTTCGAAGCCAAATTATACGGAGCTTGTTTGTTGAGAGAGATTACTTGAAGAGAGACCATATAAAGCGAAGGTGTGTTACCATTTAAGTAGGGTTTGGTTGTGAGCATTAAAAATCTGAGGTTAAACGGATTGGAATGAGAGAAGGTTCTAAAGAAAAGCTCGCGAGAGCGAGCCTTAGCCTTGTATCGTAGTAAGTAGCTCCATCATATCCTTTGAGCTTATATTCTTCTTGTGACGTACGACAGCGTCTATCATGAGCTCTAAATTGCCCGCCGAGATGTAATCACTCAACACTTCATTAAACTTCTCATGAATCTCATCACTCGCGTACAAATGCTCGGGGATGAAGAACAAGAATTGGCTACCGCTGCTTCGGAATGAAATCGTGCTATCTGGGATCTTAGACGTGAGCGATTTCGCCGCTGAACTCACCACTAAGTCTCCGTATTCAGGGCCATATTTCTGGTTAATTTCACTTAGATTTCTGATTCGTACAAAGTACAAATCAAAGTTGTTGTCTTTGGGGTAATTGTTTTTCACAAACTTCATTAAAGAAACACGGTTTCGAAAGCCAGTAATGAAGTCTGTCGTGTAAAGCTTTCTTTTGATTGAGAAATCGACGTAAAAAATCGCACCTGTCACAAGCAGTAGCAACACCAGAAATACACTGCTTATCCGATGCATCATCACCAACTTGTCGACCATTGTGGTATTTTCTTCAATAACCGGGCTTTGGAGTCGAAACTTTTCGTTAATAAAATCTACCAGTGTGTTGTAGCAGATATCAATTTTCTTCTGCAGTGATTCTTTAGGCAAGGCGCCTTGATTAACCAACTTAATTGAGGATTCTAACGACTTAAACTTGTCAAATTCAGCCGTAAAATAAGGTTTGAAGTTAGCTGAGCGAATGAAATTGGAAGACTCAGTGCTATTAATCAGAATATCAAATCGGCTCCACGTAATATCATAAGCTAACCACAGTTCGTCATAATTGATCTTATCTGAGCGACTGACCATTAAGAAATTGGCGTACTCCTTTACCAACTGAAAAACAAACCATGTCGCCTCATTTTGACGGCTAGAAAAACTCTTATTGATATCGTTAATTCGGGTAACACTATAAATATTTACGGTCAGAACAATCGCCGCCAAAGCTAGCACGACGACTTTAATCACAGCCAGTGACAACAGCTTTTTCATAGAGAACCTCTATAGGTGGATATCGCGTATCTGCCAGATCATCTTGGCATGAAAGTCTGTGTTATCAATGTCTGGGCGAGTCGACAATGGGTAGATCAACCAATAAGGTCCCTTGTCTCTCACCGACATAAACTCACCATTTTGCTTTATCGCAATAATAGGCTGATAGTCATAAAAATCTTCCTTTGGCACTGCAACTTTATAATCGTTTAACGCGACAAAGGTGACCTGAGCTGACACAGGCAAATCCATGCTTTCAAGTACCGCGAGTAACGTAACCCCGCTATATACAGATTCTCCATCGACCCAAGGTAAGGTGGTGGCGATTTCTTGTTGAGGAAGCGACAACAATTGCTCTCGGCTGAACTCATGCTTTTGCCCTAAATGGTCAAATACCGTTAATTCTGACGCAGCAAAAATAGAAAATGAACAGAATGAAAATATCAAAAGAAGTGCAGTTCTCATTTTTAACTCCGTTTTAAAAAGGTCACTAACTTGAGTCTAGTCCATATTAGCCATTTGACTTGCCTAGGGCGTGTTTATCTTTCGAGCTGATTTTTCAACCACCTCAGCCCCACAATACGCACTCCAAAAATCCATCAATAGAAACATGACAAATAAAAACACCGTGTTTTAAGCACAAGGAGTAATCCAATTCCTCTTGTGAATACGTAGTGACCAATAAAATTGACAATAAAAATGAGTCTGCAAGTAGCGAGATTGCCTGTCGCTGCATAACCTTTAATCGTACGTAAGCGGTTTTAAGCGCTTTTTAAATTGGTATTCATCGTTTTGAAGTCCACCAGCTTACATACGTTGCGCTCTAAGAAAGGTTTACTCACTTCATAATCAAGGGAATCGATAATGAGTTTAAATAAGCGAAGATTTAACCCCATGACGGCACTTTCTACCTTAGTAATGACGCTGGTCATGTTTCCTGTTTCTGCTGAAGTTAACAAAGAGCAATTTGAATTGGGTAAGCAGAAAGCCAAGGTGTGTATGACTTGTCATGGCATTGATGGTATTTCAACACAAGACCCCTACCCGAACCTTCGCGGTCAAAAAGTGGGTTACCTGATCTCTTCACTGAAAGATTATCAGACACGTGAAAGAACCAGTGGCTTGGCGATTCTCATGCAGCAGCAGGCCGACACGCTTTCAGACCAAGATATCCGTGATATTTCCTATTTCTATTCAATGCTGGGCAACGACTCAAGCTCGCTCGGCGATTCAAACGAAGTCAGCGATTAAAATTAAGTCAGCGGTTCAAAACCTCTAGGCAAGGAGCCTTGTTATGGAACAAGTGACAACGCAATACAGCATTAAGGTCGTGAAGTACTTCATCGTCGCATCCTTAGTGTGGGCGATTGTAGGTATGATCATCGGCGTGATTCTCGCCGCGCAACTATATTGGCCAGTCTTAAACTTCGATTCCCAATATTTCCAATTTGGTCGACTGCGCCCGCTACATACCTCTGGTGTGATATACGGCTTCGTCGTGAATATTTTAATGGGTACTTCTTTGTACATAGCCCAGCGAACGGGCCATTGTGACCTATTCAACAAAAGCCTTTCATGGATGGTATTTTGGGGCTGGCAATTCATTCTTTTACTTGCGGTCATTTCCCTACCCGCAGGCCACACCACCTCAAAAGAGTATGCAGAGCTTGAATGGCCAATCGACTTAATGATTGTGCTGGTTTGGGTGCTTTATGCGGTGTTGTTCTTTGGCACGCTTGCCAAGCGGAAGGTCAGCCATATCTTCGTGGCAAACTGGTTCTTTGCTGCTTTCATCATCGTCGTTGCCATGATTTTCATCGTCAACAACCTTGCGATACCAGTGCTAGCGATGAAGTCCTACTCTGTATTTGCAGGCGCTCAAGATGCGATTGTTCAGTGGTGGTGGGGACACAATGCCGTCGGTTTCCTACTGACCGCGGGTATCATTGGTATGAATTACTATTTCATACCCAAAGCGGCGGATCGACCTATCTATTCGTACCGCTTGTCAGTGATCCACTTCTGGGGCTTGGTCGGCTTCTACACATGGGCCGGGACACACCATCTCGTTTACTCTTCCGTTCCCATCTGGATTCAGAACATCGGAATCGTGATGTCATTGATCCTATGGCTCCCTTCTTGGGCTGGTGCGTTCAATAGCGCAATGACCCTTCTACAAAACAAAGAAAAGCTGAAGTCTGACTACATTCTTTTATTCTTTTTCTCAGCGATTCTTTACTACTGTTTGGCGACATTCGAAGGCCCGCTGCTTGCCATTCGCTGGTTCAACATGGTGGCACACAACACCGAATGGATTATCGGTCACGTACATTCCGCAGCACTTGGATGGGTTGGGATGTCAGGGATAGCCGTCTTTTACTACTTCATTCCACGCTTATGGGGCCAAGCCGATCTTTGGTCACCACGACTGATTAAGTGGCACTTCTGGCTCGCCCATGCCGGCGTCGCTCTCTATGCGATAGCACTTTGGGTCGCAGGCATCGGTGAAGGTTATATGTGGCTCGCTCAAAATGAAAACGGCGAACTGATTTACAGTTTTGTAGAGGCAATGGACTTCAAAGCACCTTGGTTGTTCTTACGATTCTTTGGTGGCGCGCTGTTCGTCCTCGGATTGTTCTTAATGGCGTTCAACTTGTACAAAACGGTTCGTATGCCCGCCGTACACGACGCTAAACACACCGTTAATGAGGGGGCTTAAATGATGAGTAAAGACTTTACACATTCAATCGTCATTTTGATTTTGACTACCGTTGTTGTCGCCTCCTTCTCTTTATTGGTTTGGGTAGTGCCAAGTATCGTCCGTGGAGACGATATTGCCAAAGGCAGCTTAGCCATGCCGCTCACACCTATTGAGTTAGCAGGGCGAGACATATACATCAGTGAAGGCTGCCATGTTTGCCACACTCAGATGGTTCGTCCTCTCGAACCAGAAGTGAAACGTAATGGTCGCCCGAATCAAGAAGCAGATGATATTTATGAATTCCCTAACTTGTGGGGTTCAAAACGTACCGGGCCTGACCTAACAAACTTAGGCCGAAAATATTCTGACCAATGGCATGTCATTCACCTCGTGAACCCGCGCAGAGTTGTTCCTACCTCAATCATGCCCTCTTACCCGTGGCTATTTGAGCAAACTTTAACTGGGGATGATATCAGCGCCAAAATGGAAGCCTTACGTACGTTAGGCGTGCCTTATACCGACAAAGAGATTGGCGATGCGAGATTGCAAATAAGAGGTAAAACCAAAGGTGAAGCGCTAATTCGTTACCTGCAAAGCCTTGGTAAAGATACGTCACAGGAGGTATCACAATGAGCACTTTTTGGAATTTATGGGCGGTATTATTAACCTTAATATTCTTTGTTCTGATGGTATCGGTTGTCGTTAAATACTGGCGAAGCAATCACAAGGCCGATCATGACCATACCATTGGTACCTTTGATGGTATTGAAGAAAAAGACGCACCGCCACCTAAACTGCTGTTTGTCAGTTATGCGGTCGCGTTCTTACTCTCTGCAGGCTATTTGGTGCTCTACCCTGGGCTTGGTGAATGGGAAGGCTTAGTCGACTGGGAGCAGAGCGATGATAAGCTGAGTTCACCATCCACCACTCTCAATGAGCAATTTGCACAAACTACTGAAACCACGCTAGAGGGGTTGGCTGCTATTCCTGAGATCGTTAACAGCGGTCAGATTCTGTTCCAAACTCACTGCGCAGCGTGTCACCGAGACAATGCACAAGGCCAGAAGCACTTCCCGAACCTTATCGACCAAGACTGGTTATATGGCGGCAGTGATGAGGCTGTGATCCATTCCATTGCCAAAGGGCGAAATGGTGCAATGCCGGGTTGGAGCGAAATCATGCGTCCTGATGAAGTGGCGAAGGTTTCCTACTACCTAGCGTCTCTTAACCAGCGTCATACCGATGTGCCAGAGGTTAAGGTCGAGCTCGGTAAGACCTTATTCGTCAAATATTGTTCGTCTTGTCATGCCGATGGTACGGTCGCCAACCCAGCGATTGGGGTACCCGACCTGTCCGATGATACTTGGCTGCACGGGGGCAGTATCGAAGAGATCCAACACACCATCAACTATGGTTTGAACAATCTTATGCCCGCATTTGATAGTCAACTGACCGAAAACGAGATACTCGCACTCGGTGCCTACATTCGACATGCAGGTGAAGTTGAACAGCAAAAACTGGCCAGCCTGAAAGCAGAATCTGTTGAACGCGGAGAGTATTTAGCGCATGCCGGTGACTGCGTGGCTTGTCACAGTGCAGAAGGTGGTGAACCCTTTGCTGGCGGCTTACCGTTCGTGACCCCTTTCGGCACCGTGTATTCAACCAATATTACGCCTCATACTACCGAAGGTATCGGGACCTATGACTTTGATGATTTCAGAGCTGCGCTAGTCGATGGTAAAGGTAAGAACGGTTACTTGTACCCTGCAATGCCCTACACCTCTTATCAATATCTGACTGACCAAGACATGGTCGACTTGTGGGAATACATGCAGTCGATTACCGCTGTCCCTCGACGCAATGACGACAACAGCATGATGTTCCCATCGAATATTCGCCTAGGGCTGCTTGGCTGGAATATTGTGTTCATGGACACCGACCCAGTCGATTATCAAGTGCCAGAGGAACTCACAGACAAGGTCGATAATGTTGAGAAATGGCAACAAGGTAAATACTGGGTTGCGGGTCTTGGTCACTGTTCTGAGTGCCACACACCACGAAATATTGCCCAAGCCCTGATACCAGAACGTATTTTCCAAGGTAACTTAATTGATGGTTGGAATGCGCCTGATATCACAGCCAATGAGCTTTATATCGATGGTTGGGATGAAGCAACACTCACCGATTTCTTACACACAGGTCACTCAGACAAAGGCACCGCTTTTGCAGGGATGGCAGACGTAGTGAAAAACAGTCTAAGTTTGATGACACGTGAAGATATTGAGTCGATGTCCTACTACTTGCTGAGCGGTGACATCAACAACACCATTAGCAGCGATGCCGTGCCGTTGCAGCCTAAAGGATTTGATGAAGAGTCTTATGCGGCAGAAATCTACACCACTTATCGCCAGACGTGTGGAGCATGTCATGGAGACGACGGTAAAGGACGCGATCCTATCGCCCCTACTCTGTTGAATAACGGCATCATCATGCACAGTGACCCGTTCAACACCATTGCGGTAACGGTGCGCGGCCTACAACCGACCTATCTCGACAAGGATAGAAACTTCATGCCAATGGCAAGCTTTGAAGATGTCCTATCGGATCAGAGATTGGCTGAGTTGATCACCTTCGTGCGATTGCACCTTGGAGACAGGCAAGAGCCGGTAACCGCGGAGCATGTTCGTGAAGTAAGAGAGACGCTTGAAGCAGCTGGTTACGCAGGTGGTTTACATACCACACCGGACATGTATGACCGCAGAGATAACACCATCAACATCCGATAGCGGACATATCAGTGAGACCGTGAATTACAATAAACTAAAGGAGGCCAAAGTGCCTCCTTTCTTTTTCGACCGTCATTTCCACCCTTGCTCATACAACACAATTATAACTAACTGATTACACAATTAAGCAGATCTGCACATAATGCGATCAATCTCGCAGAACAAAGATGACACCAAGTGCATAATGTGCAAAATTTTTCAAAGATGTACGAAGGACAGATATGGATACAACTACACTCATCTACGATACGTTGGAAGGCCTGACGAGCGCAAAGCCACAGCAACACGCTCAAATCCGCCAGAATCTATATAACCAATTAGATTTATCATTTGAGAAGCAGTTGGCTTTGTATTCATCAGTTCTTGGTCCAGCAAGTGCTGGTAGATTGACCGATTTGGATAGTGCAGTCATGTCTGCACGCAAGATTGTTGGTTTAGAAAACAGCTAATCTAGCTTCAACCTATCTCCATTTTAACGCTGCCATTGTGCAGCGTTTTTTTGTGCGAGCTATTTACGATAAGTACGGCTATTAACGATAAGTACGTCTATTCACGATAAATACAGCCGTTTGCGATAGGTATGACTCTTTACGATAAGTGCAAGTTGCTGCAATTTTCAAGTTGCGGCCGTTCTCATTTGGTTAATCTTATGTTCCATTTTTAACAGGTGTGTAACCTCAACAATGGCGCTAATGTTAGTAGCACGTTAACCACACATCGGATGGAAGAATCATGAGAGTACTTATTGAATATACACAGACAGGCAAATATCGTGACCATGCGTGGGAAGCACTAACGATTCGTTCAAAAGGCGAAATTCAAGCTGTGACTCCCTCTTATGCGGCCCAGCTTATCGAACAAAACCGCGCCAGCTTATCGACCACTGAAAATCAAGATATCGTCATCCAACCTTAATGGCTTCAAGGGCTACCCCTCCTAGTTCCTTAAATCGAATAGTTCGATGACATAAAAAAACGCTGCACGGATGCAGCGTTTTCTTGTTTCTAGCCTATCTTGCTTTTAACGTAAATAGCTTGATTACTTTGGCAGATTTTCTAACGCTTCAACCATCGTCATTAGCTTATCGACAATTCTTTCGCCGTCTACTCGCAAGCCATTGTGTTCATATTCATTGGTGATCCACGCTTTCGAGTTTGGAATGTTCGCCAATGTTTCACGGCTGTAATCCAACTCAACGTACATGTCATCGGCGTAAACTGCACACGCCATTGGAACTCTATTCTTGCTCAACTGCTCTGCGTTGTACAAAGTGCCCCAGTCCGATTTTTCTGCCAACATGTTCGCCGCTTCACGCAGTGGCTTCAGCGTTTCTAGTTGATCGAACATCCATGGATACACCATTTCGCCAGTAAACCAGAACTCACTACCCGATTGGTAGTTAAAATGCGGGTACTGCTCACGTACTCGGTGTGCCGACCAATTAGACGCTGTACCTTGGCAGTAAATCGATTCATGCAGAATCGCGTAGATAGGATTGGTTAGGTAGCCCTGCTCTTGTTGCATTTGATTTAGGAAGCTGTAGCTCAACTGCTTGTTACCGTTCACTTCAACAAACGCACTCTCTAGTGTGAAGTACATAGGAAGGTTTGCTTCACCACCACCAAGGTTAATACCAATCAATTGGAACTGTTCAACCGTAAATACTTGACCATTTGGCAGTCTCACGTCGTTGTTAAGCAGATAATCAGAGATCTCACGACACATAGCTTGCGCTTGTGGGAACTGAGCAAAGAAGGCTTTGTTTTTGTCTTCTACACGCTTGTAGGTTGCTCGATAAACATCGTCTGCTTCGCGCTCGATAGAAGGAATACCGCCTGTGACATAGCAGCGCTGTAAGCTTTGTGGGAACAGCGACAAATAACTCAAGGTACAGAAGCCACCAAAACTCTGGCCAATCGTCGACCATTGCTTAACACCGAACTGCTCACGAATCGCTTCCGCGTCACGTACGATGTTGTCTGCTCTGAAATGCGTTAGATATTCAACTTGTTGTTTAGGAGACAAATGCGCCAAAGTTTCATGGCTGATCACCGTGCTGTTGCCTGTACCACGTTGATCAAGAAGCAGAACGCGGTAGTTTTGCAGTGCACGCTTTAGCCAACCTGATTGGCCGCTCACTCGTGGAGAAGGAAAACCTGGGCCGCCCTGAAAGTAGATCAACCACGGCAGTTCTTGGGCATCTTTAGCGAGATCAACCAGCTCACGTGCGAAGACTTGGATCTGTTGTCCATCTTTTGCTTGGTAATCGAGTGGCAACTCAAAAGAGTGCTGACGATACAGGGTGGTTCCATCAATAAAGTTAGCTTGCACGCTTCATTCCTTTTTATCTGATTCTTATGTCATCGGTACGAATAAAAATGGCGCCCGTTGGCACCTTTAGTTAGCAAGATACGCATAGTGGCTTGTAAAAGAAACCGTTTGTTTAACATGAATGTGAAGGTGCTTCATCTAATTGCTTAATTTACCTTCAACGCGTAACAACTTGTGTCAAAACAGACAGTTTAAGATGTGATCTATTGAGAGGAAGAATAAAAGTGCGGCACAAATAAAAAGAGCTTAACGAGGTGAGGATACGTTAAGCTCTTTGGTTTTATCTGTTGTAGATGATGCTTATAAGTAAGTTCAATAAGCTCAGGCTTTATAGGCTCAGTTTCTATAAGCTAAAGATCTAAAAACTAGTTTGCATAACTTATGGCTCTATAAAACAAAGCTAAGAAGCTTCTAGCTCACCTGCACCTTGAATTGAACGTTGGCTGTTTTCAACAAGGATAGCCGTCGCCGTCTCTTTCAACGCGCCCCACTCTCCATCGTCAACTTCAATGCCCTCGTTCCACGCCTTCTCTTGAGTTTTAAAAAGCGCTTCCGATTCAATGTGTGTTTGGTAGCCATCTGACAAACGTTCGATATCGAAATCCTGGACGGAAAGCTCGATGGTCATATTGTGGATATGATCGTCCGATGCCAGAGGCAAATCTGATAAAAACAGTTCTGGTGCAACGCAACCACGGTTAAGCACATACAAAGTACTCTTAGGGTTGGAGCCATTGTCCCAACGTGCAGTACACGCGATGCCTTTCGCGGCAAGTTTCACAAGCTCGCTATACGCTAGCCAGCGGTTATGACAGTTGTTGAGCTCAATTTTCAACGTCTTCTTACCGACCATTTTTTCAATCGCGTAATCCATCACCACTGGAAGGTGGCACGCCAAACTCGCTTTATGTAGGTCAACTTCAACCGTGTTGTCACTAAGCACTTGAATGTCCACTGGGCAATCGTCTTCTAGCCCAATGAAGTTGCTCGCATTGTTAAAATGACGAACACCATCCAAACCCACCATTTGTAAATCTGCCACCATGTTCGCTATCACATCGGCTTCACCACATGTACGACGCATACCCAGAAAGGCTTTATTGACGGCCGCTACCAGTTCATTGTGAGAAACGATCATAACGATTTACCTCCATGTTGAGCGTTGATATGTGTAGTCGTTTTTTGAGAGTCAGCGAGCTCCGCTTCACTTGGTAACACTGGGAACACCCATTCGTCCTGATGAATTTCATCAAGCAGTGGCGCACCTTGGAAAAACGTCACTCGTACCCAGCGATCTGAGCGAGGATCAAACTTAGTCGCACCAAACATCGCAAGCTTGCAACGCAGTAAGTGCATTGGTGGCGAATCTTGGTGCAGCACATTCATTTGAATGTCGCCCATCGCTTTGTTGCCTAGCGTCCAAACACGACGTGCAATAGCACGATGCTGTGGCTGCTTAACAAGGAACTCAGCCAATGAAAGCTCTCGCGCAAACTGCAATAAAGCATGGTACAAACGGTAAGCTTGACGGCCTATATCCAACGGCAGTTCACGTTCTTCACCTAGCTCCTCACCTCGCACTCCAAGCCTTGGTTCTTCTTTGTCTTGAGAGCGATACCAGAACCAGTAGTTGTTCTCTGCTTTGGTAAAGTCGGTCGTGATCGCCCAACGGTACTTTTCTTCTAATACAACCAACAGATCTTGAATCTTTTTGCCACTAGGAAGCGACAGTGTTTCGCTGCAATTCATTTGCTCTTGATGGGCGTCCACTAATTCTGGGTACAATTCCATCAAGCATGAGATAAGGATTTCTTGGGCTTCCATACTCATGTGCTTAGATTGTTCAACTAACTGCGCCCATGTATCACATTGGCTGACAGACTCTTCTAGCGATTGCTCTGCGTGTTTCAACTCATCCACAGCGGCTTTGTTCAGATCCTGCTGGTTTTCATTGATGGTAACGGCCTGTTCTAAATGACAAATCGCTTTTTTAACTAATGTACGTAGTGGCTCAATCAATGCCGTATCCGTGTCATTAGCCAACACGTCAGCTAATGCATGTTCACGAGTCGTCATCCATTGATCGACAATACTTGGGTGGTTAATCAGATATGGCGCCATGCCTAAACCTGTGGCATTACCCACACCTAGGTAGCGTTGTAAGCCTCTGTGCAAGGTAATCGCTTGTTCACCGCCTTGTTGCTCCGCTAAGTAATGAACCCAATCTAGACTGAACTCACGCAGCATATACACGGCACACATTTGAGCACTGAACGACTGATTAAAATCTGGATTCTTCTCCAAGATTTTAAAGTCAGCAATACCAAACTTACCATTACCATAAACCGCTGTAGTTCGTAGGATGTAGCCAACTTCCGCTAGCTCTTTTGGCGTTGGTTGAACACCTTTAGCCAAGTGACTAACAATATGTTCAAACACACGTACACTTTTGTTGGCACGCGCTAAAACAAGCACATTGTTAGGGTTACGGCCTGCTTCTTGTAGCGGTACATTCGCACGAAGTCTCTCAAGTAGGGTGACATCAACATCACCAAGAACAAGAGCAAACGTTACGTCCCACTTTTCAGCAATTACACGGTCATTTCGTTCGTCGTCTGCAATCTCATCGCAGAAAACAACCAAATGATAAACATGATTTGGCGTCTCTAGCTTATAGATAACATGACCAAAACCTTGAGCGTCTAGTTGCCACTCATGCTTAGTTACTTTCCATTGCTGTTGTGCCATTTTACGAATCAGAGTTCTTACGAAGCTGATGCGTGTTTGGTGCATAGCACCCAGTCTTTCCGGTGCCATGACGACCGTTGCGTCACGTAGTGCTGATTCAGTGTAGGTAGAACGATGTGCATCCATTTTGCTCACCACCTTTGTAGTTATAAGGGTTTTGCTAGCCATTCAGAACCGATCGTTGCCGTCATTTGAAGCATTGTTGCGACAGTATGTTGGTTAGCTTTCACGTTTCTAATCGTTATTGATGTTATCGAGGCAAGCGAGCTCGCCCCTTATTATTTGTCCTGACTAGGTCTCTTCACCTAAATAGTTGCCGTCCGATGTATCTTCATCAGTACGGTTTTTGCTCTTCCTTTCGGAGTTTTTGCGTCAGCCTTCTTTCGAAGGCTGATTTGTTGCTTATTAAATCAATGTCTTTACAGCGCTTTCTCTTCATAGAGCTCGTTCTGTCAGAGAAGTTGCTCTTTAAAAACCCTGCTCTTTCGCCATCTTGATTGCGATTTGAGGCGCATTCCAAAGTGATGGCAGCAAGATTAAGGACACCGGTACCGCTGTGATAACAATGAAGGATTGCAGCGCTGAAATACCGCCAGAACCTAGGGAAATCAGAATTAACGCTGTTACCCCCATCATCACACCCCAGAAGGTACGAATAATTGCATTTGGCTCTGTCTCACCACTGATCACCACACTGATGGTGTAAGTCATTGAGTCACCGGTCGTTACGATGAAGATCGTGGTTAAGATCAAGAACAGAATAGAGATAAGCATTGGCAGTGGTAGCTGTTGCGTTACCGCCAGTAGCGCGCCTGGTAAGTTAAAGCCTTCAAATGCTTTACTTACGCTGCCTGGATCTGCGATTTCGAACGCAAGGCCAGAGCCACCAACAATCGTGAACCAGAAGCAAGTAACAAACGGTGCGATAAGGCTAATGGTTGATACCAATTGGCGAATACTACGGCCACGTGAGATACGAGCGATGAAGATAGCCATCATTGGGCCGTAACCTAAGAACCAACCCCAGAAGAATACTGTCCACCAGCTCAACCAACCTTCGTCACCACGGTAAGTCGCCATTGGGATGAAGTTATCAATCATGCTGCCTACACCTTGAATGTAGCCATTGAAGATGAAGTTTGTTGGGCCGAAGATCAGGATGTAGACCATCAATGCCATCGCCAAAATTACGTTGTAACGGCTTAGCATTTGCATTCCGCGGTTAAGACCACTTAATGCCGATAATGTGTATAGAACGATAGCGAACAGGATGATGATAAGTTGCGTTGTGAACCCATCTGGAATATCAAACAGTGCGTTCAGTGCGTAGCTCACTTGCAAGCCTAAGAAGCCGATAGGACCAATGGTGCCCGCCGCTACTGCGACAATACAACATGCATCAATCAGTGCGCCGGTGTGACCTTTCAGTGCACGCTCGCCCAACACTGGGTAAAGTAAAATACGAGGTTTAAGGGGTAAGCCTTTGTCGTAATGAAGGTGCATAACCACGATAGACGTTAAACTGCCCACAATCGCCCATGCTAGGAAACCCCAGTGCATGAAGGATTGCGATAACGCATTCACTGCACCTTGCTGTGCGTTTTCTTGTGCGCCGTACAATGGTGGTGGGCTAACGTAGTGAGCAATAGGCTCTGCTGCGGCCCAAAATACACCGCCACCTGCCAGTAGCGTACAGAAGATGATCGCCATCCAACGGAAGCCGTCCATTTCAGGTTTAGCGATGCCACCTAGGATAACCTTGCCTGTTCGCCCTGCCGCAAGGCCAAGACCAATAAGAAAAGTCAGAAGAAGAAGCATTTGCCAGTAAGGACCGAATACTTTTACAGACCATGCAAAGCCCGTATTTACTAGGCTTGATAACAGCTCGCCATCAAATAGAGCCAGTGCCACGAACAGAGCGATAAAACCGCCGCTGTACCAAAGAGCTGGGTTGGATAGTCCTAATTTGTCTGACGTAGACTCAGACTCGTTTTTGTTGCTTGCTGTGTGTGCTTGACCCGCATTTAAGCTAGAAGATTTCACGCTATTGGTTAAATCAGACATACTCTGACTCCAGAGGTTTCTTTGCAGCTGTCATTTGAATGATGACTACAAGGGTGTATTTAACACCTGCCCTATTGTTTTTTGTGTTGGGCAGGCTAATCCATGTTTGGGTTACCGCGTTGCGAAATAGACCGTTGTTCCTTTTGAATAATGAAGTTGATTAAAGCAGTACTCGCTAAGTGAACGTGTTTAGAAGACTGCTCATTAGATGCTTATTAGTAAGAAGCGCAGCTTAACTTTGGCTTTGAGGCTCTAGACCATCTTTCAAGAAGTTAAACCAGTTTTCTCCCAAGACTTGCCCAGCTTCAGACTCGCTGAAACCATGACGCATCAATCCGTTATATATGTTTTCCATACCCGCACTACCACAGAACCAAGGCAACGCATCTGGCCAACCTGAGTTGTTCGCAGAGCCTTCGCCGTAGTCCATTGCTTTAGACCAACGACCATTTCTCATCCATTCAAGAACGGCTTGAGGTTGGTTTAAGCATAGGTCACTACCAATACCGAGGTGCTCTACGCCGACCATGTCAGCGGTAGTCGCAACCATTTGGCAGAAGTCTTCCAAGGTACATTGGCTGCCGTTTGGTAGGTGGAATGGGTATAAGCTGAATCCGATTAAGCCGCCGCGTGCGGTTAGGGCTTTAATCACATCGTTTGATTTATTTCGTAGTGCATCATGAGCAAACGTTGGGTTCGCATGGCTGATACAAATAGGACGAGAAGACAAGTCGATTGCTTCAAGTGTTGAGCGCTCGGCACTGTGAGACATATCGATGATCATGCCCACTCGGTTCATCTCTTCGATGGCTTGTTTACCAAAGCGAGTAATACCGGTATCGTTCTTCTCGTAGCAACCCGTCGCCAATAAGCTCTGGTTGTTGTAGGTCAGTTGCATGATCAAAAGACCTTGCTTACGCATCACTTCGATAAGACCGATCTCATCGTCGATTGGAGAACAGTTTTGAGCACCAAGGAAAATGCCGACTTTACCAGTCACTTTTGCAGTCTCTACATCAGCCATTGAGTGAATCGGCATGATTAGGTCTGCGTTCTGCTCGAATCTTAAGTTCCACTCTGCAAAGCGAGATAAGGTTTCACGAGCTGTCTCGTGGTAAACCGCGGTAGCGTGAACTGCTGTAATGCCGCTCGCCTTTAGTGTTTGGAAATATTCTCTGTTCCAATTACAGTATTGCAATCCATCTATAACAATCCGTTGCTGGTACATAACCACTCCTATTGAAAGCTCAGTGTTCTAGCTCGGTTTTGAAAACACGCTCAAATAACATGTTTTCAAAAATGGGTTAAATCACTTATCTAAGTTCGTTTGCTGCTTTGGTTTGAATGTTGGCCTGACTCTGTGAATCAGGCCAATTCGATAGCTGGATAGCTAGGAAGTTAATATCTTCAGCTATCCAATTCTTATTTAGAAAGTGGATTAGTAAGGACGCTGGTAAGCCGTCTTAACCACTGTGTAGAACTCTTTCGCGTATTGACCTTGCTCACGAGGACCGAAGCTAGACTCTTTACGGCCACCAAACGGTACGTGGTAATCCGTGCCTGCTGTTGGTAGGTTGACCATCACACAACCTGTTTGCGCTTGTTGCTTGAACATCGCGCTAGTGCGTAGGCTTTGGGTAATGATGCCGCCCGTTAGACCGAAGCGAGTATCGTTAGTTGTCGCAATCGCTTCTTCTAAGTCAGCGACACGAATCACGCTTGCCATTGGTGCGAACACTTCTTCTTGGTTCACTTCCCAATCGTTTTTAGTGTTCAAGAACAGCGTTGGAGACATGTAGAAACCTTCGTGCTTCATGCTCAAGCGTTCACCACCAAATGCCAGCTCACCGCCGCTTTGACGTGCTTTCTCAACCCAACCTAGGTTTGCTTCAAGTTGGTTTCCGTCCACAACAGGACCCATGAACACGCCCTCTTCCAGTGCGTGACCTACTTTCAGCTCACTCATACGCTTAATCAGTGCTTCAACGTATTGGTCGTGAATGCTATCCATAACCACAAGGCGAGAAGACGCTGTACATTTTTGACCAGCACCCGAGAACGAACCTGCAATCGTTGCATCAACCGCAGTTTGGATATCAGCATCGTCTGCGATAACAAGTGCGTTCTTACTGCCCATTTCCAGTTGGCAACGAACGAAGTTTGGTGCGGTAGCAGCAGCAACCTTACGACCCGTATCAACAGAACCGGTAAAGCTCACACCGTTCACTTCTTTAGAGTTGATCAGTGCATCACCTACCGTTGAACCGCTACCTAGTACAAGGTTAAACGTACCTGCAGGGATACCTTGACGGTGGATGATCTCAGTTAGTGCAACCGCACTTGCTGGTGTTAGGTTTGCTGGTTTCCAGATAACGCTGTTACCGAAAGCCAATGCTGGAGCAATTTTCCAAGCAGCAGTTGCTGTCGGGAAGTTCCAAGGAGAGATGATGCCGATAACGCCTACCGCTTCACGAGTCACTTCAACAGAAACGCCTGGGCGTACTGAGTCCGCGTTGTCGCCAATTTGACGAAGCACTTCAGCCGCGAAGTATTGGAAGAACTGACCAGCACGGTAAATCTCACCACGACCTTCCGCAAAAGGCTTACCTTCTTCACGAGAAAGAAGCGTGCCTAGCTCATCACAACGTGCAATCAGCTCATCACCAATCGCTTGAAGAACCGCTTGCTTGCGTTCAATTGGCGTTTTTTCCCACTCTGGTTGAGCGTGCTTCGCCGCTGAAATCGCTTGTTGAACTTGTTCCGCACTTGCTTGTGCAAAGTTACCGATGTTTTCAGAAATATCTGATGGGTTAATGTTCGCTACGGTGCTTACACCCGCTTGCCATTCGCCGCCAATGTAAAGTGCGTTTTCTGCTTGAACATTCTGTAATTGAGTCATCATTCTGTCCTTGTAACGGTTAGGTTGCGGTGAGTCTGGCAACCATCTGGTTAATTAATAAACTGTTAATATTCAGGTAATTAATTGCTAAAATAAGTCGTACATTTTGTATCTAAAGTGAACCCGATCGCTTGTATCAATAAACCGCTTTAATTCAAAAGAGTTTTGATCCGCAAAGAGCCTTAGTTCACAGTCGAATTATTCAGGTTGAGACGCCGATGCATAAACCACGAACTCGACCAGCATCTCTTCTCTTGCTAACCCTGCAACTACGACCGCTGCACGGTTTGGATAAGGTGCATTGAAGTATTCTCCGTATACGCTGTTTACCGTTTTTAGGTATTCACGGTCTGTCACGTAAATCAGAACTTGCAGTACGGAATCCATAGATTCGCCTGCGCACTCCAACGTATGAACAAGGTTGTTAAAAGTCTGACGCGTTTGCGCTTCGATACCGCCTTCTACTACTGCGCCCGTTTCATCAATTGGAATCTGCGCGGTGTATAGAGTGCCGTTATTTACGATTGCCCACTCTAGTGGTGCTTTTGAAGCAAAAAGAGCGGTTTTTACTGGGTGTTTTTTAGTTTGTGCGTTCACGATTCCATCCAACTTTGTAACAACTATGTTTCAAGATGGTTAAATACTGCACCTTGACGACTGATAAATCTAACGGTAAATTTTGTGCATTTGATAAATAAAACCTATCACCTTTCAAAAAGTAAGGTATAGCAAGGGCTAGAGAAGGATCAGTGCCATGAGTATTAAGCTACAACAGTTAAAACATTTTGTTTTAGTGGTCGAAGAAGGCGGATTTCGAGCAGCATCTCACCGAGCAAATCGCTCGCAAGCGGCACTTTCTACATCGATAAAAGAGTTGGAAAAAATACTCGGCCAACCACTGTTTGAAACAGGCAACAAATCAACACTGACTCCCTTCGGAGAAATATGTCTTCCAAAAATCATTCAGTTCCTTAATGTTTACAAAGCGTTAGACAATGACCTGCGCGCAGCCGCGGCAGGACAACAAGGAAGAGTTCGAATAGCGAGCGTGCCATCGGTCGCGGCAAAATTAATCCCTAGTGTTTTAGGGGCTTTTTGTGAGCAGTACCCAAATGTTGAAGTGAGTTTGATTGATGACAATGCGGCTGGTGTGGAAGCAAGATTACTCTCAGGAGAAGTGGATGTTGCCCTCGGAAACAGCTCCCATTTAGAAGAAGAGAGCATCGATTTCACGCCATTACTCTCCGATCCTATTGGTGTGGTCTGCCTCAGAGACAACCCCATCGCCTCTCAGTTAGAAGGAATCGAATGGCAAACTTTGTTAAAACAACCCTTCATTCGCAACGGGACTTGTACCCTACTTGACCCAACACCCGCACGAATGCTCAGCGAACAAGCGCTCTATTCCGTGGAGAACATCACTTCGCTGTTTTCTGTATTAGAACTTGGCATAGGCGTAACCACGCTGCCAAAGCTGGCCTTCCCAACCAATGAGACTCGCTTAGTGTGGATTCCGTTGATTGACCCGCCGTTACAGCGTCAGATCGGTATCTTTAGATTGTCTGATCGTACGATTTCGCCACAAGCTCAAGCCTTCCACGATCTATGTATCCAATATCTGAGCTATGAAGAAGAGTAATAGAGGGAATGTAACGGTGTTCTCTTTCTTATAAAGCCGTTGATAGAGTCGCCAACAGAACCGTTAACAGAAGAGCACATCAAGAAATTCCGCGTCTAACCCCAATAATTTGACCTTATATTCAGAGCTTTTTGCCCTAACCTTCAGATTTTTCCAAGCCCTCCAGCTCTTTACATCCATGTTTAGGGCTGAATTACTCCCATAATATTCATCTTAAGCGCCGATTTATTCGTTCCGTAATGCCTGAAAGACGTCAAAAATGACATCGTGACAAACTATTTTTAAAAATAATCACTTCCAGATAGAGAACGCCGTATAGATAAATCACTCAACAAACGAGTACCTTTATCATTAACTAAAACTGCCTTTCTCCCCTTGTCGGAAGGCGTTAAACAATTAACTTAGAAATGAAGCTAAGTGTTTGAATAGTCTTAATTGATAAGATCGTAACTTGCCAAATTAACGTCTTTAATTTTTATAAAAAACATCCATTTTTACTGAAAATAAAGCATCTAAAATTTTCATGAATAAAGTTATTGAATTATTACTTTCATAAATGAAAAACACATCTTTCAAAAATGGAATTATTGATGTCGATATTTGTCGTTTTGATCACATAATTTTAGGCGTAATTTATATTTTGTCGAAACGATAACGAATTAGTTTATGTCCGTTTCATTTCGTCAGGGAGATATAAAACCAGCAAGGGTTTTTCTTAAAAGCAAATCAAGTGTTATTAACAAGTGAAATGTAGTAACAAGTTAAATTTAAACTGTGTTTTATATTAACTTACACTGTTTAACATAAGGTTTTATTATGAGGCTTAATGGGATAAGTAGCGACATCCTTGTTGCCGCTAAAAGAGTTGTTCTCTGCCAAATAGTATTAGCCATCGGTGTAGTTTTATATGAAGTGTTTTTTGGTAATAAAGTAGATATGGAATCTTCAGCTTTGGGCATCGGAATTGCGATGTTACCTCCGCTGTTTGGATTTATATATGCAAGCCTAAAGGTGCGTAAGAATCCTAATTATAGTTTACGTGACTTAATGCAAATGAGTCGTGTCGTGAAAATAACTTATACGTTCTTAATGTTTATATTGGCGTTCCAATTTTTCAAATTGGATAACCCAGTAATATTATACGCGTACATTTTCACAATGATTGGGTACTTCT
Organism: Vibrio sp. Isolate33; assembly: GCF_022397895.1. Classification (NCBI taxonomy): domain Bacteria; kingdom Pseudomonadati; phylum Pseudomonadota; class Gammaproteobacteria; order Vibrionales; family Vibrionaceae; genus Vibrio; species Vibrio sp. Isolate33. The sequence continues at coordinate 435,020 of NZ_JAKEUP010000001.1, forward strand.
TAACACCATTTATTACTGCCTCTAATAGATCGGAGTACGCGTAGTATGGATCAAGTAACTACCGCTCACGAATACATAGAGCATCACTTAACCTTCTTAACTACAGGTGATGGTTTCTGGGCGTTCAACATTGACTCGATGTTGGTATCTTGGATTACAGGTTTACTGTTCATTGGGGCGTTTCGATATGTCGTGACCAAAGGCACTAGCGGTGTTCCAGGTCGTTTTCAATGTTTTATCGAACTCATCTTTGATTTTGTTAACAACCTAGTCAAAGAGATTTTTCAAGCGGAAGATAAATTAATAGGGCCACTGGCATTAACCACTTTTGTTTGGGTGTTGTTAATGAACGCGGTTGATTTATTACCTATTGATTTAATACCAGGGTTAACTCGAGTAATCGGCCTTGAACACTTTAGAGACCTACCGACAGCGGACGTAAATATCCCAATGTCGATGGCACTCGGTGTGTTTATTTTACTGTTAACCTATACGTTAAAAAATAAAGGTTTGAAAGGCTTTATCAAAGAGCTTACTACTCAGCCATTTGATAACCCCCTTTTATATCCTGTTAACTTTGTTCTTGAATTAATTACATTAATTTCAAAACCAATATCACTAGGCTTACGATTATTCGGAAACATGTATGCAGGCGAGATGATATTCATCCTTATTGCATTAATGCCATGGTGGATGCAATGGGCACTGAGTGTTCCATGGGCTTTATTCCACATATTAATCGTATTCTTACAAGCATTTATATTTATGGTACTGACCGTTGTTTATTTAGCAATGGCAACAGAAGAACACCATTAATTAATAACTAAAAAATTAACTAACAAATTATTTATCGGAGATACAAATGGATATCGTAAGCGCAGTTTTATATGTAGCAGGTGCATTACTGATCGGTTTAGGTGCAGCGGGTGCGGCATCTGGTATTGGTAACTTAGCAGGTAAATACCTTGAAGGTGTTGCTCGTCAACCGGATCTTACTCCAATGCTTCGTACTCAATTCTTCATCATGATGGGTCTTGTGGATGCTGTACCGATGATCGGTGTTGGTATCGGTCTATACATCATCTTTGCCGTGGCTTAATTAAATAGCTTTGAAAAGATCGATTTGTAAATAATCAAGATTTAGCGAGGAAGGTATGAACTTAAATGCAAGCATGTTTGGACAAGCAATATCATTCGTGATTTTTGTTTGGCTGTGCATGAAATATGTATGGCCCCCTCTCACCGCGATGTTAGACGAGCGCCAAAAAGAGATCGCTGATGGTTTACGCCACTCAGAGAATGCCGCGAAAGAGCTAGAACTAGCGAAATCGAATGGCGCACAACTCGTCGAAGATGCAAAAAGAAACGTGACTGAACTGATTGAACAAGGCAAAAAACGCCGTAATGAAATCATCAGCTTAGCTCACGAAGAAGCCGAGCAAGAGAAGGCACGCATCTTAGAACAAGGTAGAGCTGAACTCGAAGGCGAACGTCAAAAGTTACGCCGTGAGCTTCAGGCGGACATGGCAGACGCTGTTATTCAAAGTGCACAAAAACTGATTAGCAAAAACCTAGATTCTGAAACGAACCGAGCGTTAGTTGATCAATTGATTAGCGAACTCTAAACGGAGGCAATATGTCAGATTACACCAATATTGCTCATCCCTACGCCAAGGCATCGTTCGACTTTGCTTTAGGTGAAAACAAGTTGCAAGAGTGGCACTCAATGCTGTCGATTCTTGTAACGGTAGCGGAAGAAGAAACGATCGCTAAGCAGATCTCTTCAGCAGAAGGTTCTCGCACTGACTCTGAAGAATTGGCCAATCTCTTCATTCATATTTGCCAAGGGCTCGTTGATGACCACGTCATTAATCTCGTTCGAGTCTTGGCTGAGAATGGCCGTCTTGCAGTGATAAGAGACCTGTTTAACTTGTTCAGCGATCTAAAGGACGAACATGAACGTGTAATTCCTGTCACTGTCACCAGTTCAGAATTGCTTACACAAGATCAGGTTATCTCCCTAACGGCTGCACTTGAGAAGAAATTAGAGCGTCAAGTTGAAATGGAACAGGTTATTGATGACACGCTGGTTGGCGGGATTGTTATCAAGGCGGGTGAAACCGTTATCGATGGTTCTTTAAATACATCAATTAACCGATTAGCTAATCAGCTTCACGCGAGATAGGTAACAATTATGCAATTAAATTCTAATGAAATCAGCGATCTAATCAAAAATCGCATCGCGAAGTTTAATGTGAGCACCGAAGCTCGCAATGAAGGCACCATCGTATCGGTTCGTGACGGTATCATCACCATTAATGGCCTAGCGGATGTGATGCAAGGTGAGATGATTGAGCTACCGGGTGCCAAGTATGCACTCGCACTTAACCTAGATACCCATTCCGTCGGCGCCGTTGTTATGGGCCCCTACACCGACCTATCTGAAGGTATGAAAGTAAAAGGTACAGGTCGTATCTTGGAAGTACCGGTAGGTAACGGCCTACTTGGTCGTGTTGTGAACACACTCGGCGAACCTATTGATGGAAAAGGCCCAGTAAGCTGTGACCGTCTTGACCCAGTAGAAGTGATTGCACCGGGTGTAATCGAGCGTAAGTCAGTCGATCAGCCAATTCAAACGGGCTACAAAGCAGTAGACACCATGGTGCCTATCGGTCGTGGTCAACGTGAACTTATCATCGGTGACCGTCAGACGGGTAAAACAGCGCTCGCTATCGATGCGATCATCAACCAAAAAGACTCTGGCATCAAATGTGTTTATGTTGCGATTGGCCAAAAAGCGTCAACCATCGCTAACGTGGTTCGTAAACTTGAAGACCACGATGCACTTAAAAATACCATTGTTGTTGTGGCATCAGCATCAGAATCAGCAGCGCTTCAATACCTTGCGCCTTATGCGGGTTGCACCATGGGTGAATACTTCCGTGACCGCGGTGAAGACGCACTGATCATCTACGATGACCTATCAAAACAAGCGGTTGCTTACCGTCAAATCTCATTGCTATTGAAACGCCCACCGGGTCGTGAAGCCTTCCCTGGCGACGTATTTTACCTTCACTCACGCCTTCTAGAACGTGCAGCACGAGTGAATGCAGAGTATGTAGAGAAGTTCACGAATGGTGAAGTGAAAGGCCAAACAGGCTCATTAACCGCGCTTCCTATCATTGAAACTCAAGCAGGTGACGTGTCTGCGTTTGTACCAACCAACGTAATCTCAATCACCGATGGTCAGGTTTTCCTTCAAACCCAACTATTCAACTCAGGCTTACGTCCTGCAGTTGACCCAGGTATCTCGGTATCTCGTGTGGGTGGTGCAGCACAGTGCAAAATCATCAAGAAATTGTCGGGCGGTATCCGTACTTCATTGGCTCAATACCGTGAGCTAGCCGCGTTTGCTCAGTTCTCTTCTGACCTAGATGAGATGACACGTAAACAGCTTGACCATGGTGAACGTGTAACTGAACTGATGAAGCAAAAACAATACTCTCCGATGTCTGTCGCAGAACAAGCAACGGTTATCTACGCAGCAGAAAAAGGCTATTTGGCTGACGTTGAGTTGCACAAAGTGGCGCGTTTCGAAGAAGAGTTAATTGCTTACGCACAAGCTCAGAACCCAGAGTTGTTCGACACCATCAATGCGAACGGTGACTACAACGATGAGATCGACCGTGCACTTGCAAAACTGCTTGGTGACTTTGTAGCGTTGAAAGCTTGGTAAACGCTCCGGTTTGTTGGCTGGAAATCAAAACAAATTAGGAGCAGATAATGGCAAATACTAAAGAAATTCGCACCAAGATAGGCAGTGTTAGTAACACTCAGAAAATCACCAGTGCAATGGAGATGGTTGCGGCAAGTAAGATGCGTAAGGTTCAGGACAACATGACGTTAACGCGTCCCTATGCCGAGAACATGCGCAAAGTTATCTCTCACGTCGCATCGGGGTCACTGGAATACCAGCACCCCTATCTTCAACAGCGTGAACCAAAACGCGTTGCTTACATCATTATTTCGTCTGACAGAGGCTTATGTGGTGGCTTGAACTCAAACCTGTTCAAGAAAGTGTTGGAAGAGATGGAGCAATGGCAAGCCAAGGGTGTTGAGGTAGAAACCACCCTAATCGGCTCGAAAGCTATCTCGTTTTTCCAACGCAGCGGCAATGTTATCGCGCAAACGTCAGGCCTTGGTGACGCGCCTAAATTGGAAGACATCTTAGGCACAGTAAATGCGATGCTGGAGCATTACGACGAAGAAAAGATCGACAGTTTATTTCTCGTTTACAACCAGTTCGTGAACACCATGGTTCAAGCACCAACGGCTTTGCAGTTGCTACCCCACCCTTCTGACACAGAGGCTGATGGTGAAGCAAGAAAAGCGCGTCGTTGGGACTACATCTATGAACAAGCGCCAAGAGACATCCTCTCTGAGCTGCTACATCGATACATTGAATCGCAAGTGTACCAAGGCATCGTAGAGAGCATTGCCTGTGAGCAAGCAGCCCGAATGGTAGCCATGAAAGCGGCGACCGATAACGCAGGCCAACTCATTGATGATTTGCAGTTGGTGTACAACAAAGCGAGACAGGCTGCCATTACCCAAGAACTGAGTGAAATAGTCTCAGGCGCTCAAGCTGTCTAAGGGCAGCAAAGAGTGGGTCAGAACAGAATTTGAGGATTTAGAGATGAGTGTTGGAAAAATAGTAAAAGTAATCGGCGCGGTAGTTGACGTCGAATTCAGCGGCGGCAACAGCCCTCGCGTTTATGATGCATTGAAAGTAACCAGCGACGAAGCAAGCTCGCTAGTATTGGAAGTTCAGCAACAACTTGGCGGCAACATCGTGCGTTGTATTGCAATGGGTACATCTGATGGCTTGCGCCGCGGTCTAACTGTTGAAAATACAGGTTCTCCGATCACAGTCCCTGTAGGTGAAGAAACACTAGGCCGTATCATGAACGTGCTTGGTCAACCTATCGATGAGTGTGGTGAGATCGGCCAGAAAGAGAGCTACGAAATTCACCGCGAAGCGCCCTCTTATGAAGAGCAAGCCAACAGCACTGAACTTCTAGAAACTGGTGTTAAGGTTATCGACCTTATTTGTCCGTTCGCTAAGGGTGGTAAAATCGGTCTGTTCGGTGGTGCGGGTGTAGGTAAAACCGTCAACATGATGGAGCTAATCAACAACATCGCTAAAGCTCACTCAGGTCTTTCTGTATTTACCGGTGTTGGTGAACGTACTCGTGAAGGTAACGATTTCTACTACGAAATGAAAGAAGCTGGCGTATTAGACAAAGTTGCCATGGTTTACGGCCAAATGAACGAGCCACCAGGAAACCGTCTTCGTGTTGCACTGACTGGCCTTACTATGGCTGAACGCTTCCGTGATGAAGGCCGTGACGTACTGTTGTTCATTGATAACATCTACCGTTACACACTTGCAGGTACTGAGGTATCAGCACTGTTAGGTCGTATGCCTTCAGCAGTAGGTTATCAACCAACGCTTGCCGAAGAGATGGGTGTTCTGCAAGAACGAATCACATCAACCCGACAAGGTTCTATTACGTCTATCCAAGCGGTATATGTGCCTGCGGATGACTTGACGGATCCATCGCCAGCAACAACCTTTGCTCACTTAGATGCGACTGTTGTACTGTCTCGTAACATCGCTGCATTGGGTCTATACCCTGCGATTGACCCATTGGATTCGACCTCTCGTCAACTGGATCCTCTCGTGGTTGGTCAAGAGCACTACGACATTGCACAAACGGTTCAAACCACGCTGCAACGTTACAAAGAGCTTAAAGACATTATCGCGATTCTTGGTATGGATGAGCTTTCAACCGAAGATAAACAGATTGTATCTCGCGCTCGTAAGATTGAACGTTTCTTAACTCAGCCTTACCACGTAGCGGAAGTATTTACAGGTCAGAAAGGTGTGTTTGTACCGCTAAGCGAAACGCTGCGAGGCTTTAAAGGCCTACTAAACGGCGAATATGACGACATCCCAGAGCAAGCATTCTTGTACTGTGGCTCTATCGACGAAGTGCTTAACAAAGCGAAATCACTCTAAAAGGTAGGTGCATCATGGCTATTGGAGTTACAGACAATACATTTCAACTTAATATCGTAAGTGCGGAAGGTACACTGTTTTCAGGGCCGGCACATGCCCTAGCGATTTCTGGAGCAGACGGTGAACTGGGGATTCGCCCAGGTCACTCCCCTCTTCTGAGTAAGATAAAACCGGGCGTGTCTGTGTTCGTTACCGACCTTAAAGCCGAGGAGCAAGTGCTGTACATCTCTGGTGGTATGGTCGAAGTGCAACCGGATGTGGTCACCGTGTTAGCCGATACGGCCTTGCATGGTAAAGACATTGACCGCGCTCGTGCAGAAGAAGCGAAATACGCTGCCCTAGAGAACATCAACAAGGGCAATGTCGACATCAATTTTGCACAAGCTCAGCTAGAGCTGGCAAAAGCCGTCGCTCAGCTTCGTGCATCAGAACTGACGTCTTCTCGCACTCGTCACTGAGAATAGAGCTTAGAGGCTTAATGCTTAGTGCTTAATGTGTAAATAGTCTACCCACTTAAAAACCGTTTAAGTGGGTAGACTACATCCGATGTTATTGAATCAACCCCCTTCCCTGCCGACTCCTTATTCGCTCGCCTTATCCACCAGCATCTTCACATCACTTCTCTGCAAAACGTGCTTGGTGCGGATCAAGTTCATGACCAAGAGGTTGTGTGAGTGAATGATATAGCTCCGGCTTACGACCTCGAATCCAACGCCTTCCGGTACACATCTCCAACTCTTCGGCTTTTAGCTCTGCAATTACCATGTCGTTATCAACGCTGTCCGTCTCTGTGATGATTTCACCATAAGGGCTTAGGATCATCGCATTACCTGTTCTAACTTCATCCATATCCACCCCAACGCCATTGCTGAACACCACAAACATACCATTGTCGTGCGCTCTCGCAGGCAGCCAACGCATTAGCCACTCGCGACCATTCTTGCCCTGCATCTCAGCACGAATCGCTTCCGGGTTTTCATCTCGGTTAAACCATAATTCTGGGTCAATTCGCTTCATCGCGTTCGGGCTACGTGATTGGCAACCGCCCGTCTGATGTGGCGCAATCAATATGTCAGCCCCTTTCAAAGCGGTAATTCGGACGTTCTCGACCAAGTTGTTATCCCAACAAATCAAGATGCCGACTTTGCAGCCATGCGGCGTATCGAACACCGTGTATTGGTCTCCACTGCTCATGTAAGGGCTAACAAAGGTGTGCAGTTTTCGATGTTTCTGCACCTCGCCATTGGGCATGGCGAATACGTAGGTGTTGTATAACTCGCCATCGGTACCTTGCTCTATCAAACCCGCGCCAACACTCATGCCAAATTGTGTTGCTAGCGAAACAAGCTTTTGAGTCGACTCGCCGCTCGGTACTGGTTCAGCGAGTGCTTCTATCTTGCCTCGCGATAATGTAGAGACATGCCAATACCCTGTGATGCACATCTCTGGGAAGCTAATGATCTCCACGTCGCTCTCCGCAGCTTGTTGAACGTATTGCTCAATCACCGACAAGTTATACGCCTTGTCGCCTGCATGGTGGTTGAATTGAACCGACGCTACTTTGATGTCTCTTTTCATGATTCGTCCTCAAATTCCGCTTTATCTGATTTGGTATAAACTCAGTATAAAAAATCGATTCAATTCCATATAATGAAAAATATTCTTGGTTCAATGAGTATTTGGAATGGAATTTGATTTACTGAAGGCATTTTGTCAGCTGTCTAAATCGGGCAATTATCGCATGGCATCAGAGCAGCTTTATATCACTCAATCGGCGCTCACCAAAAAGATTCAGCGATTAGAATCCAATATAGGAGCAAGTCTGTTTTCTCGTGGCAGGAACGGCGCAGAACTGACGCACGCAGGTAAAACCTTACTACCGGAAGCCCAACGTTTGGTTCATTCAATGCAAGCGTTTGAGCAGCTTTCAGGCTCAGTAGTGAATGGAACTCAGGGACATTTGAACATTGGTTTTGGCGTATCTACTTATCACGAAGTACCTAAGCTGATTGCCGCTTATAAACAACAGCAGCCAGACGTTCACATCACCTTAAATGACACTCCCTCAAAACAGCAAACAGACGAGCTGTTGAGCCACGAACTCGATCTCAGCTTCAATCGAATCCCAGATTCTTCCGATTTAGAAAGTCTAACCCTATTCAATGACTCTCTTGTAATAGCGATACACAAGGATCTTCTCAAGCAAGCGGCAAATAAAGATCAGATTATCTCTGAGTTAGCCAAGTGGCCTTACCTAAAGCTCGCCCAACATCGTGGCCCCGGACTAGACAAGCAAATCCAGCAATATTGCATCGCCAATAATATCGACCTATCCAGGACACAAGAAGCCGACGACATTCTTACCCTGCTGGCGTTAGTGTCAGCCAATATCGGCTTCACCATAGTACCAAGCAGCGCACAGCAGATAAGCAACACTGAGGTTGAATTCATTGCATTGCAAGGTGAGCACGCCACTTGGCCTGTGGGATTAATATGGAATGGAGAAAGTGAAAATCCACTCAGGGATAGGTTCGTAGAATTTGTGGCGAAACAGATAGAAAGCAGCTTATAGATTAGCAATGGCTTTTAATGCTGAAGTAAAGTGGCAAGTGCAGTACTAGTGCAGTGACAAGGGCAATATAAAGCGCACTGCACTTTATATTGCATACTCGACATGAAAAGCGACTTCGGCAGATCACTATTAAAAATTACAGCTGACTGGTCTCAAACCAATTACGAATATGCTGCGCAACAATCTTAGGCTGCTCCATTGTCGATAAATGCCCGCAATCAGGAATCACGTGAAGCGATACCTGCTTGATGTGTTTTGCCATTAGCAGGTGATTGTCGATTGGACATAACAGGTCATCTTTCCCAGTAATGATTAATGTAGGAACTTGAATGTCGGCCAGCAGCGGTCTCGCGTCAGGGCGAGTCGCCAATGCTTGAGCGTGAGCCTCAAACTTTTCAACGCCGATATTGTTCGCCATTTGCGTGATTCTTTGAGTCAGCTCTTGATTCGCTAGTTGATTAGGATGAATAAGCACTGGCATCAAGATATCAGGCGTTATTGACTCAAACTCCCCTGATTTAGCTTTATCAACCAAGGCGTTTCTCTTCTCTGACACTTCTGGCTTTTCATCTGCAGAATTGGTGTCCATTAAGATCAAGCCTTTCACACGTTGTGGCGCTTGTCGAAAGACTTCAAACGCGAGAATGCCGCCCATAGATAAGCCGCCAAGCACGAAACTTTCCGGGGCGTTATCTAGCACTTTACTCGCCAAGGCTTGCATGGATGTGTCGGCTCCCAAGTCACAAGTAAAAGGAGCCACCCAATCGGGCAGCTCTTTATTGACGTCTTGAAACAACGCTTCATCACATAACAAACCAGGTAACCATAGCAGTGGTACTTCTGGTTTCATCATTAATTGTCCTGCAGTGTTTGTGGTTGGTCAGAACCCAATACCACGTAAGTGAAGCTGGTGCCTCTTAGGTTCTCAAGGCTGTACGATGCGCCTGCGGGTACACTAAATACGTCGCCAGTGGTCAGGACGACTTGCGCTTGCTCGCCGTCTTGAACGATGTTTAATAATGTATCGCCTTCGAAGTTAATCAACACCTGCTTTTCGTCACGTTGATGAACAGGGATGCTCGCACCTTCCGTTAACTCGTACGCCATGATACTCACGTCATCAACGCTTTTAACTTGGAAGTCGTAGCTCGCAGATGGGTGACCCGTTAATGCAAACTGTTTAACGCCAGGCTTGTCAAAATCACCTGAGATTTCTCGGTAATCCTTTTTCAATGCGACGAAAGGCATCATCTGCTCAGCCGTATACGTATCGAACTTGCTCAGCTCTTCTTCCGATAACAGTGGCATCAGATCAGATTGATTTGGCACTGCATCGCCGTCAATCGTATCAACCAATGTGCCGTCTGCTTTTAGGTATAAACCATAGCCTTGGCTGTCTGTAATCACGCTAGGGTGCCAAACCACGCCACCGCCAGAGTTATCACCACCTAACACGGAGTACATAAAGCCGTAATCACGCCCTACAACCTCAAAACCTCGGAACAGGTTAGTAGGAATCGAGATAACATCGCCGTGCGACAACACTGCTTCGTGTTCACCTTCGTTACCCCAATAGAATCTAAACTGACCTTTGAAGACGACGAATAGCTCAGCAGTATGGTGAGAGTGCAGAGAGTTCTTGATCCCTGGAGGCTGACCAGCTGCACCAATGTTAAAACCAGCAGTTTCACGGATATGAACATGTTGGCGGCTGCTTTCAGCGACACCAGCACCAATGATGCAGAAGTTGTCTTTTAGATCGCTTCCTGGCGTACGTGCATCAATGAAAGCACTCGTTCCGGGGATAAGCTCCATGTAACGAACGAGATTGTTATTTATTTTATTTTGTAGGGTCATTCTAAATTCCTTCTTACCTAACCTAGCGGTCTTCCACCATCGACGGCGATGGTAGTTCCGGTTGAAAATGTTAGTAGATCAGCGGCTGCATAAACGGCGTTGGCAACCTCTTCGTCACTCGCTAATCGTTTAAGCGGAGTCGACTGCTCTTGTGCGTTACGCCATTCATCATCTAACCCTTTGACAAATTCGGTATCCACTAAGCCAGGTGCTACAGCGAGCACTCGGATATCTGGAGATAAAGCACGGCCTAATGAGCGCGTCATGTTTTCAACCGCCGACTTACTCGCACAGTACGCCACGTTGCTACCCATTGCGGTTTGCGCTGCAATCGAGGTAATGTTTACGACGCAACCTTTAGCGCTACGAAGTAAAGGCTCAAACGCGCGAACCATCGCAAATGGAGCGCGAACATTGACGCGGAAGATCTTGTCTATCAGATCGTCGCTTAAGGACTCTAAATCACTGTGCGCGACAAACTTTGTCATACCAGCACAGTTGACTAGCAAGTCTACTGAATCCGACGATTCTTTAACTTGTTCAGCCAAAGCGCCAATCGCAGAGCTGTCTTCAACATTAAGTTGATACATGGCATGACCTGAACCTTGTAAGCTGTCCAAGATCTGTTGAGCTGCAACCTCATTACTGTTGTAGGTAAACACAACGCGATAGCCAGATTGCGCTAATTTGTGACATATGGCGGCACCGATGCCGCCACTGCCGCCTGTAACTAAGGCGAGTTTTGTCATGTTATGCCTCTACCGATTTTTCTTTGTAGCGACGAACACGAATGTCTGCTTGCTCTTTGTGGCCAGCGAAACCTTCTAGTGCACATAGACGTGAACAGTACTCACCGACTTTTAGCGAAGCCGCTTCAGTTACGCGCTGGTAAGTACATGTTTTAATGAATTTACCAACCCACAGACCACCGGTGTAGCGTGCTGCTTTGTTTGTTGGCAGTGTATGGTTAGTACCGATACATTTATCGCCGTAAGAAACGTTCGTCTCACGACCTAAGAACAATGCGCCGTAGTTAGTCATGTTATCTAGGAAGTACTTAGGATCTTTTGTCATTACTTGGACGTGTTCAGAAGCAATGTCATCTGCTACTTCAACCATCTCTTCGTAGCTATCACAAACAATAACCTGGCCGTAGTTTTCCCAAGCTTTACCAGCTACTTCAGCAGTAGGAAGAATCGTTAGCTGACGCTCAATTTCTTTTACTGTCTCTTTAGCAAAAGTTTCGCTATTGGTTAGCAGTACCGCAGGAGAGTTGTAACCGTGCTCAGCTTGACCAAGTAAGTCCGCTGCGGCTAATTCAGGATCACATCCCTCTTCGTCTGCAATCACAAGCGTCTCTGTTGGGCCAGCAAACAAATCGATACCAACACGACCAAACAGCTGACGTTTTGCCTCTGCAACAAATGCGTTACCCGGGCCAACGATCATATCTACTGGAGCAATCGTTTCTGTACCAAGCGCCATCGCACCCACCGCTTGTACGCCACCAAAACAGTAAATCTCATCCGCACCCGCCATCGCCATTGCCGCTACAATCGCCACATTTGGTTGGCCATTAAAAGGAGGAGCACAAGCAATAACACGCTTCACGCCAGCCACTTTCGCAGTAAGAACACTCATGTGCGCTGATGCAACCAATGGGTATTTACCACCTGGGATGTAACAACCAACACTGTTTACTGGCACGTTTTTGTGGCCCAGAACAACACCTGGCATAGTTTCTACTTCTACATCATGCATTGAGTCACGTTGGATCTGAGCGAAGTTGCGAACTTGTGTTTGTGCAAATTCAATGTCGTGCTTAGTAGATTCGTCCAATGCGTCCACACATGCCTGAATTTGGTCATCTGTTAAGCGAAACTGCTCCGGAGACCAGTTATCAAATTTTTCTGAAAGCTCACGTACTGCACTGTCACCTTTCTTTTCGATGTCAGAAAGAATGTTCTCAACCGTTTGACGTACTTGCGCGTTGTTTGATGCTGATGCTTCTTCAGTGATTCCGTGTTTTAGAATGCGAGCCATGCTTAATTCTCCTTGTGGCGTATGCCTAGTGTTTGCTTATGTGTAGTTTTAACAGAGTTTATTTTTTGTTTTGTATACTTTTGGATACGAATGCAAAATAAACATAAACATTTTTTTAACACTTGGCAAATTCATTTCTCGACTTGAAAAATCAAATACAACTTATTGTTTTAAATATAAAAATTATTCACAAACGGCCAGATACGATACCTGGCGGATTAAAATACAATCAATTTATGTTGCATTGATCACATTGTTTTCACTCTTTTTTTACAACAACACATGTTAAGTTTTGCATACCTTTGCAAAAGCGAACGAAAAGTAATGGAGAATAAAAAGTAATGGATAACTTTAAGAACACACTGAACAACACCGAGCTACTTGGGACTTTTGTAAAAACCCCTCACCCACACATCATTGAAGTGCTTGCGTTGGCGGAACTCCCTTTCATTGTGCTAGACGCAGAACACGCCCCTTTTGATAGATCGACACTGGATAGCTGTATTCTTGCTGCGCGCGCGAATCAACTCCCTTGCGTGGTTCGAGTTCAAGATAGCCAGCCGTCGACCATTTTGAATGCGTTAGATTGCGGTGCGACAGGAATCCAGATCCCTCACGTATGCAGCGCCGATCAAGCAGAAAAACTGGTGAAGATGTCCCATTATGGTGAAGGTGGCCGAGGCTATGCAGGCTCAAGCCGCGCAGCAAAATACGCAACCAAACCAATGGCAAGTCACTTGAAAGACAGCAAAAGCGACACAGTCGTAATTGCGCAAATTGAAGACCCAGAAGGTGTGGTAAATGCTGAATCAATCGCAAAAGTGGAAGGCATTAATGCCCTGTTCATTGGCCAAGTAGATTTAGCTGTGTCTTACGGTGCTGAAAGTGTGAATGATGAATGCGTGCGAGAAGCGAGCATAAAAATAATCAAAGCAGCTCAACAGGTTAACAAGCCTGTGGGAATGTTTGTCGCAAATGCTCAAGCGGCTCGTCACTGGAAAGAGCTCGGCGTTAACTTCTTTTGCGTCGGTTCTGAACACAAAATGATCATTGATGGCTTTCGAAATGAGCAAGCCGTCATGAAATCATAATTTTTCTTTGTGATTTCAAATGTTACACGTATTGTAATTATCAAACCTTGCTCATTAGGGTCTGTTGACCTAATCAAGGTGGCGCTTGGATTTATCGCGATATAAGGAGATTCACCATAAAAGCGAAAGTTACCTCTATTGATGTTGCCAAAATGCTTGGCGTTTCTCAGTCTACTGTTTCTCGGGCATTCAGTCCGACAGCGAGCATTAGTGAGAAGAAGCGTAAAATGGTTATGGATGCCGCGACCAAGCTTGGCTACACGCCAAATGCGATCGCCCGCAGTCTTATTTCCAATCGTTCAGGGTTAGTGGCTATCGCACTTGATAGCGAATCAAACCCAATGTACGACTTGCAATCTCGAGCACTCGCGATGGAAATTCAAAAGCGCGGCGGTCAAGTTGTCCTTTGCCCTATCGACAAAGACGACTTGGATCTCGCCATTTCACGTGCAATTGAGTATCAGGTTGATGGCTTGATCATCGCCACCAGCCGCCTGACCTCTCGTGCGTTTGCACAATGTGAAAAGTTTGGTGTTCACTTAAGCCTCATCAACCGCTATACCGAAGGTATCAATGCCAACAGCGCTGGCCTAGACAACCAGCAAGCTGGCACGCAAGCAGCAGATTATTTACTTGATAAAGGCTACAAACAGCTGGCTTATGTCAGTGGTGACGCAGGCTCCATGACTAGTGACAAGCGTTGGTTAGGCTTCTCTGAAACCGTAAAAACACGTGAAGCAGCTTCCCCTATCTTCATCAATGCAAAATACAGTTTTGAGGCTGGATTAGAGGCAGCAAAAGAGCTGATGGAACACACATCAAAACCTGACGCCGTTTTCTGTGCCAATGATATCCTTGCCATGGGTGTCATGGACGGCCTGCGAAAGCTTGGTTGCCATATCCCGAAAGACTTTGCCGTCATGGGCGTGGATGATATCCCAATGGCCTCTTGGCCGAGTTACGATCTTACGACTATTGCGCAACCAGTAGACAAGATAGTACAGAGTGCTGTGGGAGACTTGATGCAACGTATCAATGAAAATACCGATGCCAAGGGGACTTACTTATTAGAACCCGGAATTATAGTGGAACGAGGCAGTACATCAGTAAGTTCATAAAAGGTTTGGCCAACTTAGTCCCATTTCCAACTTATTAGATTCGCTGTTTTTTCCCATCAACAAAACGTCATTCAGTTTAGAGTAGAAGCCCTAATATCATGTTAGGGCTTCTTTCTGTGACCTCGCCTAAAATTTCGTCTATTCGAATTAACTTCTTTATCACTTTTATGGATTTGTTATTGACTTGTTAGTTGTGTGTTTATATTTTGGATTCGTATGCAAAATAAGGATATGAAGTGCGGAATAAAAACCCACTGACCAACATGACTCTAATGAATGCACATAAAAAGTCATGTGATGAAAAAGGAAGAACAATGAAACGCGCAATCTTTACCTCGATAACTGCCCTCGGCTTAACCCTATCTAGCATGAATACGTTTGCAAGCAATGTGATTCGTCTTGCTCACGATAGCCAAGAAACTTCACCCGTACATAAAGCAATGTTGCACTTTGAACAAGAGCTTGAAGCTCGCTCTAATGGCGAACTTGAAGTGGAGATCTACCCAGCTCGACAGCTCGGTGATGTTCGTGAAACCACAGAGCTTGTCCAGCAAGGCAACTTACAGATGACCTTTGGTGCATCGGTGTTGCTGTCACCTTACGTACCTGAGTTCAACGTACTTGATGTTTTCTACCTATTTGAAGATGAAGCACAAGCACACAAGGCATTGGACAGCGACAAGATCGGCAAACCACTTCTTACGTCAATGGAGTCGAAAGGCTTCCACGGCTTAGGTTTCATGGAGGTTGGTTTTCGTAGTATCACTAACAACAAGCAACCTATCGAAAGTATTGAAGATCTTAATAGTTTAAAAATTCGTTCAGCGTCAAACCCTACGCAAATCAGTGCTTGGAAGTCAGTGGGCACAGCGCCTACACCACTCTCTTGGGGTGAGATCTTCACTTCGCTACAGCAAGGCTTAATCAATTCACAAGAAAGTGCAGTTTACTCCATCTATGCAGAGCGTTTTTACGAAGCTCAAGAGTACCTGTCGCTCACCAATCACATCTACACCAACTACGTGTTGTTCATGAATAAAGAGTTCTGGGACTCTCTACCAAGCGATCAACAAGCGCTTATCAATCAAGTAAGCCAAGAAACCATCGCGGTACAGCGTGATCTCGCGGCAAAGCAGAACCAAGAAGTCATTAAAGAACTTGAAGCAAAAGGCATGACAGTGAACGTCGTACCTACTGACGTTCGTGCTCAGATGAAAGAGAAAATGAATGCAGCGGTTTACCAAGAACTGCGCAGTAAAACCGGTGAAGCGCTATTCGACAGCGTGATTACAGAGATCGAACATCTGTAGTTCGTACCTTTGTCATCTATCACCTTTTACCGACAAACCGTTTTAACGATCTAACAATCGTTACCTCAGATCTCAGGGCACTCTACAAACAATGCCCTAGGTCTGAGCTGTCGTGTATTCATCGGCATTCAATGCCCTTTTCAACACTCTTTGGAGTTACGTATGAAATGGTTTCGCCTGTTCGACCGATACTTCGAACCAACACTGATCGTACTTTCTATCTCGCTGATGACTGCTCTACTCTGTTTACAGATAGCATTGCGTCTATTCGATGCCTCAATCGCTTGGGCTGAAGAACTCGCCCGCTACCTTTTCGTTTGGGCGATGTACTTGAGCATCAGCTATTGCATTCGCGATGACCGACATATTCGTATTCGTCTGTTCATCGACAAACTACCTGGAAATCTCACTCACTACAGTTTGATTCTCTCTGATCTTATCTACCTTGCCTTCAGCTGCACCGTAGCTTGGTTTGGCTTCAAAGTGATTGGTCGAAGCTTGAAACTGGGTCAAATCGCTCCAGCGATGGAAATCCCTATTGCTTGCTTGTATGCATCTGTTCTGGTGTGTGCGGTATTAAGTTCCATACGCTTGGTAGTCAGCATCAACAAACGTATCTCAGTCATTGCTTATTCACCAAAACCTGTTCGACTCACGCAACACCGTTACCGCCATTTGAAGGCAAAACACCGCACATCTAACCGTTTGTTGGAGCTAAGCTTATGACCTCTGCTTTGTTATTTGGTAGTTTCGGATTACTGCTTCTCATTGGTGTTCCCGTTGGTATTGCCCTCGCTGGCGCCAGCATGCTCGCTATATTGAGTTTGCCTTTTTTAAACGTTGAGTTTTTAGTACAGGGCTTAGTGACAGGCCTGGACTCTTTCCCTCTATTGGCTGTTGTACTCTTCACATTGGCCGGTAACCTAATGAGCCAAGGCGGTATATCAAAACGCCTTTTGCATGTTGCTGAAGTCTTCTTTGGACACTTCACTGGTGGCTTAGGGATTGTGGCGATCGTTGCATGTATGTTCTTTGCTTCCATCTCTGGTACTGGTTCTGCAACCGTTGCGGCGATTGGCTTAACCATGATCCCGTCTATGGTTAAAAAAGGCTACGACCGAAGCTTTGCCGGTGCACTGATCGCTTCTTCTGGCGGTATCGGGGTAATTATTCCACCGTCTGTTGTGATGATCGTGTACGCCATTACTGCCGAAGTCTCCGTAACTAAAATGTTCATGGCAGGTATCGTACCTGGACTTGTAGTTGGCTTGGTACTTATAGGTTATTGCTTGATCGTATCTAAAATCCGCGGCTACAAAGGTAACGATAAGAAAGCAACATGGCCTGAACGACTGGCAGCACTCAAAGAAGCAATTTGGGCAATGCTATTACCCGTAATCATTCTTGGTGGTATCTACTCTGGTATATTCACGCCAACTGAATCTGCTGCGATTGGTGTGTTATACGGCTTGTTTTTCGGTATGTTTGTCTACAAAGAGCTGGATTACAAAAAGGTCGTGAAGATCATTTTAGAATCTTCGTTATTGGTAGGTGCTGTACTTGTGATTGTCGGCGCTTCGGTCACCTTTGGTCGAATCCTAACGCTTGAACGCCTGCCAACGGAAATCGCACAGTTCATTCTCTCTATTACGGAAAATAAACTGCTCATCTTGCTATGTATCACTGCGCTCCTGCTCATCGTCGGTACATTCATGGAGACATTAGCGGCGATTGTTATCTTAACTCCAATCCTGCTGCCTATCGTGACCGCATTAGGAATGGACCCAATTCACTTCGGCATCGTGATGATAGTGAACCTAGCCATCGGGTTTGTTACTCCCCCACTCGGCGCCAACTTATTTATGGCCAGTCAGGTGGGTAATGTGCCGATTGAATCCTTATCTCGAGAGATTCTAGGCTGGATTGGTGCCATGCTCGTCGCTTTGATGATCATTACCTTTGTGCCAGCGATATCATTGTATCTTCCAGAGTTATTGTCTTAAGCGTCCCCATGAACAAAGCCACTCAATATTCATCTTTGAGTGGCTTTTTCAATCCAACCATTCCCAAATTTATCGTTGCATGCGAATCCATTTCCAATTAAACAAATACAAACAAAAAATTAACAATCTGAGTGAAATCCCATCGTATAAGAATCATTACTCTAAATTTTTTCTCATCATGACTTCGATATAACAAATCGTCACAGAGTATTCTCCGATTTAAAACCCACCTCACCAAACTACCTGCAATATCTATAAATACAATAACTTATGTGCATTTTCACTACATTCAAACCTAATCATCTTGTTCATATACACTCGAAAAACACTGAACCATCACTCAATTATCTTACAGAGAACCGCATTTTGAGAGTTGTTAAAAAACAGATCAAACCCACAATAAAGAAACATATACAAAACACCTCATTGACACATCGATAACAAAAGGCAATATTGGATACGTAACCAAAAAAATCCAATAACTAATTTTATGACGCATCAGGAGGTGATTAATGGCTATGGTTGGCTTTGATTCTAAATGGCAAGATTTTCCAGATTACATATTAGGTATCACTAAAGAAATTTGGGAAGATCGAGGTCTGAGTACCCTACATAACTATTACTCACCTGACATTATCGTCCGTACACCACTCTCCATCACAAAGGGTAACAAAAAGGTCATCAGCGCGACCATGGGTACGCTAGCCGAGTTTCCGAACCGTACCTTATTGGGTGAAGACGTCATTTGGTCAGGGACTCCTGAACAAGGCATGCTTTCATCGCATCGAATCATTTCTACAGCCACTCACACTAATGATGGTGTATTTGGTAAAGCAACGAACAAAACGCTTAAGTTTCGAATTATCGCTGACTGCCATGCCATTAATAACCAAATTGATGACGAGTGGATGATCCGAGACATCGCTGCGATTTCAAACCAACTAGGTATGACGTCAGAAGAGTACGCTCGTCAACAAATTGAAATGGAAGGTGGCGTAGAACAATGCCCCTTCCCTTTTACTCCCCAAGTCGACACACAAGGCCCTTACCTTGGTGTAGGAAACGACAATGAATACGGTCAGCGCTATGAAGACATACTGCGCCGCGTGATGAGTGCTGAGTTCTCAGTAATACCAAAAGAATATGACCGGGCTTGTATCGGTGAATATACGGGTGGTCAAACTGCGCTCTCTCATAACGAGATCGACCAGTTTTGGATGTCACTGCGCTCTTCATTTCCGAACGCAGAATTCAAAATTCACCACCGTATTGGTCGCAATGACGAAATGATGTCACCACGTGCGGCTATTCGCTGGTCGCTACAAGGCAAGCATGAAGGCTACGGTATGTTTGGCAAGCCTACAGGAAAAGGCGTTTACATCATGGGAATCAGCCATGCAGAGTTTGGACCTTGGGGTCTACGCAGAGAGTTTACGCTACTTGATGAAAGTGCTGTCTGGAAACAGATTCTCATCCAAATCGGTTAACTATATAAGGAAGTATTATGTTGAACAGCTTGATAGAAAATTTCTACAAATCCTATTTTAACGCTCACTCATCCGAACGGACTCAAGTAGTCCACGAGATGCTAAATGCTGACGTTAAATGGTGTGTCGCTCATCCGATTAACGACGTCTCTGGTGTCGATGCGACTGAGCAAGTGTTTCTATTGCCGCTAATAAACTCGCTACCTGATGTTGAACGACGTCCTTCAATCATTATGCAAGGTGAATACGAAGGCCGCACTTGGGTAAACTCTACGGGTTATTTTGTCGGCACATTTGCAAAACCGTTGTTTGGTATCCCAGCAACAGGAAAAACACTCTACTTGCGCTACACCGAAATGGTTTGCACCCAAGATGGTCAAATTATTGAATCCTATCTAATCCCTGATTTTGTTGATGTAATGAACCAGGCTGGCGTAAATCCGTTACGCAAGAGCCTAGGCCATGCTGGATTAGTCCCTGCCCCGGCGACTCAAGACGGAATACAGACAGGTAGCATCGCAGCGGAAGAGAGCGAGAAAAGCCAAAAGCTAGTGCTAGACATGTTGGGTTGCTTAGGTCGATTTGATGGTAAACGCCTTGATTCAATGGTTCTAGAAAACTACTGGCATGATGACTTTATGTGGTACGGACCGGCTGGTATTGGTACGACTCGTGGTATCCAAGGCTTCCGCGACCACCATCAAGGACCATTTGTCTTTGCCTTCCCTGATCGAAGTGTCGATATAGAGCTCAATATTTTGTCCAAAAATGACTACGTATCCACAGGCGGTTGGCCACACATGCACGGTACACATACTGGCACCAGTGGCTGGTTAGGATTAGCACCTACTGGCAAGCACATCGAGCTTCGCGTTATGGATATCTGGCGACGAGAAGGCGAACTACTCAAGGAGAACTGGGTCGCTATCGATATCGCACACATCTTAAAACAGCTTGGCTACGATCTGTTTGAGCAAATGGAAGAACAATTAAAAGGACGTGAGCATGTATGAGTTTGGCGCTTTAAACTGGACAATTCTTGGTACCTATATCGTCCTGACTTTAGTTATGGGTGCACTGGTTGGTAGACGTGTGACTTCCGCTAACCAATTTGCGTTAGGTGATAGAAATATTCCATGGTGGGCCATTGGTATCTCTGTTGTGTGTACCTATGTCAGTGCGATGTCTTTCTTGGGTGGGCCGGCTTGGTCTTACAAAGAAGGCTTGTCGGTGATCGCTATCCACCTAAACTACCCTTTGGTTATTTTCTTTATCGTTGCTGTGTTTATGCCGTTTTTCTATAACAACGGTCTAACCTCAATTTATGAATATCAAGAACGACGCTTTGGTAAAGCCTCGCGTATCACTCTGTCTTTGATTTTCTTGATTAAACAGGCGATAAGCTCAGCTGCAGTCTTATATGCGACCTCGTTAATCCTCGAGTTCATTACCGGTATCGACGTTACCTACTGCATCGTCATTGTCACTGTTATTGCGCTGATCTATACGGTAATGGGAGGAATTGCCGCCGTTATTTGGACAGATGTTATTCAAGCGGTCATTCTGTTTCTTGGTGCATTTATCATCATCGAAGCCGTTTGGAATGGCATGCCACAACCAATGACTGAAGTGATGCAAGATCTTAAGTCACAAGGCATGACCAATGCGTTGCAAACCAATTTAGATTTAAGCCAAGTGACCACCGTATGGGCTGGCGTTATCGCAATGACAATGTTCCACACTACGGTGTATGGCGGTAACCAAATGATGGTTCAACGCTGCATGGCGGCGAAAAGCATGGGTGATGCGAAAAAAGCGATGCTAATGATGGGTTACGTTGCTTTCTTCATCTACTTCGTATTCATTCTGTTGGGCGTGTTATTTAACGCTTACTACGATGGTAAAGAGTTTGAGAATGGCAACACCATTATCCTTCACTATGCCAGCGAATATGGTATGCCAGGGCTGATGGGAATCATCGCCGCAGCTATTCTTGCTGCAAGTATGTCGAGCCTAGACTCCGCTTTTAACTCTATGGCTACCGTCTCTGTTACTGACTTCTATAAACGCTTCTACAAGAAAAACGAGTCAGAGGAGCATTACCTCAAAGTATCGCGTTTCTTCACGGTTATGTGGGCGCTATGTATCATCATTCCTGCCTTCATGTTTGCAACCAGCACAGGCTCAGTTTTAGAAATATTGAGTAAAGCGGGTTCCTATTTTGTAGGTGCAAACTTCTGTATGTTCGTGCTTGGTTTCTACTCTAAACATATTACAGAAAAGGGACTGTTAATTGGTGTCGCAGCAAGCTTCGTTGCGATTTGGTATGTTGCGGTTGCGACTGATATTGCTTGGCCTTGGTACTGTGTCATCGGTGTTTTCGTCAATGCGATTGTCGCCTACGCTGCAAGCTTGCTGCTAACTGGCAAACAAACAGAAATGCACCTTTATACAGTCAAAGGTCAGCAAGCAGAATATGCACGCTTGAACAAGCCGATCAAAGAAGATGGTTGGTATGTTGTTCCGGGTAAAGTCGATGCGCCTTGTTGGGGACTACTCGTCATGTTTGTATTCTCGCTCGTTCTACTTTGGGGAATTAACGAGTTCATTGAGAACGCACCAATGTTGATTAACTTTATTCGTGTCTGTTCGGTTATTGTTGCTGCAAGTATCATTGGTTATATGATTTACTCATTCAAGCGATCTAAGACGTCAAATGAAGTAGAACAAACCAGCTAGAGTTATCCTCAAATTAAGCTAGCTCCAACAAAAAAGGCTCACTAAATAGTGAGCCTTTTGATGTATATTCAAAGTAAACCAAGATCTAACGTTGCTTCAGTCTTAGAAGAATTCGATAGAGTTACGGCCGCTTTTATCATCACGGGTTGGCTTAGGCGTATCCGCTTTCTTTTTCGGCTTGTTTTCTTTCTTCTTCTCTTTTTTCTCTTTTTTCTCTTTCTTAGGTTCAGCTTTAGCGCTTAGCATATCTGCAGTGCTGCGCTGTGATTCTTTCTTACTTGAACCCTTTTTAGATTGGCCTTTCTTCGCCTTGTTATTTTGTTTAGGCGCTTCTTTCTTTTTCGGATTTTCTGATTCTTCTTGTACTGGCTGATCACACACCACTACATAGTATTCTTGGTTGAATTCGAAAAAATCACCATCGTACATCTTGCGGCGCTTACGCGTTTCTAGCTCACCATTTACCGCTACGTAGCCTTCCGAAATAATGTGCTTAGCTTCACCGCCACCGCTTACTAGGTTAGCAATCTTAAACACTTTGTAGAGCTCGATTGGCTGAGAAGAAACATCGATACCAATGGCTTCGATTTCAATCTCTTCGCCTTCTTCACCGTGCTCATAACCTTCATAATCAGCGTCTTCGTAATGTTCTTGGTCCATGGTGACCTCTACTTAAATATGTACTTCTGAAATATTGGGCGCAGTGTAATCGTAAAACAAGTAAATGACCATGTTGAATTCAACCAGAGCCCATTTGTTTTAAATAAACTCTCTGCGTTATAAAGCTCCACCAACATTCGATAGGCTAACCAGTTGTTTAGTGTATTCATGCTGCGGATTACCAAACAAAGTTTCAGTATCGCCCTTCTCTATCACCTCTCCTGCTTTCATCACGATGGTGTAATGACACAGCGACTTCACGACGTTCAAATCATGGCTAATGAACAGATACGTCAGGTCGTACTTTTCTTGGAGTGACTTCAGTAAATCCAACACCTGCGCTTGTACCGTTCTGTCTAACGAAGACGTCGGTTCATCGAGTAAGATAAACTCTGGCTTAAGAATCAGAGCACGTGCAATAGCGATACGCTGCCTTTGTCCGCCAGAAAATTCGTTGGGGTAACGGTGGCGAGTTTCAGGGTCTAGGTCGACCTCTTTCATAACGTCACAGATGCGTTGGTCTAGTTCAAGCTCATCCAATTGTTGATGAACCAGTAAACCTTCACCGATCACTTGCGCGACCGACATCCTTGGGTTCAATGCCGAGAACGGGTCTTGAAAGACAACTTGCATACGGCTTCGAAACGGCAACATCTGTTGGCGGTTTAAGCCTTGAAGCTGTTCACTCGAATAAGTAATCGAACCTTCACTCTCCACCAGCTTCAAAATCGCCATACCCGTTGTCGATTTACCCGAACCACTCTCACCGACTAGGCCGATAGAGTGCCCCTTCTTCAAGGTAAACTCCATATCGGTGACGGCTTTAACATGCGAAATAGTACGCTTGAATAAGCCACCAGTAATCGGGAACCAAACACGCAGTTGGTTCACATCAAGCAGAGGTTTGCTTTCTGGTGATACGGGAACAGGCAAACCTTTTGGATCGGAATTGATGAGTTTCTGAGTGTAAGGGTGAGCAGGCGCGTTAAACAGCGTTTTGCAGTCGTTGCTTTCAACCAAGCGGCCGTCTTTCATTACCGCCACTCTGTCAGCAATCTTACGAACGATGCTTAAGTCATGGGTGATAAACAGCATCGCCATGCCCAGCTCTTGTTGCAGATCTTTTAGAAGATCAAGGATCTGCGCTTGTACCGATACATCTAATGCGGTTGTCGGCTCATCAGCAATAAGTAGCTCTGGTTCATTGATAAGTGCCATCGCAATCATCACACGCTGACGTTCGCCACCAGATAACTCATGTGGGTACGCTGAAATCTTTTGCTCGGGGTAGCGAATACCCACCTTTGAAAGCCACTCTATCGCCAAGGCTCGCGCTTTGTTGGTTCGCATACCTCGGTGAATCGCGAGGGTTTCAACAAGCTGTTTGCCAATTCGATGAAGCGGATTCAGCGAAACCATAGGCTCTTGGAAGATCATGCCGATACGGCCGCCACGAATCCCACGCAGTTGCCTTTCAGAACAACTCAGAATATCGGTGCCAGAGAAATTGATCTTACCGTTTAAGTAATGAGACGAGCCTTTCGGTAACAGTTTTAAAATCGAGTTAGCCGTGACCGATTTACCGGAACCACTCTCGCCTACCAGCGCGAGCGTTTCGCCTTTGTATATTTCTAAAGAGACATCTTGTGTCACTTGTTCTATCGAGTTTTTTCGCCCGAAACCGACAGACAATTTATCTATGGTCAAAACTGGAGAAGCAGGCGTTGTATTTGAAGTCATAACCTATCCTTACTTCTGTTGATGTGGGTCGAAGGCATCACGTACCGCTTCACCAACGAAGACAAGTAACGTAAGCATCAGTGAAAGCACGACGAAAGCAGAGATACCAAGCCAAGGCGCTTGTAAGTTTGCTTTACCTTGCGCCAACAGTTCGCCTAACGAAGGCGAGCCTGCGGGAAGACCAAAGCCCAAGAAGTCTAATGAAGTTAACGTGGTCACTGAGCCAGAAAGAATAAACGGCATCATGGTTAGTGATGCAACCATCGCGTTGGGTAGCATGTGACGAAGCATAATGCGTTTATCATCAACACCCATGGCCTGCGCGGCGCGCACATAATCGAAGTTTCGACAGCGTAAGAATTCCGCTCGCACGATGCCGACTAAACTCATCCAACTGAATAGCACCATAATTCCGAGCAGCCACCAGAAGTTCGGCTCTATAAAACTCGACAGAATGATCAACAAAAACAGGGTCGGCATACCAGACCACACCTCAATGAAGCGTTGTCCGAACAAATCAACCCAGCCACCGTAGTAGCCTTGTGTTGCCCCGACGACGACCCCGATCACGCTCGATACAATCGTCAGAATAAAACCAAATAGAACGGAAATACGGAACCCATAAATGATACGAGCTAATACATCTCGCCCTTTATCATCGGTTCCGAGCCAATTCACAGAATCAGGTTCAGATGGCACCGCACCTGAAATATCGAAGTTTATCGTGTCGTAGCTAAACGGAATGATTGGCCACACGATGTAACCGCTGTCTTCGATGAGCTCAATAACATACGGGTCTTTGTAATCGGCTTCAGTTTCAAACTCACCACCAAATTCGGTCTCGGCGTATTCATTGATAACAGGCACAAACCACTGATTATCATAAGAAACCAAGAGTGGCTTATCGTTGGCAATGATTTCAGCGAACAGGCTCAAGCCAAACAAGATGGTAAATATCCAAAGAGAGATAAAACCACGCTTGTTTGCTTTAAAACGTAACCAACGAGCTTCAGCTAAAGGGTTGTTAAACATTTATTATCAATACCTTGTTATTCGTTCGCCATTAACGCGCTTCAAAATCAATTCGAGGATCAACCCAGGTATACGTCAGGTCGGAGATAATGCTCAGCACCAAGCCAAGCAAGGTCATGATATAGAGAGAGCTGAACACCACGGGATAGTCACGTTGAATGGTCGATTCAAAGCCAAGTAGACCAATACCTTCGAGTGAAAACATCACTTCAATCAACATAGAACCCGTGAAGAAAATACTAATAAATGCGCTTGGGAAACCGGCAATAATGATCAGCATGGCGTTACGGAAAACGTGCTTATAAAGAATACTGCTCTCGTCCAAGCCTTTCGCTCTCGCCGTCACCACATATTGCTTATTGATTTCATCAAGGAAGGAGTTTTTGGTCAGCATGCTGAGCGTGGCGAATCCACCGATAACCATAGCAAAAATAGGCAACGCTAAGTGCCAGAAGTAGTCGCCAACTTGCTGATACCAATTGAGCTGGTCGAAGTTACTCGACACTAACCCACGCAATGGGAACCAACTGAAGTAGTTACCACTCGCGAACAAAATAATCAGGATAATCGCAAACAGGAAGCCCGGCACCGCATAGCCAACAATCACCACCGCGCTCGACCAAATATCAAAGCGAGAGCCGTGATGTATCGCCTTCATAATGCCTAAGGGTATCGAAATCACATAGATGATTAACGTACTCCACAACCCTAAGGAGATGGAGACAGGTAAACGCTCAATGATTAAATCAATCACGTTACCGCCCTTAAACAGGCTTTCACCAAAGTTAAAGGTCGCGTAATTTTTCAACATATCGAAGTAGCGAACGTGAATCGGTTTATCAAAACCAAACTGCTTTTTGATCTCTTCTACCACTTCTGGATCCAGCCCGCGCGAGCCTTTATAGCCACTGGCAGATGCTTGGTCACTTTCGCTTAAATCAACTTCTTGTCCACCACCGGAAAAACGCTCCATGATGCCAGAATTGTGGCCTTCCAATTGAGCAACAGCTTGCTCTACCGGGCCACCAGGGGCGATCTGAATAATGAAAAAGTTGATGGTGATGATCGCCCACAGCGTGGGGATCACCAACAGTAAACGCCGAAATATATACGCGGCCATGCTAACTAACTCCTAGCGACGTTTTTCAGGAAGCAATGCCGCCTTCTCTTCTGAAATCCACCATGTATCGATACCTAAATCGTATTTAGGTAATACATCTGGACGCTCAAACTTGTCCCACATTGCAACGCGATATTCACCAACGTGCCATTGAGGGATGTTGTAGAAATTCCATTGCAATACTCGGTCTAGTGAACGACCTAAAGTCAGAAGCTTTTCTGGATTCTGTTGGTTGCTCGCGATTTGTTCTGTTAATGCGTCAACCACTGGATCCATCACACCTGCAGTATTGTAAGTAGAATCAATGTAGTTAGAGTTCCAAACAATCATTAAGTTCGGGCTAGGATAAGGGTTTGCTGAAAATGACGAAGACACCATGTCGAAGTCACGATCACGAAGACGCTTGATGTACTGAGTCGTATCGATGGTACGGATCTTCATCTCGATACCCATGCGCTTCAAGTTCTTCTGAACAGGCGTTGCGATACGCTCTGTGGTTGGACTGTAAATCAACAACTCAAATGACAGCGGCTTGCCAGTCTTTTCGTTGGTCATGACCTTGTCTTTCAGCACCCAACCAGCTTCCTTCAATAGTTTGAAAGCTGTACGCATTTGGCTACGAATACGACCGCTACCATCGGTGACTGGTGGTTGGAACTCTTCAGTAAAGACTCTCGGTGGAATTTGGTCTTTGTATTGAGACAGCAGCTCAACTTCAGCTTCGCTTGGTAAACCTTTCGCTTCATAGTCGGTGTTTTGGAAGTAACTACGCGTGCGCTTGTACTGACCATAGAACATGTTCTTGTTCATCCATTCAAAGTCCATCGCGTAGGTTAACGCTTCACGAACCTTTGGATCTGAGAACACAGGAGATTGAATGTTAAAGACAAAACCTTGAGTCGTTTCTGGCTTCTCATGGTTGATCTCTTCTTTGATGATGTAGCCTTTGTCGAAGTTTGCGCCTGTGTAAGAGTTGGCCCAGAACTTAGCTGAGTTCTCTGTTCGCAGATCGAACTCCCCTGCTTTGAAGGCTTCTAGCATTACAGTGTCGTCACGGTAGTAATCGTATTGCACTTCCTTGAAGTTATTACGACCGACGTTAACAGGCAGGTCGGCTGCCCAGTAATTTTCATCTAAACCGTAAGTCACGCTTTGACCCGATTTATAGCTGATGATCTTATAAGGGCCACTGCCTACCGGCGGCTCACTTAGAGGTTCAGACAGCTTCTTATCTTTCCAATAATGCTCTGGCAATACACGAGTGCTTTGGGCAAAGCTAAACAACTTCTCACGGTTTGGCTTCTCCATCTCAATACGAACCACTAAATCAGATACAGCGGTAACTGACTTAATTTCTTTGTAATACACACGATATTGAGGCACACCCTCGGTTGAAAACTTATTAAAGGTGAATGCCACATCATGAGCCGTAATAGGCTCGCCATCATTGAATCTGGCTTTTGGATTGATATCGATTTCCATCCATGTGAAATCACTGGCGTAGCGAACCTTTGAGGCGATCAATGGATAATACGCATCAATCTCGTCGCTCGGAGAAAACATCAAGGTATCGTAAATCTCACCCGTGTAACTTGCCGCAACGCCGCGAGAACCGAATCGATTAAAGCTATCGTAGGTGCCAATGCTGCCATAGGTTACTTTACCTAACTTTGGCGCATCAGGATTAACGTAATCAAAGTGAGTGAAATCGACTGGATATTTTGCTTCACCAAAACCAACCAGTTGAGTGGTTTCAATAACGGTAACGGCAGGAGTTTCGGTATCAGAGGCATGTGTAACGGAGGGATATAGAGCAATAAGCGGCAGCATGACTGCACATGAAGTTAAATTTAACCTGAAAAACTGAGTGCGCTGCGAGGCTTTGCTTCGGAAAACTGTTCCCATTTGACTCTCCCTTCAAATGTTATGAATTCGATATTCAACTTGATTAATCGGCTTTGAATGCACACCGTTAAAACAAGTATAGGTTCAAATCTAACATCATGTAATAACTAATAAAACCATCAGCACTTCATCTCTGACGGTTTATTTACAAATTACTCGGGTTCAGTCTAAAGAAATACGACGCGCCCTAACTACCGAACGTGGTACTCATCAAAGATAAGTTCACCAATTTCATTAATCACCGTGTCACGCTCTGGAATGGTTAGTTCTGTTTCTGTAAGAGAGATACTGATAATCAACGTAGCGCGAGTTTCACTCCACACGATAGCCGTGATAGCGCGTGAGCCATAAGCGCCCGCACCTGATCTATCCGCAATCTTCCAACCATCAGGCAGAATCGAACGTATCATCCCATCAGAGACTTTGTTATCCATCATCCAAGTCTTGAGCTGAGCTTTAGATTCTTCTGATAGCACGTTGCCATACACCAATTCATTTAACGTTTTCACCATAGTGTTTGGTGTCGTGGTGTCACGCTCATCGCCCGGACGAGCATGGTTCAAATCGGGTTCGATATGATCAAGGCGCGTTTTGCTGTCTCCAATAGCACGCAAAAACTCGGTTAATCCGTTAGGCCCACCAGTACTAGCTAACACAATATTAGCGGCCATGTTGTCGCTCATTGCCATGGTGGCGGCACATGCGTCTCTGAGTGAGATTTCTTTACCGACAAACGCTTTAGTCAGCGGAGACCAAGCGATAAGCTCATCAGATTTAACCTCAACCTTAGACTCTAAATCTAACCCTTCATTCTCATGGTCATAAAGAAGATTCGCGCACGCTAAAGTTTTAAAGGTACTCATCATTGGAAAACGTTCGTCACCCTTATAACTCCATGTTTGCTCAGTCGCGGAGTCATACACTGCGACACCAATTCGCGCCGAGACACGAGATTCGATTTGCGCAATAGATTGAGCCTCAAGGGAATGACTCCATGATGACGCGGAGAAAAGAGCACTCAATAACATAAGAGCAAGTGAAGTGTATTTTTTCATTGTTGAAACCATTTAAAAAACGATTGATTCATCGTAGATAAAAAGAAACGCGACGCCTTAAAGACGTCGAGCGGAGAGAATCTAATCAGAAAGTGACTCCCTAATCTAGAGCCAATGAAAATAACTGACTAAACCCGAACAATATCTTCATATTTTAGATATCCTTAAAAGAGTGATTTCAATAGGATTCAACCTTGAACAAACCAAACCAAATAACATTCTCAACGTTCAATCTTTTGAACTACCTCGAACCACCGAATGCTTATTATGATTTTGAGAACATCTACAGCTTCGAGGAGTGGCAAAAGAAACAAGGCTGGATAGCTGAAGCGATCCGCTCGTCCGATTGTGATGTGATTGGCTTTCAAGAGATCTTTAGCCCTGAATCTTTAGAGCAGTTAATGAAGCAACTGGGTTACCCATACTTTGCGGTGGTCGATAGCGCACATGTTGAAGATGATTACCTGTACACCTCTCCTGTCGTTGGTATCGCATCGCGTTACCCGATTGAAAATGTGCAGCCTGTGACACCGGATTTAGAGCTACTTTCAGCCTTCAACCTTGACGACAAATTCTCATTCAACCGAACACCTGTTCACGCCACGATTACGTTACCCCATTTAGGTTCGACCGACTGTTATGTTGTGCACTTCAAATCGCAACGTCCAACCGAACCCAAAGCTGAACCGCTAGAATCCAGTGGCCGCTCAGCAGATAAAAAGCCACAAAGCGACACCTTGATTAAGCTTCATCAGGAACAACTAGGATCGTGGTTATCGAGTGTTCAACGTGGCCTAGAAGCTCAAATGCTGCATCAATACATCACCAATCAACGCTACCAAACCGATCAACCTGTTGTGTTGATGGGCGACTTTAACAAGCCCCTATTCAACGATGAGTTCAAAGGGCTGTTGAGCTATTCATTGAATCGAGATGAAGCGAGCAGACATTGGTTATCGCATTTTCGATTGAGAGACAGTTGGGATCTCTATCATCAGTTGCATGAAGAAGACTTACTAGAACAACGCAAACCAACCCACTATTACGGTGCCTCTGGTTCTGTTCTGGATTACATCTTGATGTCGAACGAATTTGACTGTCAGAACTCATCGAGCTTGATGGAGATCTCTAGCTACGCAGTGTTAGACCATCACCTCATCAACCCAAGCTTTGAACACGACCAATTCAGTACTGACCATGCCGTAGTATCAGTTACCGCTCACATCCGTGACGCCTAGCGATTTTGTGACATTCTCACTCGATATTCACCAAAGATAAGTATTAAAAAAGCCGCAGTTCAAAACTGCGGCCTTCCACTTTAGCCAAACGGGTTGAGCCAACCGACGCCCCATTTAGAAACCGATTTACCGTTTAGCAAAGTGTGAAACTTAAAAGTTGTATGTTGCGCCAAGGTAGAACGAATCAAGTACTACGTCTTTCTCAACTTTTCTTTGGTTCCAGCTGTACCCCTCGTAAGTGTCTACCGTAAATGTATCCGCTTCGTAACCGAGTCTTAAACTAAATTCTGGGTGTTTTGTTGGTGTGTATTCAACACCAACACCCAAACGTACGCCTGTACCTGTATCGTCAAAGTCTGCGCCTGAAGGACGTGAACCGTCAGAGTTCTTCATATCTAAATCGATTGAAGATAAACCAATTGTACCAAATGGGCGCACGCCATTATCAAATGTGTAGCCAAGATTTGCAGCAGCCGAAAAGATTTGAGGAGTCCATGTAAAGCCGTCTCCGCTTCGTGGGAATTTAGCAACAACATCACCGAAATCCGTGTACTGTAGTTCAAGTGATACAATACGGTTAAACCTGTAGCCTGCGATAAGTCGGTAAGTATTGTCTTCTGCTTTGAAAGTCACAGGATCGTTATTTCCCGAAAACATACCACCATCATCCACACCAGACGTGCCGATTGCGCCGCCTAGGTAGAAACCATTGTCCGCTGCCATTACATTGTTTGCTGCCACTGCTGACATCATCGCAATGCTTAGAATAAATTTGTTGTTCATTACTGCTTGACCTTACTTATTGCAAATCAAGATTGTTACGCCTTCCTCTGCTGCACAATCTTGTTAGAGTTATCCGACACCCCGTCGAATTCGCAAGCAGGTTAAGCTCACAGAAAACAAAAAAATAAATAAAAATGTAATCACTTTGTCATTTCAAACAACACAATCAGTAATAAGCAAATAAACACATGAATAATAAAGAAATAAAAACAAGCCCTTTCTAAAGAAAACCTTCCACTCAATTTTCAAACCGTCTCATTTTTAGATTTTATTCGCGCAGACTTACGAACGCTTACTTTCAAGAGTGGTGTTATTTCGCATAATCCGCGCGCTTTGAATCACTAGCACACCTAACGAACTACTCGATCAATCTCCACCATTCAAAATAAGACGAACAGAAACACGATGAACCACATCATAAACCTCAACGGCTTAAGCCTTGATATCGACGCTCGAACTATCACCAACCCACAGGGAAACAAAATAACGTTGCGCCCTCATCTTTTGGCGGTGCTCTGCTTACTGCTAGAAAATGTGGGAAAACCCATTTCGAGAGAACACATCGTAGATATCTGCTGGGACGGAGAACTCTCGTCACCTCATGCTCTGGCTAATGTGGTTTATAACCTTCGTAATGTCTTTGCACGATTGAGAGCACCGAGTGTCCAAATAATTACCATCAACAAGTTTGGCTATGCGTTATCCGTTGAGCCCACTTAGTTAGCTAGAATTGGGGATTACGAACCGCCAGATTCAAACAACACTGTGCGAGTAACGCATCGCAACCATCCCCACTTTCTATTCAGTCTGATGTTCAATGAATACACCTTGTAGTCGCCAGTTTTGTACGTATTTATGCAATCAATGTCGGTGACTAAGATCACCAAAAAACACCCCATCGAAACGTTTCGATGATCGTTATCACACTCTAAGAAAGTGAATAGTGCAAATGATAAATCAGACACTATTATCACTATCGAAACGTTTCGATGACTTTTTCTTGAGTTGTTCTCAACCCATCAAACGTTATTTTTCGATAGGTCGTGATATGAAAAAAAGTACTCTAATAAACTCTGAACTCTCTTACCTAGTGGCGACTCTTGGCCACACAGATGAAATCACGATTTGTGACGCTGGCTTGCCGATTCCGGATCATGTAACTCGTATTGATCTTGCTTTGACTCACGGTGTGCCGAGCTTCGCTCAAACAGTGAAGACCATGCTTGATGAGTCTCAAATCGAAGGCGTTGTGATTGCAGAAGAATTCGCGAAAGTCAGCCCTGAACATCACGCGGCGCTGATTGATCAAATCAAAACGGAAGAAGCACGTTGTGGAAAACCACTTTCGATTACTTACATCACTCATGAAGAATTCAAGCAGCGTACACATGATAGCCGCGCTGTGATTCGTACAGGTGAATGCACGCCTTACGCGAATGTTATTTTCCAAGCTGGCGTAACCTTTTAATTAATCAAAACGCAACGACAGCTCAGTGTCATCACTGAAAAAATACATATACAGAACAATCAAATACAACTGGCCCCGAGTAAAGGAACCGACATGACTCAAGCCATTTTAGAACTTAGCTCAATTGAGAAAGCCTTCCCTGGTGTGAAAGCACTGGATAAGGCAAGCCTCAACGTTTACCCAGGACGCGTAATGGCGTTAATGGGTGAGAACGGTGCAGGTAAATCAACCCTCATGAAAGTGCTGACAGGTATTTATCACTTGGATGGCGGTACTATCGCCTACCAAGGAAAGCCTGCTGCATTCAAAGGGCCGCGTGATTCTCAACAAGCAGGCATTAGTATCATTCACCAAGAATTGAACCTAATCCCTGAGTTAACCATCGCCGAGAACATTTTCTTAGGTCGTGAAATCACGGGCACCATGGGTCGCATCTTGTGGAACGAGATGTACCAAGAAGCGGACAAACTACTTAAACGCCTTAACGTAAAACACAGCTCGAAAACACCTCTAGGCCAGCTAAGTCTTGGTGAGCAACAAATGGTAGAGATCGCGAAAGCCCTATCGTTTGAATCTAAGGTCATCATCATGGATGAGCCTACTGATGCGCTAACCGATACTGAAACTGAGTCTCTGTTTAAAGTGATTAACGAACTGCGTGATGAAGGCTGCGGCATTGTTTACATCTCTCACCGTTTGAAAGAGATCTTTGAGATTTGTGACGACATCACCGTACTTCGTGACGGTAAATTCATTGGTCAATGTGAAGTAAAAGACACAGATGAAGATGGCCTAATCGAGATGATGGTTGGCCGTAAACTGGATGAGCAATACCCAAGAATCCACTCTGGTTTTGGCGAGACTTGCCTTGAAGTGATTGGCCTAACCGGTTCTGGCGTTCATGACGTGAGCTTTACTCTAAAACGCGGTGAAATCTTGGGTGTATCAGGGCTGATGGGCGCAGGTCGTACCGAGCTGATGAAAGTGATTTACGGTGCCCTTCCGAGTGAGCGTGGCGTTATCAACCTAGAAAACAAAACCATTAACCCGGTAAGTCCGAAAGATGGCCTTGCTAATGGCATTGCTTACATCTCTGAAGACCGTAAAGGTGACGGCTTAGTGCTTGGGCTTTCAGTGAAAGAGAACATGTCTCTTTGTTCACTGGATCTACTGACTAAGAGCGGCCAAATCCAACACAAAGACGAAGTGATTGCGGTTGATGACTTCATCAAGCTATTCAACATCAAAACCCCTACTCGCGAGCAAATCATCGGCAACCTTTCTGGTGGTAACCAACAGAAGGTGGCTATCGCTAAAGGCTTGATGACCAAACCAAAAGTACTGATTCTCGACGAGCCAACGCGTGGTGTCGATGTCGGTGCTAAGAAAGAAATTTACCAACTCATTAATAAATTTAAAGCCGACGGCATGAGCATTATTTTGGTCTCATCTGAAATGCCAGAAGTGTTAGGAATGAGTGACCGCATCATGGTGATGCATGAAGGCCGTGTAAGCGGTGAATTTGATGCTAAAGAAGCAAACCAAGAATTATTACTGGCGTGTGCGGTCGGTAAAAAGATCAACGAGGACGCAGCATGAGTACTAAAACCATGAGCAAAACAACTGAAACTGAAGCGCCAAAGAAGAAACCATTAATCAGCAAAGAGTGGCTGATTGATCAAAAGTCATTGATTGCTTTGATCTTCCTGATTGTTGTCGTTTCTTTCTTAAACCCGAACTTCTTTACTGTCGACAACATTCTAAACATCCTGCGCCAAACCTCGGTTAACGCAATCATCGCTGTAGGTATGACGTTGGTTATCCTAACCGCGGGTATCGACTTGAGTGTTGGTTCTGTACTGGCGCTTTGTGGTGCGTTCGCAGCCAGCATGATTGGCATGGAAATCCCTGTGATGATCGCAGTACCAACCGCTCTTGTAGCTGGCGCAGCATTAGGTGCTATCAGTGGTGTGATTATCGCTAAGGGTAAGGTTCAAGCCTTCATCGCAACGCTTGTCACCATGACACTACTTCGTGGTGTAACCATGGTTTACACCGATGGTCGTCCTATCTCAACAGGCTTCACCGACACAGCAGACGCATTCGCTTGGTTCGGTACAGGCTACGCAATGGGCATCCCAGTTCCAGTATGGATCATGGTCGTGGTATTCGCAGCGGTATGGTACCTACTTAACCACACACGCTTTGGTCGTTACGTTTACGCACTGGGCGGCAACGAATCAGCAACTCGCCTATCAGGCATCGACGTAGACAAAGTAAAAATCGGTGTTTACGCAATCTGTGGTCTGTTAGCAGCGGTTGCAGGCATCATCGTGGCATCTCGTTTGTCATCGGCTCAACCAACCGCAGGTATGGGTTATGAGCTAGACGCTATCGCAGCCGTGGTTCTTGGCGGAACAAGCTTAGCGGGCGGTCGTGGCCGCATCATGGGCACATTGATTGGTGCATTGATTATCGGCTTCCTAAACAACGCCCTAAACCTACTAGACGTATCTTCTTACTACCAGATGATTGCAAAAGCAGTGGTTATTCTTCTGGCAGTATTGGTCGACAACAAAAACAAATAAAACCTATTCACACTCTAGGTTAATACAAGTAACACCCTGTTTTACCTTTAAATATTAGAATCTATAAATAATGTAACAACGAGCTAGGACTCACCTCCTAGCTCACCCTACACAAAGGACTTACACCATGAAAAAATTAGCGACTCTTATTTCTGCTGCTCTTCTTTCTACAACGGTATCTGTGTCTGCACAGGCTCAAGATACAATGGCAATCGTTCTGTCTACATTGAACAACCCATTCTTTGTAACCATGAAAGATGGCGCAGAAGCGAAAGCTGAAGAGCTAGGCTACAAGCTTATCGTTCTGGATTCTCAAAACGACCCAAGCAAAGAGCTGTCGAACATTGAAGATCTAACCATTCGTGGTGTTAAGGCAATCCTGATCAACCCAACAGATTCAGATGCTGTGTCTAACGCGATTCGCATGGCTAACCGTTCAAACATCCCAGTACTAACACTAGACCGTGGCGCAAGCCGTGGTGACGTAGTGAGCCACATCGCTTCTGATAACGTAATCGGTGGTGAAATGGCAGGTCACTTCATCATGGAAAAAGTGGGCGAAAAAGCGAAA
This sequence comes from Vibrio sp. Isolate33, assembly GCF_022397895.1. Lineage (NCBI taxonomy): Bacteria > Pseudomonadati > Pseudomonadota > Gammaproteobacteria > Vibrionales > Vibrionaceae > Vibrio > Vibrio sp. Isolate33. The sequence continues at coordinate 471,482 of NZ_JAKEUP010000001.1, forward strand.
GTAATCCAACTTGAAGGTATTGCTGGTACCTCTGCAGCTCGTGAACGTGGTGAAGGCTTCATGAACGCAGTAAACGGCAGCGACCTTGAACTTCTTGCAAGCCAACCTGCTGATTTCGACCGTACTAAAGGTCTGAACGTAATGGAAAACTTGCTTGCAGCTAACCCAGATGTACAAGCAGTATTCGCGCAGAATGATGAAATGGCACTAGGTGCACTTCGCGCAGTTCAAGCTTCAGGTAAAGAAGTAATGATTGTTGGCTTTGATGGCACAGACGACGGCATCGCAGCAGTTAACCGTGGCCTACTAGGCGCTACAGTTGCACAACAACCTGACCTAATCGGTTCTCTAGGTATCGAAATGGCAGACAAAGTACTGAAAGGCGAAACAGTAGACGAGTACGTACCAGTACCTCTAAAAATCATCGCTAAATAATCGTTACTAGGTAACGCGATATAAAGCAGGGAGTCCCCTATCTCCCTGCTTTGATTAGCTCACTGACTCAAACAAAAAGCAAAACCCGACAGTGCATCGCTGTTTCTCATAAGCCGCTAACAAGGCGAGCAATTTACGTAACGAGAATTAACGTAATGAGAAAGACCCATGCATTTTCAAATACGATATATCATAAGGCTCGTATCATGACTCAACTGATTGTTTTAGGTAGCGTTAACGCTGACCACGTACTGCAAGTTCCTTCGTTCCCTCGTCCGGGTGAAACCTTGATTGGCGGTAACTATCAGGTCATCCCTGGCGGTAAAGGCGCAAACCAAGCAGTCGCTGCTGCGCGATTAAACGCAGATATCGGCTTTATCGCCTGTGTCGGTGACGACCCATTCGGCATCAACATTCGTCAAGACTTCGCTAAAGACGGCATCAACATCGACGGTGTTATCGTGGCAGACAACACTCCAACTGGCATCGCGATGATCCAAGTATCCGCAACGGGCGAAAACAGCATTTGTCTTTCTGCAGAAGCCAATGACAAACTGACTTGCGACCAAATCGAACCACATCTAGAGAAGATTCGTGGTGCTAAATACCTGCTAACTCAACTTGAAACGCCAATTGAAGGTATTGAATACGCAGCGAAAACCGCAAAAGAGAGCGGTACTCGCGTGATTCTAAACCCTGCCCCTGCTCGCCCACTATCGGACACCTTATTAGCTTGTATTGATGTGATTACACCAAACGAAACCGAAGCAGAAGTACTGACAGGCGTTACCGTAACCGACAGCGCATCTGCTCATCAGGCGGCTTTGGCTCTGCATGCGAAAGGCATCGAGACGGTGATGATCACTCTTGGCGCTAAAGGTGTTTGGGTAAGTAGAAACGGTGAAGGTGAGTTAATCGCCGGCTTCCGAGTTGAAGCGACAGACACCACAGCTGCGGGTGATACCTTCAACGGCGCATTAGTGACGGGCTTACTTGAAGACATGCCATTAGAACGCGCAATTAAGTTTGCTCACGCTGCGGCAGCAATTTCAGTGACACGCTTTGGCGCTCAAACCTCGATTCCAAGCCGTGCAGAAACCGATGCGTTTTTAGCAGAGCAACTGTCTGCTTAGTTGATTTTTGACTGTTAACCTTAAGATTCGTTAACAACAAATAACAAGCATAAGCCCCTGTTTTCAGGCAGAATATTGCGCAACGTGGCAAGTTACTCCCACAAGGATTTTTTATGGCAACAATGAAAGACATCGCTCGGCTCGCAAAGGTTTCGACTTCTACCGTGAGCCATGTGATCAACAAGTCACGTTTTGTCAGTGAAGAGATAGCTGAGCGTGTTAACAATGCGGCTAAAGAACTCAACTACGCACCCTCTGCATTGGCTCGTAGCTTGAAAATGAAGCAAACCAAAACCCTTGGAATGCTGGTGACGACTTCTACTAACCCATTCTTTGGCGAGGTAGTAAAAGGCGTTGAGCGTCGTTGTTACGAAAAAGGCTACAACCTGATTTTGTGCAACACCGAGGGTGACAGCGAACGCATGAAATCATCCATCGATACTTTGCTGCAAAAGCGTGTCGATGGCTTAATGCTGATGTGTTCTACCCTTGAAGGCGAACATATCGATGTGTTTGAACGTTACCCTGAACTGCCTGTAGTGGTTATGGATTGGGGCCCAATGTTGTTTGCCAGCGATAAGATCCAAGACAACTCGCATCAAGGTGGTTACATGGCAACCAAGCACTTGATCGATAACGGTCACTCTCAAATTGGTTGTATCACTGGCCCGCTTCATCGCAATCAAGCCTCGTCTCGTTACCAAGGCTTCAAGCAAGCGATGGAAGAAGCGAACTTAGAGATCAACCCTAACTGGATTGTAGAATCTAACTTCGAATGTGATGGCGGTTTTGATTCTTACCAAACACTAAAAGCGCGTGGTGGAATGCCTAGCGCACTGTTTGTGAGTAATGACATGATGGCTATGGGCGTGATTCACGCAGCGGCTCAAGATGGCACTTCGATTCCGAATGACCTATCTATCATTGGTTACGATGACATCCACCTGTCGAAATACATGACACCAGCGCTAAGCACTGTCCACCAGCCAAAACACCGTTTAGGTAAAGCGGCTGTGGATACACTTTTGAGTAGATTACAAACGCCAGACGCTTACCCGCAAGTGGTTGAATTAGAGCCAACATTAGTTGAGCGAAGCAGCGTAAAAGCTATTTAAAGCGCTTTCTTACAGCTCTAATCAACAGTTAAAAGTAACAAAGGGCAAGGTTAAACAACCTTGCCCTTTTCGATCCTAATGCACTTCACTTATCTTCTTAGCGATTCAACACAAATGCGATTTGCTGTATTTCGTCTAACACATCGACGCCATTGTATTGAGGCGCGATAGACAAATCCTGAATCACCACCGTTTCTACAAACTGCTGTTCATTCAGCTCAAGTAACAAATCGCCTTTTGGAGAATAAACTCGACTGCCACCACAGTATGTCGCGGTAAACGCATCAACCACATCTTGCCCAACGCGATTACAAGTAACTATATGACACCCTTCCTCCAAGGCTCTCGCTTGAGCAATGGCAAAGCTATGATGGCCGCCAAAATTCGCTGGATGAAGAACAACGTCTACCGACTGATACGCTCTCATGATCTCTGGGAACCAAACATCAAAACAAATCGCCACACCAAACGTTAAGCCCTTGTGCTCAAAGGTTAGCACCTCTGAACCTCTCGAAAAGTACTGCTTATCGAACTTTGTTTGGCTGACTTTTCTGTATTTATGGCGCAATCCAGATCCATCAATCACAGCCACACTGTTGTAATACTGGCCGTTATCTAGTTCTGCAATACCAGCAACGATTAACGTCTCATGCTTCGCAGCTAAAACCGTTAACGAATCAATGGTAGGGCTATTAATGAAGTCTTCACACAACTCATGAATTTCTTCAGCATCGTTAAAAATATACCCCGTAGAGAAAAGTTCAGGCAGCAATGTTATATCACCCACCGACGTCTCGGCTTCTAAAAGCTCAGAGACCGACGAAATGTTCTTCTGTTTATTTTTGTATTCAACCTCAAGCTGAATAAGGGTTATGCTAACACTGTCCAAAATCGAATCCTTACTGGGTAACACTTAAACTTGAACCTAAGAACGGCAGAGTAACGAAATCCTCTCTCACTTACTGACACGAACGCGAATGGTTGAAGCAAGCGCACACTCTCATAAGCAGGTCATCTACTTCATCAGCTTAGGCTCTGGTAAAACGGGCGGCGTGCTATCCATATAAGTTAAGAAGTTTTCCCACACCTCATGTGTTCTTTGCTTGGTGAGTTTGGTTTTGCAAGAAAGTGCCATCAAGCCACGAATAGAGCCATCGCGCCATTGGGTATATACAGAGTCACAATGCGCTGTCATGTACGCTTGCCAACTCTCTTGAGCGACCTTTATGGAACTCACCAACTCCTCGTCATACGCGTTGTGTTCAAAGCTCGATTCAAGGTATTGATCAAGTTCCACTTGTGCAGATTCCAACTCAATCGACGCACAGTGGTTAATTTCTAACGTCGTCATCGCATTTTCACAATCGACAGCCTGTTCATCTGCTAATACAGAGCCAGACAGCAAAGTGAATGCGAGTACTGATATCAATCTTTTCATAAACATCCTAAATATTGTCACCCGTGAATGGTTCGATGACATTTCCTTATAACCTTGTTTAACTTGTGACCATATCAGCTAATTAGATTGAACATGGCTCAATATTTAAATCTCTTTCGATCTTTAAGCAAATAACATCAAAAATTATCGGGATATAAGCGCTTGTTATACGTATGAATCATGCAAAATATCACCAACTCCACCAAGAAAAAACGAGATAACATCAAGATTTCGCTGGTAAAAATGGAAAACATATTATCTTTATCAATAATTCATGCGCGTATTCACAATATTTATTATTACTATTGCTACGTAATCGTTAAATTTATAAATTAAATTGAATGCTCACCCAATCGGTAACGCTTCTCCGACTATGGATATCAAGTACCAACATTTTGCCAAGACTTCGTTCTACTTTGCCATTTCTTTCTTCTTCTCTATGGCATTGCTTATCCCGTTTACACCGTCTCACTACCAGAATTTAACCCAAGACACATCAAAGCTCGTCGAAACACGACTTGAAGGCATCCAATCAAGGTTCAACCGTTTTTTGTCGGGCATCACCCCAGACCAATCTTGCGATGCAATTGTTAGAGAGCTAAGACAAAACGTTTTTGATGCCGATTGGGTAAAAGAAGCCGCCGTATTCAACAAACAGAACCGATTTTATTGTTCGACCACCGATGGTGAGGTTTCGTTTCGCCTTTACAGCACGATCAGAGAAAGACTCAACGACGATCCAAATTTAACCACCCTATCGTATTCCAATTCAGCCATCACCCAAGTGCAATCCATCATGCTTATTTTCTCGAATAAGGAAGATGCAGGGGTGAGCCTGATGATTCCGCCGCACTTTATCTATGACATTGTAGAAGCGAACCTTCACAATCATGGCATTCAGGCCAAAGTTGATGTAATCCAAAGAGATATCCACCCTTCGAATATCGACGCATCCATTGCCAAAGTGCGGATACAATCGAACATCTACCCGCTGACCATCACCTCATACATTGGCTATCAGTATTATCTGCATTTCTTGTTGAGCTACTTGTGGTTTGGCTTTTTGATGGCTGGAATTACCACCATCATTCTTCTTTCTCTCAAGCATAAAAAACAGAGCCAACGCAGCTTAGAGTACTCGTTGTCTAGCGCACTCAAAAACAAACACCTACATGTTCACATGCAGCCTATCGTTAACCGAAACACAACTGAAATTGTGGGCTGTGAGTCGCTGCTCAGGTGGAACGACCCTATTGAAGGCAATGTATCCCCTGCCATCTTCATCCCTCTTGCAGAGAGCTTAGGGTTGATTGAAGACCTAACCTACTTTGTGTTGCGTGAAGTGCTGTACACAATGAAGAATCATCGCGAGCTGTTTGAGTCAAAATACATCAGCGTCAATATCAGCCGAAACGTTGTCTCTAACAGTAACTTCGCAAACAAAGTGATTAGTATCTACAAAAAGAATCCAGACATTCTCAAGCAAGTGGTTTTTGAAGTGACAGAAGATGGCGAGTGTTCTGATGCGGATATGGTAAAGATCAAAAACAACTTAACCAAGCTTGCTGATTTAGGCGTGAGAGTCGCGATTGATGACTTTGGTACTGGCTATGCGGGCTTGGATTTTGTGAGACAATTTCCGTTCAGCATTCTCAAGATCGACCGTGTGTTTGTGAAGAACATTTCTGACGAATCAAGCCTTGGTATCCCTTTGCTGGAGTCCATGCTTCAGTTGTCACAAACCTTAGGCATGCAAGTCATCGTTGAAGGCGTTGAGTACGAATCCCAAGTAAACATTTTGTCTAAACTGGGTGTCGATTATATCCAAGGCTTCTACTTTTATAAGCCGATGCCAATCAACCTAACAATAAGCTTGCTCAGGCAGCAACATGTAGAATCTAGCCTTGGTTTTCCTGCGTCATCGCCTTCGACTACAGCGTTAGAGTAACCTAGGCGCGATTGATACATTGTGTATCATTGATGTTTACCTAAAGCCTCGAAATAATAGAGCTAGAGCCCTGTTTTTAGTGCCCTAGCTCTACTTTTCGTTAACTACTATACCCAACCACACACTATGCATTTGTACACCCAACAATCTCACCTACACTAACAATAGGTTTTTAGTGTGTGGAATGCGTGTCTTTATGTTTGCGAGTTGGTTTGATGATATATCCCTACAATGGAAGTTATTAGTCAGTTTTTCCACCCCTATTGCGTTAATGGTTCTCGTCTCGTTTTCTGTCCATCAAAACACGCAGTCCATCGTCGAAGATAACCATTGGGTGGTTCACACCCACAAGGCCATTGCTCGCGCTCAAGAACTCCTTAACCTTGCGATTGATATGGAAACAGGCCAACGTGGATACCTGATTACCGGTGATCCTGTCTTCCTAGAACCTTACGATCTTGCACTTGATGTGTGGAATCAAAAAATCAGTACCTTGAGTGATCAAGTCAGTGATAACCCACCCCAAGTTGAACGACTAAAGCGCATAGATGATCTTCACGAAGCATGGCTAGCAGAAGCCGGAGAAAAAGAAATCGCTCAACGTAGCCTCGTCGGTAATGGCTACACCACAATGCAGAATGTTATCGAGCTAACTCAGAAACAAACCGGAAAGAAAATCATTGATGAGATTCGCAGCGAAATAGCCGTATTCATAGAAATTGAACAGAAACTCATTCAGATTCGAGTCGAAAAGTCCGAAAACTCCGCAAGCCAAACCACCTATGTACTGTTTCTTGGAACACTACTTTCAACGTTTATTTCGCTGCTTGTTGTTACATGGTCGTCAAACAGAATCAATAAACGTATTCACCTACTTCTCAATGCTGCAAACCAAGTGTCGGCAGGTCATTTGAAACAAGTCGCTTCAACCTTAGAACGTAACCCTTCAATGAAAGGTAAAGACGAGGTGGCTCAGCTCACCCACAGCTTCCACAAAATGGCGACAAACCTAGTAAGAAGTAACAGCCAGATGGAAGCATCCAATCAGGAACTGATCGCGGAACGTAAAAAAGCCGAAGCCGCTGCCAAGGCAAAAAGCGAGTTTCTTTCAACCATGAGTCACGAAATACGTACCCCGATGAATGGTGTGCTCGGAATCTCGCAAATCATCGCTTCTCAAACCAAAGAGCCCTCAACCAAAGAGAACATCAATGTCATCCTCGATTCAGGTCAGCACCTCATGACCATACTCAATGACATCCTAGACTTCTCTAAAGTTGAAGAGAACAAGCTTGAATTGGACATAGCGCCGTTTAACTTTGAACAAGTCATTAAACCGGTTTGTAGCGCTATCAAACCCATGGCCGATGAGAAAAGTATCCGCTTGATTGTCGAGAACGAGGTGCCTAACAACATCGACATCGTTGGTGATTGTGCAAGGTTACGACAAATCTTGTTTAACCTAGGCGGTAACGCAACCAAGTTCACCAACGAAGGCCATGTGTTGATTCAAGCCGAGCTTAACCAACCCATGAACGAACTATTACTGACAGTCACGGATACTGGCGTCGGCATTCCACAAGATAAGCATCAGCACATCTTTAACTCATTCGAGCAAGCAGACGCATCAACCACCAGAAAGTTTGGCGGTACAGGACTTGGCCTTGCGATTGTTAAGAAGCTTGTCGAATTAATGGAAGGACAGATAACGCTAAACAGCGCTGTTGGGTTGGGCACTAAATTCAAAGTATCACTTCCCATCATGTGGCAAGAACGCCAAGCAACCGACATACACCCCAACCTACTGAGCACAGCAGAGCCGTTCAATACACCATTGAATGTGCTTCTGGTGGAAGACAACCGAATTAACGCGATTGTGGCAAAAGGCTTTTGTGAAAACCTCGGCTACCATGTCGAGCTAGCTGAAAACGGAAGAATCGCAACGGAATACCTCAAAACGGCTAAGTATGATCTTATCTTAATGGATAACCACATGCCTGAGATGAACGGGATTGAGGCAACACAGTTTATTAGGCAACAACTTGGTTTAGAGACGTTGATCTTTGCGTATACCGCAGATGTGTTCCGCGAGGCACATGACAGCTTTATTGAAGCAGGCGCAGACCACGTTTTGACTAAGCCTCTACAGCAAGAAAGCTTCTTCGATGCACTGCAGCAGTTCTCGTCACGCCTTCCCAAACAAGCCAGCAGCGATAAAACCATCGACCCAACCAGCAACGTGATAGAACTTCACCGAGAACCGATTGAAAAACTGAGCCTGACTGAAGAAGAGATAAGCAAATCTGAAGTGATTCAATCATTCAAAGAGAACCACCATGAGTTGATCATACTGCTAGAGTCGACATCCAGAGAGCTTGAGGAGTCGATAGACCAACTCATCGAGTACTACATGCAACATAACATCAACTCACTAAGGCAAACCCTGCACTCCATTAAAGGGATGTCGTTGAACCTTGGCTTGAAAATGCTCTCTCACCAAGCCCTTACCCTTGAGAAACAAGTAAGGCATCAACAATTGCCAGACATCGAGCAACTTCAAAAACTCATCAACCGCATCTTAGTGAATGAACATCAGGCTCAGCGCATGATGATGGCTTATGCTCCGCAACTGCCTAATCGAACGGGTTAGGTGTGTTAGGATCATAGACACCAACCTTCTTTTAGCAAACAAGCCATACTCAAACCGCCATTTAGGCTTTCAATCACAAGCGATTCAACCAGACACTCCTTGTTACATAAGGCTTTGAAAAACCGCGAAAGAAAAACCAACGGCCATGGGTCTCCTTTGATGGACATTTAACTTCATCGCATCTTGAGTGCACAAAAGGAATATCATGGAAAAGACACTTCAAACCAAACTGGCAACCAGCCTACTGCTGCTGAGAATCGGCATTTTTATCGTCTTCTTGTTCTGGGGCTTAGATAAGATCCTAGTACCTGAACACGCTACAAAGGTGCTGTCTGGCTTTTACGGCATCGACATGCCGGTGAATGCGATGATGGCGCTGGGTGTCGCTCAACTCGGATTTTTAGGCGCGTTCGTCGTCGGCATGTGGAAGAAGTACACCTACGGTGCGATTTTGGTCCTGCATGCAGGTTCTACCTTCGCCTCTTTCGCAAAGTACATGGACCCGTTCAATAACCTACTGTTCTTTGCCTCTTGGCCAATGCTCGCAGCCTGTGTTGCACTCTTCTTACTGCGCGACTACGACACTTATAGTGTTGCTAACTAACACAAAGGGCGCCTGTTGGCGCCCTTTGTGACTCTTTAATACTAGTTATGCGTCTTTAAAGTTTGCCTTTTTTTGTACCTGCAACTCCGCAACAGGCTTAGCTCTTCGATATAACGCAAGCAACATTTTAAGCTGAACTAGTTCATCACCTTTGGATAGTTGGTGTAGCGCTTTAACTTGCTTTGAAGTTAACTTGAATGTTTCATGTAGGTCTACTACCGATTTTTTAACAAAAGCAATTTCGTCTCTCAATTGCTTTGCTTCCAAATCCTTGATCTTTAGCTGAGTGAGTTTCCTCTTTTGATATTGAGAATAAATAACATGATACGTGCCTGCTGCACTTGTAATTGCACCAGCAAGAGCACTAACGATAATGCCAATATCTTTGGCTACTTCAATTAAAAGTGTAAGTTCAATATAACCTGGTGAAGCATATTGAATCCGTTTGACCACAGGTTGCTCCTCATGGCTAACAAACTTTCCGACAATACTGAAAAAGCCAACGACGCTTCCACCACCAAGCCAAGGCATCCGCTCAAATTCTAAGTTAGAAAACTTTCCTTCATCGATTGCTCGCAACGCATGGAAAAAGCCATAAAGCTGCTGGTATTCTTTAGTGAGAATTGTAAAGTCTTCCAATTTCCAACGTTCAGCCAACAGTATTGTTGATTGACCTTTATTCATAAATTGCCTCTGGACACATAACGCCGCATACCGCCTTAAACACTAAAAACCAACGCATAGTAAAAATGCCACGCGTTGCGAATCCCTATTAAACAGTTTGTTATACCTATATATACGCCTTGGGGTTAACTCTGTTAGTCTTGATAAGTTTAAGTAAACCTTTAGATTCATGTTGTTCAATGCATTCATTGTTGTCACAAAAAAGAACGATAGCTTTATTCCCATTTTTCTTTGAACTTGGGTAAATAATACCGTCTACTTTTCTGCTATCTAGAGTAGAGTGGATAAACCTGAAATGCTCACTGACAATCTGAGTAGGAACGTATTCTATATGCTCAAGACCATCCTTAGATACAGGAGCAGTAAAGTCTTCCAGAAACTCATAAATAAACTCTAACTTATGCCGATAGTTGCGTTCAACGCCACTAAAGAAGCCTTTGGGATTAGGAAGTTTACTGAAATCAACAAGTTTCAAATCCCTTGTCACTTCAAATGTTCCTACCGTCGCAACTTTATCTTCACTACTAACCTCATATGTTTCAGCTATAGCGGTGCGTCGTTCAAACGCGCCGTAAAACATAGAAATTCCGGATGGACTCATACGGTTAGCGAAAGTTGAATACTCTAATGGAGGAGAACCTAATTGCTTTGCAGTACTCAGCTTCTCTTTTCTGTCGTGGATTCGCACACGCAGTACAGTACTATTAGCTGGTAACGTTTTATACAGATTAAGTGATTCAACAATGTCACTTAAGGAATCCATGAAATACTGTGCAGGGATTTCTTCATATCCACCATACTCATTTTCTTCTACTGTTCTGTAGAAAGAATAACGTGATTTGTGTTTGACTAGATCTACAAATTTTTTCCAACCAAAGATGTATGCCTGCGAGGGAGATAGCTGATAAAAGTCTTGTTTACACCATTGTTTTCCTTCTAATGATGAAAGTACATCATCTTGCAGTTCCATGCTTTCAAACGGAATACCAATTCTGTCTAGCAAATCGTATGAATCGAAAACGTCGCCACACCAACCACGATCCCAAGCTACTCCAACATCATTTGGGTCTCCATATTCTTGAGTGATACAGGCAACAAGATGTTTCATCACCATGTCAAAGTGAACGACATTCCTTAATTTGTTACCACAGTAGGAACATGCACCTCTTTCGCCTTTCTCACGAACATACGACGCTAAATCTTGTTCGCCTACACATCCTGAACAAAGGTACTTTTCACCAATGGAGTAGAAACCTCTTCTTTCTTCCTCCATCATAAAGTCTTTTACACGTCCCATAATCCACCAAATCAAAAGTATAGGTATAACGCCTTGCTAAGGTGTGAGCAACGTAATACCGAAGCCGCCGCATGCCACCTTAAACACTAGACGCAACGCATAGCAAAATTGCCAAGCGTTGCGAATCACTCTTAAACAGTTTGTTATATTTTTAAGCGACTTTAGCCTGAGGTGGCTTTTGAATATGCTCAAGAATTGAATGATACATACCCTTATAGTCATGTTCCACAACTTCGAACTCTACGACTTCAACGTTAAAGGATTCTAAGAGTTCCTTTTTCTCTAGCGGAATACCTTTACTGTCATAGAAGTAAACTTTGTTGTTAACTAAACCATCAGCATAAAATCGAGCACGTTTATTAAGCAACCACCAAATATCTGTTTCACTGTAATCTAACGAGAAACCCAGTATGTGAACATCGCCGCTAAAGAAAAGATCGACCCATGATGTTTGACAGTATTCGTTTGAAGCTAACTTTTCACGTATTGAATTAACAGAAACTGTATTACCACTAACCTTATGAAGGTACTTACCTTTTACGTAACTATCTAGTTTGCTGACCGAACCGCAGTAATGGTCAAGACCGAGCATAATTGACTTTGGATGGTCAATTTCACCATGTATGTTCCATAGTAACTTTTCACCGCTAGCAGTTTTATAACTGCGCTTTCGGCGTAAACTATAAATGTCTTCAGTGCTCAATTTCTGTGGATTACAATCTATAGCCTGCTCGAAGGCATAGTCGTAATTAGTGGTGATATAGTCAGTAAAAGGCATCTCAGTTAGTAGTTCGAATATTTCATTGGAACCCTGTGACTTCATAGCATCTGCGATATGCTGCTTTAACTGCAACTCATCTGATTTTTCGCTTACCTCTGGTTTGTGCTTTCCCAAAAATATACGTTCGTAGACCATCGTATTTGGTAGATCCTGATGGTCGAACTGATTTTCATTCTTTATATTGTTTAGTAAGTCATTCCAACTGACTGCATTATCCGAAATCCGATTCAGACCATTTCCAAAAAAGACTGTGTTTTTCATAACTTTCCAAAAAATATAACGCCACATTAAGGTGTGAGCAACGCAATGCCGAAGCTCCCGCATACCACCTTAAACACTAAAACCAACGCATCGTATAAATACCACGCGTTGCGAATCATTTTTAAACAGATTGTTATATGGCAGTTTATTGCGAAACCGTTGCTATCCAGTCCACGCCTTCTTTCCTTACTGTAGCATTTCGTAAAACTGGATCTATTCCGGCAATTTTCGAACGCCCATTAGAGTCATGTCCACCATGTATCATATTAAAGACCTGATAGCTATAACCTTCGTTTTCAACTAAATCTATATGTTTCAGTGCTTGGCTATACCCTAAGGCTTCTCGCTCCTTTCCTTTCCAACTCTCACAAAGAATCACAACATTATTTTCATCAACATATGCGGTGTTCCAGGCACCAAAAGCAATTACTTTTTTCTCCTGATTAACGAACGACCAAGACCACAACCAATTAGCACACGTAAAACCTTCGTCTTCCATAAATTGTTTGCGTTTAACGTCACTTTCTGGAACCAATTTTTTATACAAAACCGTATCTTGATATTGCGAGTAGTTAACGATGTGAGCCATTAATTTGCGACCTTGCTCATCACCTTGTTTCTCGGCGTTAGCGTATAACACTTGTAATTTATCCGATGAATAATCCCCACCGGAAATACGCTTTAACATTTTATCAAATAACTCAAGTTTCATTACTCACCTTCTATTGCGTCGATTTCTTGTTACTTATTGGATTTGCCATATAACGCCCAATTAAAGTGTGAAGCACGCGACCACGACACTTAACTAGACCACCGCAAACACTAAACTCAATCCAAACCAAAAATGCCAAGTGTGCTGAATCACTTTTAAATTGTTTGTTAGGCTTTTTATTTTAGGCTCTTCAATAAATCATTTACTTCTTTCTCTGCTGACTGATCATGACCATCAAATCTAGGAGCATTAGTCAACGTGATTTTCCTACCGTTCCAGTATTGTTCTTGAATCCCTAGTTTAATTTGGTTACAAAAACTAATGATGCCCTCTAACTCGGTAATATTAGTTTTTCCAAACAACTCTTCATTTTTGCCTATTTTCGAAAAATCTTTGTGCGCCATAACTTTGTTTCTAATTGGCTTAAATTTTGTTTCATAGGTTGTTTTATGACCTGAAATTTCCTCTTTGAGCCTTTTCATATCTCCTTGGTTGGGATAATACGCTCCATTTAAGTACTCTTCCAACCACTCAGGTTCTTCATCATACCCATCCATTTTTCTGGACTTGAGGTTAATCCGATCAAACTCGTTAATGTTTTTTGAACAGTAGCGGGCTAACCTATGAATTGAAAAAGAGCCACCATTAGAGTCAAAAATACGCCCTAAAGATATGAATGTGGTCGTTTGTAACGAATGCAAGAATATGTTCCAACTAGAAGGTGTTCTATTTAGTGCAGCTAGAATTTGTTTGTCTGCTGAGGCTATTGAGTTCACATACTTCCATGTGAAGTGAGCTATAGTGAGAATAGCGACTTCATTGGAGAACTCTTTCAAATAATCATCTACGTTTTTCATTATTTCTCCATTACTCGATTAAAAGCCTAACAGCTATATTAGACAGAATAATTCTGTCTAGTAATCTAAACAATTCAGGAACTGTCTAATAACTCATTTAATAACAGAACCTTACCTGATTACTTCTTTATCAAACATGACAAAAAGCAGAAAAATTCCATATAGTCTCCGCAAAATATAGAAAGTAGCTCAATGTGTGAGTTAGTCGTCATCTTGATCGTTGACCTCTTCATCGCATCCTAGGCATTTTGGTTCAATATCTGTAGGTAGCATGATGATTAAGCCGCAGTGTGGGCACAGGTCGCCTTGGTTATACATGGTCACTCCTAAGCAGCGCTGAATTCGCCAGTGTATGAGATAAGGCCGGTTTTCTTGCCTTTGAGTAGAATGGTTACGCCGTGGTCGTTCATGCCTGTTATTTGCCAACCGAGCTTTTCAGCCTTGGTTAATGTGGTAAGGGCTTTGGGTTTATCTTCAAGGCTTTCCATAATCGCAGCTACGTCGGTCTCTTCGCCAATCGCTTCAATGAGTATCGGGTTGTCGTAGTCGACTTCGGCTAGCGTTTTGCCCTGCTCGTTCACTGTTAGCGATAAAATGCGAAATACGACCTTGTCGTTGTAATCGACAATGTGAGATTTGCCTGCGTCATCTACGTATCCGTCTATTGCAACAATGTAACCCGGCTTACCTTGGTCAATAGCTTTAACGTGTTTAGCGCGCTCTACTCCACCCGCTCGGGTTCTACCATCGTTGTCTGTTTCCATGCTGCTGTTAGCAATATCGAACTTATCTCCGACTTTAGTGCGGTTCCATGCTCGTAGGTAAATCCCTTTGGCGTTCTCACTTCCCCAAGACCACACGGTGTTATGAAGCGGAGCCTCAAGTTTATGCTCAAAGAACTTAGAAATGGCTAACTTAGACATCAACTTACCTCTACCTGAAAATTACAGAACGACATACCAACACGTAAGCATAATATGTGAAACTTGTCGTTTAACCAATCGGTACCGCATACTTAAAAACGAAAACGCCGACGTTATTGTCGGCGCTTAACTTTAGGTATTAATAGGTTAGAGGTAGTCGGCTACTTCGCCATGGTACTCAAAAACTCGGCTTCAAACTCTTCATCGGCTTCTCGTGTTAGGCACTCCACCAGCCAATCAATACTTTGATGGTCGAGCTTACTGTTCACCACAAAGGCTTGCTTTACGCCAAATTGACCTAGCTTGGCTGAGCCGTAGTTCTTGAATGATTTATTGCCGTGGTAATGGAGTGATTTAATCGCCTCTGCGTTGGGCTCTGGTAAGGCATCGAGGGTGTTGGCAAGCTGAATCACCAACTCCATTGGGTTCTTAGATGATGAGATGCGATACAGAAAACCGCCTTCCACTCTTTGGCGTACCCAATAATCAAAGCCGCTGCAATCCATCACCTTGTCACTGACCAGTGCGGCTTCACTGCGATAGCCACAAGGCTCTACGACAACGGGTGTGTGTTTGAATTCTGGCTGGCCTGATGCGGCATCGGTATGAGGTAAAATCAGATCACATGGTTTGCTGTCTTTGGCGGTCGGGGCGTTCCAGTGGATAGGCATGAAGACTTGTTCCCGGCGCATCTCTTTGGTTACCACTAAACGAGCTTGGCACTCCCCTTGTGCACTGCGCACTTTCACTACCGGATTAATAATCGCTTGGTTGAAGGCATCTAGCCCAAATTCATCTAAACCAAGCTCTGCAACGGTATCTGGGTGCATGGCAACAAAGGGTTCTGGTGTGTGTTCACCTAAACCTGCGGCTAAGCCCGTGCGGCTCATGGTGTGCCATTGGTCTCGGATTCGGCCTGTGTTCATGATAAGTGGGAATTCGACACTGGTATCAGCAATCGGCTTGTCGTGCTCAACGGCAATAAACTGCGCTTTGCCAGATTCAGTAAAGAACTCGCCATTGGTGAACATGCGCTGTTCAATGATCTCTGGTTGATATTCGAGCACTGGCCATTGTTGTGGAGTGAGTTCACCATAACCTTTCTCATCTAACTGAGTAAGACCGATTAAGCACAAGTCACGCGCTTTACCTGTTTCATTACCGAGCGCCGTCATCTCGCAATACTCTTTGAAAATCTCGCCTTCGTGGCGGTAATCAAACTGGTCTTTGAATCCCATTTTTTGTGCGACTTCTTTTAAGATCCACCAATCAGGTTTCGCTTCTCCAGGGCTTGGTAACACTCGGCGTTGGCGTGAGATTCGACGTTCCGAGTTGGTTACTGTGCCTGACTTTTCACTCCACCCTTGCGCGGGTAGCACCACATCGGCCAAGCGTGTGGTTTCCGTATCGGCAATGCAGTCCGACACCACCACAAACGGGCACTTCTCTAATGCGGTTTTGATCTTTTCGCTATCTGGCAAACTCACGACTGGGTTGGTTGCCATGATCCACACGGCTTTTATCTTACCGTCGTTCATCGCATCAAATAGGTCGATGGCTTTTAAGCCTGCGCGAGTCGCTAAGCTGTCAGTTTGCCAAAACTCACTGACGGTTTGGTGTGACTGCGGATCGCCAAATTCAAAGTGCGCCGCTAAGGTATTGGCTAAGCCACCCACTTCTCGGCCGCCCATTGCGTTTGGCTGGCCTGTTACTGAGAAAGGCCCCATACCCGGTTTACCGATTTTTCCGGTCGCTAAATGGCAGTTAATAATGGCGTTTACCTTGTCGCACCCTTGTGTGGATTGGTTTACGCCTTGGGAATAGATGGTGAGCACTTTCTCATTAGAAGCAAACAACTTGTAGAACTGTTCGAGTTGCAGCTCTGTAAGCCCTGTTAGTTCGGGAACACTTTTGTCGCCCCAACCTGATTCTGTATAACGGTAATGCGTTGCGGATCGAATGGCTTCAGTAAAGCCTTGGGTGTGATGTTCAATGTAGTCAGTGTCAAGCTGGTCGTTATCATCTAAATAGGCTAGCAAACCATTGAACAGTGCAACATCTGAGCCTGACTCCAATGCCAAGTGCATGTCGGCAATTTCACAGGTATCGGTATAACGCGGGTCAATCACGATCACTTTCAATGCAGGGTTGGCTTGTTTGGCCGCTCTTAACCTTTGGAATAGCACAGGGTGACACCAAGCGAGGTTTGAGCCAGTGATAACGACGACTTCTGCTTGTTCTAAATCTTCATAACAGACAGGAACGGTATCGGTGCCGAACGCACGTTTATGCCCAACCACACTCGATGCCATGCAAAGGCGAGAGTTACTGTCGATGTTGGCGCTACCAATAAAACCTTTCATCAGTTTGTTGGCGACATAGTAGTCTTCAGTCAGCAATTGGCCTGATACATAGAAGGCGACCGAATCTGGCCCATGTTCTTTAATCGCTTGGGCAAACTTATCTGCCACCAATTGTGAAGCCTCGCCCCAAGGCAATTGCTGTTGCTCGTTCTCTACTCGCTGCATCGGCTGAGTTAAACGGCCAATTGGCGTCACGGTGTCGCCCAACGCTGCGCCCTTAGTACACAGCTTGCCGTAATTCGATGGGTGGTCTTTATCGCCACGCACTTCCAGTTTCCCCGAAGAAGTGGGCCTCACTTCAATGCCACAACCTACGCCACAGTAAGCACACGTTGATTTAATCCAATCCTTGTTTGAACTCATCACTCTTCCCTCGTGCAATGTTCTTATGTTTCTCATCTAGCGAACAGAGCGTCGTTTGTTACCCTTGCTCAGCCATGAAATTTTGTCTTTTTAATTACAGCAATTTGCACGCCACTATTTACACCTTTCCACAACAAGAAAAATAACCATTATTTACAAAGACTTAAAATAAGATCACTTACAAAAAATAATGTTAATTAAATGTAACTAGCGAAATATTGAGATTTTTGCACCATGTTGATCAATTTTGCACCACAAAGGCTCATTTTCATAAATATTCTCTTTTTTAAATCTACCACTTTAGGGGTAATTGAGCCATTTGCAATTTAATTAAACTACTGATTTAAATGATTATTTTTATTTTTCTCGATATCTATTTTTATCTGGCATCCTACTTGCTGCCCTATTTGCCAACAACTCAAAATTTACAGTTTTCAGTTCATTGGAAGAACAGCACATTATCCACCAGAGAGTGGGCAGTTTAGAAACGCTAGGAAGCCAGCAAAAAAGGAATTTACTATGAGCAAACAAAAGATTGTCGTCGTTGGTAATGGCATGGTTGGCCACAAATTTATCGACAACATCATTCAAGCTGATTCAGACCAATATGAAGTTATTACCTTCAGTGAAGAATCGCGCCTTGCCTACGACCGTGTTCAACTTACGGCCTACTTCAGCGGTAAGACAGCCGACGATTTGGCTTTAACAAGCGAAGCTTATTACCAAGAAAACGGCGTTAAGTATCTGATTAACGCACAAGTCACTGAGCTTGATACAACAAATCAAACGGTTATTACCGACAGCGGCCACGTTGAAAGCTACGACAAGCTGATTCTTGCAACGGGTTCATTCCCGTTTGTACCACCGATTCCGGGTAACGATCAGGAACACTGCCATGTGTACCGTACGATTGAAGATCTCGATGCGATTGAGCTATCGGGTAAACAGAGCAAATCGGGCGTGGTCATTGGTGGTGGCTTGCTGGGTTTGGAAGCAGCGAACGCGGTTAAGAACCTTGGCCTAGAAACTCATGTGGTTGAGTTTGCTCCTCGCCTGATGGCAGTTCAATTGGATGATGGTGGCGGTGCGCTACTAAGACGTAAAATTGAAGACTTGGGTGTGCAAGTTCACACCGAGAAAGCGACCTCTGAAATTGTGGCGGGTGAAACGTCTCGCTACCGCATGAACTTTGCTGACGGTACACATCTGGAAACCGATATGATCGTGTTCTCTGCAGGTATTCGCCCGCAAGATGCGCTGGCTCGCAGCTCTGACATCGCCATTGGTGAACGTGGCGGCATTGTGATTGACGACAACTGCCAAACCAACCTCGACAACGTGTACGCGATTGGTGAATGTGCCCTATGGGACAACAAGATCTTTGGCTTAGTGGCTCCGGGCTATTCAATGGCGAAGGTGGCTGCAAGTCATATCCTTTCTAATGGTGAAGATGAGAGCAGCTTTACCGGCGCCGACATGAGCACCAAGCTTAAATTACTGGGTGTAGACGTAGCCAGTATTGGTGAAGTGCACGGCAAAACCGAAGGCGCTCAGTCTTACACCTACAACGATGAAATTGAACAGGTTTATAAGCGTTTGATTGTCTCTGCTGATGGTAAGAAGATCGTCGGTGCCGTATTAGTCGGTGATGCAGACGCGTACGGTTCACTGCTGCAAATCAAGCAAAATGATATGCCTCTACCAGAGAACCCTTCTGTACTGATTCTTCCAAACCTTGCTGACGACTCAGGCAGCGCAATGGGTGTCGAAGCCCTCCCAGACAGCGCCGTGATTTGTTCATGTTTCGATGTGACCAAAGGCGATATCAAAGAAGCGGTGTCAGCAGGTTGCACCACAATGTCTGCATTGAAAGAGACAACCAACGCGTCTACAGGTTGTGGTGGTTGTTCTGCCCTAGCGAAACAAGTACTCGACAGCGAACTGAGCAACCTAGGCGTAGAAGTATCGAACGATATCTGTGAGCACTTTGCTTATTCTCGCCAAGAACTGACCGACATTATCCGCGTCAATAAGATCAAAACATTCGATGAGCTGCTTGAATCTCATGGTCAAGGCCTTGGTTGTACCGTGTGTAAGCCTGCGGTCGGTTCGATTCTCGCCTCTTACTGGAACGATTACATCCTTAAAGATGAACACATCGAGCTGCAAGACACCAACGACATCTACCTTGGCAACATGCAAAAAGATGGCACCTACTCAGTGGTTCCACGTATTGCAGGCGGTGAAATCACGCCAGACAAACTGATTGTGCTGGGTGAAGTGGCTAAGGAATACGACCTTTACACCAAGATCACTGGCGGTCAGCGTGTCGACCTGTTTGGTGCTCAACTTAATGAACTGCCGGCTATCTGGAAGAAGCTGATTGATGCGGGCTTTGAAACTGGCCACGCCTACGGCAAGTCGGTTCGTACGGTGAAATCTTGTGTGGGCAGCACGTGGTGTCGCTACGGCGTTAACGACAGTGTTGGCCTCGCGATTAAACTAGAGAACCGCTACAAGGGCTTGCGTTCACCACACAAGATCAAATTTGCGGTATCTGGCTGTACTCGTGAGTGTGCCGAGGCTCAATCAAAAGACATCGGTGTTATCGCCACAGACAAAGGTTGGAACCTTTATGTATGTGGTAATGGCGGTATGCGCCCACGTCATGCCGACCTATTCGCGACCGACTTAGACGAGCAAACTCTCATTCAATACATCGACCGCGTGTTGATGTTCTACACACGTACTGCTGACCGCCTGCAACGTACTTCTGTTTGGATGGAAAACTTAGAGGGTGGCTTGGAGTATCTCAAAGAGGTAGTGATTGAAGACAAACTCAGTGTCGCCGCTGAGCTAGAAGCCGACATCGCGCTCAACATCGAAAACTACCAGTGTGAGTGGAAAACCACTATCGAGAATCCAGTGAAGATGAAGCGCTTCCAACACTACATCAACAGTGAAGAAATGGACTCTAGCCTCTCGTTCATTAAAGAGCGCGAACAACGCTTCCCGAAACCTTCGGTCAACACCGACCAAGAAGCGGAACGTAACCAAGCGTTAAACAGCACTGAACAGATTGAAATTACGGAAGTCTCGTAGCCAGTTTGGTCGTTAGCAGCACCTTCGATCTCGGCAACATGCTGCTAGCGACCTTCTTTACGGCCTTCTTTTTTAGGAAATGGAACAAAATCAAAGACTCAACAAATTGACAAGGAGACTGTCATGGAAAACTGGACCACTGTTTGCTCGCAAGAGGAACTGTCACCCAATGCGGGTGTGTGCGCCAAAGTAGCTGATCATCAAGTCGCCATCTTTTACTGCAAACGCAGCGACAAGCTTTATGGCCTATCGAATTTCGACCCTGTGGGGAAAGCCAACGTTATGTCTCGCGGCATTATCGGCTCGTTAAGTGGAGAACCCTATGTGGCCTCTCCGCTCTACAAGCAGCATTACCATCTAGAGACTGGCGCTTGTTTGGAAGAACCTGAACATGCCCTAACCCGTTTTGAAGTGCGCCGACAAGGCAATCAGATTCAAGTACTGGCACCCGAAGCGTTGGCAAGTTAATCATCTGACGACTAGTTAGCAATTAGCAACAAGTGTTCAACTAACAACAAGTTATCGCCTAACTAAAAGGTTGTACTTTCAAATTCACCCATTAACATGCCTTAGCCGCCTATAATTAACAGTCTAGGCAAGCTACGGAGTTGGCATGTGGACGGCTAGATAACTCTAGACTCTTTCCATATTTAAAGGATTTAAAACATGGATAACTCAAAATTTTCGCTGTTTTCGTTTACAGGTAAGATGAAGGTCTTACACCTTAGCTGGATGGCCTTTTTTATCACGTTTGTAGTGTGGTTTAACTTTGCACCCCTGCTACAAATGGTAAAAACCAGCCTAGGATTGACCACTGAAGAGATCAAAACCCTTCTTATCTTAAACGTTGCCTTAACCATTCCGGCGCGTGTCGCCATTGGTATGCTCACCGACCGTTATGGTCCAAGGCTCGTCTACTCTTTGCTACTCGCGATCTGTTCGATCCCGTGTTTCATGTTCGCACTGGCTGATTCTTTCATTCAAGCCGCTATCGCTCGTTTCCTACTGGGCTTCATCGGTGCAGGTTTCGTGGTTGGTATTCGCCTTGTTTCTGAATGGTTCCCACACAATGAATTAGGTACTGCAGAAGGTATCTACGGTGGTTGGGGTAACTTTGGTTCAGCTGCGGCAGCATTCACACTTCCTACACTGGCATTGGTATTTGGCGGTGATGAAGGCTGGCGTTATGCGGTCGGTATCACAGGTGTAATGAGCCTACTGTTCTCAGTGGTGTTCTACAAAAACGTATCCGACACGCCAAAAGGTTCTACTTACTTCAAGCCTGCTCAAGTAACAGCAATGGAAGTGACGTCTAAGGGTGACTTTTTCTTTCTACTCTTCATGAAGATCCCTATGTACGCGGCACTGGCTCTACTGGCTTGGAAACTGTCTCCATCAGGTATTGGCATGCTTTCAGACACAGCAGTTTACGGTGTGTATGTAGTGCTTGCTGCCCTGTATGTTTACGAAGTATCTCAGGTTTGGAAAGTAAACAAGAACGTATTTAAAGAAGAAGTGCCAGAGATTCACCAGTACAAATTTAAGCAAGTTGCGGTACTGAACGTTCTTTACTTCGCGACCTTTGGTTCTGAGCTAGCGGTAGTTTCTATGCTGCCTCTGTTCTTCTCTGAAACTTTTGAATTAACGCCAGTTCTAGCAGGTATGGTGGCTTCGGCATACGCCTTCATGAACTTGATGTCTCGCCCAGGTGGCGGTTGGATCTCGGACAAATTCGGTCGTAAACCAACGCTACTTATCTTAACAGCAGGTTTGGCTGTGGGTTACTTCGCAATGGGTCAAGTAGACAGCACATGGCCTGTATGGCTAGCGGTTGTTGCTGCAATGGCATGTTCTTTCTTCGTACAAGCGGGTGAAGGTGCGGTGTTTGCGACAGTACCACTGATTAAGCGTCGTATGACAGGCCAGATTGCAGGTATGACAGGCGCTTACGGTAACGTGGGTGCGGTGGTTTACCTAACGGTACTTTCATTCGTAAGTTACCAAACTTTCTTCTTAGTGATTGCTGCAACGGCGGTTCTCGGCTTCGTTACTCTGATGTTCATGGAAGAACCCAACGGTCAAATTGCCGAAGTGAACGACGACGGTAGCGTGACGCTAATTAACGTCTCGAGCTAATCACTTATTGAATCGGGAGAAGTAACCGGGCTTGCGACACTCGGTTACTTCGTTCAAAGGCTCTGCATTCGCTAGAGCTTTTGTTCTTTCTCAGGTTTGCTCTTAAGCAGACGAGAAAACGGCCAGTTAAGAAGAAGACCAGTTATGACGATTTCATTCAGCCAAGGGCAAGTCATCAAGCCAGAAACCAATAACCAACTGACTTTGAAGTTTGGTGGTTATTCGAATAAAGGCGTACGTGATGAAAACCAAGACGCCATCATTGTAAAACACCCGAAGACTCGCGTAGAGCAAGAACTAAAAGGCAGTGTTGCCTGCATAGCCGACGGTGCCAGTTGCAGTGAACACGGCCAGAAAGCCAGTCACACCAGTGTGATGCAGTTTATTGACGACTATTACGCGACCCCACAAAGTTGGAGTATTCAGCGTTCGGCGCAAAAAGTCCTAACCTCGCTCAATTCTTGGCTCTTCAACACCTCAGTTTCTCACATTCACCCTTCGCAGCAAGTTAACCACAATGCCCTAGTATCGACTTTCAGCTGTGTGATATTGAAATCGAACACCGCTCATCTATTCCATGTTGGTGACAGCCGCATTTACTTGCTAAGAGATGGAGAATTACGCCAACTGACCCGCGACCACACTCGCAAGAACATGGGACAGAAGCATTACTTAACCAGAGCATTGGGCATGGATAATCAGCTCAACGTTGACTATCAAACCTTACCCATCAAGAAGAATGACCGCTTTATCCTCACATCGGATGGTGTGCATGAGTTCGTTTCCCCTAACACGTTTAAAGAGCACATCGATAAACCCGGTGCAGATTTCGAACACGCGGCTCAAACCATCTGTAACACAGCGTTAAGCCACAATAGTGCAGACAATGTGAGCTGCTTGATTGTCGAAGTTACTCACCTCCCTACACCGTCATTAATCGAATTTCACGAAAAGCTCTCTAAGCGCGCGATTCCACCAGCGCTAAAGCTTGGCCAGAGCATCGACAACTTTATGGTACTTGAGGTGTTATATGCAGGCACTCGAAGCCATGTGTATCGTGTGATGCAGAAAGAGACACAAACCGAATTCGTCCTCAAAGTACCTTCGGTTCAATACCATGATGACCCAGCTCAGCTAAGGGCTTTCTTTAACGAGCAATGGGCTGGCATGCTATTGAAAAATAAGAAAGTCATGAAGGTTTACCCAACGCCAGAACACTCTCAATTCCTATATCAAATTTGCGAATTGGTTGAAGGTGTCACGCTAAGGCAGTGGATGTACGACAACCCTAAGCCCTCGCTCGAACAAGTGCGTGAGATACTCGAGAAAATCACTCAAGGCATTCGTGTATTGCAACGAGCCGACATGGTGCACAGAGACTTAAAACCAGAAAACATCATGATTCAGCGCGATGGCGACATCAAGATCATCGACCTTGGTGCGGTGTTAGTAAGAGGAATTGAAGAGGGAGAACAAACAGACAAAGACCCAACGCCACTCGGCGCGGTGAATTACATTGCACC
Organism: Vibrio sp. Isolate33; assembly: GCF_022397895.1. NCBI lineage: Bacteria > Pseudomonadati > Pseudomonadota > Gammaproteobacteria > Vibrionales > Vibrionaceae > Vibrio > Vibrio sp. Isolate33. The sequence goes on from NZ_JAKEUP010000001.1 coordinate 495,807, forward strand.
AGAGAGCATTAAGTACAACACAGCTACGACAAGCTCGGATTTGTTCTCTATCGCGGTAATCGGTTATGAAATGCTAACGGGCGAATTACCCTACTCTGAAATGAGCGCGCAATCGCTCAAGCAATCACGCCATCATCAATGGGAATACCAACCGCTGACACAAAAACGAACGGATTTACCGGCTTGGATTGATTTAGTTTTGCAAAAGGCGTGTGCAGAATCACCGACCAAGCGATATCAGGTTTTAGGCGATTTTGTGGCAGACCTCTACACACCCAATCAAAACCTAATGAAGCACAAAGCCAAGCAACCTTTGATAAACCGCCACCCTATTCAGTTCTGGAAGGTGTTGGCTCTATTGCTCGGCGTTGTCGCTATCGTAGAGTTAGTCTTATTGCTTGGTTCTAGCTAACGGTTAAACAAAAGCTAGCCGTTAAGCTCTGACTAACTGTTAAACGAAAGCTAGCCTCGTTTGACTAAGCTTCTTGGCACAAGCTCGATACCCGCTTGGTAACGCTTAGCCGACGCATTTAATGCCAAAGCAAATGCACTGTCTGCGATGACCTCAAATTGCTGCGGCAGTGAATGAACTTTGAAAGGCAAGAAATCCAATAAGCGGTTATCACCAAAGGTTGCCAGTTTCACTTGATTGATCAGCTCTGGTTTTTCAACCATCACATCCAATACACCTTCTAGCAAGGTGTAAGACATAGTCACAATCGCATCGGGCACTGTACCTTTAGCAATCCACTCTTCAAACACTTCTCGACCGGATTCACGATCAAAGTGCTCACCATAACCCACAACCATCGGCTTGTTTTCTGTCAGCCCTGTTTGTTGAGTATGCGCTTTATTTGCGGCTTCAAAACCTAGCTGACGTTCGCGTGAGATATTTAAATCTGGCAGTGCACCTATCAAACCAACACTATGAATGCTGTCATCAAGAATAGAATGCGTCAGTTCAAACGCGGCTTCGAAATCTTCACTGATCACACAAGCGAAGTGTTCATCGTCTAACGGACGGTCAATCGCAATCACAGGCGTGCCCGAGTTTTGCAACTTTAAGTAGAACTCATTGGCGTCTGGCATTGAGCTTGCCACCAACAAGGCATCAATACGACGACTCACCAAAGCTTCGGCTACTTTACGTTCGGTTTCTGCATCATCATCTGAGCAGCCAATCAGGATTTGATAGCCCACTTTACGTGAGTTCTGCTCTATCAATTTTGCTAAACGCGCGTAACTGCTGTTTTCCAGATCAGGAATAATCAAACCAAATGAACGGCTATTACCAGCACGCAACGACGAAGCAGCATGGTCTGGACGGTAGTTATACTCTTCCACCACCGCCATCACTTTTTGCTGCGTCTTCTCACTGATTCTGTATTTCTGCGCCTTGCCATTAATCACATAGCTGGCTGTGGTTTTCGACACACCGGCTAGTTTGGCAATTTCATCTAGTGTCATATGGGTGACCTGTATTTTGTGCGTAGGATCATATAACCAATCTTCTGATCCTTGGATTAGTTGAATTATATGCTGAATCGATTCAGTATAAAAGCTGAAAGGATTCAGCAAAATCTGAAAAGTGACTTCAATCATCCTTTTGAATGGATTGAGCGTCATTTGTTGTAATTCAACTTCTCGTTGTTAACGAAACTGAAATTACGACACGCAGCAAAACTATTTTGAAAACCAAAATCGGCTTTGCTGAATTTTTTTACACTGAATGCTGAACCGATTCAGCAAACATAAAGCAAAGAGCAAGCAAAGAATTAAGCTCCATGAATCTTGCTCTAGACTGAATCGTAGCGATACACAAATTCTCAAGCGATACGCTAAAGAGGCACCATGCTTAAATTATCAAAATCTGACATCACTCTTGGTCAAACGGCCGATGACAAATTCAAAGCTATCCAGAACATTGCTGGCGACCTAACCGCGAAAGGCTTAGTTGACTCTGGCTACGTTGAAGGAATGCTGAACCGTGAAAACCAGAACTCAACGTTCCTAGGTAACGGCATCGCGATTCCTCACGGTACCACTGACACGCGTGGCCTAGTAAAAGAGACAGGCGTAGCCGTTCACCACTTCCCAGAAGGCATTGATTGGGCAGACGGCAACCGTGTTTACGTAGCAATTGGTATTGCTGCGAAATCTGACGAGCACTTAGGCATCCTTAAGCAACTAACAAAGGTTCTAGCGGCAGACGGTGTTGAAGAGAAATTAAAGCAAGCGAAATCAGAAGACGAAATCATCGCCCTACTTAATGGCGAAGTTCAGCTAGAAGCCGACCTAGACGCTTCTTTGGTTCAGCTACTGTTCCCTGCAAGCGACATGGTTCAAATGTCTGCAGTTGCGGGCGGCCTACTTAAGAACACAGGTTGCACAGACAACGCATTCGTTGCTGACCTAGTAACAAAAACACCGACTCACCTAGGCCAAGGCCTGTGGTTGTTGGGCAGCGATAAAGGCGTAACTCGCACTGGCGTATCGTTTGTTTCAACAGCAAACCACTGTGAGTACGAAGGCACACCAGTGAAAGCATTAGTCGCATTCGCAGCTTGTAACAGCGCGCACCAATCTATTCTGGCAAACCTAAGCAAGATGGTTTTCGAAGGTAAGCAACAACAACTGTTGACTGCAGATGCAGCACAAGTAATTGGCCTTCTAAAAGGTGAAGCGGTTTCTACAGCCTCTCAAGACGATGACAACTGCGCAGTATTCAAAATTAAAAACGCACACGGCCTACACGCTCGCCCGGGTGCAATGTTGGTTGCTGAAGCGAAGAAATTTGAATCAACAATCCGCGTTTCAAACCTAGATGGCGACGGAAAAGAAGTGAACGCGAAGAGCTTGATGAAAGTCATCGCACTTGGCGTTAAACACGGCCACCAGCTTCAGTTTGTTGCTGAAGGTGACGATGCAGCACAAGCACTTGAATCGATTGGCAAAGCTATCGCTTCAGGCCTTGGTGAAGGTTAAGGAATCGATATGTCTGATAAACAAATCAAAGCCGTTACCGTTACGCTTAACCCTGCTCTAGACCTGACAGGTGCTATCGACGCACTAAATGTAGGTTCAGTTAGCCTAGTAAACAAAGGCTCACTGCATGCAGCAGGCAAAGGCGTAAACGTAGCAAAAGTGCTTTCAGAGCTTGGCGCTAAAGTAACCGTGACTGGCTTCCTTGGTCGCAATAACGAAGAAGCCTTCTGCCAACTGTTCGAACAGATGGGCGCAACTGACCGCTTCATCCGTGTTGATGGCGCGACTCGTATCAACGTAAAACTGGTTGAGAACTCTGGCCAAGTTAGCGACATCAACTTCCCAGGCGTTCCTGTTGATGCTGACGCTGTTAAAGCGTTTGAAGAAACCTTGCTAGAACTGGCTGAAGACCACGAATACTTCGTGATTGCAGGCAGCTTGCCACAAGGCGTATCGCCAGAGCTTTGCGCTTCTTGGGTACAACGCTTGCGTGACCTAGGTAAAAAAGTGTTGTTCGACAGCAGCCGTGACGCACTAAAAGCCGGTATCAATGCTCAGCCTTGGTTGATTAAGCCAAACGACGAAGAGCTGTCTCAGCTGTTCAATGCAGAACTGACAACTCGTGACCAATGCCAACACGCAGGCCAAGCCCTGAGTGAAAAAGGCATCGATAACATCGTGGTATCACTTGGCGCTGAAGGCGTGATGTGGCTAAACCAAGGTGAATGGTTGCATGCTCAACCGCCGCGTATGCAAGTGGTGAGCACAGTAGGCGCAGGCGACACCTTAGTTGCTGGCCTATGTTGGGGTCACATGCAACAGATGCCAAAACCAGAACTTATTAAATTCGCAACCGCCCTATCTGCTCTAGCAGTTTCACAGGTAGGCGTGGGCATCACCAGCCAACAAGAGCTGGATTCAGTACTACAAAATATCCAATTACAGGCGCTTAGTGCTCCAACTAGCCAGTTAGACACAAGCAAATAGGACAAAAGGTTTATTATGAATATTACCATTATCACAGCTTGCCCAAGTGGCGTAGCAAACAGCATCATCGCCGCAGGCTTGTTAGAGCAAGCGACAAAAGCACTGGGTTGGAACGCTGCTATTGAATGTCAATCAAGCGTGCTACCTGAATCTCCAGTATCGCAAGACGCTATCGACAGCAGCGACGTTGTGGTTATCGCAGCTAACACAAACGTTGATAAAGCACGTTTTGTCGGTAAGAAAGTGTATCAAGCGGCTATCTCTGAATGCACTGCAGATGCAAAAGCATTTCTAGAGAAAGCGGTAACAGAAGCAACGGTATTAGACGCTTCTCAAGTTGAAAAAACAGTTGCGGTTACTGGCACTTCACCAGCGACGGGCAGCAAAAAGATCGTAGCGATTACCGCTTGCCCAACGGGTGTTGCACACACCTTTATGGCAGCTGAAGCGCTTGAAGCAGAAGGCAAACGCCTAGGTCACCAAATCAAAGTGGAAACTCGCGGCTCTGTAGGTGCGAAGAACCAACTGACAGACCAAGAAATCGCAGACGCTGATCTTGTTATCATCGCAGCCGACATAGATGTTCCACTGGATCGTTTTAATGGCAAAGCGCTATACAAAACAACGACAAGCCCTGCTTTGAAGAAAACAAAGCAAGAGATGGAAAAAGCGTTCGCAGAAGCTAAACCATACCAACACACAGCTTCTTCAAATTCAGCGCCTGCTGACGAGAAGAAAGGCGTGTACAAGCACCTAATGACTGGTGTATCTCACATGCTTCCTGTGGTTGTTGCAGGTGGTTTGATCATCGCTCTTTCTTTCGTATTCGGTATCGAAGCGTTTAAAGAAGAAGGCACACTGGCAGCAGCACTGATGACTATCGGTGGTGGTTCTGCATTCGCACTGATGATTCCTGTTCTTGCTGGTTTCATTGCATTCTCAATTGCTGACCGTCCGGGTCTGGCTCCAGGTCTAATCGGCGGTATGCTGGCTAGTTCTACAGGTGCTGGTTTCCTAGGTGGTATCGCGGCGGGTTTCATTGCGGGTTACTCTGCTAAGTTCATTGCCGACAAAGTTCAACTTCCACAATCTATGGAAGCACTCAAGCCAATCCTGATCATTCCGTTTATTGCGAGTTTGTTCACTGGCTTGGTGATGGTTTACATCGTAGGTGGTCCTGTTTCTGGCGTGATGAGCGCGATGACAACTTTCCTAAACAACATGGGAACGTCTAACGCGATTCTTCTGGGTGTGATTCTTGGCGCAATGATGTGTTTCGACCTTGGTGGCCCTGTAAACAAAGCGGCTTACACATTCGGTGTTGGTCTACTGGCTTCGCAAACTTACGCACCAATGGCAGCTATCATGGCAGCAGGTATGGTTCCTGCGCTAGGTATGGGCCTTGCGACTTTCCTAGTGAAAGACAAGTTTGAAGCAGGCGAGCGTGAAGCAGGTAAAGCATCATTCGTTCTTGGCCTATGTTTCATCTCTGAAGGTGCAATTCCATTCGCAGCAAAAGATCCAATGCGTGTTATCCCAGCATGTATGGCAGGTGGTGCACTAACGGGTGCTCTATCAATGATGTTTGGTGCACAACTAATGGCTCCACACGGCGGTCTATTCGTACTACTGATTCCTGGCGCTATCTCTCCAGTACTTATGTACCTGGTGGCGATTGCAGCTGGTACAGCGGTAACAGGTTTTGGTTACGCTGCTCTTAAAAAGATGAGCGATTCAAAAGTGACTGCAGAGGCTTAATCCCCCAACTCTGTTTAACGGCTAAGCCTGATAAACTATAGCTCTTGGTAAACACTTAAAGCAAAAGGCTCCTCATTTGAGGAGCCTTTTTTATTATTCGTGGTCCGGAACAGTCAAAACAGGTAGCTGGAAAGAGAAAGTCACTCCTTCCACATCGTCATCATCTATGTGGCGAATCATCTCCACCAAATAGCCATTCACATCCAACTGTAAACCTTGCTGCTTAACCGCATTAAAGAGCGCTTCCAAGGCTGTGCTATAAGCCACATCTGAAACCAGATAAACATCGCTACATAAGTAGTAACCTTCTGGAACGATCTTGTCGTAACGGTCTCTGGCGACTTGCCAATTACCGATTTCAGCATCGATGTCGTCCCACTTGTTTCTCATCTGCTTTATTGGTGTAGTGCCCATGAGTTGTGTCGATTTCTGACCATACATCTCAAACACCGTATCCCAATCTGGGTCGTCTAGTTTAAGCTTCTGCATACCGCGTTCTGGATACCAAACCAGCTCGGTCGGCATTGACTTAACCAATTCTTGTTCCATCGAAGACTGCACCCCCGGATGCGCCAATCTCTGAATGAAATCCGCGGTCTCCTTAGGTGTCGCGTTGTAGCCCATGTCTCGAATATGTTTTGCCGTCACCCCTAATTCACGTTTAAGCGCCTTACCTAAAGACTGTGACGATGAGAAGCCACAATACTGAGCAATTTCAATCACGCTCCACGGCTCATCATTAATCAACAAACCCACTGCGATTTGTAATCGAACGCGACTCAAATACTGCCCCGGTGTTTCATTGAACAGTTCAGTAAATTGACGATGAAAGTGATAAGGAGAAATTGCGCTCTCCGTTGCTATCTCTTCCCAAGTACGACGTTCACCCCACTCTTCATGCATCAAAGTAAGCGCATGGCTAAAACGTTTTTGGAGGTGCTCTGGTAAAGATTCCACTAACGCAATCTCAGGCACCAACTTAAAACCAGGCACTGATTGATAGTCAGGTTTACTCTGTTGCGTCATACGGTCTTTGTTCTCAGGCATAGAAGCTCTTGTCTCTGTCGACTTGATTGGATTCGGTCGCTTGGCTTCACTATCGTCTTTGTCCTTTATAAAATCAATCACGAGCGCTCCAAAGTGAGTTCTTCTAATGCATCTTGTTCATGTAGTTCTCGTGCAATTAGATTTTCAACTTGAGGCGGCTTGCGGCAAAACAGGCCAAGCAGCACGGGGATCAAAATTAGCGTTACCGCAGTAGCAAACAGTTCACCAAACACCAGTGAGACCGCCGCAGGCTTTAAGTATTGTGCTTGTTCCGCAGTTTCACTTAGCAATGGCAACAGCCCGCACACAGTGGTAATCGTGGTTAAGAAGATCGCTCTCAAACGGCTAGTACCTGCAATCACTAACGCTTTCTGTAATGGCACACCTTGTCGATATTCAGCATTAAAGCGAGTGATCAGCACCAACGAGTCGTTGATCACGATACCCGTCATGGCCATCATGCCAAACATTGAGAGAATGCTGATTGGCAAATCCATTAAGTAGTGACCAAAAATAGCACCTGCGAATCCAAACGGTATCACGGCCATGATGATCATTGGCTGCCAGTAGGATTTCAGAGGCACAGCCAACAAGATGTAGATCATCAGCAACGTCAGAATCATTGCCGATTTAAAGCTATCCGACACCTCCCCTATCTCTTCAAACTCACCGCCCGCTTTGATGGTTACGCTTGGATATTGTTGCTGCAGAGATTCAATCGTATCTTCAAGTTGCTCACGTGTTTTCTCTGGTGATTGTAGGTCACGGTTTTGCTTCCAATAGAGGTTAATCACTTGCTCTCGGTCGCGGCGATAAACCACTTGTGGTTCTTGCTCATGACGAAATTCAGAAATATCTCCCATCATCACACTGCCACCGTTCGGCAACATGATGATGGCTTGTTCTAGCTGCGCTAAGGTTCTGCGCTCATCCCTTGGGTATTGCAGCAGCACCGTGGTCTCTTGCCCATTTTCTAATAGACGATGAACTTCTCTTTCACCAAACGCTTCTCCGGCAAGCTGCGCTAGTGTGGCTTGAGTTAACCCTAGTTGCTGACCATATTGATTCAACACCAAACGAACTTGCGGTAAACCGTCCTGACCATCATCGTAAACATCTGAAACGCCTTTTAAGGACGCTAAAACATCTGCTAGCTGATCACTGACACGAGAAGCCAGCTCACGATCGTTGGAAGAGATCGTTAAGAATGTGCCACCAGCAGGTTCCTCTGCTGCGCTGAATTTCACCGAGTAAGCCCCTTCGATTTCCCCAGTGCTTTCGCGCCATCGCTTCAACAGTAAGTTACCCGGCAATAGGCTTAAAGATTCATTGGTAAGCTCGGCAGTGACTTCAATTTCACCATAACCATCAGACCACGCGAGTAGATTCACCACGGGCTTTTCTTGCAAGAGATAATCTTCCATTAAGCCTTTTTCCACCTGTGTCATCGCGTTCTCTACTTGCAGCAAAGCTTGGCGCTGCAGTGGCAACGGCGCACCATCTTCTAATTCAATAACCGCAGTGATGTAACGCCCCGGAATTTCAGGGAACAATGCACTGCGAATTGCACCGTTTGACCACATACCATAAGCCAGCGAGATAACCGCCACGAACCCAAGCAAAGACGCTAGTTTGTAGCCAAGTGCAAACTCCAATATTGGCTTGTAGATATTGAGATTAAACCACTGCAACCCGCCTTGGGCGGCATTCTGAACCTTGGCAAAAATACTGGTCGATGGCTTTTTCACTGAAAGCTGAGCCAAGTGTGACGGTAGAATAAATTTGCTCTCAATAAGCGAGAAGATCAAAGCGAAGATCACCACAGCCGAAAACCCGGCTAGCACCTTAGCTAACTCATTGTTAATCCAGAGCATTGGAGAGAACGCCGCAATGGTCGTTAGCACGCCAAACACGGTCGCCACCGAAACGGAATGAACGCCCTGCCAAGCGGCTGTTTTTCCGTTTATATTAGAGGGGCCGTTTATATTTAAATTCCCAGAGCTACTGCCGTTACCTGTTCGTTTTTCATGTATTGCTTCCCCGACGACAACTGCATCATCCACCAGCACACCGAGCACCAAGATAAATCCAAACAAGGTGATGTCGTTGATGCTGTAGTTAAACCACTTCATTGCTGCAAGGGTCCCTGTCAGCGCTATCGGAATCCCCATCGCGACCCAAAACGCGAGCCTAACCTCAAGAAATATCCCGAGTAAAATCAGCACAATTAGCAAACCTTGCCATGCGTTTTCACTCAAACGAAACAGCTGCTCTTCAATGTAAGGTGCCATGTCAGCCATGGTATTTAGCTCAATATCCGACGGCAAAATCGCACGTTGTGCTTCCAGTGTTTCGCTGATCGCTTCACTGACTTTAAGCAGATTGTCGGTTTGGCTAGTACTGACCAATAAAGCAATGGCATTGGAACCGTTGTTACGCACGATAGAGCCGCTGTATTGGTAACCACGGGTCAGCTTGGCGATGTCTCCCAAGTGTATTTTTCCGTTGCTTCCAGAGATAACCACAAGCTGATTGAGCTTCTGCAAATCATCGGCGTAACCGTCACCCCGAATCACCATTCGACCTTTGTCACTGATAAGCTCACCGCTGCGAGACTCAAGCGAACGCTGCTCTACAAGCCTCGCGAGGTCTTCCAAGCTCAGCCCCAGCGCTTTGAGTTGATCAGGGTCTGGCTCGATGACCAACTGAGGCGTTCGAGTTCCCCAGTTTGATACCTTTGATATTTGAGGGTTCTTCTTTAACGCTTGTTCAAGTTGCTTGGCAATAGGTTGTAATTCGTCATCGGTTCTTGGCCCTGACACCACCACAAACGCAGCTAAATTGGTAAATTCATTACGCACCACTTGCGGCCTTTCTGCTTGCGCAGGAAAGCCGTTAATAGCGTTAACTTGATTACGAATGTCATCCAACAACTTGTCTAAATCTGTACTGCTGGTTTTACGTACCACGACTCTAGACACGCCAGCACTCGATTGACTGGTGATCTGTTTGATGCCAGCACTCGATTGACTGGTGATCTGTTTGATGCCAGCAATGCCGCTGATCGACTCTTCGATTCGTTGCGTCACACTCTCATCGATCTGTTGCGCGGTGCCGCCAGGATAAGCCACAGTAATGCTGATTGATGACGGTGCGATTTGTGGAAACGACTCGACACGCAATTGCCCAAACGCCAACACACCACTAATAACAATCGCCATCATCAACAAATTGGCAGCGACTGGGTTATTAATAAACCATTTTGTCATCCAACTCATTGGCTTGATTCCTTCATCTGTGTTGCATCAGATTTGCCGGCGAGTATGGCTTCAGAATGAACGTCATTGAATCTAGGCGCGACCTGTTTACCAATTAGCATCGAAGAAAGCGGATATTGCACCACGCGGCGAGCCTTTTCACTTTGATCATTAAAACGAATATCAAGCTCTTGGCTGCCTTGCCCAATAAGCGTTACCGACTCTTTTCGTAAACGGTCTTCTGTGTCTAACGTCCAAACGTATCCATCTCGTGTCATCGCACTCAGAGGTACGCTTACCACATCATCTTTTAGACCTAAATTAACCACGGCTTGAACCTGCTGATTAGGGAAAAGCCTTGGTTTGTCTTGGTAAGGATTTTCAACCGAGAGCACCACTTGCCTTTGACGAGTCACCGAATCCACTTCCGGCGATACATAACGCACCTTCGCTGGCCATTGATTCCCAGAACGACTCACGACACGAATACTTGGCTTAACCAAAGCAGCTTGCACTTGTTGCCAATGCATTTCAGAGATCGGCAGCTCGATATCAATCGAATCACTGGCAGCTAACTCAAAGGTCACTTGCCCAGCCTCTACCCACTCTCTAGGGCTAATGTGGCGCTTCATGACTACCGCATCAAAAGGCGCGGTGATAACTGACTCTTCCACTAGCTTCTTCGCACTTACGTAAGCTTGTTTGGCTTGTTGCAGGTTGGCTTTCGCTGCGAGCACTTGAGGCTCTCTGCGCGCAAAAGACGAGCTTGTTTTTGGGTTGAGCATTTTGAGCGCGACGGTCTGTTCATGTTGAGCTTGTTTCAATTCGAGCTTCGCTTGCTTTAGCGCTCCCAATGCTTGCGCCAAGTTAGCATCAACGGCGCTGGTATCTAGCCTTGCTAACACATCACCGTTTTTGACTAAATTTCCCGGTTCAATGCTTTCATCTAACCATTTCAATTGCGCGCTACTCGACGCTTTCAGCTGAATTGGCCAACGAGCAGCGGTTAAGCCTAATACCGTTAACGTCGATTCTTGCTGCGAGGGTGTCACCTCCAACACAGAAACGGGCGCCATTACCGCTTGTTTCTTCACTGGTTCGGCTGCCTCGGGTTCCAATTCATCGACAACAATCAAGGCAACAAAGATAGCCGCACAACCGACTAATACAGACTGTGGCTTTTTAAACTTCATAAGGCATCTCCTTGGTAGCCTGTTGGACGGAGGTGTGGTTAAGTCGCTGACTGATTTCAGTAAGACGAGAAAGGGTTTGCAGCGTAATTGGTAGCATCACTGCGGTTTCAACAAACTCCAGTGAGTAGGTAACGATAGAGAATACTTGGCCTGCGGTTGGCTCGATAAGCTGACTCACCATCCACAAATTGCCCACTACCGCGCCAAACAACACGGTAAAGATCAGCCCGTAGACAATCGCTTCGGTGTCTGAGAGTTTGATTTCACACTGTTTTAGTCGCTCAAAGTGCCAACGAAGCGCTGACAAGCGAACACCGCTCAGTAACTGAACCTGCTGTTCAACTTGATCGTTAAATTGGCCGTTAAGCCGAGTAAAGGTTCGGTGGAACACACCATAAATCGCGAGCATCGACAGCCCGGCAAACAACATGCAAAGCGCCAATGAGAAATGGAATGTGGAGAGAATCACCACAGTCGCAACAAGCTGAACCACAGCCGTCATCAAAGCAGGTAAATCGTCTTCTAAGAAATCAACCAGTTCACGCGACATGGTGAGTCGCGCGTCTTTGGCCGAAATAGATAAACCGCGCAGATTGCGCTCAACGATATTCGCCAGTTTTACACGAATCGCACCATATACACGGGTATCGTAAAAACGACGAACAACACTGATGATCACCAGCACAAAAAGAATCGCAGCCAGCATCATCAAAGGCTGAAAGCTTTGGTTTAACACGCCGTCGATAGCGTAACCAATAAACAGTGGCAACAGAATAAGCATCACGTTTTCAGCCAGAACCATTAACCAAGTCGCAGCGACCTTTAATGGATTCAGCCGAATAATCGTTAGCAGAGAGATGGGATGTTTAAATAGCATTATTGAGCCCATAAATGAATATGGCGTCAGTATTACCAATTCGGCATGGAAAAAAGTGTCCCAAATTGCTGTATTAGAAATAATAGGCTGTGTCCCGATTCGCTGTTGGCCAACTAAAAAGCTCACTCGGTTACCTTTTGTTTACCTCGACTCCTTTACTGTCCTTGATAAGAAAAATGAACAACAAGGAAAGAGCATGAAATTATTCGCTTCATTACTCACGACAGTCGGGATTACTGGCGTTGTCTGGGGGCTATTACATATTCAGCCTGCGATTGCGGATGCATCGACTGAGCAGCCAATAACTGAGTCATCAACGAACAAGCCCTCAAAGAAACAATCATCAGAAGTAAAACCACAGGCGACTGCAAACGCGACTTACCTGCAAGGCTTAAGCAAAACCATTCCTTTGGAAGACGTTCCAGAGTTGTGGGTCGATTTCTACCAAAACCTAGAAGCCAATGATGAGGAGATCGCAGAGCAACAGAAAGTCATCGTGATCTATCAAGACATCAGCTCAGACTTCAGCAAGGCTACAGTCACGATTGGTTTCCCGACTCAGCAATCAACATCAAATAAAAACAGCACCTTAATTAAGGTTCCAAGCAAGTCTGAAGGCACTTTGTTACTGAACCAAGGCGGGCATACTGAGCAGGAGCTAGCGCTGGCTTGGGAAGGTATTGCAGTCTTAAAACAGGTAGATATGGTTATCGAACACCACCAACTGAATCAGCATGGGTTGCCAGATTCTAGCGAGTTATACGTCTATTATAAGAATGGTCAGTAAAGGATTTAGTTATGGATTTCACTATGGATAGCATTGGGAACTTTCTCTCTCAAACATTCACCGAAACAAGCGTCATCCTGACCGAGACTTGGGTTGATGATAACTTTCTACTGCTTGCTCTGGCTCTGTTCATCTTTGAGCTTATCCGCTATGCCTTTAAGAAAAAGCTAAGTTGGAACATGTTGGGAGACAGCGCGACCAACTTAGTCACCTTGCTCTTCTTATTGGTTACCGTTTTCTTTGTCGGGTTAGCTTATGTGGGTGCGTTTGTTTACGCCTACGAGAATTTCAGCCTAACTCAACTGCCGATATCTGGTTGGACAATTCTTGGTTGCTTGATCTTGGCCGATCTAGCGTATTACTGGGAACACAGATTCTTGCACAGTAATGGTTTAGCTTGGGGAACACACTCAGTTCACCACAGCTCGCCTTACTTTAATATCTCAGTGGCTTACAGGTTTGGGCCTTTGGATTGGTTCTTCCCATTCTTCTTTCACTTACCGTTAATTCTTCTCGGCTTTAACCCGTTTGTCGTGCTGATGTGTGAAACCTTTGTGCAGCTATACCAAACGTTATTGCACACAGAAACGGTTAAGCGACTGCCCCGCCCTGTTGAAGCCGTGTTCAATACGCCTTCACACCACAGAGTGCATCACGCGACCAACAAACAGTACCTGGATAAGAACTACGCTGGGATATTGATCATTTGGGATCGTATGTTCGGTACGTTCGCCAAAGAAGAGGAAGAAGTCAGATACGGTGTGTTCCCTAGAATCAACTCTGTGAACCCATTTAAGGTATATTTTCACGGCTACGTTAAACTGTGCCAGCAGTTATGGCACGCGCCAAATTGGAACTACAGACTACAACTTCTTATTCAGCCGCCTATCTGGGCTTGGAAAAGAGAACGAGAAACAAAGTAAGGACACTTATGAGCATTAACGCCCTGTTGATTGAAGACGACAGTGACTTGGCAGAAGCCATTGCAGACTATATGGAACTCGACGGTTTCGAATTCGATTTTGCTTACAATGGCAGTGCCGGGTTAAATCTTGCGTTAGAGGGGCGTTATGACATCATCTTAACGGACATCAACATGCCTAAAATGGACGGGCTTGATGTCTGCCAATCTCTTCGCCAGCAAGGCGTGACCACTCCGATTCTCATGCTGACGGCAAGAGACACATTACAAGACAAAATCGCAGGGTTCGAGGTCGGTTCGGATGATTACCTAGTGAAACCTTTTGCGATGGAAGAGCTCAAAATGAGATTGATGGCGCTGGTTCGTCGTGCTCAAGGTACGGTGACGACTTTGTCTGTAGCCGATCTCAAATTGGACTTGGATAAGCACCAAGCTATTAGAGACGGCAAGCTATTGAAGCTCTCTCCAGTATGCTGGCGAATGCTCGTCACGTTAGTTCGAAACAGCCCCAATGTGGTGAGCAAAGCCAAGCTTGAAGAAGCCTGGGAAGACGAGATGCCAAGCTCAGACAGCATGAAAGCGCACCTATTTAAACTGCGCCAAGTGGTTGATACGCCCTTTGACTCAAAGCTAATTCACACCGTTCATGGCATTGGTGTTGTCTTACATGAGGAGCAGTCATGAAACAGGCAAATATGAATCGAGTCAGTATTAAGCGCGACATCTACCTCTACTTGTTTGGCATTGTCGTGCTATTGACGGTCATCTACAGCTTAATGGTGTCTCAGAGTTATCATATTGGCCTTAATGAGTCGGCAAAATATGGATTCTTGTATGAACTGGAAGTCGCAGAGCAACGTTACATCGAAACCGGGCAACTGCCAGACTATCAAAATCCGACATTCCAAGCCTTTCTAACCTATTCGGAACTGCCCGCTAAATTTCAACAAACTTTTGATTGGGATACATTTGATAACGACGCTATTTATGAACATTACGCGGCGTCATCTAGCAATGAGTCGGGGCAATACCTCTATGCAGCCAAACATCAAATTTCTGGAAAAGACGAATCGCTATACATCATTTCTGAGTACGATGAAGCGATTTACTTGAATCTATTCGAACTCAACCCACCTGAATCTGTGAACCAAATAAACAGTGCCTTCATCGCCATTGGCGCTCTTTTACTCTTGGTATTTTTGATCATTCGTCTGCTGATACATCGAGTCACCAAACCGATTATTACCTTATCAAAATGGTCTGAATCGCTTGATGTGAACAACACTGAAGGACTGACTCAGTTTAGATACAAAGAGATCGATAAGTTGGCTTCTCAACTGGTTAAAAGCGTACAAGGTGAGCGCCAAGCCAATGAGCGTGAGAGCTTCTTCTTAAAAACTGCAAGCCACGAACTAAGAACACCGATTGCCACCATTTCAGCCAGTGGCGATATGTTGGTTCGGTTGTCTGAAAGCATTCCTAACAGTGGCCAACGTGCCGTCGCGAGAATCCAACGTTCAGCCACCAACATGAAAGCCTTAGTGACGACTCTGCTGTGGATGAGCCGCAATAACGAGATGGAAACCAACTATGAGCAAATCAAGCTCGCTCCCCTACTCGACAGCATTATTGAAAGCCAACGTTACCTTTTGAAAAACAAAGAAGTCGATATCCGAATCAAGGTTTCTCAAGAAGAACATAATCTTCCCCGCGAGTTAACTGAGGTTGTGCTGACTAACTTAATCCGAAATGCATTTCAACACGGCGGTAGCGGAGATATCAGAATCACACTGACAGAACATCAGTTTGAGGTAACCAACCGCTTGGAAGATGAAAACATGGTAAACAACTCTGAACAACAAACCTCTTTTGGTATCGGCCTAGAGCTCATTGATCGCGTTTGTCAAAACCAAGGTTGGCAGTTTACTCATGAAACCAACAACAATGAGTTCAACGTTAAAGTTATGCTGTAGCGGTTTTCTAAATGGTTAGTTGATGGTGACCAAAAGTTTACCTTGGCTTGGTTATGCTAATCGCACAATCTAGTTAGGAGTTATATTATGGGCACTTGGATTTTAGAAACACTATTGTGGGCTGTGGTAACCGTGGCGGTTTGTGTCGCGATTTGGGGACTTTACTTACCCAATATCTTAATCGCTTTAGGTGTGTCGGTAGCGGTATCTTTGTTGCTGGGAAACAGCTGGAGAAGCTAGGTATAAAAAAGGAAATAGCTCGAAAATTAGTGAGCTTTGATACACCCGACAGCAGCTATGTTTGTTAAAAACGTTGATTAGCTAAAAACTGTCGGGCGCGAATTAAATTAGCTACTTAATGTCTCTTCAAACACACCTAGCTCACGACCAAGCCAAATCGCACGTACTGTGTGATCCAGCGTCTCTTCACCACCCGTTACTGGGTGAATCAGCACCGACATATCACCGCGCTCTTGCTCAAGCCACTCAACAATGCCCGACTCTTTGTTAGCAAAGTGAATCTCAAACATCGGCATTTTATGTGGGCCAACCAAACGCTGGATTAGCGGAAAAACCTCTAATACATCTTTACGTTCCGATAGAATTTTCTGACGCAGTGTTTCTGCCTGCTCTGCAAAGCGCAGAGGGAAATAGATATGACCGTGGTACATCGCACCATCCTTTAGAATTATGATACGCGCAGTTTAACCTGATTTTTCGCATAGATCTCTTTTATGGCTGTAAAAACGCCACACTAAAGTGAAGTGTGGCGTTTGATTCAAGCAATAAGCAGTTTAAACAATGGTTGTCCCTCTTAGATAGAGTCGACCTTCAAAGGACTATCCTTTGGTTTCGGCAAGTTTAATTGCTCTACCAAACTACGACCTTTCTCGCTGATGCCTCCACTGTAAGACTTTGAACCATCAGCATTAGTCATGGAGGTTTCACCTACGTTCCAAGCTTCAAAGAAGTCACTTAAGTCATAGTTCGAAACATAAGAAGCACACACCATCATCAGGTCTCCACCAGAAAGCCCAGTTTCGCTAGCACTACAATAGTTCGTATTCGAGTCACCTTCTCTATCGCCTCGTGCTTTACGATGCATAAGCTTGAACATATTCCAGCCTTCATCATCACCGTAAACCGCAGATTGGCTAGCTCCACGACCATACCAATCATCAATAGCAAAGTTCGATTTTGCCCAGATTTTCAGTTGCCCGAACATAACTAGACGTAAACCAGCATCACCATGTGACCAAGCATGTCTATCGTTTTGCTCTAGCCATTTTGGTGCCTTCTTAATATCCGTTTTAATACGATCCATTTCTGGATTTTCGTTACGCCCCTCTAACTCTTGCATATAAAGTGCGAGTAGGTTGTTCGTCACCTCAGTACTGCCCGCTGCTGAGAAAGGGGCAGATGCTAAGTTATGACCAACTTCATGCCACAGTAACCAATCATTCACAGGGTTAGTTGGGATGTAGGTACGGTTTGCATTAAAACTCGAATTCATCACTGGGTAGCCAGAGTGAGCAGCACCAATCGAAATTTGCACATCATTCACAAAACGATGGCGGAACGCGGTCAATTCTGGATAAGTGAACCTACGGTGTAAACCATCATCTTGCACCTCATCACGTCCGTAGAAGTCACTTGCAGCGTCAGCGAATCGATTCATGTCCGAAGCAAACTGTACCAAATCAGCGGATTCTATGTTCTTAACAGGCGTGGTATAGATAAATGAACCCGTGTCGACTTCCGCAATTGGAGCCTCTGCCGATTGAATAGAGTTAATCCACTCACCCTCTTTCCACCAAGCAGCTTTTAACGCGCCATCAACGATAAATGAGACTTCACCAACCTCTTTTACTTTCGGTTGAATGTAAATAAGGCCACCATATGGAACCTTGAAGGTTAAGTTCGAACCATCGTACGCATAGTTAGTTTGCATACGTGGAGGGCGCTTCAAACTGGTTTCATGGTTAGGCTTGCCTGTAAGATCATCCGCCATCATCACAGTGATCGTTGCAACGACACCATTACTAATCGTCACATCTTGTAGCTGAGGTGCCCATAAACCTGTCGATTGATTGTTCCCAGCCGAATACGTTACGCCCTTACCACCAGTTTGGATAAGAACTGAACTTGACGAAGACGCACCTGTAGTTCGACCTGGGTACATTGTCGTATCAACAACAATATTATGATCCCAGAAAGAGCGCCCCAACATGATACGAGTCAATGGCTTTTCCATATAGTTCAACGGGTAACTAGGGTTTAACTGCCCCACTAAGTCACCTTCACCATAGATCATGTTATTGGCTACCAAAGAAGCTTTAAGATCAACAGGGCATTGTGCTTCTACTGTATCTGTTTGATGTTGGCCATCGGTATAACAATTTAAGAATTGAACAGCTTGCTTAAAGCCTAATTCATCTTGTATATCGCTTTCAAAGCGATAAGCGTTGTCGTTCCACATCCAAACAGACAAGTTGTCGAAAGCTTGATTCAATTCACTGTTAGACAGGCGCTTGCCCTGAGTGCCTTTCGTGCGATAGTAAATTTCATGCTCATAAAGGGCAGTAAAGTTAGTGCCCAAGTTCGCGGCTTTAACCATGCTACCAACAACAGCTTCACTCACCTCATAGCGATCAAAGTCTGCGCGATGATAAGCACCACGAACAGTAACACCGTCTCCAGAACGAGTTTCAATACAGTTAAATTCGTACTCATATTCGTTGTTACAAAGAGGAGTCCCAGCAAATGCAGATTGCAGTTCTTTGATGGCCGCTGCTCTCTCCTCAGCAGATTCAACAAAAATACGTGCGTGTTTAGTGACCATGACTGGTTTACCAGACTTATCAAAAACAGCTTTGCCTTCTTCGTCTAGCTTTTGAACTTCATAAGTTGGTATTTCAAACTTAATCTTCGACTCATCTTTGATCCAATCAACTGTACCATCCTGATTGACAGTGAATGGAGGCTCCCCTTGGTTATCTTCAAAGCGCTCTAGTACCACCATTTCCTTTTCACTCTTCACATGAAGATTTGGATATGGCGCTTGGCAGTAATAAGAACTCCCACAGAAAGCTTGATTCGTTGGCGTAACGTTCTCACCACCTAATGAAACACCAGCGGCATCCGCTAAGCGTCCAATTGGTTCAGGGTTAGTAGTTTGAATCGCATCCATAAACAAGATATTGCCACCTTCATTAACATAGTTAATAAGCGCAGTAATATCGTCTTGGTTTAAATTCGGATTTTCTAAGTCAGCAACGAATTGGTTGGTCATACCATCTTGAATCAACTTAGGCGGGTATGCCTGAAGAATCAAAATTGGCGTAGTGGTCGCTTCTAATCCATCAAACTCACCTGATCCACGCTTTTCTACCGATGCAAAACCATACTGTGGACTAACAAAGAAGGTGTACTGCTTACCCATAGTGGAATGGTGATAAGCTGAATAAGCTTGGCCAATATTGGTGACTGCATTCATCCCCGCAATAGGAGAACCATTGTTGAACCATTCAAACAAGTTCGAGAAAAACAACCTCATGCTGCCGTGGTCATCATGCTGGAGGTTTTCGAACGTCGAAACAGTGCACAGTTGTTTGTTACTGTCGATATGTAATGCGCGATTGGCCCAATAGTTTTCCGGGCATGACAGAATACTTGGATATAAGCCATTACCCATGAACACAACCTTACCCTTGCCGATCTCGCCTGCTGTAACGAATGGAAAACCATAAGTGGCGTTATCTTCAGAAACGAAAGGAATGGGTTGCATTGCAATTTGAGGATGTTCCGCAATGTAAGGTTTACCTTCACGAGTCCAAGCTTGATGCTCTCCAAAAGGAATCTCTCGGTTCCTGTCAGCTCTCGGCATCATCACAGGGAAGGCTCTGTTCGAAATGTTTAGAGCTCGCATACCACGAGTATAACCCGTCGCACCATAGAAGCTGCCATTGTCGTTAAAGACATGGAACGTCGTTACGTTATGGAATATTTGCTGCAGAGACTCTGTAACATAATGGCCAGAACCCATAGATAGCATCACAGGTTGGCGCACATAATCCATAAACAGAGGTGTTTGACGTAACTCCTCATCGATTACAGCGGTTAACCCTTGGCTAAACTGACCAACAAACTCATTAGGAAGTTCATAGTCAGTACCTTCTATTACCCCACCGTTTGGCAGAGTTAGATTAATCAGTTCGTTAATAACATTCGGGTACTTTGAGAACGTACCCTGAACCTCTTCAGAGATCTCATAGTGACTATCATGATCAACAGCATAACGTTCAATCAAAGATTGGATATTTGCTTTCTCAACCACATTATTGGTCACATCAGACAATTTGTAGGCGATCTGATTGCCAGTGATATAACCAAACTCAAACGTATCGATACCAAAAGCAATACTGTCGCCCCATAGGTACTCAAATCCCCCGTCTTCATGAGTCACACCTGTCGCGTTAGCTGAAAAGAAACTGACCCCGGAAATCGGTTTACCATTCTCGTCTGTTAGCTTACTGCGCGTTAATACCTTTCCTTCAACACTTGGCTTGTAAGCATAAGTAGACTCTGCATCTGCAGAAACAAAGCCCGCGTTAAGGTTATTGTCCGCATTAGGATCAACAGCAGGAACGACGGTTGTATCTACGTGTGAACTCGGCGCCTTGCCAACTTCATCGGTAGATTCTTCTTCTTTTGACGAAAAATACGCATCGACTGCATCTTGATCATCAAGTTGTGAGAACACATCCTCGATATCAAAGGCATCAAGTTCTTTTAGGCATATCTCGCTTTCCGTCTCGCACACATCAATGGATTGCAGAACCTTGGTGACGTTCTTTCCATGTAATTGCGTCAACTCAAATGTAGCGGGAACGCCATCATTTGAAATCGATCTTTCTATAATGTCAGGAAAAGGAGCGGTAAAGTCACCTAAATTAAGATGGCCTAATGTACAGCTAAAACTCACGCCTTGTTGAACACTGAATGTGCCACTTTCAAGGCTGATACCATCACAATAAACCTCTCCCGATATTATCGTTCCACTCGACATCAACGAACCAATGTAAGTCGTTGGAGGGACAATATCTGTAGGAGGAATAATGTCAGTTGGCGGTAGGATGTCCGTTGGGGGGATAACCTCTGTTGGAGGTAATAGATCCGTTGGGGGAACGACATCAGGGGTCTCACCGTAGGTTGGTGAATCATCATTACACCCAGAAAGTGCGGCGGATATAATGACCAACGCAATTATGTTTTTTTTCATGGAGCGATGTTAATCGTAATTTTAAATGGACGGTTATTTTATAGATTTGGCCCATCTTGATGACTATAGTTTTTTATCCTCACAACAAAGAGCATTACTCATAAATAATTGAATAAATTGCTTTAATTTACACATTAACTCAAAGCTCTATTTTCGTTTTGCTATGGCCTAGTTAAAGAAAAACGCCATACCTCTATAGAGATATGGCGTTTCGAAAAAAACATCAATGTTGATCAAATCAAGCCTAAGGCTTGAGCTTCAAAACCGCGTCAATATCTTCTGCAGAGTGGCGCTCAGGAAGTTGCTCCCACGCTTCGCCCCATGAGCGGTTGATAATACGGCCACGTTGAACGCCTTCGCGAGCTTCTAATTGCTTCGCCCAGCGAACTACGTTGGTGTAAGACTCAACTTGTAAGAACTCAGCGGCGTCATATAGGTTGCCCAGTACAAGGTTGCCGTACCATGGCCAGATTGCGATATCAGCAATGCTAAACTCTTCACCCGCTACAAAAGTGTTGTTAGCAAGTTGCTTGTCTAACACATCAAGTTGGCGCTTAGCTTCCATCGCAAAGCGGTTAATTGGGTATTCTTGCTTTTCATCCGCATAAGCGTAGAAGTGACCGAAACCACCGCCTAGGAATGGGGCTGAACCTTGTGCCCAAAACAACCAGTTGATGGTTTGCGTGCGTGCTGCCCCTTCTTTCGGCAAGAAGTGACCAAATTTTTCAGCTAGATGCATCAAGATAGAAGCTGATTCGAATACATTCACATCTTCGTTGCCTGATTTATCAAGCAGCGCTGGGATTTTCGAGTTTGGGTTTACACCAACAAAACCAGAAGAGAATTGGTCTGACTCACCAATATTGATCAAGTACGCATCATATTCAGCTTCTTTAACACCCGCCGCTAACAACTCTTCTAGCATGATAGTGACTTTCTGACCGTTAGGCGTACCAAGAGAATACAGTTGCAAGGCGTGGTCACCAACAGGAAGCTCTTTATCAAATCGAGCGCCAGATTCAGGACTATTAATGTTTGCCCACTTGTTACCACCAGCAGCATCGTTAACCCAAACTTTTGGCGGTGTGTATTGTTGTGACATGATATTTCCTTATTAATATAGGGTCTCACAAACTGATATTAGGTCACATGTCCTTGGTTAAAACCCCTGAATACGATTTATTTTCAAACTGTTAAGCATGGCTTATTCCAGAAAGACATAACCCGTTTGACGAGATGGCTCATGTAAAAGGTAGGCATATATTCGTGTCCTATTTCGAACCTCATTCAATGTTGGTTAATCTACTGTACCATTTAGCAACGACAGTCCTGCCCGTTCCAGAAAGCTGTGATAAAATCGGGGGATTATAATTGATAAGGATTTGGCAATGTCTTCTGATTACACAGGCTCGAGTGCAGCGTACGCTCGCCAAGAGAAAGGCTACCGCGAAAAAGCACTAAAACTGTACCCATGGGTTTGTGGTAAGTGTGCGCGTGAATTCGTTTACTCGAACTTAAGAGAGCTGACAGTTCACCACGTGGATCACGACCATACAAACAACCCTGAAGACGGCAGTAACTGGGAACTATTGTGCCTGTACTGTCACGATCATGAACACTCAAAATACACTGACCATGAGCGTTATGGTGTTGATGCAAAAGCGCGTTTAGACGATCACCAAACAGCTACGCATAACCCGTTTGCTGATCTCGCGAAGATGATGAAAAAATAGAACGCTTTTCATAAAGACTCAATAACAAGAAACCCCAGTATGTCGCCATACTGGGGTTTCTTTTATCTACCGTCATAACTAAATAATAGAGTTCAGGTAGGCAGGATCAAAAAAGCCTTCCGAAGAAGGCTTTTTAAGAATAAATCAAATTATGCTGCCGCTTGTTTGCGAGATTCTTCTACCTGTTTAGCACGCTTTTTTAGCGTCAATTTATCGCGGTATGCAAACCAAACGTAAGACACAACCACTAAGAAGAACAGGTATGACAATGAGAAAATGAACGGCGATTGAATGATATCGTTCGAGATACCCCAAGAAACACCGATAACAGTCACTGCAATTTTCGCAAAAAAGCCACACATCAATAGCACTAATGCCAACTGTGGGAAACGCGTACTGCGGAATGCAAGCCAGTAGCAACTACCAACAGCTAGAGCCGCAACATAGAAGCCGAATAGGAAAGAGTGAATATGGTCAGCTGCCGCTACACCACCAGAAATTGACATCAATAGAATTAAAAACAGTTTCATAATACTCGCCTCGCAATAGACTGGAAACGCATCCTTTCAAATTTGGAATCTCATTTTGCATACTATTTTCCTTGTTTTTGAGGAGAACACAAGCCCAAAACATGACCAGTTTGTGTGTAAACATTAACCACAAAACCACATTTAACATCGCGTTAACAAGTTGATTTTTCAGAAAGTCCGTTACCACTTGTCCTACATAGAAAAAGTCCCATTTCAATTTATTTTGTTACACAAAATTAACCTTAGAAATTATTTAAAATAATTTCTAACTCTGTGATATCCGCACGGAATACGTGGCTATTAAAAAACCAATACCAAAAAATCCCTGAAATAATAAGGCGACACGTCTAAAAAGAACAAAATAGAAAGGTGTTGAGAACAATTTAAAAACTTACAAAAAACAACTTGTTAACAAAGTGAATTTAATTTACCAAAAATGGAAAAAGAGATTCCAATCACATTTTTATTGGTTATAATCCGCGCTCTTTTGCGGTATCTGTTGATAAACGCAAACTAATTTTGAAGAAACAATGACAATAACCCGTCTTTCGTTGAGTGACTGTTACTAAACAAAAGACAGAACCGAGAATAAAAATGAGCAAGATTGATAAAGCAACACGTATCCTGCTAGCAGGCTTCTGTATCAACCTTTGTCTTGGCATCCTGTATGCTTGGAGTGTATTTAACAAAGCGCTAGTAACTGAAGCTGGTTGGAGTGCTGCTGAAGCGTCTTCTCCTTACGCTATTGCAACTATCACATTCTCTGTTTGTCTTCTTGTTGCAGGCATCCTACAAGACCG
Source organism: Vibrio sp. Isolate33 (assembly GCF_022397895.1). Taxonomy (NCBI): domain Bacteria; kingdom Pseudomonadati; phylum Pseudomonadota; class Gammaproteobacteria; order Vibrionales; family Vibrionaceae; genus Vibrio; species Vibrio sp. Isolate33. The sequence continues at coordinate 519,937 of NZ_JAKEUP010000001.1, forward strand.
TATGGGTCCACGTAAGATCCTAATCCTAGGTACGGCTCTAACAGGCCTAGGCATGATTGCTTCTGGTTTCGCTACAACGCCTATGATGCTGAACATCACGTTCGGTATTATGACAGGTGCTGGTATCGGCTTCGGTTACGCGTGTCTTTCTCCATCAGCAATGAAGTGGTTCCACTCTTCTAAGAAAGGTATGGTTAACGGCCTAATCGCAGCAGGCTTCGGTCTTGCAGCTATTTACCTAGCACCAGTAACTTCTGCGCTAATCGACAGTATGGGCATCCAAACAAGCTTTATGATTCTTGGTGTTGGTGTACTTGCAATCGCTGTACCTCTAGCAGCAACAATCAACAACCCACCAGCGGATTACACGCCAGCTGAGCCTAAAGTAAAAGCAGGCCAAGCACCTAAAGCGGTTAAGAAGACTGAAGACCTAACGTGGAAAGTAATGCTGAAGACTCCTCAGTTCTACTCTCTATGGATCATGTACGCATTTGCTGCATCTGTTGGTCTAATGATCATCGGTAACATCACCACAATCGCTAGCGTTCAAGCTAACCTGCCAAACGCAGTTTACCTAGCGTCTATCCTTGCAGTATTCAACTCAGGCGGCCGTGTTGCTGCGGGTATGCTTGCAGATAAAATCGGTGGTGTACGTACTCTACTTCTTGCGTTCATCCTTCAAGGCGCGAACATGGCTCTATTTGCTACGTTCAACTCTGAATTCACGCTAATTATTGGTACAGCAATTGCAGCTGTTGGTTACGGTACGCTTCTAGCAGTATTCCCAACACTAACTGCTGAATTCTACGGCCTGAAAAACTACGGTACTAACTACGGCGTGCTATACACGGCATGGGGTATCGGCGGCGCTATCGGTGCAGCAGTTGTTGGTTTCTCAATGGCAAACGGCGAAGGTTACGGCCTAGCTTACACAATCTCTGCAGTTATGATGGCAGTGTGTATTGTTCTAGCAATCATCACTAAGCCAATCTCTGAAGCTAAAGTTGCTGAACTAAAAGCATCACAAGCTTAATCATCAGAAAAGATTGAATTTGTTACTGAAGAGCTTAACCTTAGGGTTAGGCTCTTTTTGTATCAAGCGACTTCTCCATTGACGATAGAAACCACTCCTCAGCTCTCCCCTACTTATTATCTCGACAACTTCAATCGATTGGTTGAACACGCTCAAACGCTCTACCCTGATCTTCTGAGTGACGATGAGTGCCGTTGGTTGTCTGAATACAAACGTCTTTCTGTTGCAAGCCAATGCTTAATGGTGCGTTTACTTTCTCGTAAAGGCTGTTGGTTTCGTAGTGACAAGCTCGCTTATGTTGAAATCCCAGATATCGACACTGCATTGCAAGAGCTAAACTCTTCACGCTTCATTACGTTAAGTCACCCAACGGACAAGCATGACTTGGAAGTCACCCAGATCGAACTTGGATTGAACCTACTCACCAAGCCAGAACTGCTTAATGTATTCCCATCTCTTAAGAGCAACAAATCTGCTAAAAAAGACCAACTGTTAGCGTTGCTTGAACCACAAGCTTTTGATCAGTTCCAAAGCCTATCGTTCGATTGCATTTACGTTGTCGAATCTCAGGTGATTGATGTATTGCTGTTGCTGTTTTTTGCCAATACTTACCAAGACCTAAGCCAGTTCGTGTTAAGCGACCTTGGACTCAACACCTTTGAAAGCTATCCGTTAAGCAAACAACGTCGGTTCTTCACCGCTCGAGAACAGATCAATCAATTGCTTCAGATGAGTGAAGTTCAACACCAGTATTACGAAGGTGATCGAAAAGACCCCGAGTTTATTGAACACCTTCTGCATTCGATACCCGGAGAATCAGAACACCGAAGCATTGCTAGAAAACGATCGCGATTGATCAACGACCTCGCACGCGATCTAGAAAGGCTTAATCAAAACGACCAAGCTGTCTTTTGGTTCAAGCAATCAGAACTTACTCCGAGCAGAGAACGACTTGCGCGCATCTACGACAAACAAGACGAGTTAGACTCGATGCGTGACGTTGTCACGCAAATGCAAGAGAATCCATCGGATGTGTCAGAGCTAGAGGTCGCGGTTAAGCTTGAACAGAGGCTACTAAGAAAACAGGGCCACAAGGTTCCCCGCCCTTCAAAGCCGATTTGCGAACAAATTAGATTGGAATTAAGCCTTAGCCAAACCAAAGTTGAGCTTGCAGTAAAGCAGCATTTTGAAAGTCAAGGTTGGGATGTCTATTTCTCTGAGAACAGCTTTCTGTGTGGGTTGTTCGGTTTGGCCTTCTGGGATGTCATTTTCTCTGATGTTGAAGGCGCTTTTATCAATCGTTACCAACATCGACCACTAGACTTGTATCACTCAGACTTCGTAGACAAAAGAGCCGAGCAAATTGAAGCTGTTTTCCAAACCCTATCCGAGCACGGGCTGAATCACTTACTTGAGACTTACGATAACAAGCAAGGCATCGCTAATCCTTTTGTTCATTGGAATCATTTCCCTAAAGCACTTATTGAGCACAGTATGGCTTCGATCCCAAACACCCTAATTGTTGATCTCTTCAAGGTGATATTGAGTGACCTAAAGCTATTCCGAACTGGGATGCCAGATTTGATTGCCTTCAAGGGTGATGAGTTTCATTGGATTGAAGTAAAAGGGCCGGGAGATAAATTGCAAGACAACCAGTGGCGTTGGATCAAAGAGTTTGAACGCTTGTCTGTTCCTTTTTCGGTGTGTTACGTCAATCAATGAGCATTAGCTAAGCTTTCTGAACCTTGGTTTAATGATAGGGCTGACGCGATAAGTAGCTCAGTTCCATCAATATCTTGTCTACAAAATTGTTAGAACATGAGCATTTTCAATCATTTTCGATATAATTAGAGAAAATGCCTAATATCTAAATACGTATGAATTTGAAAAAACTTTTCATCTTAGCTTTTGTTAGCGTCTTCTCAGGTTGTGCCGTGTACGCGGGTTTAAACTTTGACGAGCTGTTTGGTGAACAACAAGTACGCGATCGCCAAGCCCCTATTCTTTCGGCTCAATCACAACACTTCATCAACGAAGTGAAACCGATCATTGATAACCGATGTGTGGTTTGTCACGCTTGTTATGATGCTCCTTGCCAACTCAAAATGTCTTCAGTTGAAGGCATCGATCGTGGCGCAAGCAAGGCTCTCGTTTATCAAGGTACGCGTTTAACGGCATCTGCCCCTACTCGCCTATTTGAAGATGCATTAACCACCCAAGAGTGGCGTGAAGCCGACTTCCACCCCGTGCTTAACGAGCGTATGCAAAACTCAACCGCTAACCTCGATGCGGGTCTTGTATCTCGAATGCTGATTCAAAAAGAGAACCATCCGCTTCCAGACCAAAAGCAGTTAGAAGGTTTCGACTTTTCAATTGATCGCGACCAACAGTGTCCGACCATCGAAGAGTACGCTCAATACGAAAGAGATTACCCAACTTGGGGCATGCCTTATGGGATGCCAAACCTAGACAAAACGGAATATGCGACGTTAATGAGTTGGTTGGAAAACGGCGCGTTAATGAATGAACATATTCCGTTGAGCGAAGCCGAGCAAAAGCTGGTTAATGTTTATGAAAAATTCCTCAATAAGAGTTCGAGAAAGAGCCAGCTCTCTGCGCGTTACATCTATGAGCACCTATTTCTATCTCACGTTTATTTTTCTGATTTAGGGCAACCAACACGCTTCTTCTCGATAGTGCGTTCTACAACACCACCAGGTGAAGCAGTACAGCGCATTACGACTCGTCGCCCTTACGACGATCCAAAAGTCTCTCGTGTTTACTACCGATTGATCCCAGAGCAAGGCACCATCGTCGACAAGACACACATGCCTTTCGCGCTAAATGAAGAGCGTCTAAAAAAATGGAACACATGGTTTGTTGATGCAGATTACGTGGTGAATAAGCTGCCTAGCTACGACGTTGATGTTGCCGCTAACCCAATGACTTCGTTTGAAGCTTTGCCAGTTAACTCTCGTTTTAACTTCATGTTGGATAACGCACAGAACACCATCATGGCGTACATTAAAGGGCCAGTGTGTCGTGGGCAACTTGCACTCAATGTAATTAATGACCGCTTCTGGGTGTTCTTTATTGACCCTGAGAAAGCTGATGTGCCGGAGATTAACGACTTCTATGCAAGCCAAAAGAAAAACTTAAAGCTGCCAAGTGAATTGGAAAGTAATACAGTTCCAGCGACCAATTGGGTACGTTACTCTAAGCAACAAGCACGATACCTAAACGCTAAATCAGACTTTACTAACAAGTGGTTTGAAAGTGGCGTAAACCTCGATACGGGCATCATTTGGGACGGAAATGGCACCAATCCGAATGCAGCTTTAACCATATTCAGACACTTTGACAGTGCTTCTGTCGTTCAAGGCTTAGTGGGGCCACAACCTAAAACGGCGTGGATCCTAGACTACGCCCTACTCGAGCGTATTCACTACCTGCTTGTTGCTGGCTTCGATGTATACGGAAACTTCGGCCACCAGCTAATCACCCGTATGTTTATGGACTTCCTAAGACTTGAAGGCGAAAGTAACTTCTTAACCCTTCTGCCTAAAGACGTTCGCCACCTCGAGCACTCAAGCTGGTATCAAAACCAGAGTGTACAATTGAGCGATTTCTTGCAGCGCAATATCGCCCCTTTCGATCAACCGACCAGCGTGGTGTACAAAACGGCCGATCCTAAGCGAGAGCTGCTGGATATGATCAAACAGAAGCTAGAGCCAGTTCTGAATAACCGTTTTGATATTGTCGAAACAGGCTTTAGTAAGAAAAACGAAGCATTACTGAATCAAGTGAGTTTGATCAAGGGAGAAGGCTTACGCCACGTTCCTCAGTTAGTGATGATCATGATTGAAGGCGAGAATGGCGAAGAGCAACTCTTTACCATGATTCACAACAACGCTCACAGCAACATTTCGAGCCTGTTTAATGAGGAAGGTAACCGAGATTACGCCAACGATGACTTAACACTCGTACGTGGCGTTGTAGGCAGCTACCCAGCGGCTTACCTATCACTAAACGAAAGCGACATTCCGACTCTGGTCAAAACGTTACAGAACTTGAACACGGAAGAAGATTACGTGGCGTTGCTTGATAAGTTTGCTGTACGACGCAGCTCTCCGGAATTCTGGCCGTTCAGTGACCGTGTCCATCGTTGGTATCAACAAGCGCAACCTATCGAGTTCGGCCTGTTAGATTACAACCGCTTTGAGAACCGCTAGTTTTCACACATAACATTTAAAAACAAAAATCCTCTGTCTTGGCAGAGGATTTTTTGTATATGAGGAAAAGTATCTTAAGTGCTATAGAGCAGCGAGAAGTGCTCTTGAGAAGCCAAAAGTTCTCTAGATTGAACCCGATGTTTCCGGCTGGTGTAGCTCATCAAAAAACGCACGAGCGGCGGGAGAAAGAGAATCCAAAGGCTGCTTCAACACCAGATAAAACTGACTCTTCAGGCTCCACTTATCCGGTTGTAGCGCAATCAAGGCTTGGTCATAGTGACCACGGTCGATTAAATGAGAAGGTAAGAAACTCAAGTGTGTACCTGCTAAGGTCAATATCACACCCGACTCTACATGCCAGCCATCAAAAGGCTTTACTGAATCGTACTGCTCTATATTAAGCAATCGGAACATCTCATCTTTGGCGTAGCCACCCATGTTGATACGACAGCCATCAAGGGAAAAATCGTTATCCATGATCTTCTCAGCCAGATCCTTGCGCGCATAAAGATAGCTGTGCTCTTCAAACAGTGGGTATTTATGTTGAAAGGCTGATTTTTGATGTGACCCGAGAACGACGATCATCATATCTATCTGGTTCTTTGCCAACTTCTCATTCAACTGAGTGAAATCACCGACATCGACACTCACCTCAACACTGTTACTGAGTTGGTAAAATGTCTCAATCGCTTTTGGAAGTGGGTTGTAGGGCAAAGTCACCGTGTTATCCAAACAACCAATTCGCACGTGTCCTGAGAGTTCTGTTTGAACACCTCGTAGCTTATAAGCGAAGTCAGTTAAGGTCGATTTTAGTTGGTTCGCATATTTATACACTTGCTCACCTTCATGAGTGAGCTTAAAACCGCGACGACCACGTTGGCATAATGTTAATTCTAAGCTTTTTTCCAAGGCAATAAGTTGATTACTGAGCACTGGCTGGCTAATTCCGGTACTCGCAACCGCCTGATTGATGCCTCCCTGCTCAACAATTTCACAAAAAAGTTCTAATCTTCGTAGGTCTCTTTTATCTAACTTATTGTTTGGGTTCACTTTGTCACTCACATTTGGTTTTTGCTATGTTTACATCTGATTATATTCATTTATTAACAATAAATACATCAGTATGCTTTATTCACACTTATGGAATAACAATGCATGGATGGCGCTATGGCGACAGAAGCTTACATGAATAAACCCGAAGCAACACACAACCACAAAAAGATAGATGACTTCGAGCTAGAACCCGTTCCCGAGAAGGCCAAGCGTTCTTGGTGGGTGATCAGCCTTATCTGGTTGGCTATCGGTATCGATATCTCAGGCTTGTTCCTTGGCTCGATTTTGAGCAGCGGGATTGGTTTTGAAGACGCGTTGCTTGCGACATTTATCGGCTCAAGCTTACTCGCAGTCATCGCGATGCTGTGTGCCAATATTGGTTTCCAAGCAGGTGTATCAACTCCACTTGTGAGTAGCGCGGTGTTTGGTCGTAACGGCGGTAAAATTCTTGGTTTCATCAATGGCATCTCGCTTGTCGGCTGGTTTGCTTTCCAAGCTGATTTCTTTGCCTTCATCATGGTGGATGCTCTCGCAAAATACGACATTATGATGTCTCACCTAACCGCGCTGATTGGCGGCAGTGTATTAATGATGATGACAGCCATCTACGGCGTTCGTGCCTTAGGTAAACTCAGCACCTATTCAGTACCTCTGATGGTGACGCTGATTACCATTGGCTTGTTCATGGCTGCCGACTACCAAGGTGGCGCAGCACCAACGATTGAAGATCCTCTAACACTAGGCCAAGCCATCTCTTTCGTTATGTCTATCTGGATTCTTGCAGCCGTCGCTGCGCCTGATATTGCTCGTTACGCTAAGACTCGTCGCGATGCGATTTTGGGAGCAGGTATCGGCTTTCTGGTTGGTAACAGTGCCATCATTCTTATCGCATTAATCTTGACAAAAATGACAGGCACCGATGACCTAGTAGAAGTTTTCTTCACGCTTGGTTTAGGCATGGCTGCCATCATCGTTCTGGTATTTGCTCAATGGACGACCAACAGTAGTAACCTGACTTCGGGTGGCTTATGTATGTCGATGGTGCTACCTAAGATTCCTCGCCCTGTATTGGTTGTGATCATGACCATCGTCGGCATCGGTATTGCTCAACTCGGCATGGTGAACAAGTTTACTGACTTCTTAATGCTTCTCAGCGTAACCATCGCCCCAGCTGCCGGAGTCTACATCGTTCAATACTACGTTTTAGATTCTACAAAAATGAGCTTTGAGAACATCCAACAAGTTCCAGCTTGGATGTTTAAAGGCCTCGCCTCTTGGGCGTTTGGTACTGCATTCAGCGCCTGTACCGCACCAGAATTCTTCAACCTGTTTTCATTAACCAGCATCTCGGCGTTAGACGGCATTCTCGCAGCTGGTGTTATTTACCTAGCCCTAATGAAGCTTTCTCCTTCAAGTGATAAGGAATAGTAGTTGTGATTATTACTGAACAAATGATTGATGACATCGCGCTTGGTGCCACTGTATTAGGCACGGGCGGCGGTGGTGACCCATACAGCGGCGCATTGATGGCGAAAGTCGCTATCGCAACGGCAAAACAACCTGTACGCATGATTCCTTTGGAAGAGGTACAAGACGAATGGATGACTGCGCCCTCTTCAATGATTGGCGCCCCCACCGTTGCAGTAGAAAAGCTCAACTCGAAAGATCAAATGTTGGTCGCATTCGAAGCGATGGAAAAGGCGCTTGGTACTGAGGTAGCGGCAACCTTCCCTATCGAAGTGGGTGGTTTCAACTCACTGATTCCAATTCTCGTTGCAGCGCAAAAGAACATCCCTGTAATCGATTGTGATGCGATGGGACGTGCGTTCCCTGAAGCGCAAATGGTGACCTTCTTCCTCGACGATTTACCTTCAGCACCCAACACATTGGCCGACGAACGTGGCAATGTAGTAACGCTGTACCCGATAGACGGTATTTGGTCTGAAAGGTTTGCTAGGCCGATTACAGAGCAGATGGGCGGCTCAGCGGCAATGTGTGATTACCCAATGAACGGTAAGAACCTAAAGCGCAGCGCACTACCAGCAACACTCACCCAAGCAATGAAGATTGGGGAGGCAATCAGACTTGCGAACGACAACAACCAGAGCGGTACACAAGCTGTTCTAGATATTGTTGGCGGCCACACGATCGTTAGCGGCAAGATTGTTGATATTCAGCGCGAAACCGATGGCGGTTTTGCAACAGGCGGTGTCGTGATCGAGAAACTGGCTCAGTTCGAAGATACCGGCGTAGATAACGTATTCGTGCAGTTCCAAAACGAATTGCTCCTGGCGCACAAAGGCACAAGCCGTGCCGACATGAATCAAGATAACCTTTTGGCTTCGACACCGGATCTTATTTCGATATTGGATCATGAAACCGGCAAGCCAATCACAACCGAACAGCTTCGCTACGGACAACGCATCGATCTTATCGCCTACCCTTGTGACCCGAAATGGCGCACCGACAAAGGCATCGAAGTCGCGGGCCCGGATTACTTTGGCTACACCGTCGAATATCAAACCATTGAACAACTAAAGTCTGCATTGAAGAGGTAGTAGCATGACAAACATTACGCTTGATTACTGCCGTTTGGGCATTGACGTTGGTGGCACCAATACCGATGGTGTGTTGCTCGACGCAGACTTGAATGTGATTGCTAAGGTGAAAACCGCAACCACAAACGACATTTCCACTGGTATCGATAACGCGATTTCTGCACTACTAAGCCAAGCGAACATTGACGGTAAGCAAGTGAAACACGCGATGCTTGGCACCACTCAATGCACTAACGCGATTGTGGAAAGAAAAGGTTTAGACAGAGTTGGTATGATTCGTTTAGCCCTTCCAAGTGGCGACAGCGTCCCGCCCCTTTGTGGTTGGAGTGAAGCGTGGCAAAACCTGCTTGGTGAACACTTCTACCAAGCACACGGCGGCTACGAATACGACGGCCAATTGATTGCCGACATTCAAGAGTCTGAAATCCGCGAGCTTTGCCAGAAAATGAAAGGCCACGTAGATTCAATAGCTATCTGCGGTGTGTTCTCTCCAGTCAATGGCGACCAAGAGCTTCAAGCCGCAGAGTGGATTCAGCAAGAGCTTCCGGGTGTGAACCTATCGCTTTCCCATAAAGTAGGCAGCTTAGGGCTTCTGGAGCGTGAGAACGCCACAATTCTCAATGCAGCCCTGCAAGGCACAGCAAAACGATTCGTTGACGGCTTTTGTGATGCACTCATCAATCATGAAATCCACACTACGCCTTATTTCGGTCAGAACGACGGAACACTGATGTCGCAACAGTTCGCTTTGATGTACCCGATTCTTACTGTGGCTTGTGGTCCAACAAACTCGATTCGCGGAGCAAGCCATCTAACCAAGCTTAAAGATGCGATTGTGGTCGATGTGGGCGGCACAACGTCTGACATTGGCGTGCTGACTCACGGTTACCCAAGAGAGTCGAGCTTAGCGGTAGAGATTGGCGAAGTGAGAACCAACTTCCGCATGCCTGATATTTTGGCATTAGCCATTGGTGGCGGCACCAAGGTTCGCTTTGAGCAAGACCGTATCGAACTAGGCCCTGAAAGTGTTGGCCACACTCTCACGCAAACAGCGCGCAGCTTTGGCGGCGATGAACTCACGTTAACCGACATTGCACTCAAAACCGGTCAAATGCAGTGGCAAGCGGAACACCAACTGAGTGATGAGATTGGTATTTCGAGCGAGCAAGCAAGTCAGGTGTATCAACAGATGGTGACTGATGTTGAGGAAGGCATCGATAAGATGAAGACCTCAGCAGCGAGTGTACCTGTCATCATGGTTGGTGGCGGTAGTGCCCTATTCCCAGATCACTTTGAAGGTGTGAGCCAAGTGGTACGTCCTGAGCACTTTGAAGTAGCGAATGCAATTGGTGTTGCGCTGGGTGAAATATCAGGTCAATTCGATAAGATTGTCCCGATTGATCCCGCTTCTCGTGAAGAAACCTTAAAAGGCTTGGAAGAGCAATCAAAGCAACTGGCGATTGAGGCGGGAGCATGCAGCGATAACGTGGCAATCATTGAACGCAGTGAGATCCCATTAAGCTACCTACAAGGCAACATGGTTCACGTGAAGATCAAAGCCGCAGGTCACATCAGAATGGCTTGAGACAGATCTTCTTTGGTCTGACTTTAAATTACATCCAAGACTAAAAAAGCAGGCTATAACTTCATGGAAACACGAAGATATAACCTGCTTTTTGATTTTTAAGCGATTTTGTTTAGCTACTGCTTTATTTGCTATTGGCTTACTGGCTATTAGTCTACTAAATATGAGCGTCTTATTTACAGTTGTTCGCGCAGTGCTGCTAGCGAGTCTCTCACCAATTCAGAGAGTGAATCGGCATTGTCACGATATTGGTTCAACGGCTCTTCACTCGCTTCAATGCTCTGGCACAAAGCAAACAAGGCAGATAAACCCAAGCTTCCCGCCGAGCCTTTCAATTTATGAGCCAGCGACTTAATTTCACGAGCATTTTCAGCTTCGTCCGCTACAACAAGTTCATCGAGGGTGGCTTGGCTGCTTTGATCAAACAGACCAACAATCTGCACTATTTTGTCGTGGCCTAAAATGGCTAAGTCATCTTTTATGATTTTCGGATCAATAATCTGCACGATCTGATCTCCTTGGTTATTTTCTGTGTCTTGATTTGCCAGTTGTGCTGAACCTCCAAGTGCCAATGCAGATAAATCTAACTCGGCATCTTGAGGTTTCGAACTGACCTTACAACAAATCGCATCCGATGGATCGGGCTGAGGCAACAATAGAGTGTGACCGTCTAATTGCTCTACAATCAATTCTGACAAGGCTTCTTTCTCTAAAGGTTTAGGCAAGAAACCATCGAAGCCCGACGACAAATAGCTTTCGACTTCTTCGTTAAACACGTGAGCCGATACAGCAATCATAGGTGGCAATTTACGTGTTGCAGCTTGTTCATGTTGGCTTGCATCATCTTTCAGCTGTTGAATCAATTCAACGCCATCGCAATCCGGTAAGTTGATGTCCACCAGTGCAATATCGAACTCTTGTTCACTGAATATAGCTCGTGCTTCTTGTCCTGTTGTCGCGATGACCACATCGTGGCCTAAGTTATTCAAGAAGCCTTCCGCAACGATGCAGTTCACTGGGTTGTCTTCAATCAGCAGCACCTTAGCGCGAATGCAGGCTTCAACAATCGTAACTTTGTTTTCAATCTTCTCTCCCACTTCAAGAGGCAGTGAGAACCAAAACTGGCTACCCTCACCTTCTTCGGAGTGAACACCAATATCACCGTTCATGGCGTGCATCACGCTCTTACTGATCGCCAATCCAAGCCCTGTACCACCGGTTTTGTTGCGGCCGCTTTCTGTTTGGCTAAACGCATCAAACAGACACTTCTGTTCACTGATATCGATACCGACACCAGTATCTGAAACCTCGAACATCACACGGTTTTCATCTTCCAGATCAAGGCTAACAAATATATCTACTGAGCCGCTGTCTGTGAATTTTATGGCGTTACCGACCAAGTTATTGAGGATCTGACTGATACGAGTGACATCTCCGCGCCAGTAACGCTGGACGTCACTTTCAATGAAGTAATGAAAGTCGAGTTTCTTCTCTGATGCTCGCCCTTCCATCAATTGATAGGTGTCTTGAACCATTTGATGTAGATCGAACGACGCGACACGCACTTCTAAATGCCCCGCTTCAATTTTGGAATAATCCAACACGTCATTAAGGATTGCTAATAGGTTCTTACCACTGCGGTTAATGATATCGGCATAGCCCGATTGCAGCTGATTCAAGCCGGTGTCTTTCAGTAATCGAGCCGTACCCAACACCCCATTCATCGGCGTTCGAATTTCATGACTCATGGTCGCCAAGAATGCAGACTTCGCGCGGCTTGCTTGTTCCGCTGCGCTGCGTGCTTTGGCGTGGTTGGTTACTTCGACATTTAGCTTTTCATTGGTTTGTTGAAGTTGATAGGTACGCTCAGTAATCAGCTCTTCCAGTTGTTCTTTATGTTCTTCAAGCTCACGCTTGGCTTTTGCTTCACCTACCGCCACCACTTGCAGCGCTTGTGCAGTGTTTCTCGCGGTAATGATCGCCTCACCCATATGGGCAATTTCATCGTTACCTTTTACCGAAATATCAATGTTCAAACGCCCTTGAGCGATAGACATTAGTGCGGTCGAGTATTCCGCAAGGCGTTTCACCACCGAGATATACACCACGCGCCACACAATAAACGCCACGATAATAAGACCAATAATCGAAATCACCGACAGTGACCATTGTGCAACACTCAGCGTTGAAGTCAGCTCGTCTACCGCCTTCTTAGTGCTCAGGTTTGAATCATCGACCAATTGGTTAACAGTGGTGTTCAACTTGGAGAAAAGCTGCAGCGTATTCTGCATCAAGAATTCAGATTTCTTGGTGTTCTCGTACTGTTCAAGCGAGATATCAAACACCACTTGGCGCTTACGAAGCTCATCAAGCAGCAATGACATTTGCTCTGAACGAGTCGGGTCTTCTACCGCTTTAACACGGCGATCCATGATTTTAAGATTGGCTTCAAACTCTGATTGGATTTGATGAATGCGTTCTACGTTGGTAACGGTTTGCGTTTCTTCAATCTGGTTAAGGATTTTAAAAGCAAGAAGATGGAGTTCGTGTAAGCGCTCAGAAAGGTCTAAATCGACTTCAACTAATGCATCAAGGGCTTGATAGGCTTTGTCGGTTTGTTTGGTTTCGAGCAGGTCGTAGATATGGGTTACGTTCGCAATCGCGATGGTTGCGGTGTTCAAAACTTGAGTACGCGTGAGTTGTTCTAGCTCTTCAGCCAAAAACTTCATCTCTTCCACGCGTGCAGTCAGCTCTTTGTTGAGCCAAAGCTTACGTTCAACCGATACACCCAGCTCTGCCAGTGTATTGATGACACTTTCAACGTGGGTTTCAAGTTCGTGCAGCAGTTGGGAGTCAAAGCTATCAACACCCAGATCTTTAATATGAGTAAGAAGAGCCTCAAGTTGTCCGAATAGCACGGTGCCCGCTTCTTTTCTCTCTTGCTCGTTCTTAGCGTTAGAGAGAGTTTGAACGGAGGAAATGATGCGGTTACTGAGCTCAGAAACTTGTCGTGCTTCAATCATAGCAGGGAGCGCAGAATCTACGACGTTTCTTTCTGTTTTCGCCACGAAGCTAAATCCAGAGACACCGATCAATGCCGATACAAGAACCAAAAGCGCCATGACCAAAAACGAAGCAAGTAGCTTGCGTCCAATACTTGCTGTGGCTAACAACATATAACTTAAACCTTAAAACGATCTTCTTTACCCACCCAGAATACGCTATATTTTGTAGTGTTTCTTATCTAAAGCCAATAAAACACCAATTCATGCTATCTAAAACGCTCGCGACAACAATCATTTCCTCTTTACTTGGCTTATTTGCGAATTCGGCCTTCGCTGCGACTTCATCAGAAGATCAAATCGCGCCATTGAACTCACTGATGACGGAAAGCTCCGATGTCGTGCTCAGTTCAAAGAAAATACCCAAACCAACAGATGAAAGCCATGTTGAGCTGCTCCCTGTACCAAAGGCTAAAACCTCTGCGGGCGTAGAAAAAATCTGTGCGATCTACCCTCACCTGAAGGACTCTTACTGGCTGTCGGTAAACTACGGCATGATCTCCGAAGCGAAAAAGCAAAATGTAGAGCTTCGCGTACTAGAAGCTGGCGGTTACCCAAACATTTCAAAGCAAGCCTCTCAAATGCAGCTTTGTGTTAAATGGGGCGCAGATGCCATTATCCTAGGCACGGTATCACCGGATGCTTACTACGACACACTAACCAACTGGGTAGGCTCTACCCCGGTTTTTGCAACGGTTAACGAACTGACCTTAAGTGAAAAACAACAAAAAGTATTAAAAGGCGTGGTGGGCGTCGATTGGTATCAGATGGGCTATGACTCAGGAAAATTCCTAAGCGAGTTGCACCCGAAAGGAACCGGTAAAACAGACGTTGCTTTGCTATTAGGCCCTCAAGCAAGTGGCGGCACCAAACCTGTCGCACTTGGCTTCTACGACGCAATAAAATCGAGCGATATTAATATTGCTGTAAGTTACTGGGCAGATAATGATAAAGAGCTGCAAAGAAACTTAGTCCAACAGGTCATTGAGCAGCCTGAAATCAAATACATCGTTGGCAGTGCAGTCGCGATTGAAGCGGCGATCAGTGAGCTTAGAGCAGCTAATAAATCGGACGAGATAGGATTGGTTTCAGCTTATCTCAGCCATGGTGTGTACCGTGGGTTGCTTCGCCACAAAGTACTGTTTTCACCAACAGACAAGATGGTTGAACAAGGACGCTTATCCGTAGAGCAAGCCACGAACTACTTGCGTTCAAAACCTTACGATAAACATGCGGCGCCAGAAATTGAAATTCTGACGCCATCAACACTAAAAGATCAGGTTATTGCCGACTCGCTCTCACCTTCTGAGTTTCGACCTGTATTCAGTGTTCAACCTTAGTGATATATTCGAGAAAGAATTTAGAACAATAAGAATTAGACCAATAATTTAGGGAACATTCATGCAAAAAACAACACGTACAATGCCAACGCATAAGCATATCGCTTTAGTTGCTCACGACCACTTCAAGCCTGAGCTACTAAGATGGGTAAAAGAAAATAAAGAAAAGCTACAAAGCCACTTCCTTTATGCGACAGGCACAACGGGTTCTCTACTAAGCAAAGAGACAGGCTTAGCAATCAAGAGCATGATCAGTGGCCCTATGGGCGGCGACCAACAACTTGGCGCACTTATCTCTGAAGGCAAAATCGATATGCTGATTTTCTTCTGGGATCCATTGAATGCTGTTCCACACGACCCAGATGTAAAAGCACTGCTTCGTATTGCGAGTGTTTGGAACATTCCAGTAGCAACTAACCGCGCAACTGCAAACTTCCTGTTTAACTCTTCATTGCTTGAAGAAGAAGTGATCATCGAGATCCCAGATTACGAAGCGTACCTAGCTGAGCGTACTTAACGCTTACGTTCAATGCGTTACATACTAAAAAGCCTGCTTAATCGCAGGCTTTTTCTTGTCTGAATATATTTTTATTGTCTGAATATAGAAGTGTTGAGTAGAGACTATTTGTCACTCCACACTGCCATTTCGTTGCCGCTGGGCTCTCGAAAGTGGAAGCGTCGACCACCAGGAAAACTGAAGATCTCGCGGTTTACTTCCCCACCAGCCTCAATCACATCACGTTCGGTCTGCTCAAGGTCTTCACTGTAGAAAACCATCAGCGCTGCACCCTTGTCTGCATTGGAGGCCAGATTCGCCAAGTAGAAGCCGCCCATTAAGCCTTTACCTTCGAAAGCAGAATACTCAGGTCCGTAGTCTTCAAATTTCCAACCGAACACTTGGCTGAAAAACGCCTTGGTAGCCGCGATGTCACGCGCTGCAAATTCAATGTAGTTGATTGAGCCATGTTCCATATCTGCTTCCTTTTGCTTTCAGACTTCAGCCTAATGAGAATCAGGCAAAAATGGCCTGAGAATCTAATCTTAGACGATCACCTCAAGTGACATCATTTTTTACGAACCACCGGGTAATCCGAACCATGTAGCTCTTGAACGAAACCAGACCCATCTCCGCTGTGCGTGATCCATACCTTCTCTTTCGCACGAGTCATTGCCACGTAGAAAAGGCGACGCTCTTCAGCATAAGGGAATACGTCTGACGATTCCGTTAACGCACCATCAATATGCAGCTGCTTCTTCTTCGCTGGGAACTGCCCTTCATCGACACAAAGGATAATCACAAAATCGGCTTCTTTACCCTTACTGGCGTGACAAGTCATGAAGTTGATATCGACGGAGGTAAAAATCTTCTTCCAATCTTCTAACAACTCTGGTTTGTGGTAATGGTTACGACCAAGCAACAGCACAGACTTGTTAGTTTTGCCTTTAGACTGTCGGTTCAATTGGTCGAGGATCTTCTCGACTTCTTTACTTGGCGCACTGTACACCGACTTTTGTTTCTGTTGCTTGAAGCTATTCAGTTCTTTCGGCAATTGAATCGGGTTTTCTTGTACAAAGCGATTGGCAACCGCACCTAACTGATTGTTAAATCGGTAAGTGGTATCGAGATGATGAATCGTCGAACTCTCGAAACGATCTTTAAATCCAGTCGTAAGATCGACATCAGCGCCTGCAAATTGGTAGATTGACTGCCAGTCATCACCCACTGCAAAAATAGAAGCTTGGTGCTGAGCTTTCGACTGATTACAAAGCGCTTCAACCAAAGCAAGACGATCTGGTGAGATATCTTGATATTCATCGATCATGATGAACTTCCAAGGCGAGATAAACTTACCTTTTTCCACGTATTGGGTAGCACGGCTGATCATGGTCGAGAAGTCGATATGGTTCTCTTCTTTCAGTGCTTTCTGCCATGCCGTCACACAAGGCCAGCACAGGGAGAGTTCGCTGTTAAGGCGCGTGTAATCTCTGTGATCAATCAGCCGTTGTTGTACTTCTTTTTTGGTTAGGCCTGATGCATTCAACTGTTCAAGTTGCTTCTCAAGCCAACCAATCAATTTGAGGTTTGAAACATGGCTGCCAAGTTCATCATCACCGGTTAGATAAGCAATTGGCCATTTAGACAAGTGCTTTTGCCAGCGCTTAAAGTTGGTTGGCGTCATCCAGTGCTTCTTCAACCAATCAATACACCATGCTTGGCGTTGATTGTCATCCAAGGCTAATGGAGAAATCACAACACGCTCGGTTTCAACCTGATTCAGGATCTTCAAACCTAACTGGTGGAAAGTACTCACTTGTACCTTCTCAGCGGATAAGCCGATTTTACTATCCAAGCGCTGCTTCATCTCTTCAGCGGCTTCGCGACCAAATGCGAGCAGTAGAAGCTCTTCAGCTTGCGCCTGATGACTTTGCAATAAATAAGCGACGCGAGCGGTCAGAACACTGGTTTTACCCGAGCCAGCACCTGCAAGAATCAGGTTATGGTCATCGTTCATCAAAACCGCGTATTGCTGCGACAAGTTCAAAGGAGACGACTCACACTGAGCAAACAACACTTCCCAGTTCTTCCTTTCTGTCTCTAGCCATTGCTGGTTTCGATCGGCTTGCTTGATCTCGGTTTCAGATAGCCAAGGCTGCATTCGCGCGATGCGGTTTGGCATGCGTTGTGCGGCTTCTTCTAAGGTCATGGTCATACTTTCTAAACCAGCGTTGACCATGTCGACCCAAGTGTTGACTTTAGAGTGAGGTAAGAAGGCAGGAAGCTGCTCTAAACGTGTTAACTCGGCTTCCCATTTAGGAACGTGCTCAGCCAATTGTTCACACTGTGTGTCGTGCCATTTTTGATAAGCTGCAACCGATGTACGTGCAAACTGACGACATTGATCCCATGGCAAACCTTGAACTAACCAACTGCGCTGTTTACCGTCTTGTTGGTTAGCAAAAAACTGTAACGATCCCCAAAACAATCCGCGCTTTATCGCGATCTTGCCACTCCAAATAGTAAACGGGATACGTTCTTCACTGCCTACTGAAGATAACAGCAGACGTGAACCATCAAGTTCAACCTGATGATATTCATTTTGAATAAAAAACTGTGCAGTCTTGTTAGCGCTTAGCTGCATTGGAGTGTGCTCTTAATTAGGAATATTGAATTTATATCATGATGCAATGAGAATTAATAATATCTCATATCTTATCGACGCTTTCATGACCACCTACGGGCAATTATGGATAAGTATCAAATTCTTGTGCTTGATTTCTGTTAGGATTATGGTTTTTAGTGTGTCAAGTGAGCGACTGTGGACTTTTCAGCCAAATTACGCCTCTATTGGGCGAATAAAACCATAAATTACAGCGTATTAATTCTCATCACTCTGCTTGGTGTTGTCGTTCCTGCTTGGTATTATGAGCAAAACACACTCATCACTCCATTGATCTTAGGTGTCATCGCCGCTGCACTAGCAGAAAGTGATGACAGCTTTACGGGACGCTTGAAAGCGCTCACCCTGACCTTTATCTGTTTTGCGATCGCCGCCTTTTCTATTGAACTGCTGTTCGACACACCTTGGTTATTTGCATTAGGTCTTTTCGCATCCACATTCTCGTTCATCATGCTCGGCGCAATTGGGCCCAAATACGCCAGTATCGCCTTTGGTTCTCTGCTGGTTGCTATCTACACCATGCTCGGCGCTCATGAAAGCATCAACTTATGGTTCCAACCGTTATTGCTCTTAACAGGTGCAGCTTGGTACTACTTCATGTCAATGATCTGGCAGATTGTCTGGCCAATGCAACCTGTGCAGCAAAACCTTGCTAACGTGTTTGATCAGATTGGCACCTACATGGGATCCAAGGCTGAGCTATTCTACCCAGTATCTGATCTTATCCCTCAGCCGCACCGCATTATTGAAGCCAAATTAAATGCGAGTACCGTCAATGCACTCAACATGTGTAAAGCCACGCTGCTCAACCGTTCTAAGCGCGGACATATTGACGGACCCAGTGACCGATTCTTAAATACTTACTTCATCGCGCAAGACATTCACGAGCGCGTAAGTTCGACCCACTATCGCTATCAAGAACTGGCTAAACACTTTGAGCGCTCTGATGTGCTGTTCCGTTTTAAATATCTGCTGGAAGCGCAAGCGACCGCGTGTAAAGAAGTGGCGAGCTCGCTAAAGGTTGGTGCGGAATATCAACATGGCGATAAATCGGTATTAGCACTTGATGAACTGATGTCTTCACTTAATCATCTGCATCAGCAAAACAAACCAGAATGGAAGCCATTGCTGAGCCAATTGGATTATCTATTCAATAACCTCGCAACGGTTGAAAAGCAGCTGTCGAACATCAGTAACCCAGATGCAGAGAAGTTAGAAGAAGATGTGTTAGACGATACCAACCCGCACACCTTGACTGCGATGTGGCAAAAGATAAAAGCCAACCTGCATACAGATTCGATGCTGTTTCGTCACGCGATTCGTATGGCAATTACGCTAACGCTCGGTTATGGCATTATTCAAGGTTTTGACATTGAACGCGGCTACTGGATTCTACTGACAACGCTATTTGTGTGTCAGCCAAACTACAGCGCCACTCGTCAAAAGCTGACAGCACGTGTCATTGGTACGGTTGCAGGCTTATTGATTGGGGTTCCGCTACTGACCTTCTTCCCTTCTCAAGAGAGCCAGTTAGTATTCATTGTGATCAGTGGCGTGATGTTCTTTGCGTTCCGTATCAACAACTATGGCTTCGCAACTGGCTTTATTACCCTGTTGGTATTGTTCTGCTTTAACCAACTTGGAGAAGGCTACGCCGTAGTGTTGCCAAGACTGGCTGATACCTTCATAGGCTGTGCCCTCGCTGTAATGGCAGTCGTTTATGTGTTGCCTGATTGGCAATCAAAACGACTACACAAGGTGATGGCTGATGCTCTTGATTCAAACAAGAACTACCTCGCGCAGATCATTGGCCAATATCGTGTAGGTAAGAAAGACACATTGAATTACCGCATCGCCCGCCGCAGCGCACACAATAACGATGCGAACCTGACTAGCGCTATCAGTAGCATGTTGGTGGAGCCGGGCAAATATCGAACCTCTGAAGATGAGAGCTTTCGCTTTCTAACGCTGAATCACGCCCTACTCAGCTATATTTCGGCATTAGGCGCACACAGAACGCGTATTGACGACGAATCCACACATAAGCTCGTTCTGGATGCACACCGTGTGATACACGAGCACCTTGATGCTCTGAATGACCAACTCTATTCACATCGTGAACAGTGTGAGGTTAAAAATGCATACGACCCTGAACTTGATAAACGTCTAAGTGAGTGGCGAGAAGAAGATGAAAGCTCTGTCAGAATGGTCTTACAACAACTTCATTTGATATATCGAATGCTTCCAGAACTGCATACGCTAGCGACCAAGTTTGCGGTTAAGGTGAAGATTGATAAACCGCTCGATAAAGCGGATTCTTAATAGACACACAAAATACTGTAAAAACAAAAAGATAGCATTAATCGCACATCTTTTGATCATTTGTTACAGTTATATGTTGCTCTACCAATACCTCTAATTGAGTAGAGCAACTGCTTACCTACCCTTACCCCATAAGGGTTAAGACGATTTTTACGTTGTAGGAATTTTCTGACTTTGATTGACCAAGCCTTAACTTTGCCTAACATTTCTCGGACAAAAAACGACCAGAGGAATTTATAGTTGTCTTAGTTCTAGGAAATTACAAATTTCGTTTAATATTCACTTAATCTTGTTTGATTTCCTGCACCAGTAGTCTATGCTCAATTGAGCATATGGATTTGCACCAAGGTCACATTATGAATACACAACAATTTGAAGCATTCAAACAACAGATTCAGCTTCTTAGCCCGCAGCAATTAAAAGCATTGCAGGGCGAGATTGACGGTAATCTTGAAACGGAACAACAAACTCTTCTTACTGATGAAGAACTAAATGCATTGAACGATCTGTTCAGTTAATAGACAGACGTCACTATTTTAGCTTAAGTACACTGTTTCACTGTAAATTTTACCCCTTCACCATTGCGCTCAAAATATCGTCCACCTAGACTTATTCAACACGTCAATTAAAGGTTCTGCTATGTCGATATCTGGTATTCAATCTGGTTACGCCATTATTCAGCAGTCAAACAACATGGCTGAAGAAGCCGCGCTCGAACTCAATCAAGCCTCTAAACACACTCCAGAATCCGATGATGCTTTCAAAGGCAGTGATCTCAGCTTCAACCAAGTAGAGCCTGAACAATCCATTTCGTTTAAAGACAAAGATCCAGAACCTGTTTCATCCTCAACCGACTCACTATTAAAGCTAACCCAAAGTGCCAGTTATAACCGTGTGGGTGCGAGTGTGGTTGATCGTCAAAACGAAGCGATCGGCAGTCTTCTCGACATCCACATCTAAGCTATACTTGCTGTTCGCACTTGTTTTCAATGTTCTAAATCGACTTGATTCAACCACTTTGGACGCTTTTTGACGCAATAAGCACACAAACTGTAACTCATTATATCTGACGCTTGTTTCTGGTTTATTACTCGGTAGAATCAGCGCAAACCAATTTGCTGCACAAACTTTACTTCATACTATTTATGCCAAAACTAAATCTGCATCGCCGTGACTATGTTTCTATTTTAGGAGGCGACATCTCCGCAGACGAATTAGAAAAAAAGCTTCAACCTCACTTTGAAAAGCCAGTAAACAAGCTGACACCTAGCCCCTACCTGACGGAAAAGAATCTCACACGCCGTTGGGCTGCTATCGATAACGCAGAATCGCAAAAAGAGCTGCTCGACTCGCATACCGAAAGTCAGATTCAAGCTTATGAGAAAAACATCGAACACTTCATTGGAACGGTGAAAGTGCCTGTCGGTGTCTCTGGCCCGCTAAGAGTCAATGGCCTGTTTGCTGAGGGGGATTATTTGGTACCACTCGCAACCACTGAGGCAGCGCTTGTCGCGTCTTACAACCGTGGTTCAAAGCTGATTACAGCTTGTGGTGGCGCAAGTGCGATGTTGCTTAATGAAGGCGTAACACGTACTCCTGGTTTTGCATTCCAAGGTTTAGTTGAAGCAGGACAGTTTGTGGCTTGGGCTGTAACCCAATATGAGCAATTTAAAGCGTTAGCTGAATCAACCACATCACATGGCAAGCTTACCGACATCAATATCAACATCGAAGGCAACCATGTTTACTTGGTGTTTGAATTTCTAACTGGAGACGCTTCTGGTCAGAACATGGTAACCATCGCAACCAATGCCGTGTTTGAATACATTATCGAAAATACGCCAGTTAAGCCTGACCATGCTTTCCTTGATGGCAACTTATCAGGCGACAAAAAAGCCAATACCCAAACCTTGCGCAGTGTTCGTGGTAAAAAAGTCACCGCTGAAGTAAACATTCCTGCTGAGCTTGTTGCTAAGTACTTGCACACCACACCTGAGAAGATGGTGCAGTTTGGCCAGATGACAACCGTTGGTGGTGCTTTGAGTGGCACGATTGGTATCAATGCCCACTACGCGAATGCACTAGCAGCGCTCTACATTGCTTGCGGCCAAGACGCCGCGTGTGTTGCTGAGTCTGCCATCGGTATGACTCGCATGGAACTGAACAAAGAAGGGGGTTTATACGCAAGCGTGACCCTACCTAACCTGATGCTAGGGACTGTCGGTGGCGGTACTGGGTTGCCAAGCCAAAAAGCATGTCTCGATTTGTTAGGACTACACGGTAATGGTAAATCACAAGCCTTAGCCGAAGTCTGTGCTGCGCTGTGTTTGGCGGGCGAGTTATCGATTGTCGGCGCATTCTGTGCAGGCCACTTTTCACGAGCTCACCATAAGCTAGCTCGTAAATAACCTTAATCTAATTTGGCTTGTTCGGTTTTGTCATTCGTGAAAAATCACAAGCCAATCTGAATACGTGAGTTACACATGGATTACTTACACTTATCGAGAGTGAGCCTGAAGCACCTCACTGCGCTGCATATTATGCTGAACACCCACAGTGTGACTCAGACGTCTGAGCAGCTTTGTGTGAGCCCTTCGAGTGTAAGTAAAACACTCTCGCAACTGCGTGACATCCTTAACGATGAACTCTTCTATCGAGACGGCACCAAGCTAATCCCAACACCTTTTGCCTTAAAGATAGCCCCAACCGTTCATGCCATTCTTTCCAGTATGAATGGACTCCTTCATCAGAAGAGTTTTACTCCAGAGGAGTACCAAGGCAGCTTTTCACTCTCGATGCGTGAAAGCACCTTTGAAGTGTTCGCCTCAAAGATCAGTAAAATCACCACAGAACTTGCGCCTAAAGCTAAACTCAATATCTATTCGAAACAGCAACTTGGCTTCGATGCTTTGCTTAGCGGCAAGGTGAATTTGATCTTGTTGCCTCATGATATCTCTCAGCCGCCAACCGATAACAAAGAGCTGGTTTGGGAAACGATTCTTCCTGATGAAATGGTGTGTTTGATGGGTGCCTATCACCCGCTCGCTCAACAAGAGCTGACGGTCGAGGGCTATTTAAATTACAAGCACATTGGTATTTTAGATAATGAACTGTCTCAGCCTTACTTCGAGCAAAACTTAGTTCAATGCCACCAACCGCGAGAAATGGCGATATCGGTAGCGGACTTTGGTGCTGCAGCCGTGCTTTGTCATCACACACCTTTCTTGTTCACCTGTTCAAAGCAATGGGCTGAGCATGCAAAACAAGCACAAGGTTTGGTGAGTAAGCCACTTCCCTTCGATTACGGAAAAGTGGCGTACAGCCTAGTATGGAACAAACCAAACATGAATGATCAAGCGATCAAATGGCTATGTGACT
The DNA here is from genome assembly GCF_022397895.1 of Vibrio sp. Isolate33. NCBI lineage: Bacteria > Pseudomonadati > Pseudomonadota > Gammaproteobacteria > Vibrionales > Vibrionaceae > Vibrio > Vibrio sp. Isolate33. The sequence continues at coordinate 543,679 of NZ_JAKEUP010000001.1, forward strand.
TGTTCTTAGAAGCTTAATCCTTTTAAATACTTAACGGTCTTAGAAGCCTGACTGAGCGTCTAAACAACTTAAAAGCTAGGTATAAACCTCTGGCGTTTGCATCGGTCTTTGAACTATCGTGTAGAGCTTATCGTGAAAGCTCTGCATTTGCTGTTCGGTGCATTTCGGCCAATCTAACGCTTCGCCAATCACACCATGATGTTGAAACGCATTCAGTCGAATTCGAACATCACTTGGTAGAATCTTCAAGTAACGCCCCACCTGTTCAATTTCATCTTCAAGGTCGCTTTTATTCGGAATATGCAGCAACCTAACTTCGTGCAGTTTTCCTTTATCTGCTAAGTAGTTAATGGTTTCAAACACCCTATGGTTGCCTCTGCCTACTAACCATTGATGTGTTTCCGATTGCCATGATTTTAGGTCAATCATCGCACCATCAAGATAAGGCAATATTCGCTCCCACCCTTGCAGTGACAGCGAACCATTACTATCAATAAAGCACGTGAGATGCGCTAACTGTGGATCACTTTTAATTGCTTCAAACAGTTCGATGATAAACGGCAGTTGCATGGTCGCTTCACCGCCAGAAACGGTGATGCCACTTAAGAAAAACTGATTATGCCTAACGAGTTCAAGTACTTCCGAGACCGTCATTGTGGTAATTTTCGGGCTCGACTTGTGATCGCAGATATCAATGCACTGATCGCAGTTGGTGCAGGCTGCTGGGTCCCACTTCACTTGGCCATCAACCATGCTTAGAGCATCGCTTGGACACCCGCTGATGCAGTCTCCACAGTGGTTGCAATGATTAATGGTGTGTGGGTTGTGACAGGTTATACAATCGAAATTACACCCCTGTAGGAACAGTACTAAACGATTTCCCGGGCCATCAACACAAGAAAAGGTCAGCACACGGCTGACCTTCGCTTGTTTTTCTGTCTTATTATTTTTAACCCTAGCCATTTGAGTTGTTAGATCAGAAATTTTCATAATTAATGTGATTCGATTGCAACGCTATTCGTACGTTGGCGACATTTCTAAGCTCGCGACGCGCGGTTTACGTTCTAAAATGCCCGTGTTCTTCGCAGCCTCGGCTCCCAAGAAAGTCGTGTTAGTACGCGAACCTTGCTCGTCGTATTTAGCGATATCTGACAGCTTAATCATGTAGCCCGTCACACGAACCAAATCGTTCGATGCCACGTTGGCAGTAAACTCACGGTAGCCCGCTTGGATTGCGCCTTTGCACAGGTTGAACATCGCTTCAGGATTCGACTTTACTGTTTCGTCGATGGTCAAAATGTCGCTGATACCTGAGGTGTAGAACTTGTGATGACCCGCAGTAGCACGCACGTAAGAGACAGGATCAGGCTCCGTACCATAAGGAATACGCACGCCTGGGGTTACATCTTCATCTAAGCTGATGCCACCTTGAGCGTGCAACAGAGCCTTGCCTTCCAACCCATACTTCACTTCAGAGCTTTCAACAATCTCAGCCAGCTTTTCTGAGATACGATGCCCAAGTTGGTTAGCTTGTTCGTCATGACCATAACGCCCTGCGTTGCCGTCTTTTTCCATCAAGATGTTGACAGCTTCAGCCATGCCGTAAATGCCAAACATTGGTGCGAAGCGATCTTCTTCGATCAAACCTTCTTTGGTTAAGAAGCCTTCGAAGAAATTAGACTCTTCATGCAAGAAACGGCTACGTGCGTTCATCAGCTCAACCATGATACCGCTATAGTTTGGTAGCACTTGCTGTAAGAAATTGGCACTGTCCTCAGACTTCAAGGCCACTTGTTTTAGGTTCATGCGTACTAGCGTATTTGAACCACCCGCTAAAGGTAGCGAGTTGTAGCAGCTCACGATACCAAAACGCTTATCACCATACGCTGCGGCATGTGCAGGATAGTTGGCAATGTGTGGCTTGCTGCATTCACAGATGTTACTCGCTGCATGACGCAACAGATCATCAGGTGTCACAGCTGGGTCGTACATAAAAGTTAAGTTAGGTGCGATCTGCTTGAGCTCAGCATCGACACGTAAAATAGTACGGCAGATGATGTTGTCGGTAGGGCCGATATTCACATGCATGAATGCATCTGGCAGCGTACGATCCAACATAATCCAGAACAGCTTAAGCTTTTGATAAACCTGCTCTTCCGTTAAGTCGCCAACGAAAGGCATCAACACATCATCCAGTTGACCTAAGTAAACCGGAATGGAAGTCACTGATGGAACGTGATGATAGAGGATGGTCAGCATGTTCAATGCTTCGTCGAAATTAGTTGCCGCGCTAAGCTCTAAATACTTTGAGCCTTGATGTAAGTATTTAGAATAATCGGGAAGCACATAACGCGGCTTAAATGGGGCGTGACCTTCAAACATGTCACATAGCACACCTTGTTGTAAGGCTTGCTCTACTTCATTGCTTACCGGCATATACGGCAGGCTCGCTTCAGCTTCTAAGGCAAGATAGCTCGATTTCTGTTTTGGCGACAGATTGGCATCTGAAATGATATTGCTAAAGCGTTGTTGTTGTTCAGAAAGTTGTGGAGAAGCAGATTGGTGGCTCATGATTAAACCCTTAAAATTGTTATGGGCTTATTTTATATCTCACCGTAACATTTCCACTAATGAAATGTATGCAAGACTATTTTTCCAAAATGGAAATTATCTATTTATAATTAGCCCTCATTAAGGATGGGGAGCTTTCGTTTAAAACACGAAGCCGTAAAAATAGAAAACCCACATAACTGACTTTAATGCCGTTGATGTGGGTTTCGTTATTTAGGTTTGCTCTGTCAGAGTTAGCTAAAAGCGATCTCTTTACAGATAAGGGAAGCAATTACAGATGAGGAAGCACTTGTTTGCGTCCAACGCCCATCAGTACTTTTAACTCACCTTGTGGTGTATCAACCGAGAACGGTGTCGACACTTCAACAACAGAGAAACCTGCCGCACTCAATACATTCTCTGAGCGCTGCTGGCTTACGCCATAATCTTCACTGCCGTTTTCTAGATACCAATCCCAGTGGACAAAGATGCCGTCGTTTTCAAGCAATGTGTAAATCAGACTGACTGTGTCTTGTAGGTTCGGGATAAAACCACACACCGAAGAAGCGACCACTAGGTCAAACTGGTTTCTGAATGCTGGATGTTGCGCTGCTAGTCCGCGCGATAAAATATCAACAACCGGTTCAACGTTTGGTAGCTCTTTCTTATCTAACTCTTCAATCATCCCTTCGGAGATGTCGAGTGCGATGATCTCTTTTGCTAAAGGAGATATTTTCTGGCTGAGTAGTCCTGTACCACAACCAAAATCAAGGACACGGGTTCCGTTTAAATCAACGAGCTGTGTCAACTGGTCAAATACGGACTGTGCGAATACTGCGGTCGCGGGATCTTTATCCCAATCAACGGCGTACTCGTCCCATTGTTTCGCCATCATGGCCTCCATCTTTACTTCTTGTAGGTTCGGAACTTCCCCAGAGTAAACCAAATTAGTCAATTCGTCATAGAGTTATCATGCAAAGATGGACTATTTCTAAGATAGTCAGCACAATATTCAGATAATATGCACCGACACCCGCTCAAGATGGAAATGAAATGAACCTTTCTCAAGTCCAAGCCTTTTGTTCTGTTGCTGATTTAGGATCAGTCTCTGAAGCTGCACGCCAGCTCGAATGCAACCGAACCAAGCTAAGTATGTCGATTAAAGCCTTGGAGAAAGAGTTAGATGTAGAACTGTTCGTGCGTAGCGGAAATCACGTCGAGCTGTCTGAAGCAGGCAAAGCCATCTACAAAGACTGTGAAGGCATGTTAGTGACAGCAGCACGCATTAAACAAACGTGCTTGCATGTGTCTGGCGAGTTCAACGCCGAGATATGGATTGCCCGTGACGACTCATTACCCGATGAGATGTGGCAGGATTTATCGCACGCCCTCAATAATAAGTACCCTTCTACCTCATTCAACTTTGTTCTCGCGTCGAGTGGCGACTTAGCCAATTTGGTTGAAACTCAGCAAGTGGATTTCGCTTTTGGTGTCGATTACGAACGTGTCGATGACCCGCGTATTATCTACAACCCGCTTGGCAAGATTCGAATGATGTCAGTGTGCAAGAAAGGACACGATCTGAGTGCGATGCGACGTGTTTCTGATGAGGTGTTAAGAAATTCGATGCAAGCGACCATGGTTTATCTCAATGAAAAGGATAATCCAGAGCTTGAGCCCTTCTCGCGTCGTTACATCGGCTTCTCTAGCTTTGATTTTATGCTGGATACAATTTTGCGTGAAGAAGCATGGGGCGTAATGCCAGAGCCACTGATTCGTCACTTACTACGTGAACAAGAGTTAGCGGTGATCAAACACACCTACGGCCTGACTCAAGAAGATTACTGCATGTTTACCGCGGCAGGTATGGCAGAACACCCAGGTATGAACTGGCTCGCGGATCAGCTCAGCGACTACTTGTTCGATTTCTAATTTTATCTTCCCAATATAAGATCGGCGCGAGCTATTGCCTGCGCCGCCTTTTGCGCTCTCAGACTGATGCAAACTAAGACTGTGTAACTTAATACCGATACAACCTAATGCTGAACCGCTTAGAAAACCATGACGTGATCCACTAAGTAACGCCCTTCTTCCTCAACCAGCACCATTTCAGCCACAAACTCGCCTTTGGCAATGGTATACGCTTGCTTCCACACAAAGGCGATGGAATCAGAACGTCTGAATAGCGCTACAGGCTCACGTTCAGCAAAGAAGCCGTTGCTGTGCTGATAATGATGACACACCTTCTCCAAGTACTCGGGCGTAACGATATCCTTCATTCGCTGTGTAAAGTCTCGGCAGTGTTGAGCATGGTCAACCTTGGTTGAACCTTCCATCAAGTTATCCATGATAGGCGTAGCAATCGCCCATAACTCGCTGTCACTGAGGTTATCAAACTTCATATTTATCCATTCCTTGATACTGATGTCATGCAGCTAAAACCGAACGATTTACGCAACGTATTCGAACGCTAACGTTGCCTTTATCGATATGCTTAAGTTTATGTAAACATTGAGCTCACGAAGCTATACGACACTGATGACTGATATATTTCATTAATCATAAACCATCTATTCTCAGTTGCACACATCCCCTAGAAAACAGTCATCGCCAACTTTATTGACACCTCAACTTCGGTCTAAACCACTGAATTACAATAATTTTACTGAACTACTTAAATAGTACATATAAACGTCATCAGATAAAGTTTGTAAAGTTAGCTCATTATTAGAACAATGAAGTTATCAAAAACATCTGGAAAATATTATGTGTGACAGGAAAAGCCAAAACGAAAATCGAGTACTATTGTTCTCAGCCCTTTTAGCATCAGGCTTCGCTATTGGCGGATTGGTGTTGGGGCTTATCGTTGGCTCTCTGGTCATAGTATTTGACGGTGTCTATTCTCTTATCAGCTTACTGTTAACTTTATTGTCACTAGCTGCTTCAAAATACATTAATCGCCCTTCAGATAGGGAGTTCCCGTTCGGTCGAGCTATCATCGAACCGATTGTGATTGCGATTAAAGCTGTTGTGATTCTACTTGTGGTTGGTTATTCACTTTACTCTGCGATTGGTGCCTTGATGACAGGTGGTCGTGAGGTCGATGCTTCTATCGCAACTCTGTTTGGTATTTTCAACGTGTTGGGTTGTGGTTACGCTTGGTGGTACATCGCTAACAAGAGCAAACGTATCTCTTCAGGTTTGATTCAAGCGGAATCTAAACAGTGGCAGATGGATACACTATTGAGTGTCGCGGTGACAGCTGGTTTCGTCGTTGCGTGGGCAATGACATTCTCGCCTCTTGCGTCATACGCAGTATATGCCGACCCAATGATGATGTTGCTGATGTCTTTCTACTTCATCAAAGTACCGTTCGACATGTTACGCGAAGCAATGCGTGAACTGCTGATGATGTCAGCAACCAAAGACATTTGTGATGCGGTAGATAAAAACGTGGTCGCTGTAGACAAAGAGGCGGATCAAGATTTGGAGCTAATGGGCGTAACTAAGGTTGGTCCTGAACTAAGAATCAACGTTGATATTCATACCAATGACCAAGATGCGATTGCGGTTGATGATATTGAACGTACGCGCCGCCAACTTAAGCGACGCTTATCGAAGATGCCTTATGAGCTTCAATTGAATCTCAATATCGCGAGTTAAGAGTCAAGAAAGCCTCTTACTAACTAAGACTCTGATTGAACCTTTTTAGAAGCCGACGCCGTAACCGTCGGCTTTTTGTCTCTGGTTACCCACCAGCAAGCTAAAGAGCCAATCGTCACCATACAAACGCCCTGCCAAAACGTCATGCTCAGTGACAAACCTAGAATCATGGAAGACAGTAAGGTCGCAAAAATAGGCGTGAAATAAGACATGGTCGCTAGGAAGACCATATTGCCGCCAAGTATCGCTGTATTCCAAAGTGCGTAACCTGCGCCCATACACACACCGGCTAACACTAAGTCGATTGCAGCACTGGTTGTCATCACCATGCCGGTTTCGTTACTCAATGCGTATTTGATCCACAAGGTGATTGCCGTCGCGATAAAGAACAACACGATCGCATTCTGCCCTTTCGCTACTTTCTGAGTGTAATTACAGTAAACCGCCCAAATAATCGCGCCGAAAAACGCCATTGAATAAGTTTTAGGGTTAGTAGCAACATTGGCAGCTATTTGTTCAACAGAAAGTCCCTGATCGCCACTGATACTCCAAGCCACACCAAAGAAGGCTAAGAAGATACTTGGGTAAACCAACCAGTTAATCTTTTTATCGCTGAGCAGGACTGCGAACAATACCGTCAATGCTGGCCATAAGTAGTTGATGACGGCCATTTCCAAGGCTTGATGTCGGTTGTTTGCCATCCCTAAAGCCAGAGCCAAGAAGATCTCATAACAAACGAACAGAGCACCACCAATCAACAGATACGACTTAGAGAAGCGCGATAGCTTAGGTAAACCCATAACACAGACCAACAACAGTGAGCTCACTGTATAAAGGCTGGCTGCGCCACCGATTGGGCCCAGTTGTTCTGATACGCTACGAGACAGCGCGATTAAGCAGCTCCAAAGTAAAATGGCAGCAATGCCGTAGCAGCTATGGCGATGAGATTTCAGCACGCCTCTTCCTTTTCTTTATTGTTATTGGGTAATCGAAGCGAGCTTAAAACAAAAATAGGCTTAAGCACCACTATCGATAACTTGCAGTAGGTAAAAATAAGTAGCCGAGCACATAACTGCACTCGGCTATCAATCATTCACTCAAAAATCTAAAAGCAATTAGCAATTAGCAATTAGCAATTATGCCAATAAGAGTGCTTGCAGGTCAGCTAAAGACTTAACTTGATAATGAGGGTTAATACCTGCTGGTGCCGCTTTCTCTTGGCTGTTCAACCAACACGTCTCAATCCCAAAATCCAAGCCGCCTAAAATATCTGAATGCGGGTTATCTCCGACCATCAATACGCGTTGTTTTGCTGGTAAGCCAACAAGCTTGTGTGCATGTTCAAAGATTTCAGCGTCTGGTTTCGCGACACCGACTTCTTCAGAGATGATCACATGGTCAAAGTAATCGGTCATTCCGGTGCGTTCTAAACGGATAGATTGCAGCTCGGTAAAACCATTCGTGATGATGCCCATGTTAACTTTGCCTTTTAAAGACTCCATCAACTCTTTTGCACCAGGGAGCAGAGAACAGATATCCGCCATTGCGGTCAAAAATGCACTGTTTAGTTCTGCTGTTGTTGTCTCTAACTTTGTTGCCCAGCTTTCAAAACGCGCGTGCTTCAGTTGAGCTGCCGTAATGCGGCCATCTTGGTAATCTACCCAAAGTGGTAGGTTAACTTCTTGATAAACGGAATAATCCTGCTCACTAAAGTCCACACCAAAACGGGAGAACATCAGCTTCATTCCTTGAAAAGCATCAAAATGGAACAAGGTTTCATCCGCATCAAAGAATATCCAATCGTACTTCATTTTCTGTCCTGTTATTCGCGCTGTTGAGCAGTGCTGTGTCTGTTTTTATCGTAGTTTTGCTTAATTTTTCTCTTCGCCTTGTAGGCTGGCAATCACTTTACTCGTAAATCTGTGAGCCTGTATATAAATCTAACAATTTATAGAAAACAAGCAGCAAGTCATGATGTATCGCAAATTTTGCCACATATTAAACCAATACCATACAAGAAATACATTTAAGTACCGGGAGGTATTATGAAGCACTTCTTACCGTCATCTGTCATGCTCACCCCATTTCTTGTTAAATATTATGATGAAGAATCACAAGACACCTCTGATTCTTTAAATTCCGATGAGCCTCAAAAGCCTCAAGTTACATGCAGCGATGACTCAATGGAGATATCGAAAAAAGATGAATTAGAAGCAACTTTGACTGAATAGCCGTTATTTTTCATGGTTATAGAGTGCCATTCTGCGCTTAAATCAATCAATTGCTTGCCATCCATTACTGACAATAAACATATCTGAAAACCATAAAAACGATTGCTATATGAGCCCTATCACAACGCATAACCACAAAGTGGTAGTTCGAAATCAAAGTTGTTCCAGATCAATGGTCGACCAGTTGATTGCCGACACCATGTAGGAAATTAAAAATCATAATTAACGGAGTTTTCCAATGTCTACTGCATTTTACATCCCTACAATCAACTTCATGGGTACTGGCTGTCTGAAGGATGCTGCTGATAGCATTCAGTCTCAAGGCTTTAAAAAAGGTCTGATCGTTACAGATAAGATCCTTAACCAAATTGGTGTAGTTAAGCAGGTACAAGACCTTCTTAGCCAGCGCGGCGTAGACGCAGTTGTATTCGATGGTACTCAACCAAACCCAACTATCACTAACGTTAACGATGGTCTTGAATTGCTGACTGACAACGATTGTGATTTCGTTGTTTCTCTAGGTGGCGGTTCTCCACACGACTGTGCAAAAGGTATCGCGTTAGTTGCTTCTAACGGTGGCAAGATTGCAGACTACGAAGGTGTCGATCAATCTGAAAAGCCTATGATGCCTCTTATTGCTATCAACACGACAGCAGGTACAGCATCTGAAATGACACGTTTCTGCATCATCACTGATGAAGAGCGTCACATTAAGATGGCTATCGTTGATAAGCACACAACACCGCTTATCTCAGTAAACGACCCAGAGTTGATGCTTGCTAAACCTGCATCACTGACTGCAGCAACAGGTATGGACGCGCTAACACACGCAATCGAAGCTTACGTTTCTATCGCAGCAACGCCAATCACAGATGCAGTAGCGATTAAAGCGATTGAACTTGTGCAAGCGCACCTAAGAACAGCAGTATCGCACGGCGAAGACATTGAAGCTCGTGAACAAATGGCATACGCACAGTTCATGGCGGGTATGGCATTCAACAACGCTTCTCTTGGCTATGTTCACGCAATGGCGCACCAATTGGGTGGTTTCTACGACCTTCCACACGGTGTATGTAACGCTATCCTGCTGCCACACGTTCAACGCTACAACGCGCAAGTTTGCCCTGAGCGTCTACGTGATGTTGCAAAAGCAATGGGCGTGAATGTTGAAGGCATGACACCAGAGCAAGGTGCAGAAGCGGCTATCAACGCGATTGTTCAACTAGCAAACGACGTGAACATCCCAACAGGCATCGCGCAGCTTGGTGCTAAGCTAGAAGACATCCCTACTCTGTCTGACAACGCACTTAAAGATGCTTGTGGTTTCACTAACCCTAAACAAGCAACTCACGAAGAGATCTCAGCGATCTTCGAAGCAGCAATGTAATCTAGGCTCTAGAAACCAATCGATATAAACACAAACGGGCTCACCTTCTGAGCCCGTTTTATTTTATCTGTCCAATCCCTTCCAATCTTTGTCTTCCCCACTCCCTAGAGCCTTTAATCAATAGCGACTCACCACGAAAAAGTCGCATTGTTGCGATCGCTTGGTTATAGTCAACCTATTGATATATAGAATGACAAACAGGTTCCATTGAGTCGTTGGATAGTTAGCACCTCATTATTAGCTTCACTCGCTTCTCACTCTGCACTCGCGGAGGAAAAAGATGAGTGCCACAGCCAACCGTTAGAAGACGCCCCTGTCGAGAAAGCCTATCACTACTTGAACAGTAAGTTTTGCCAACCGGCGTTATGGTTTGACAGCTTCTTTGTGGATGACCGTATTACCGAAGATGCTCGTGCAGGCACCTCTGTTCGTTGGTACAACGACTTTATCTATTCAGAAGGTGGTGAGGTTGATTACTCGACTAAGCTCAACGCACGCTTACACCTACCTTTTGTGAGTAAAAGACTGAAGTTAATCTATGAATCGGTGGGTGATGAAGAGTTCTTGGATTTCTTTCCGCAAGATTCAGAAGAATTAGAGAGTGCTCTTGGCCTGCGTTACGACGCTTATGCCAAGGGTTACAGTAGCTTCAATATCAAGGCGACGCTGCGTCCGCGCATCGAAGCTCGCTATCGATTTACCTATCCACTAACAACGGATGCGGTATTCAGGCTGACTCAGCGTGTATATCAAGAGAAGAAAGAGACCGGAGAGATCACCGATATCGATTTTGATCTTTCCCTAAGTGATGATTTCTTAGCGCGATGGTCGAATTTTGCGGGTTATAACGACGACCTCAAAGGTTGGGAATATGGAACAGGGTTGACCTTGTATCATTACCTTTCTCAAGACCAAGCTCTGCAATACAGCGCGACTATCTCTGCGACCAGCGAACCGTATAATCACTACGAATACTCTCAGGTATCTGTGACCTACCGAGAAAACGTATGGAAAGAGTGGCTGTTTTACGAAGTCATCCCGCGTTATCAGTGGGAAAGAGAGCCTTACGAAAAGCACACGGAAGAAGCCAATATCACTCTTAGAATTGAGGTCTTGTTCAATAACGTTTAGCTCGCAACGCTTAGCTCGCTAATGCTGAGCTTACATCGTCTAACCAATCAAAAGCCTTAGTGAAGATAAACCTAGCACCAATAAAAAAGCACATCGAATGATGTGCTTTTCAGTTTCTATAAGGCTCAGGCTGAAATCTTAACCTTTGTAATTTCTTACTCGCGCTGCTTCTGCTTCACGCTTATCAACAACCGTTTTGCCGATTGGCGCCAATGAGATAAGTGCTAACTTAAGGTGCTGAATCGCAAATGGAATACCGATGATGGTAATGAAACACGCTACAGCTGACATGATGTGACCAATCGCAAGCCAAATACCTGCAAATAAGAACCAAATCACGTTACCAATCACGCCTAACGGGCTGGTGCCGATGTCCATTTCGTTGGTCAATTCATCACGAGAAATTGCTTCTTGGCCGAATGGGAAGAATGAGAAATTACCCATGACAAAACACGCTCGTCCCCATGGAATACCTACGATGGTAAGGAACGCGAGCAGCCCGAAGAACCACCAAGCCAATCCCATAAATACGCCACCGAACAGAAACCAAATGATGTTTCCTATTGTTTTCATTCTGTATTCTCCAAATCTTTGAATGCTGTTTTTCATATGCCGAGTAAGGCAATACTTGTTCTGATAGGTTCATTATTATTGAGCCTTTATGAACCGCTTATGAATCAACGAGATTTTATGTGTTTGATACACGCCACGAAACGCCAAATCCGCATAGGGCTCATCGAGTTTATTTGATACCATGCTCTTAGATTATTTAGTACCACAAAGCTAAACAGACTCAACAACGAATTAAAGGCCGAATTTATGAACAACACTGAGCAACCTAAAAAGAAAATGAAAAACTGGGTGCCAATCGTCTTCTTCGGACTTCTCAGCACCGTGCCTGTATTCATGTTTTTAGTTGACGTGTACATCAACCAATATATGTAACACGCACCGTTATTTCTATTTGAATGAATACAGGGAACATGTCCTGTATTCACCTCGATTAACTCACCTCTGCTGCGAACAATTCAACGCTTCTGTAATCAAATCAGCTCTTCGTTAATTAAACCAACTCTTCGCTAATTAAATCAGCTCTTCGTTGATAAAATCTAGAATATCGATCAGCTCATGATCAGGTAAGTTCAACAAGTTATCACCCACATACCACTCGATCTTACATTGATTTGGTAGCTCGCTGATTGCTGGGTTTCCTATCCAAACCTTGTGCTTCTTGGCGATATTGTCTCGCGCTATGATGCCCTCTTCATAACTCACCGGTAAATAAAGGTGAAGCATGTTCACTTGAGGTTGCTGCGGGTTCACTTTGAATTGAGGATAGTCCAATAAGATTTGGTAAAGCTGCTTAGTACGCTCATACAAAGCCGGCATTAGTTCGAGTCTTTGGTCAAACTGCATGGCCGCCGAAACCACATAAGGCGTTCGATGGTATACATTGCCACCTTGACGCTTCATCCATGCCGACGCTTTCGCTACGAAGGCTTTATCACCTAATAAAAGTGAACCACCAAGGCCGTTTAACCCTTTGTAGAGTGAAACATAAGCCGTATCGAAACCCTTCGCGATCTCGCTGTAAGACTTTTGGTAATACGCGCCGCACTCCCACAAACGTGCACCATCCATATGAAGATGGATCGATTGTTCTTTGCAGTATTGCTTTATTGCTTCAAGCTCTTCCCACTCTGGCAGTTGCCCACCAATCTCACGCATCGGTAGTTCATACAACGCCGCCGCGATCTCATCTGGCCAAGCCTTTAAGTCATCAACATTCCAAGTTCGAAATACATTACCAACCGGAAGTACATTGAAACGGTTCTGGAGCTGATACCCTTGGCGTTCATGACGCATGATATGACTCGACTCATGCATCGCAACGAGTGGGTTTCTTTTCTCTTGGCACGCAATCTCTAACGCTGTCGGTTGGTTCATTGTGCCAGTAATAACAAACACCGCCGCTTCATAGCCAAGCAGCTCTGCAACTTTGGCTTCAAAGCCTTCGATGAACTCACCATCGCCATAGCTGTCATGACGCACATTATTCGTTTCACACCATTCAGCCATCTGAGCAAATGTTTGTGCCGGAGTCGGTTCAAAGTGACCAGAAAGCAACAAATTACATTGTTGACGCAAGTCCGTGCTCATATATTTTCCTTTATTCATTGTAGTTCTATGTAGGGTGATTGAATTATTTACGTTAGACGTCAACGGTGACATAAAATGCACCTGTTCGCTGTTATTATTCGCGAATAATTAGTTTTACTTAGTCATAGTCTGAATGTGCCATAAATACACAAACTGACGTGTGTTTTATACCCAATCTCAGAGAGTAAGTACGACACTCCCAAAACATACATCTAAGTAGATAAGTATGGGCTAATTCATTGTTCTTCAATCATTCATCTATTATTGTATATCTATAATTCCAATAAGCATTATTCGTTAATGGACAAAGAGGGCTATATGTCGAAAAATCGAGTCTTGGTGCTATTCGCCCACCCTTCTCAGCATCGCTCTGAAGCGAACAAACCCTTATTTGAACTAGCCAAGCGCATTGATGGGGTAACCTGTGTCGATCTCTATGCTGAGTATCCGACCTTCAAAATCAACATCGATCGTGAACAGAAACGCCTGTTGGACCATGACATTATCATTTTTCAGTTCCCACTATATTGGTATTCAACACCGGCAATTCTAAAAGAGTGGCAAGATCTGGTTCTTGAATATGGTTTCGCTTACGGCGCCGATGGCAATGAACTACAGGGTAAAAAATTGTTATGCAGCATCACTGCAGGTGGTAAAAAAGACGCCTATCAAAGTGATGGCTACAACCATTTCACTATCCGAGAACTGCTTCACCCAATTGAACAAACCGCGTCTTTATGTGGGATGACCTACCTCGCACCATTTGCTCTGTTTGGTTCACGTACCGCTTTGGAAGAAAACCGCATTCAAGAGCACGTTGATAGCTATAAAGTGCTGTTAGAAGCGCTAGTTGCTGGCGACATTAACATCAAAAAAGCCAGCAAGGCAGAAAAGCTAAACCACTACGTAGATGAACTAATGGCAGAGGTTAAATAATGACGGGATATTTTCTACAAGCATTTATCTACTTAGTTGCAGCTGTCATCGCAGTGCCTATTGCGAAGCGACTCGGGTTAGGCTCAGTGTTAGGGTACTTAATTGCAGGTGTTGTGATTGGCCCAATCATTGGCTTAGTCGGTGAAGAAACCACGACCATTCAGCACTTTGCAGAGTTCGGTGTGGTTATGATGCTGTTCTTAGTCGGCCTTGAGCTCGAACCTAAGATGCTTTGGGCGATGAGAAACCGCCTGATGGGTCTTGGTGGTCTGCAAGTTGGCGGCACTACTGCGATTGTGATGGGCATTGCCCTCGCCTTTGGTCAACCTTGGACTATCGCTCTCACTATCGGTTTGATCTTCGCGCTTTCATCGACAGCGATTGTTCTGCAAACGTTCAATGAAAAAGGGCTATCGAAAACAGAAGGCGGCAAGAATGCTTTCTCAGTTCTGTTGTTCCAAGATATTGCCGTTATTCCAATGTTGGCGTTCATTCCTTTGCTTGCGCTTCCTGAACTGGTTGCCTTGGCAGAAAGTGCAGCAGAAACCGCAGCGCATCACGATGAGCTGAGTTTGGTAGCAGGCCTTCCTAGCTGGGCATACGGTCTTGTTATTACCGCTTCAATCGCCATTGTGGTTGTTGGCGGGCACTTCCTAAGTCGCCCACTGTTCCGTTTTGTTGCGAGCTCTGGCCTTCGTGAGATATTCACTGCGACCGCACTAATGCTTGTTATCGGTATTGCAGCGTTAATGAGCCTTGTGGGCTTGTCTCCAGCACTTGGTACTTTCCTTGCGGGTGTTGTTCTGGCGAACAGTGAGTTCAGACACGAGCTTGAATCGAACATCGACCCATTCAAAGGGTTATTGCTTGGTCTGTTCTTTATTACGGTTGGTGCAGGCATCGACTTCGGTGTTCTATTCAACGATTTCGCACTCATCATTGGCTTAACCATTGGTGTAATGGCTCTAAAAGCATTCGTGCTATTTACATTGGCGCTGATCTTTAAAATCAAAAACAGTGACCGTTGGTTATTTACTCTGAGCTTGGCACAAGCTGGTGAATTCGGATTCGTGTTGTTGAGCTTCTCGGCACAAAACCACGTGTTACCTGCCGACCTGGTTCAAACACTGTCGCTAGTGGTTGCTCTGTCGATGTTCTTAACTCCTGGCCTGTTTATCCTATTTGATAAAGTGATTCTGCCTCGTTATGAGCAAAAGTCTAACGACCGAGAAGAAGACACCATCGAAGAGAAAGGCACGGTAATCATTGCAGGTATTGGTCGATTCGGTCAGATCGTTAACCGCTTATTGGTATCGAATGATGTCAAAACAGTGGTTCTGGATCATCAAGCTAACCAAGTGGACGTACTGCGCTCTATTAACATCAAATCTTATTTTGGTGATGCGACTCGTCACGACCTGTTGCATACCGCGGGTATAGAAGAAGCGGCCATGCTTGTTGTGGCTATCGACAACCAAGACTCGAGCGTCGAGTTAGTGAAGTACGTTAAACACACTTACCCTAAAGTGAAAGTCCTAGCGCGTGCATTCGACCGTGGTCATAGCTACCGCCTAAGAGAAGCAGGTGCAGACTTTGTCGAATCAGAAACGTACCATTCGGCACTTGAAATGGGCGCTGAAGCCTTACGTTCTTTAGGTCATCACCCTTTCTTCGTCGAACAGCAAAAATCAACGTATCAACGTGTTGAAAGCCGTAAGTCTGAAAAGCTATACCAAGCTTGGTCTGAGGCTGAAGACAACCCACGTTACGATAATAACTACCGACAAATCTTCATTCACCTAGAAGAAGCAATGAAAGAAGATATGAAGAAAGACCGTTCAGACAAGCACTCTCGTTCGGAGCGTGGTTGGACACCACCACCGAAAGGCTATGCAGACGGTTTTGAGGAAGAAGAATCCTAATCCAACGATTATAACTAACCACTAAAAAGCGGCCCTTGAGCCGCTTTTTCTTTATTTATAGGCAAACAAAGTAAGTAATGAAGCCTAAACATTGGCTCTAAACCAGATGAACCACATGATTTATGTGATCCAGTTATAATTTTTAATCTCAGTCCACCTTACAAAAATGGATTCATTTTTTACATTTTTGAAACATCCCCACCTTGCATAAACCACACCTTAAACATGGCTATATATGCACTCATTTTAGTCATGCAATTCCCGACTAAAATTATGTTTACCGTTTTTAGGGGTTTGAATAGTATTGCATATATTAAAATCGAGCTTACTAGCCCCAGTGGAAACATTCACAAAACCAATAAATTAACCGTTAAACTCACAAATTCACGTCATTTGAATTAACATAAATATTTCAAAGTATGTCTCCCGTTACAATTTGTAACGAATGGAAGTTGTCGGTATAGTCCTGCAATCAAAAAAGTGAGACCTTTGCGCTCACCTTAAAGGAGATATAATAATGATTACTAATGATGCTGTAATAATGGGCATGTTAGCTGTTATTCTTGGCGGTGTATTTATCACGGAAAGTAGCCAAAATAGCGCACTGAAAAAATTCTACTCGTTCGTTCCGGGTCTATTGCTCTGTTACTTTGTTCCTTCGCTATTGAACAGCTTCGGCATCATCGATGCGTCAAACTCTAAACTGTATTTCGTAGCAAGCCGTTACCTACTTCCAAGTGCACTGGTTCTTCTGATCATCTCAGCAGACCTTCGTAAGATCTTTGGTCTTGGCTCTAAAGCCGTCATCATGTTCTTGACAGGTACAGCCGGTATCATCATCGGTGGCCCATTAGCAATTCTGATTATCGATCAAGTCAACCCTGATCTTGTTTCGGGCGACGTATGGCGCGGCCTAACGACTGTTGCGGGTTCTTGGATCGGTGGCGGTGCTAACCAAGCGGCAATGAAAGAAGTGTTTGAGGTTGATGACCAACTGTTCTCAGCGATGATTACGGTAGACGTTATCTGTGCAAACATTTGGATGGCCGTGTTGCTTATCATGGCAGGCCGTCAGAAGAAGATTGATGCTTGGCTTAAAGCCGACACTTCATCAATCGAAGAGCTAAAAGAGACGGTATCTAAATACCAAGAAGAGAACGCTCGCCCAACGACGACAACCGATCTAATGAAGATCACTGCGATTGCCTTTGGTTTGACTGGCCTAGCTCACTTGTTCAGTGACCTTATCGCACCTTGGATCTCAACCAACGCTCCAGAACTTGCGAAATACAGCCTGACATCAGGGTTCTTCTGGTTAATCGTAATGGTAACGACGTTCGCGCTTATCGCTTCATGCTTTAAGTCGACACGCAGCCTTGAGCACAGTGGCGCGTCTAAAGTAGGCTCTGCGTTCATCTACATCCTAGTCGCGACTATCGGTATGCAAATGGATATTACCGCTATCTTGGATAACCCAGGTTACTTCTTCATTGGCATCACATGGTTAACTATCCACGCTCTACTTATGATTGCGATGGCGAAGCTAATCCGTGCTCCACTGTTCTTCATGGCAGTAGGTAGCCAAGCTAACGTAGGTGGCGCGGCATCGGCTCCTATCGTAGCGGCAGCATTCCACCCAGCATTGGCACCAGTAGGTATCCTAATGGCAGTATTGGGTTACGCTCTAGGTACATACGGCGCTTACATCTGTGGCCTAATCATGCAGGCTGCTGCAGGTTAATCGAGCTAACTTAGTTCAAACCAACCATTAAACATCAAAGTCCGATATTGGTACGCCAATATCGGACTTTTTTATGCCTACAAGTTAATCATGATGTAGTGAAAACATGGAATCAAAACCATCTGCAGCCCTAAAAATGCCAACAAGTATTGAAGAGTTTCATTTTTGGCCTTCTCAATTTTCTTGTTCACATACGATTGAGATACTGGGTCGATTTCGTTAATTGAATCTTTGAATGCTTTGGCAAGTAACACCGCCCTCTTCTCTGGAACGCCTGCATTGCTCAGTGTGTTAGATAACTTTCTAACGTCTACTCGTACCATTTGATACACCAATAATTAGATTAAGTGCTTGAAATCTATCATAGAGAATAAGTCGTATCTCGATTCAAAACGAATCGTTTGTTTTAAGTTTATTCTTAGTTTCAAACTGTTTTTGGTTTTGTTTTCATTAGCTTTTCTGTAGGGAGATTTAGGCTTGGTTCCATCCTATTGAAGATCAAACGAACCATCGTTCAGGCTGACTAAACGCCTGTTATATAATCCTTGATTTATACGAACACACCTATCCAGTTATATTGATTATCAAAGTAATTGAAGAGGTGATGACGATGAAAGAACTCGATAGATACTGCGAACAGATCAACATAGAACTGACAGAACAAGATGTAGCTCAGCTTGGCTGGGACAAGCCTATGTTTAACAAGCGCGTTGCTCTGTTCTCAGCTATGTCTTTATTTGCTTTGTGGTTAACCTATTGGCTTTAAAAAACAGGCTAAACGACCACCGTTCAGCCTCTCTCATTGAGTCAGACTAAACCAAGATTAATCGAATAAAGACGCCAGTTTATTTTCCACTACTGGGCTAATGTTGAAGCTCAACATAAAGTCTGGGCGCGTGTTTTCATCTTTCTCGATATAGTAATTAGCTTCAATGCCAAACTTCCAAGGCCGACCATTCAAAACGGTTGTTTTACTCACGCTAATATTCAACGGAATCTCAGCCTGATCGTTATTCCAATCGTAGGACAGTGTCGGTGCTGAACCTACCGTCCACCCACCTTCCAATAACTCAACCCAAAATAGCTGCGTAGACGTCTTGTTGATACGAGTCTCAGAGTGATCCGCCCCTTTGCCCGATACGCCATAAAGATGGCTTGGGAACACACCTACAACGCGTTCAGCACTCACTTTGCCGTACATAAATTCAGGGCCAACGGCAAACTGATCCGCAGTGAATTCGCTGCTACCGGTTGGTAACGAAGCAAACACACCAAAAGCAGCGATGGTCCCACCTTCCATTTTAGGCGCATAGGCTAGATCGAAAGATATGTCGCTCACTCCTGACTGATCCATATGTTGGGAACTTGCCGGCGTATCCACATTGAAATCATTCTGAACATAAGAGATAGCGGGACGGAAGATGACTTTGTCGCCATTATCCATAGGGAAAGGGAGAGTTGGTTGTAACACTGTGGCGAAGCTGTCTCCTCCCCCGTCATATCCCCCGGAGTATTGGAGCTTTAAGTTAAGGCTCGCGTAAGCCGTGTTGGGGTTTGCAAGTTCCTTTGCTGCCTCTTCTGCTGCTTGGTCGCTATTACCTTTCGAGATAGTGCTATTAGCGGTCGCAAAATTCGGCGTTAATAATATTCCAGTTATTATCAGTGCAAGTGGTTTACAAGCCATTGAAGCCCTCTTTAAAAATTAAACGCAGTATATTGCGCGTATTTTAAAGACTAGCGAGAGGTAAAATAGCCATTCAGCGACATCAAGAATTAATCGGTTCCTAGAAAACAAAAAATGCCCCAAATTTCTTTGGGGCATTTTCATTGTGGAAGTAGCTAAGGGTCTCCCCTATTTGCTTATTCCCAATCTAGGATTACTTTACCTGACATACCAGAGCGCATCATGTCGAAGCCTTTCTGGAAGTCGTCCACTTTGTAGTGGTGAGTAATGATTGGTGTTAGATCTAGGCCTGATTGAATCAAAGAAGCCATCTTGTACCAAGTTTCGAACATCTCACGACCGTAGATACCTTTGATAACCAAGCCTTTGAAGATTACTTGGTTCCAGTCTACTGCCATGTCTGATGGTGGAATACCTAGTAGAGAGATCTTACCGCCGTGGTTCATGTTAGTCAGCATGCTGTTGAACGCAGATGGGTTACCAGACATTTCTAGGCCTACATCGAAGCCTTCAGTCATGCCAAGATCAGACATTACGTCTTCAAGCTTCTCTTCCATCACGTTTACTGCGCGAGTCACACCCATTTTCTTAGCAAGATCTAGGCGGTATTCGTTTACATCAGTAATTACAACGTGACGAGCACCAACGTGCTTAGCAACCGCAGCAGCCATGATACCGATTGGACCAGCACCTGTGATTAGCACATCTTCGCCTACTAGGTCGAAAGAAAGCGCTGTGTGTACTGCGTTACCAAACGGGTCAAAGATTGATGCTAGATCGTCAGAGATTTCTGCAGGGATCTTAAATGCGTTGAACGCAGGGATCACAAGGAACTCAGAGAATGCACCTGTGCGGTTAACACCAACACCTGTTGTGTTACGACAAAGGTGAGTACGGCCGCCACGACAGTTACGACAGTGACCACATGTGATGTGACCTTCGCCCGATACACGGTCGCCGATTTCAAAACCACGAACTTCTTGGCCGATACCAACAACTTCACCCACGTATTCGTGACCTACTACCATAGGTACTGGAATTGTGTTTTGTGACCACTCATCCCAGTTGTAGATATGTACGTCTGTACCACAAATTGCGGTTTTCTTAATACGGATAAGAAGATCATTATGACCCATTTCAGGTTTTTCAACCTCGGTCATCCAGATGCCTTCTTCAGGCTTAAGTTTAGAAAGTGCTTTAATTTTCATAATGTTACCTAGTTCATCTCGCCTAACTGTAAGGCGAGAATCAAAAATCTCATTGTTCTTATCTAATCATCACAGCGTTAGCGTTACGCCAACAACCTGCAATAAAATTAGATGATACCCATGTCTTTACCAACTTGGATGAACGCATCGATTGCGCGATCTAGTTGCTCACGAGAGTGTGCTGCAGACATTTGCGTACGGATACGAGCTTGACCTTTTGGTACTACAGGGAAAGAGAAGCCTACAACGTAGATGCCTTTCTCTAGAGCGCGCTCTGCGAATTCAGCCGCTACTTTTGCATCACCAAGCATGATTGGGATGATTGCGTGGTCAGCACCACCCATAGTGAAACCAGCTTCTTCCATGCGAGTACGGAAGTGTGCAGAGTTTTCCCATAGTGTTGTACGTAGGTCACCAGATTCTGCTAGAAGATCTAGAACGCGGATAGACGCCGATACGATTGCAGGTGCAACAGAGTTAGAGAATAGGTATGGACGAGAACGCTGACGTAACCAGTCGATTACTTCTTTCTTACCAGAAGTGTAACCGCCTGAAGCGCCACCCATTGCTTTACCAAGCGTACCTGTGATGATGTCGATACGGTCAACAACGTTGTGGAACTCGTGAGTACCCGCACCGTTTTCGCCCATGAAGCCCACTGCGTGAGAATCATCAACCATTACTAGTGCGCCGTACTTATCAGCAAGGTCACAGATAGCAGGAAGGTTAGCCACTACGCCGTCCATAGAGAACACACCGTCAGTTACGATAAGTGTGTGACGAGCGCCAGCTTCTTTAGCTGCGATAAGTTGTTGCTCTAGCTCTTCCATGTTGTTGTTCGCGTAGCGGAAGCGCATTGCTTTACACAGACGAACGCCATCGATGATAGATGCGTGGTTTAGAGCATCAGAAATGATTGCGTCTTCTTTACCTAGAATCGTTTCGAATAGGCCAGCGTTCGCATCAAAACAAGATGTGTATAGAATTGTGTCTTCTTTACCAAGGAACGTAGATAGCTTTTGCTCTAGTTCTTTGTGAGAGTCTTGAGTACCACAGATGAAACGCACTGAAGCCATACCAAAACCGTGTTGATCCATACCGCCTTTCGCAGCTTCGATCAGTTCAGGGTGGTTAGCAAGACCTAAGTAGTTATTTGCACAGAAGTTTAGTACTTCTTCACCAGTCGAGATAGAAACCGCTGCTTTTTGAGCAGAAGTGATAATGCGCTCAGACTTGTAAAGACCTTCTTCTTTAACTTCTTCGATTTGAGTTTGAATCTGTTGGTAAAATGCAGAAGACATTGTTCATTCCTTCCTAATTATTATTCAGCAGCATCACGCGCCGCTTTATGTAGGGATATAAACGATCTCAAAACGATCATTTACACTGTAAAACTAATGCCTATATTCTAGTTGAACATCCGCATTCCGATTATCCCTTTAGTTGGAAAAACATTAGTGAATCTGAGGCACTAATAATAGTTCATCCCAGTGACACAGGGCACATAAACGCGTCTTACCTGCTCTTTTTAACGTCAAATTACCCTCCATTTCGGTCTAATTTCGCTTTCATATCAAATATCAATTTTTCATCTCAGAACGATATAGTGATGAATTTAGGTTTCTCTCAGAATGTGCGGCCGTTACGCCGCTATGCAAATGAAACAAGAAGAGAAGCTACACACATGAACCTATCAGACCACATCATACAAGAAGCCTTTGAAAACGACTGGTACACCTGCTTTTATCAGCCAAAGGTTGAGCCTAGTATCGAGAAAGTAACTGGGGTCGAAGCACTGTTTCGCCTAGATATCCCAGAGGAAGGCATTTTCTCTCCAGGTGTGTTTATCGATCGTGCGTTTGCATTGGGTTATGAAGAAGAGATCTTCTTTAGTGTGCTTGAGCAATCTCTCACTGAAGTGAAATCACTCTCTGTTCATCTCAACTTAGCAGTGAACATCAGCAAGAAAGTATTAGCGAACCCAGATAACGTTGAGAAAGTTCGTGAGCTGCTGTGGAATGCATCTTTCAAGGCGGAGCAACTGACTTTTGAGCTAAGTGAAAATGATCAGCTGGACGAACAATTGTGTGAACAGATTCAGCGTTTTAAATCTCTGGGCGTAAAAATCTCTATCGATGATTTTGGCATTGGCCATTCAGACATGAATAAGGTGAAGAGCCTCAATGTCGATGAAGTAAAATTTGATAAGTCGATTGTGAACAGCGCTGAACCAGCACGCTCTGAGTTGGTTAAACAAACATTGGCGTACTGCAAAGAGTCTGGCATTGAAACTGTGGCAGAAGGCGTTGAAGATTCTGATACACATCAACGAGTCCACCAGCTTGGTTTTGACCGCTACCAAGGCTTCTTATACTCGAAACCTCTGCCTCTCACTGATCTTAGATTGGTTATGTAGAACACATTAACTGGCTCTAACTTAAGACAAATTCGACGCTTTTTTTCTTCTGCTTAAGGTCGTGGTAACGGATGTACTTGAAGTAGATATCGTGTTTATTTTGGATGTTCTGAGAAAAGGGATTTTTCACTATCTTCTTTATATCTGCCTTGAAGAACGGCATGCCGAGCTTACTCATATAAGGTTCTAGATAAAGGTCATACAGGAACTGACTCATAGCAGGATCAAGAGTAGGAAAGCGGAATTCAGTACCCGATAAGTTGTCCGCCATGTAATCGAATATCTTACGACGAATAACAATACTAACGGCACCAACACTACAAAGCATCTTACTTAATCCGTCATACACCACATGCCCTATAATGACACCCTCAAAAAGAAAACACAGCACCTGCATATCTTCTTTTATCACACCTAGATGTTTAGAGACCTCGATAAAATCTTTGCCATAGGTTTTTTGATGCATGATTTGAATCGATTTGAGCCTTTTTTCTGGAAGTGTCCCCATGCTGTATGACTCAACGCTCGTCACCTCGTAGTCATAACCGATATCAACACTGAATGGACGCTCCACATTCTTAGTGGCGGCTTTCACCTGCACCATTTCTTCAACAGAGAAGTCGTAATCGACCTGAAAGAAGCTCGCGATACCCAGACGACGCACAAAACTCGGCAATGTTTTTGCCCTTTCCCACTGGCTCACCATCACCTGATTGACACCAGAAAATGCTCGGTGAGAATGGGACAACAACTCTGCAAACTCTTCCTGAGATAAAGCTTTCTCTTCACGCAGATACTTTAACTTTTGTGCAAAATTCGATTTATCCATAACTCACGTTACCTTAGTTATTATCAGTCGCTTAACACCCAAGGCTCATCTCGCTAGCTCTGGGTCATCGACTCTCTTTCGACACTGTCTTCAGTATGCTCTGCCAACCAGTACAACCAAATCATCACCAAACATAGGATGAAGCAGAGCACAAATAGCCAGTAGGCGCTCAACATCTCAATCACCACACCACCAAGCAGTGGCGCAATAGCAAAGCCAAGAGAGTAAAGTGCAGCCGCACCGAAGTAAGAGCCTCTTAGATGTGGCGGTGCCATTCTATCGATTTGTACATTAAGGGTTGGGAAAGCAATCACTTCTCCTAAACTTAATATAAAACAAGCAATCCCCCAACCTAGTGGCCAATCATTTGGTGTAAAAAGAAAACCAATTTGCGCAATCGCCATCAAAATCATGCCGATTCGAGTTCTTACAAACAACGGCACGTGCTCAAGCCATTTAAGCATTGGGAACTGGAAAACGATAATCGTCAGCGTATTCACCAACACTAATCCAGCAATGAGTTGAGCGGCATCAGCGATTGAAGAGCGCACGATGACTTGAGGAATTGACGACTCAACCTGAGCGTAGACAAACATCATGATGAAATTGGCGACCATCAGTTTTACAAAAATATTGTCTTTACGAATCACATTAAGCGTCGCGGCGAAATTAGGCAGTTGAGAGGGGTCTAGCTTGGTAAAAGTACCTTTGCGTTCAATTCCTAACAGTAGCCAGAAACCGTAAACAACATAGGTTCCACCAGCAACAAAGAACAGGTTTTGTGGCTGAGAAAGAGCCAAAGTGATACCAATCAATGGGCCAAGTGCGCCACCCAGATTAAGTAAGAAGTAACGAATGTTCAGCGCTAACTCACGATCTTTGGAGTCTTTGAGATTATCGCCTATGACTGCCTTAGCTGGCGCTTCGATCATTGGACGCATTAGACCCGTCATCATGATCAACACATAGAACTGCCACACTTCACTCGCTAATGCGATGCCAGTGTAGGATATCGAGGCAATCCAACTGCCTAGCACCATGACCCATTTACGTCCTAGCTTATCCGAAAGGTAACCCGAGTAGAGCCCAGTTCCAGCACCAACAACCGCGGATACCGCTAGCATGGTGCCGACTTCAATCGCAGAAGCGCCGTAATCTTCATAGAGAAAGACGATCAGAAAAGGCCATGCCATAAAGTAGCTTGTTCGGGCGAGTAACGTTCCAGTCAGAACTGTCCATACTGAAAAGTTAAACCGTTTTATACGCTGCTTTTGAAACAAGCTTTCTGATCTATCCATAGATAACGCCTCTATAACCAACTGATTTAAATATTATTATTCAGCCAGTATATAGAGTAAGTAGAATAGATACAGAGTATTCAATAAAGCTATGTAAATTATGGCACCTCCATACCTATTTCACATTAGCAGATGCTCACAGCCAACATACCATCAACGAAGAGTGGTCTAGAATTAAGGTAATAAAGCAGCCTCTAGTCAAAGATCAACGCACTAGGCTGAGTAATGTTGCCCTTTGCGGTCAGACAATACCTTTCCGTCTTTGATCGTCACGATTCGCTTGGTTCGTTCAGCAAGCGAATTATCATGTGTCACGATAATCAATGTTCGTCCCTGCGCATGAAGACGATTAAACAAAGCCTCTATCTCTGCGCCGGATTTTGAATCCAATGCCCCTGTAGGTTCATCCGCTAAGATGATTTGCGGATCGTTAACTAGGGCTCTCGCAATCGCCACTCTCTGCTTTTGACCACCAGAAAGCTGGTTTGGTTTGTGGTCGAGGCGATCCCCTAGTCCAACTTGCTCAAGAAGCTTCGCCGCGCGCTGGCGACGTTCTTTGGCTTTGATTCCAGAGTAAACCAACGGCAGTGCCACATTATCCAACGCTGTCGCGTATTCCAACAGGTTGAAGCTTTGGAAGACAAAGCCTATCTTTTGGTTACGAATACCGGCTAGCTCATTCGGACTTAAACTTGCGACGTTTTGACCACCCAAATGGTATTGGCCATCGGTCGGTTTATCTAAGCAGCCCAGCATGTTCATCAGGGTCGATTTACCTGAGCCAGACGGACCAAGAATGGAAAGAAATTCACCTTGGTTGATGGTCAAGTCGACACCGTCTAGCGCACGTACTTCCGCCTCTCCGCTTGAGTAGTATTTACAAATGTTGGTCAAATCAACCAGTGGCGTGTTCGACATCTTATCTCCAGAATTTTTGTTATTCACTTTGCAGCGCCTCCAATGGGCTCACTTTGGCAGCTCGGTTTGCAGGCAGCCATGCAGAGGCGACACCAATAAACACCAAGGTGGAAATCACAATCGCAACAACGATCCAAGACAGCTCAGGGACCGGTTTCCCAAGATGTTCATAGAAGGTGTTGCCTTCTAGGTTTATGGCGCTGATTGCCGATACAAGCGTGTAAGTCACACCTAGCCCCAGCACACCACCGAGCATCATGGTCATCAGTGATTGCACTAGGTAGTGAAGACGAATGGCTGTGGGCGTGGCACCAACTGCCATACGCACGCCGATGTCTCGGGTGGAACGTTTTACGGTCGCGTACATGACATTCGCAATCCCTACGCCCGCCACAGCCAGCGTGACAAAGCCGATGATGCCAAGAAAGCTTTGTAAACCAATCAAGAACTGCTGCATGCTTTTCTGTTTGAGGAACATGTCTTCCACTTGGACGACTTGCTCATCACTCACACTGGCGCCGTGTTTACGAGCAATCACCTGACGAATGGTCTTTGCCAGTTTTTCACGATCAGCATGAGCTTGCGGCTCGACATTGATGCCTCCGATATCGCCGTTGGTATGAAAGCGTTGCCACGTTGCTAACGGTACGAAGCTGGCGTAGTTGATTTGGTCGCCCTGTTCGATTTCAGCACTGTTCTTCTTCAACACACCAATTACGGTGAACTCTTCATTGCCTATCTTAACCTTTTCACCGACAGGGTTGGTTTGCAGTGTCACAGGGGTAAACCAGCTGAAATCTTCAATAGGGTTAAACAAGTCCGCAGCAAGTGAATAGCCCAACACAACGACTTTACGCATCTCTTTTTGGTCAAGTGGATTGAGCCAACGTCCGCCATCCATCGGGATTAAGTTGGTCATCGATGCGAAGTCTGTCGTGACGGCTAATGGTTTTTGCCATATTCCTCGATCACCGACAGTAATTCGCTCATCCCATACTGCGGTTGGCGCAACGCTTTTCACCTCTGGCAGGGCTTTAACGACATCGGTATCGTCAGCTTTTAAGGTTAGAAACTTACCTTGGTGGAACACACCATAATCGACAGTCGCCATGCCTCCGGTTAAGTAAATCAGATTACCGTTGCCATTTTGCGCGGTTCTTAATACGCCCTGACGAATGCCCTCGCCCACGGCCAGCATTGCGGCGATACACAAGGTCGCCCATGCCACAGCAAGAATGGTTAAACCCAAACGCAGCTTTTCTGCTGCCATTTCCTGAAAGATTTGTCTCATTGGTAGCAACATATTTAGGCCCTCGCACTTAATGCTATTACGGGGGTGAGACGCGATGCTCGCCTTGCCGGAAAGTAAGACGCCAACAGCGCTAGAACGAGAGTCACCAACAATGACAAAGTAATGGAATCTGCCGTAATCACAGGAAAACCTAACCAATCCGGTAAATGCATAGACCCGAGCAGTGCCACCACCAAGTAAGCCACGATTAAGCCAAGTGCTGTACCAACAGCCACCAAAATGAGTCCTTCAAGGATGAATTGGTTGAGTATAGATTTTTGCGTTGCACCAATCGCCAAGCGTACACCGATTTCTCGCGTTCGCTCTGTCACAGAGAGGAACATAATGTTTGCAACGCCAAGCGCACCAACCGCCATGGTCATTGCGCCGCTTGCACCCAGGAAGATTTGAATGCCGCGGAAAATACCCGTGATCACCGCCGCTCCCTCGCTAAAGTCTGGCAAGTTAATCGCTTCTTTATCGGTCGGGTCAAAGTGTAATTGTTTGGCATAAAAGTTTACGATGGCTTGTCGGAATGCATTGCTATCCATACCGTCGACAGGCTTGAGTAGCAGCATCCAGGGTTTAGCATCCCACAAATCAAGATACGTAGTATGAGGAATAAAAACTCTGCGGCTATCACCAAATGAAATGCCCGCATCTTCGTCTTTCATAATGCCGATCACCAAAAATGGAATGCCATTGACTTTGGTGGTTTGCCCGACATGAATTCCCCCCATCCTAGCGACTTGATCCCCCAAAATCGCTACGCGAGTGTGATTGGCAATATCACTGGGTGACAGATTACGCGAACCTGACTCCAACTTGCGTTGAATCAATGAGAAATAGTACGGGTCTATGCCGCTAACAAAACTCGTGAGTTTTTGGCCTTTTTCATTGGTTATGTTCGCATCCCACTTGGCATACACACTGGATGCAGATTTCACAAAGCCCGATTGTTCGATCATATCGACTTTATCCTGCGGGATCTGAATCTGACGTCGTAAAGGTAATCCGTGCCAAGGTTTGCTGGTGCTCGATGGAAACGCGACTTGCACATTGTTGACCATAAACGACAACTGCTGAGTTTGATGGCGATAAAAACCTTCACCCAACGCAATCAACACCACAACCGAAATCACACCCCAAGCAATAGCTACGATGGCCAGCATGCTCTTCATGCGATGCGCCATCAGTGTTTGCCATGTTTGCTGTAATAAAGTTTGCTGCAATAGACGGCTCATGAGTTAAATGCTCGGGAGATCAGTACCATGGTGTCGTCATCTAACTTACCTGCGGTTTGCAACAAGCCGATACGCTGACGCCAGTAGTTGTACAGATTGTTTTGCAGGCTATTTTTCGCCTCAAACAAGCTGTTGTGCGCACTAATCACTTCCGAGACTTCTAACATACCCGCATCGTAAAGTTTCTCTTTGCTGCGCAACACTTTCTCGCGAGAAGTCGCCAGCTCGTTCGCCATCAACACTTGATTCCAGTTGATGTCGACTTGAGTAAATTGCTGAATCACGCGCTTTTGGATGTCGATTTCGACTTTACGTAAGTCTTGTTTTGCGCTGAAGGTATTGAGTGACGCTTCGTCCACTCTGGCACGCGTTGCGCCATTCAAGTCAATAGGCACACTGAGTGTAATGCCCGCGCTGAATTCACCGTCTTTACGTCGGTCATCATCGTTATACCCAACATTACCTTTCACCGTTGGGTAGTAACCGCCTTGGGCTGAGTCTTTGGCAAACTCGCTGGCTTTAACGTTCTGTGCTGCTACCAGCAATTCTGGGCTACTGTCTTTAGCAAGCTTTAGCCATTGTTCTTGCGATTCCACCATCATTGGCGGTTGAACAAGAGAGTCAGTTCGAATTTGGTCAACATCTTGGGGAGCTTGGTTAATCAAGGCCGCCAGTTCTGCTCGTTTGACTTCTAAGTCTGAGCGCGCACTCAAAATACCCACTTTGTCAGCAACTTGTGTCGCACGGATCTCCTCGACATCCACGGATTTCACTTTACCCGCGAGGTAACGCTTCTCGATGATCTTCAGCAGTTTATTACCTTCTTCCAACTTGGACTGCGCCAACTGCAAATCACCTTGTGCACTCGCGACATCCAAATACGATGAAAGCAATCTTTGTGCTAATTCATTATGTGATTGAGCCAGTTCAAGCTGAGCTTTGATGTAGTTGGCATTCGCTTGGTCTAGATCCGACCACAAGCTGCTGTCCCAAATGGTTTGAGAAAGTGATGCGCCATAACTATTAGTATTGTCGGCAGATTCGCTCCAATTCGCTGATGCTGTCGCACTCAAACCGGGTAAGAGTGAACTACGGCTTGCATCGACACCCACTTCACCAAGTTGAACACCAATTTTGGCTTTCTCGTAATTTGGATCACTTTGCTTTGCCTGTTGCCACGCTTGTTCAATCGAAATTGCATAGCTTGGTAAGCTGAGTGTTGCCGCTAATATCGCAACACCAATTTTAGATAAGTGCAGCTTAGCCATGTGCAGCTCCCATCATCATGCTGTTATCGATGATCTCTTCATCTAGCTCAACACCTTCTAACACTTCTACATTGATACCGTCCGACAAGCCTAGCTTCACTTCCTGTTTGTGGAAGCCTTGTTCTGAACTATCAGGGATTAATACGTTTGGCGTGTCGCCATCAAATTGCAGCGCTCGTTCTGGCAAGGTTAATACGTTCTGAGATTTCTTCAGTGTGATTTGTGCCGTTGATGAAAAGCCCGAACGCAGCAACACTTCTTTCGGGATCTTCAGCTCACCCACTTCGACCTCAAATCCGTTATCGAAGCTTTTTGCAGAGGCATTGCCTTCTGGCGAGTTAAGGTTTTCTGATTGAATCGCCACTTTGGTTAGCACACCAGAGATTTCCACATCAGGATACGGCGCCACGGTCAGTAGAACTGGCATACCCGGAGAAAGCTGCGCGGCATCGTGCTCGCTCACACTGCCTTTGAAGATCAGGCTGTTCATGTCAGCCAGAGACATCATTTCTGTCGCCGCTTGGCTGGATTCAGTCGAGATGATTGGTTCACCCACTTCCACTTTGCGATTTAATACTGTGCCATCAATTGGTGCGTAAATGGTTGAGGTTAAACGAGCGTCACCAATGGAAGCTTCACCGCTGCGAATTAATTCGAGGTTTTGGCGTTTTTGCAGTACGTTCGCTTGAGCCGATTTCACGGTTGAACGCGCACTAACGTATTCATCGTAATTCTTTGGAATGATGTCTTGCTTCACCAAGCTTTCTAGGTTGGCGAGCTTTTGTTTGGCTGATTCGAGGTCCGCTTCGCTGCGCATTAGATCTGTTGATGCGTCGGTTAATGCTTGTGGCGTCGGGTTCGGACGAACCTTAATCAATGGTTGGCCTTGCTTGACTTTTTCACCGACCTGAACGTACATCTCACCCACGATGCCATCGATTTGTGACTTAATAGAGACCGAGTGTACAGGGACAATATTGCCGACTGCCACCGCTTGTTTCTCGATGGTTCCCTTTTCCACTGCCAATGTCGGAAACGCCTCTGGTTGAGCCGAAGATTGCAGATAGAAATACGCACCGCCGCCAAGTAATGCAACGCTCACAGCAGCGACAAGCCAAGTTTTTGCCATTATTGATTCCAATTATTTTTATGTAGTCTTGTGACCACCTTATGAACATAAAGTTCTTGAATAATATCGGCTTTAATGTCGCGAGTTTGTAATATTTGGTATGGCTATGTCAGATAGTTATTGACAGTAAGTTAGATGGATAATCCACCAAGTCGCATGAGTCTAAATGTTGCCGGGCGTAGGATGATTGAATCAAATACATTGAGCTGAAGAAGAGGCAAATCGATAGTTAAACATCATCACGACTAATTTTACTTTTGCAAATTAATGAAACTGATTCACAAATTAAGTTGAATCACTCACAATAACCATTACGCTCATCGCTGACTCTCATGGATACTTATGGTCAACCCCAAACTCATTGCCCTCCTTCCTGATCTCGCCTCATTCATTTTAGTAGTTAATGAAGGGAGCTTTACTGCGGCAGCAAAACAATTAGGGGTGACACCCTCAGCGTTGAGTAAACTGATCACACGTTTAGAAAAAGCGCTCTCAGTGAAGCTGTTTGAACGCACGACTCGTACATTGATCATCACGCAAGCAGGCCAGCTGGTTTATGACCAAAGCGTGGTCATGATTAATGCCGCGCAGCAAGCGGTTGAACTGTCTACCTCTGATCACACTGAACCTGCGGGCTCTATAACGGTGGCGGCACCAGAAGCCTTTTTGAACTCGGTTCTACAACCTTTCGTTGTTCCATTCTTAAACCAGTACCCCGAGATACAACTTAAGTTAAGAGCTGCTGATGGCGACATCGACATATTGCGCCAAGGCATCGACATCGCATTTCGCCTTACCGATAAGCCCGATGAAAGCTTAGTTTTGAAAGAGCTTGGAAAGACAAACCTCGTGTTATGTGCGAGCCCCGACTATCTAAATGCCAAAGGAATTCCTCACCACCCGACTGATCTTTCTCAGCACGACTGTTTATACCTTGCAGAAACAGACAAAGACCACATTTGGGATTTCTTGAAAGACGATGAATTCCACACGGTATCCGTCAGTGGCCGTTACGCGGTAAACCACTCCCAAATGCGACTCAAAGGTGTGAAAGAAGGCCTTGGCGTAGGTATTTTCCACGACTTTGTTATTCAAGATGCGCTGGCTGAAGGCTCTGTGGTGCAAGTATTAGAAGATTGGACGATTAAGAGTAATTACCACGGCGCTATCGCGATGCAATTTGCTCAAACCAAATACATGCCTGCTCGTCTACGTGTGTTTATTGATTACGCTATGGAGCACTTAGGTGACAAGTTGGCAGGAGAAATAAACTGATGCTGAAAGGAATACACCACGCTGCCATTATTTGCTCAGACTACCAAGCCTCAAAACGCTTTTACACTGAGATTTTAAAGCTGGAAATTATTGCAGAGAATTACCGTGAAGCACGCCAATCGTACAAGCTCGACTTAGCGCTACCTAATGGCGCTCAAATAGAATTATTCAGTTTCCCTAACGCACCTGAAAGACCTAGCTTTCCTGAAGCTCAAGGGCTGAGGCATTTAGCCTTTTGTGTTGATGACGTTCCACAAGTCAAAAGCTATTTGGAAGGACAAGGAATCGAAGTCGAACCGATTCGAGTGGATGAGTTTACGGGGAAATCATTTACGTTTTTCGCAGACCCTGACGGCCTGCCGCTCGAGCTTTATCAAACATAAGGCTTTATCAAATCTAGTGCAGTCTAAAGTCTTCCTCACAGAAGAAGCGCATGCCTGATGAATAAACGGACCTTCTCAAGTCGAGAAAGTCCGTTTGTGTATCAATTAGCTCAACGCCGTTTTGAATTTATCAACACGTGAGAACAGCAGCCAATCCAATAGCATGGCTGCCACAATCGTTGCTCCTGCAAGAGGGAACAGCACTGAAATAACCACCACGGTTACTAAGCCTACTTTCCATAAGCCTGCGTTACCAAACTTAGGTGGCGCGCCAAGCTTGCGTTGGCCAGAAGGTCTGCGCATCCACCACATCACACCGCCAGTCACCGACACCACAATAAATGCGAAACAGAACAGAGCGTTTAGAAGTTTATTGATGATACTGATGTCACCTTGGTGCAGGGAAATACCGACCGCTAATGTCTTGGCGATAAAGTTGTAATCCTGCCAAGTCACCTCACCCAGAATACGACCTGAGTATTGATCTAGGTGCGTGGTACGATCCTGAGTTGGGTCGATGATGTCACCGCCCATAGTATTCGCTGTCACCGTGTAAACACCTGTTTCTGAGCGTGGGAAGTTCACCTTGTATTGCGTGAAACCAAGAGAGCGTGCTTTTTCGATGACATCATCAATACCAAAGCTGCTTGCTGCCATCACATGTTGAGAGTGGTCTTCTCCCATTTTGGAATGATCATGAGGTTCAGACGCCTCTTCCGCGTGGTGTACATGCTCTACAGGCTTATCCTGAGACAACGGAAGTGGTGTTTGTTCTAAGTTCCACGGCAGTTCTTCTTCTGAACCGTGGTTAAGCGATGCGTGCGTCTTATCAGACAGCGGAATATCATCCCACATTTGAGCAGGGAAAGTGCTCCATGCTTGGACTAACTTGCCGCCCCAGAAACCTGTCCATGCCAATCCTGAAAGAATAAACAGCAGTAGAATGAGAGATAACGTGCCGCCGATGTTCGCATGCAGATCACGCATAAGCACACGTGGCCCAGATGACATTCTCAGCTTAAGAAAACCAGCACGGCTCGCGTTGTCTCTCGGTAGCCATAAGTAGATACCGCTAATAAGAAGTAGAATTGATAAGCTAATTGCCACTTCAATAAGGTAATCACCCCAATCGCCAATCAATAACGTGCCATGAATATCGTTCGCGAGTTCGTAGAGGCTTTCACTTCGTGGCACTTCACCGACAACTTCACCAGTGTATTGATTCGCGGTGGCGAAAAACGATGTGCCGTCTTCCAAAGAGACTGAAAATCGGTTCGCCAAGTCAGGCGCTTTGCTTGGTACGAACTGTGTCACCGAACCCTGTGGGTATTGATTCTGTACTGCGGCTAACTGCTGTGAAACCTTGATTGGTTCGCCAGATGCCACAATTTCAATCACTTCCTGATGGAAAGCCAGTTCGATCTCATCGTCAAACAGCATCACCAAGCCAGTAATACTCAGCATCAACATAAATGGGATAACAAATAGCCCTGCATAAAAATGCCAGCGCCAAGTTAAGAAGTAGAGGGTTTTATTGCGGTCATTTCTTTTTACATTGGTTTTCGAACCGTTTGTTGCACTGCTTGTAGACTGCGAAGTCGTTTGTGTTTTCGCAGTAGTTTGAGATTCATTTCTCAACATTATTATTTCCTTTGACACGCGCAAACGTACCTTCTGAAAAATCAGAAAGTCACTAAGGCATGTTTAACTTTACTTAATATTATATTTTTAATTATTTTAGTGGGTTAGGTTTAAGCAGTAACAAAGGGAGGGCCGCGCGGGGCTTGCCTCGTGTAGCGTTCGCTTAGAGCCAAAAAAGCGTAGCTGTCTGAGACAATAAAACTCAGTCGAGTTGTCAGTAGTGTAGTTGGAAGTTCATCTTGGTGAAATGTGGAAAAATGGCTAAACGGACACGGCTTACCTTTATGAGTATTAGGTTCGCCTTCTTCAATTTGAACCAGTTCAAAGCCGTTGACCGTACACAACGACGCCCACACTCCCGCACTGTTACCATGAGCATTGATAACAGGCATTAATGTCACTAGAGCCCAACTTAACGCTGTGGCAAGTAACATGGAGAGGTTGAACGAGGTTCGGCGCATTATTCCAAATCTTTATAAATTTCCCTTATTATGAGGCACTTGCTATATAGGTAAACGTAAAGATTAACATCAGGTTAAAAAATTGAAGCTAACGCACACTCTATTTGGTTAAAAACTGGTTACAACAGAAGTGCTAATAAAATATTACGCACCTCAGTGCATCAAACTGATTAGAAAAAAGACAATAAAAAACGCCGCTGATATTTTCCTGTCAAAGGAAATATAAGCGGCGTTTTAGAACTTGAACTTTGCTGTCAGGTAACTCTAGTGAACAAGCGAATTAACCGAAGATCTTGCTCCAAATGCTTGGGTTACGCTTCTCGTGGTACTCTTCGCGAAGGCCATCAATAGTGCGCAGTTCTTGCTGTGCCGCTTCAAAGTCACCTTGGTCTAGCTTCTGTTCAATGCTATCAATTGAAGCACTGATTTTTTTGAAGCCTTCCATGAAGTTGTCTTCTTTTTCTACTGGGTAAACACCTGTTTTCAGTTCTGCCACTAACGTATCTAAACGAACGATAGGTTTCTGCATCTCTTCGATGTTTTGAGCTTCTGCCGCTTGTTTAAACGCAAGCTTCATTTCTTGCATGTTTTTCTTAAGGTCAACGTTAGCAAATGCGTTGCCAGACATTACTGCAGCAGCGATTAAGCCAGATAAAAGGATTGAGCGAGTTTTCATTGTTTCTCCAAGTGAAACTGTGACTTTGAAGATAGCGCCATCATGATTGTGGCACTTCGACTTTATTATTTTCGGCTAGTGTATACAAAAATCTGACAGGCACAAAAATTGATTGTGTCGAAATGCAAACTCACCGACATTCTCTTAAGCAAGAGCCGAGTATTCTGGGATGTCATTACGTCCACGCAACGCCAAAAATGCTAGGAATTGCTTTGGCGAATGGGTAATCACCTTACTCGAATCCACGCCCACCTCATCAAGCAGTGAAGACACAAGATCCAACCCGCCCACGTCCGCACAGAAATGTGCATCACTTCCAGTAGTTATGAATGCCCCTTTCGCCTTCGCTATTCTCGCGATCTCGAAACAACGATCGACACTTCCAACACGGCTATTGCCTTTTAATGTGGTGTTATTAATCTCAATTGCGACGTTATATTGAACTGCGCATTCAATCACAGCTTCAAAATCGAAATCAAAATTTGGGTTGCCTAAGTGGCCAAGTGCATCGATTCGACCGCCCTTAATCACATTCAACAACGCCTCTGTATGAGTTGCGACATCCGATGGACGAAATACTGGCTCGTGGAAGCTGGAAATCACCCAATCTAGGTTCTTATCCACGCTCGGATGAATATCGATTTCACCCTGTGTGTTCATGATGTTTGATTCCACGCCGCGGATGATAGCAACGTCTTCGATAAAACGAGGAAGCACGCGCTGGTTGCTGAAGAACCAATAATGTGGCGCGCCCGGCATCGACTCTGAATGGTCAGTAGTGCAAAACATGTCTAAGCCATTTTGTTTTGCCGACTTAGCATTCTCGATAAGCGTGCTGTAAGCATGACCACTTGCGTATGTATGGGTGTGAGTATCTACTTTGAGTTCCATGAAACAATGCCCTCTAGCTTGGTCTCTAAACGTTTTTCAAAAAGGTATCCCTGAACCGCCTTCTGAAAAGGAGTGCCTCGTGGCAACAATTTAACCAGTTTATCAGTTGAAAGTGACAATTAGCACCAAAACGTAAGGCTTTATTATTACTTCGTTTGCACCGCACGATAAAATTGATAGCTCGTCTCTCCTACACGAATTCCAAGCAAATCCGGTAATTGAGCCAATTTTTTGCAACCTACTCAAGTTCGTCAATACTTAAACCAGTTCACAAGTTGGAGTGTTTGATGAGACAAAGACGATATCCGCTGAGTATCCACATCACTAGCCTTTTCTTAATTTTGACCACCTTTGTCGGTGCGGTATTGATATCAATAAGCTATCGGCATTCTCAAGAGTTATTGTTAGGCACAGTGCGCGAGGTCAGTAATGAACATCGTGATAAGTTGGAATCGGTATTCAAACAAGCCATCGCCCCTGTCATCACCACCTTAAACGTAATGGCAGTCAGCCCTTTTGTGGCTCAACAAACCTCTTCGGTTGAAAAAGAGTCTTGGTTGGCTTCGGTTGATATCATCTTCAAACAAAATACTAACTTGGTCGCACTGTTCTATGGTTCAGAGGATGGTGAATTCAGAATTTTTCGCCCATTAAGCACCAACAAACAAAGAGCCGACAACAATGCTCCCGCCAAAGCGACCATGATGGTCAGCAGTACCAATCTAGATGGCGAAAACTTCATTACCTTTTTAGATGGTGCGCACCAAGTGATCAGCACCATGCAAGCCGAGAGCAAGTTCAATCCAACCACTCGACCTTGGTTTCGTAATGCAAAACCAGACGGCTCAATACAACTCTCTGAACCCTATCTGTTCTATTTCCTGCAAACCAACGGCATTACGCTATCTAGGCGCTCGGCAGACGGCAAGCATGTGGTAGGTGCCGACTTCACCTTAAAATCACTCTCGTCTCAAATCAGTGAACTCGCTTATTCCCCACAAACTCGACTGGCACTGTTCGATCAACACTTTAATCTTCTCGGTCAGCATCAACTTGATTTATCGGTATCTAACTTAAAACTACGTCCCGAAAATAAAGACAGCAATGATGGTCAAGGCGTAGGAAAGGTGTCGGGAAGTGAACAAGATCAAAGCTTTTTTAACGTGCCAAAACGAGAGCAAATAGAGGCGCTAAAATCCTCCGTTTTAGGACCACTAATCTCAGATGAAGAGAAGTTTAATCTCAACCTGAAAAACGTTGAGTACAACCTAAATACATGGGCACTAACCTTAACGCCTGTCGAACTGACTCAGAATGTGACTCTCTACTTAGCCGAAGCAACACCACACAATGAACTGCTCTCTGATCTTATCTCAATGCGTGACAAGCAAGTGGCCGTCGCAATTGGGATGTTGTTCATCTGTTTCGGCATAGTGTGGCTGGTTGCCAATCGCTTATCTAAACCGCTCAATACCTTGATGCAATTGACGGATAACATCGCTCGGTTTGATTTCAGACGAACCCATTATCCCAAGAGTATGATCAAAGAAGTAGCTAACCTCGCCCACTCGATTGAGCTAATGGAGCACACACTTCATGATTTGATAGCTCTACTTCGAGACACTGCGGGTAATCAGGAATTTTCGATTTTAGCCAAGAACATTGCACATCAAAGTTACTTGATCACCAAAGCAGAAACCATCGTGTTATTTACCCAATCCGAAGAAAAGGATGTGTTTGATACGGCAGCTAACCTTGCCATTTTGCCTTTCAAAGCCGACATCAATGACTTCATCAAGCATACCCCGTGGTTGCTGTGTCAGCTTAAGTCTGGGGAGACGATCCACCTTAATCGAGAAGATAACGTTCTTAACTATTATCAGGATTCTATCTTCAATTCAGACTTGTATCTGTTCCCGTTGTTAAACCGTGAAAAACTGTTGGTGGGCATTGTAGCGATTGGCTATGAAAGACCGATTACCAAGATGCAGGCAGACAAACACGCCTTTTTGCGTGAGCTGCTGAGCTTTGCCGAAATCGCTAAAGACAACATCGACCAAATGCAGCAACAAAAAGACATGCTCAACGCGTTTATTGAGTTGATTGCCTCTGCGATAGATACCAAGTCGCCATACACTGGCGGGCATTGCCAAAGAGTACCTGAACTTACCAAGTGGATAACCCAAGCAACGATTGATGATGACCGTTACTACCCTCAGTTTTCACTCGATAGTAAGCAGTGGGAAGAGTTGATGTTAGCCGCGTGGCTGCACGATTGTGGCAAGGTCACTACTCCAGAATATGTGGTAGATAAAGCGACCAAATTAGAAACGATTTATGACCGAATCCACGAAGTTCGCATGCGATTTGAGTTGATAAAACAACAAGCGGAAACCGACTATTGGAAAGCGATGGCGAACGGTGGACTTCAAGAGGAACAACTTAAATTACTCGAGCAAAGCCTGTCTGAGCTGGATGAAGAGTTTGCCTTCGTTGCACAGTGCAACCTCGGTGGCGAATCGATGACAGAAGAGCAACTCGAGCGCTTAGACCAAATCGCTCAACGCCAATGGAAGCGTACACTGGACGACCAACTCGGTTTATCTTGGTCTGAAAAAGAGAGATTCCGCACACAAAAAGACACGACAGAGAAAGGTCAAACTGAGCTAGCAAATACAGAGCAAGCTCTGCCGGTTATGGAGCCTCTACTTGCTGACAAACCCGAGCATAAAATACCTTGGGACAACGGTTTTAACCCGGCAGATGTGTGGCAAGAAGCGTTTGTGCTCAAACCCGGAGAGGTCAAATACAATCAAGGTGAACTGCACAATTTGAAAGTACATCGTGGTACGTTAAACGATGAAGAACGCTTTATGATCAACGACCATATTATTCAAACCTTCACCATGCTCAACAAACTCCCTTACCCTTCTTACCTCAAGAACATCCCGGATATCGCGAGCGGTCACCACGAACGCATTGATGGTAAAGGCTATCCAAGAGGCTTAAACGAAGACCAACTGCCTCTGCCGTCTAGAGCGATGGCGATTGCAGATGTGTTTGAAGCGCTCACGTCCAGTGATCGCCCATACAAAAAAGGCAAGCTACTCAGTGAATCACTCAACATCATGACCGACATGGCCACCAGTGGTCATATCGATCCAAAACTGTATCTACTGTTCTTAGAAAACAAAATCTATGACAAATACGCTGAGCGATTCCTTGAAGCAAACCAACGCTGTGAGATTGATCAGAACCAGCATATTGAACGAGTAAAAGAGTACATACGCTCTTTATTCTAGATTTTAGGCTTAAGGTTCTATGTTCTTTGTTCTTTGTTCTTTGTTCTAGTTTTTAGGTCATAAGCTCAACGTTTAGCTTTTCGCGGCAGAATCCAACGCTGCAGCGTTCGCTACCGTCATTGCAGCTCGCGGTGCCTGCTTGGCTTTCGCTCTGCTGTGTCTTTTGGCCAATAACGTATTGCTAATGCTCGCAACCACAATGAGGTTAATGCCAATCATCTGTTGAGTAGAAAACACGTCATCAAAGAACAAGCCCTGCCATAATGCGCTAAACAGCATGTTAGTAAAAATTAACGGAGCCAATTGAGATCCACTGTCTGCCAACTTGTACGCTTTCGAACGGAAAATCTGCGTATTGATGGTGAATAGCGCCAACCCAAGTGCGCCAAGCCCTATCCAGCGTAAGTCATCAAAAGACCACAACGCCGATATGTTACCTGTGCTTTCAATTACCTCAGGAGCCGCTGATATTGAAGTAAACACAACCATAGGAATTACTATGATTGCCGCGACTAAAAACGTCCACGCGTTTAGCTCTGCTGGCGAAAGGCTTGTCTTGGATGCTCGATATAAGCTGACTTGTGAGCCTGAATTAAACATGCCCGCCATTAAACCCAGCAACAGCGCAGGTCTAAAAAACTCTGATCCAAATTCAAACTGCGACCAATCCCCTGCCATCAGCACTACGCCAACAAAGGTTATCACCAAACAAACGATGGTCGTTGTATGAATCTTAGTTCCGAATATTAATTTTTCTAACAACGGTATAAACAAAGGCCCTGTACTGAATAACACCACACCCTCAACCAAGGTTAAGGTTTGCAATGACGTGAGGAAACACCACTGACACGCCACCATAAAGATTGCACGCATCACCAACGGCTTCCACATATCTCCCGATGGTTTGGTCACTTTGTAAAACATCAAGAATAAGAATAAAAACAGACTGGGTAGGAAAAAGCGCACAAAACTCAACAACGAGATGGGCATCGCTTCAGATAGATACTTGGCCATTAGGCCACTTAAAGACAAACTGAACGTCGACAACAACATGAAAGTCGTTGCCTTGGTAATATCAGACATAATTATCACCTCCTATGACACCTATTTTAGAGACGTGACGTGATGAAAAATAGCGAGTAATATTAACCATAACTGTAAGGAAAACTTACCAATGAAGAAACTCGTTCCGCTTAAATCCGTTTATGCTTTCATTGCTGTGGCTGAAACTGGCAGTATGACCGACGCCGCTCGGGTGCTGTATGTCAGCCACTCTGCGGTAAGCCAAGCTATCAAGTCATTGGAGCAACTGGTCAACAAACCGCTGTTTCAACGTGTAGGTCGCCGTGTTGTGCTTAATGCCGCAGGTAAGCGATATTATCGAAAGGTCGCGCCAGCACTCGAACAGGTAATTGAAGCCACTGAAGAACTGGCAAAAACACCTAACGATCACCGTATTACACTCAACATGGTGAACTCACTCGCGATGCACTGGTGGATTCCCCGAGTCCCCGATTTCCAAGCTTTTGCTCCCTCACTCGATATTCGTATTTCCACCTTGACCGGCCCTTTTGATATCGAGCAGGAAGGTGTCGATATTGCCCTTGTTCACGGCAAACCGAACGAATGGGATCAGTATTACAGCGAAAAACTCGGCGATGATGATCTGGTTTTAGTCTGCAGCCCCGCACTATTGAAAAACCAAATGGGATTAAGCGTTGAACAACTCGTGAAACAAAACCCGACCATTGGTGTCTTTAACCCTAGGCGAAAGCATGACTGGCAAGTGTGGTGCGATCATTACCAAATCCCTATGCCCAACTTCCACAGTAACTTGACGTTCGATGTTTCGATTCAAGCTGTGCAAGGTGCGATTCGGTCACTTGGTGTATTAGTCACTCACCGCTTGTTTGTGAAAGATGACATTAGCCACGGCATGCTGGTAGAGCTTGGCGATCCAGTGGCTAATCCACACCAAGATTTCTATTTTGTTTGTCCAAAAAACAAATTAAAACAAGAAAGTGTGCTAAAACTGAGAACATGGTTGAGACATGAATTCACACGCTCAGAGACAAAACTCAGCGGTGGTATGCAAGAATAAAAATGTTCCACTCAACAATACAACTAGCAGTAAATAAACTAATAACTAAGTATCTAACTTACCGAGGCCATTATGATTATTACCACTACACAATCTGTCGAAGGCAAACGCATTGTCGATTACAAAGGGGTTATTGCCGGAGAAGCGATCCTAGGGGTGAACGTATTCAAAGATATGTTTTCGGGTATTCGTGACTTTGTTGGTGGGCGTTCTGGCACTTACGAAAAAGAACTGGAAAAAGCACGTAACTACGCATTCAAAGAGCTAGAACAGAAAGCCATTGAAGCAGGTGCAAACGCAGTAGTTGGTGTCGATATTGATTACGAAGTACTTGGCACAGGTAATGGCATGCTGATGGTTTCAGCAAGTGGCACAGCAGTGGTTGTGGCTTAGTTGAATCACTCGCTAAATCGTGTGATTACCTAGAAAAAACGCCCCTTAGCTAAATCACTAGCTAAGGGGCGTTATTGTATTCGGTGGACAACTTAGGCTTGAATATCTTTAACTTGCACGATCTGCTTGCTCAGAAATCATGTCATCAAACGATGCCATTCGAGCCAAAAACTCTTTCCTATCTTTAGGCATAATCGAGCTTGCCATCGGTAAGTTAGCCTTCATCGCATCGACAGCTCGACCACGAACCAAGACTTCAAAGTGCAAATGAGGACCGGTGATACGGCCAGTTGCACCCGATAATGCGATTTTCTGACCTCGCTTAATTTGCTGACCTTTCTTAACGAGGAAGCGGCTCAAGTGAAGATAACGTGTCGTGTATACGCTGTTATGTTCAATCACCAAATATTTCCCGGCATAAGGGTGGTCACGAAGCGCTACAACACGGCCATCACCCGTTGAGTATACGGGTGCGCCCACAGGCGTCGCAAAGTCAGTACCATTGTGCGGCGAGATTCGCCCTGTCACTGGGTGTCTTCGTTTAGGGTTAAACGATGAGGTAATTCTTCGGAACTTTCTGTCTACAGGGTATCTATCGAACGCTTGCTCTAGGCTATTACCCTCTCTGTCGTAGAAGAGGCCATCAGGTGCCAAAAACGCCGCCACTTCTCGGTTTCTCAATTGAATAGAGATGCCTTGAATTTCTGTTTTGCCCGTTAAGTGATCATTCGTGTACTGCTCTTTAACCAGTACATTGAAGTTATCACCTGCTCTTAGCTCACGAGCAAAGTTAACTTTATCTTTCAACGTGCGAGTAATATTGGCTATCTGAGCTGTCGTAAGCCCTGCTTTGTATGCAGATGTTGAAAAGCTACCATGCACACTGCCCGCATAGAGTTTTTCCTTCCATTCACCCGGTATCTCATGGAACTGATAGCTGAAGCTTCCATCATCATTTCGAGTAAAGGCAGCCTGCTCAACCAGACTTTCGTGGAAGATCAATTCAACAAGCTGTTTAGAATTACCATCGACAAGCAGCTCTAAGTGGTCACCAGGTTTTATTGTATCGAGTTTCAAAGATTCAAGATCGGCTTCCATGACCTTATGAACTGTTTCATAAGGCAGATTCCACGACTCAAATATATTACTGAGGGTATCCCCAACCTTCACAAAGTAGTGAATTTTGATCATTGGGTTCGAATTGGTTTGTGGGGGCGCCTGTTCCTCACCGTCCGTGTTCAGTTCTTGATAAGGCGTGACTTTTATTACAATTTCTTTTTCTGGTTCAGGATGAAAAGAGAGTAAAGCGGCAAGTGAAAATGCACTGATAGCAACAACAATCAGGCTAATACGGAGGTACTTCATAAATACTTAACGGTTATAACAAGGAACTTAGAAAGTGTTATAACATAACAATCATCTCAACAAAACAAACGAAATGTAAGAAACCGTTCCGTATAAAGCATAAAAGTATGGTGGGCTTAAGAAACCCACCATATCATAAAACATTTATTCTTCGCGAAGCGCCTCAAAGCGCTCTAGGCCACGTAACATCTCAA
This sequence comes from Vibrio sp. Isolate33, assembly GCF_022397895.1. Classification (NCBI taxonomy): domain Bacteria; kingdom Pseudomonadati; phylum Pseudomonadota; class Gammaproteobacteria; order Vibrionales; family Vibrionaceae; genus Vibrio; species Vibrio sp. Isolate33. The sequence continues at coordinate 587,367 of NZ_JAKEUP010000001.1, forward strand.
AGTCAGGTTCATCGGCTAATAGCTCTCGCATTGAACCACTGGCTTCGATAGAGCGCTCTAAGTCGTCTATCGCCTGACCTTCAGCACCTAGCCTTGCATATGCACAAGCTCGTTGATACAAAGCGTGGGCGTTCTGGTCATCTACCTCTAACACACGGTTACATAAGCTCATCGCCCAGTGGTATTCCTGCATGTCCATGGCTGCATCAGCTTTGTATGTAAGTGCTTCCAAATCACCCGGACGAACTTTTAAAATCTCATCGTAGATTTCAATCTTTTGTTCTGCGGTTTGAGCATTTTGAGCTCTCAACCACAAGTTGTGAATCTCATTGATGATTTCAATTTCTCGGTTGTTCTCTGAAATGATTCTGGTTTTACGTTTAAGGTCCCTCTCTAGAACGTTAAACTTCTTCTCATAGTCCTGGGCAATGTCGTTGAGTCGTCGATCTGCCATCTCTTTAGTGGTGTGTTTCAACTCTTTGAGTGATTGCCAACCCACCAAGGCAATAAGAGAAGCAACACCAGCAATGATGTAGAAGAAATACGTCACGGTAACATTGGCGTAGTTCAGCGATTTGTCCGCTACTGCCAATTCACGATCGGTCATCTGAATAGTAAGACGTCTTTCAAGATCCTGCTGTTCCATTCGCAGTTGCTTCAATTCATCCAAGATATAGCGTTCCATCAGCGGTCTATCCAAATACTCCTGTTCAGAGTACTTATCCTCTTCGCTTGCAAAACTCATCGAGCTGAACACCGAGATAACTGCAATCAATAAGATTCGAAGCATTATACATTCCTTATATATTTACTTTTAAGCTAACTGTATCTCGTAATAGGCATACAAGCTAGGAAGTCGACAAGTTTGCTTTGTCCGTATTGGAATTAACACTCTAAAACATCATTGATAATTATAAAACACCTGAAGCAACATCATTAATTTCTAAATTATCAAAATACCGAGTAATACTGTTCTATATAATTAATTCGCGATGCGAATATAGCGAAATTTGATTTATTGCATTGAGTTGAATCTTATATTAATAACGATCAGAGCGAGGTTAATTTGAATAATCCACGATACGATTTGGCAAGCCGTGTACTGCACTGGGTAATGGCTTCCGTCATCATCTATGCAACCGTTGCTGGGTATGTGATGCACTACGTCACCAATCATCCAGAGCTGTTTTCTTTCCTGTCGATACTCAATATGTCATTGGCGACGGTTGCAACGCCACTGCTCGTGGTCCGTTATATCTGGAGTCACTTTCGGTCTTCGCCAGCTATGCCTATCTCAATACCAGAAGGACAGAAATGCATCGCTAAGCTTGCACACTCTTTGATGTACTTAGTCATGTTCATGGTGTTCAGTACCGGTTATTTGATGCTAAAAGAACCTTATTCGTTATTTTGGCTAGCCACCGTCGATAATCTAATTACCGATCCTGCAATCAATGGCTTCTTCTTCTATTTACACCGTGCCAGTTGTATTGCCCTAGCCTGTTTAATTGTTCTTCATATTAGCGCTGCACTGAAGCACCACTTTATTTCTAAGAACTATGTATTGAAGATGATGCTCTAGCTTTAAACCCTCTCATTAAAGCTTAATTCTTAACGATCGAGTTTCCTACACACAAAAAAAAGCCATAGCTCGGTAGCCTATGGCTTTCTTCTTTTAATGTGGTTACTTGCTGTGAGTATCTATCATCACTTGCCAATATTCGCATTTGGCTAAGAACTCTTTTAAGTAAAGCTCTGGGTTAGCAAGCTTCTCACCGCCTTTCACATCAGCGCCAGTCACTCGCCAAAAGCCACGAGTCACAAGATTTCTGTGGTAGATAAAGTCGTTAAGTTCGTTTGTTTTTAACGGAAGCTGTTCACCAAAGGTTTGTTCGTACAAGCTCAACGTCGCAGCTTGCTCACTTGGTTTCTCTCTTAGAAAGGTATCCAAGTCCAAATCCAGTGGCAGCTGTGCTTCTTTCGGTAACGCTTTAACCAATTTAGAGATAACACTGAACAGAGCCAACTCAACTTTTTGAGACGCTAATAACGATGCACCTAAAAGCGCATGTTCATTGGAAATGTGTTGCTCTGTTGATGAAATGGTTGCTGTTGTCACTGTGTTAACCTCAAATAATCATAACGGGTGTTACTGAACTGGATAGAGTCTTTCAATTAAGCTGAATCTTATTCTTGTCATTAAGAAGAATCTTCAAGCTAAGCAGAGTCTTTCAACTAAGCAGAATCTTTTAGTAGAACGCGGTCAGCATCAATAATGGTGAAGCCTGATGCGTCTTCATTCTTTTCGACTTGCACTAAACCTTTAAAACCAATTTGCGATAATTTCTTCGCAAGCTGATCTGGTGCGGTTTCGAACACAACGTTCATAAAAGGCAAAGACTCAGCATCAACAAAACCATGCTCGTTAAACAGCTCCATTGCTTGAGATAAATGGTCTGAGTCGGTTAATTCAATAATTTCTACAACTTCTTCCAACAACATTTTCGATTCCATATTCGCCAGAAAGTGACTGACACAAGCCGGTGATTTTTGCTTGCATACATCCCGATGCCCGTAGACACCCCTTTAGTAGTAGGGAGATCATAACATATTAATAATCGTAAAATATGTTTTATTTTCCCTAAGCTACTGGGAATACTAGAAAAGAATAGAAATTGGTGAAACATAAGTAACACCAATCCATAGTATCGATAACGGTAGACCTGACTTGAGGTAATCAGGCAACCGTTACTTGAGAGTCGCTCGTTTCCACAATCGATTCCTTCAACAAGCCGGCATAAATGCCATTGTGTGCAACCAACTGTTGATGATTACCTTGTTCAACAATTTCACCCTTTTCCAACACCAAAATAATGTCAGAGTGGCGAACAGTGCTTAGGCGGTGGGCAATTGCGATCACGGTTTTTTCCTTGAACAGACGCTGCATGGCTTTTTGAATCAAGTCTTCGGTGATGGAATCTACCGAACTGGTTGCCTCATCAAGCATCATCAGTTGTCCGCCTTGAGCAACCGCTCGTGCAAAGGAAATAAGCTGCGTTTGCCCTACGGATAGGTTGGCTCCGTTCTTCTCTAGACGGAAATCATAGCCTTGTGGCAATTGCTCGATAAACTTATCCGCATAAACATAACGGGCAGCTTGCTCAACCTCAGTTCTTGACAGGTGTTCCTTACCCAGCGCGATATTGAACTGAATCGTCTCTTCAAATAAATGCACATCCTGCATCATCATCGAGAACAAGTGAGCAGAGTCTTCGCTTGAGATCTGCGATAACTCAACACCATTAAGCAGAATGCTGCCTTCGTAGTCTTGATAAGTTTTAGATATCAAACGCAGAATCGTCGATTTGCCAGAACCCGTCGAACCTACAAGCGCGATTTGATGCCCTTTCTCCAATACAAACGAGACATTCTTTAGAACGTACGGAGCGTCGTCTTTGTAGCGGAAGCTCACATTCTTAAACTCAAGGCTCACAAACTGTTCGAGCTGTTTTTCAACCTTGTTAGATGGCAGTAAGTTGCGACCTTCTTCTTCCGTCGGCTCAACAAACAGCTCTTCGATGTGGTCGAACGCAGCAAATGAGCTCTGAATCGAAGCAATCTGCGAGGTGAAGTCGCGAATCGGTACAAATACCTTTTCTAACGTGTTGATGAACGCAATCAGCACACCCAAGGTGAGTGCCCCTTCGATCACTTGTCCAGAACCGTACCAAATCATGATCGCGATAGTGATTGAGGTAATGCCAGAGATAAACGAAAACAGAATCGCATCGTATTTATTGATCTTTTTCTGTGCTTTCAAAAACTCATCGGTATAGCCTTGGTAACGCTGCTCGACTTGCTCTTCCGCTCGGTACATCTGAACCGTTTTCATTCCAAACAAGACTTCTTGTAGAAAGCCAATACCGCGAGCAAGTGAAGAACGCGTGACTTTATACAGAGCACGAAGTCGGTTTCGCACGTACACGGTTAAGTACATCACTGGCGGCATGATGATCAATACAATCAACGTCAGCTGCCAATCAATGAAGAACATCATCACCAACAAAGCAATGGTGTTGATACTGTCTTTCACCAAACCGACAACCGATTGAACAAAGGTCTCGCCGATGGTCTCTAAATCACTCGTCAGGCGCGAAAGCGTGACACCTATTGGCGTATTGTCAAAATAGCTACGCGGCAGTTTAAGCACGCGAGCAAACAACACAGAGCGCATGTCAGTTATCGTGTATTGACCTGTTTTACGCAGATTATACGAATAGGTGGTATCCACCACGTAGCTTGCCACCAGCACGGCAACCAAGTAGAAAACGTACTCGAGCAACCCATCCATATCACCATGGCTTAGATGAACGTCGATCACTTGAATGATCAACCAAGGAAACAACAAGCTCGTGATGACCGATAGCGGAAGCATCGCAATACCCAGAATGGCAGAGCCTTTGTATTTCTTAGCAAACTGAAAGAAATGCCTTAGATACTTGAGATCAACACCCTTTAACATGCTGTAGCCTCCGTTTCATTCTGCTGTAGCTGCCATGTCTCATAGTAGTAAGGACAGGTTTTGAGTAGCGTGGCATGGTCGCCCTTGGCAATTACCTTACCTTCATTCAACACAATAATTTCATCCATATATTCAAGGGCATTGACGCGATGTGACACTACCAGAACCGACTGATTTTCCAGTCGCTTAAACAAGCCTTCTAAGATCTTTCTTTCTGTCTCATAGTCGACCGCAGACAGCACATTATCCATGATGATTAAGTCGGTCGGCTGCAACAGAGCACGTGCAATACTGAGACGCTGCTTCTGACCACCAGACAACATGATCCCCTTCTCACCGACCATGGTTTGGTCGCCATGTTCAAAGCGAGTCACGTCACTGGCCAATTGGCTGAGCTCTAATACTTCATCAACCTGACTCTTGGCCAAATCGGTATCCAAGCTACCGAAGCGGATATTATCTTCGACTGTCGCTGAGAACAGGTAAGGGTCTTGAGTCACGGTTTTCACATAACGACGTAAATCGCTGCGCGAGAAACTAGTGACATCTTTTTCACCAAGGAAAACGGAACCTTCAGGCACATTTAAATGATGATTCAAACAGTTCACTAATGTCGTTTTGCCCGCACCGATTCCGCCTAACACACCCACTTTCTTACCCGCTGGAATGTCAAAGCTGATGTCATCAAGGATCAAGCGTTCTTCAGCGGCGTAACTAAAGCTAAGGTTACGAACAGAAAACGTTTTTCCCTTCAGCGATTCAACATCTAACTCAGAGAGCTTTTCTTCATCTAGCTCTGGTACTTTGGCGTTAAGAATGGTTTGCGCGCTCTGAATTCCGACCATGCCACGCTGGTAAATCGTCGCGATTCGACCAAGTTGCATCAACGGCATTGCAAGCAAAACCGAGTAAGTTAGGAAAGCGGTTATCTCACCCAGTGTGAGTTCCTGTCTCATCAACATGAAACCACCCAGACCAAGAATAATAATTTTCATCAGGTCATTGGCGTAATCGAGCACCGGCATGAAGAAGACTTGAATACGAGTGATCTTAAGGCGGCATTCAAGCAACAGTTGATTGAGCTTTTCGGTTTCCGCCTTCACCCAAGGTGACATCTGTTGGCTCTTGATCAGATCAATCCCAGATAAGTAACTCATTAACTGAGCAGACAGGTTTTGCAGGCGCTTCATGTGCTCTAAGTGCAATGTTTTCATACGCTTGAAGCCCACTCGGAAAATCACAAAAGCGATTGAGATAGGAATAATCGAGTAAAGCGTTAATTCTGGTGAGATACGCCACATATAAAGAGGCGTCAGCGACAAAGCAAGCAACGCATTGAAGAACTGTAAGAAGCCTACGCCGAACATCAAACGGATCCCACTAAGGTCATTATTAATGATTGAAATCAAACGACCTGAAGCGAAGCGTTCATGAAAGCTACTTGGTAAACGATTCAGCTTTTGTAGCAGTGTGCTTTTGAGCGCTGCCTCTGTGATTCGCCCAGGGTTTAACGCATAGATCCGTGACAGGATCCGCACAACAACCATTGCGACCGACATACCCACAACAATCCAAACATAGGTTTGAAGCTGCTGGTGACCTGTTGACGAGGCATCATCAATTAAATCTATCGCCAATTGAATATAACGAGGGATCTCTACTTGTAACCAGTTAACGAGAAAAATGAACACAATCGCCAACAAATAAGAGGTGCGATTCATGCGCAAGTAATGAGCAATAAACTGTCTTTTAGTCATAGTATTCTTTGTTTAGGGCAGGCACACGGCGATGTGATGGTGTTATCCGGCAAGATGGAACATCGCAGAGGTAAAGATACATCAAAAACACATAGTTGACAATGTCAACCATGTTTAATTGTTCGATATCGGTGTTATATTTTAGCGCCACAAGAAACAACTTTGCCGCCCTAATGGCGGCAAAGTATCTTAAGTACACTAAATGGGGAGCTTTAAACCAAACTCAATACCACAACAACAAAAATCGGATATTGCTTCAGCCTTCAAGCCCCTAATTTCACTAGGCGGTTAGAGAATCACATCGACCTGTCCGTTTTCGACATCAATTGAGCGTTTCACTTCGCTACCCATTGCCGATGGGTACCATACTTCAACCCAAACTTTTTCAACATGATTAGGAAGAAGTAGTGTCGTAGAGAAGTCGATGTCCTCATTGATCGGTACTCTCAGCACTTGTGATGTGTAGTCAACAACATCACCATTGAACTGAGTATACAGGCTCATAAAACCTCGTGAGCTTTGCGAGCTTGCCACATCAACAGTCACTTTAACTTCTCTTTCAGTTGAGAAGTCAAAACCTTCTGGTACAACGAGCTCTACCGATTTAAGTGTTTGCTGTGCGGGTGCAACGCTTGATGTCACTGCGCTACTGCCTCCCGATGGAGTATTCCCTGAAGAAGACCCGCTACCCGGTGGGGTTACCGCACTTGGCGTTGAGGTGGTTGAACCGCCACCACCGCCTCCGCCACCACAAGCCGTAAGGAAGACAACAGTCACGCTACTTATCATTAGTTTAGTTAGTTTCATACATCCTCCTTAATTAATCTTCTGTAGACCAAGTTTTGTCAGAATTAGGGTTCTGGTACCAGGTAGGTTTTGAAGCCCCTCCTGAAGTCGCCCATTCTGCAAACTCAGGGTACGCTTCACTGATATCAATGTACTCTGCTGGATGGTTCCACGGAGATGAAATCAAGATCCCCCACGGCATATTTTGAGTAGTTCGGTAGTACTTATCGGTAGATGGGTCAGAGTCATCTTGTGCGATACCATAGAAATCACTCACTAACGTACCACGTGTCGTTGGAGGGAAATCTGCTGTGTGGATCTCTAAGTCTTTACCCGGAGAACCAGAGAAGCTAGAACCGTGATACAAACCCTCACCCGGACCAAAGATGAACGGGTCAAAACCACTCAATGGCATCAGTGAGCTCGCACTTGGTTGGTTCTCAGCATTAAAAGGTAGAGAAATACTGAACGTCATTTGATCAGACTCTAGAGAAGGACTACAAGACGGATTCGTACGGTGGAACATACACTCAACGTTAATCGGTAAATCATTTCGTAGGTTCAATGAAGCAACGACAACAAGATCTCCACCTGGTGACGCTACGTCTTTATCTTCCCCTGTAAACGGAGAGATATTAAAGCGAGTCACACCATTTCTTTGTACTCTCGCAGTTTGCAGATCGATATCTGATTCATCGAAGCCACTCAGTTTCCAACCTAAGCCGTTACCATAAGAGGCACCGTAAGCCATGATCGTACCTGTGATGTCCATTCGAAGCACAGCATCGTCTTTACTTAAAATAGTGGTGCGGTAATAAACCACAACATCATTTAAATCAAAGTCACCCACTTCTGGCCAGTTATCTTCAAAGGCTGCGGTGTAGTAATTGGAGTGCTGGATAGTTGTGCCAGGGTCGGTAACATTGAACACGTAATCTTCGACTTCCCCGTCACCCACATATCCATCGCTAGGAATATTAGGGCTGCTCGCTAAACGGAATCGAGTTTGTACAACACCAACCACCGCATCATCACCAACACGAATAGGAACGACTTGACTTCCGTTGACAACAGAATAGTTTTTCAGTACTTGCTCGTCATCATCGAAAGTCCCGTCCATATCCCAGTCGGCCCAAGCTTGTAGGTAACCACTACCCGCTACGTTGACATTGATTAAGCTGTCTAAACCAATCTCAAGGTTCGACAACAAGGTAATACCGTCATCATCATTCCCGCCAATATCTAAATCATCGCCGTTTGATGAAGCACCCGGTTGACCATCCGTATCAGCGTCAATACTCGCACCTAAATAAAGCGTGGATGAAATCGCATGCTCTGCACCGTTGCTTACTTGCAATGTTCCGTAGCTATCAGGTGCATCACCAAAATCAGATTCGTCTGAGCTTTCAATCGGTGTGGTGAAGCCCGATAAGTCCCAGTTACCATCAAATGCTGAGAAAATTGGATTGGGGAAAGAACTGCCGCTAGTCGTAACGGTTTCGAACTGAAGTGTCACGATAGAGGTGTTTTTAAACGTGAATTTCACCGCGCCCGAAGTATCTGTCTCGTCAAAGTTGGTTCCGGGGCCACTGAACAGAACAGATGTGCCATCGGCGCTCTCTTCTGCTGTCAAACTTGCACCAGCTGAACCAGTTTGATAACTGAAGAAGCCTTCGCTTTTGAATACCCTGACTTGTTCAGACTGCACAGGCTCTCCATCAATGTCATAACCAATCATGTCAAATTCAGGAAGTGTATAGGGTTCAGAAAAGGTACCCGACAAACCATCGGTTCCATCATAAAACTCGAATGTATAGATGAGGCCAGCCGCCCCTGCGGAATTTGTTTGATAAAGAAACCCGATGTCTCCATCTGGTTGCCCTGCACCCACTTTGTAGTCGGGGGTATGGAACAAGAACGTAGCATCACCGAACACTCGACTACTCACTTTAGCGTCCACCGTTTTTCCGTTGTGTGTACCGACGTTTAAAAAGTGAATGACAGCGCCATCGTAAGAAGGCCCTGCCCATGTATCCATGTTGGTTGATTCAATATGGTTTGAAAAGTCTAAGTCTACGGTAGTCGCGTAGATGGGAGCACTGACTACCGCTGTAATAAGGGAAATAACCTGCTTGTATTTCATAGTAAACCTCTACTTCATCTTCGCGTGAGCGAATTCCTTGATAAGTATGTGAACTCTGAACGACGGTTAAATAATGGTTTCCATTTTTCCCAAGCGATTAATCTGGCCCAAGTCGTGGAATGTTATTCTTATGCCGATAAAGCGAGCTGCTTTCTACAATGAAGCAAGAGGGAAGCCAAGTTTGTAACTCTTCAAAATTAAATATAACACCATGAATAAATTGATTTATTTCATAAACCTTAAATTTATAAAAATTTAAACTTGAGGATTATTCAAAATAGGAATCAATTTGATGGAATATTTGTCAACTTGAAGATCAATCAGTTACTGAGGTGATTGACCACAGAAAGCAACACAAACAATGATCGATATGAGCATTATTACTAAGGAGAACATAATCACTAGCAAGTGGGATGAGATGAATTTGGAAAGGCTATTGTGGCAACTAAGATTATGTAACCCTAGAAATAAAAAGCCGCCTAAAAGTATTCCACTTTAGGCGGCTTCTGCTGATCTATTTAATACAACCGATGATACTGAAAGATAGTACAGCGATTAAAGCATCTCTTTGGCTATGAGATGAAGTAAGAAGGTTTCACGCTCAATACTCATGCCCTTTTTAGGACTTTCAGCCATCGTTTTTTCATTATGAGCGATCGCTTCATGGATGTTCATCCACACCGGCTTCATTCCATTTTTGACTTCGTAATCTTCGTAAGCCGTTTCACCAAGCTCACGGTCGATCTTGCATGAGTAGCAGTAAGAGATCATGTGCATCATATCTGCGTTGTCTTTATACCAAGGACGAAATTCTTCAAAGATACCGAATGGCTTGATGCTGTGAATGTTCTTCGCACCCGTCTCTTCTTCCAGTTCACGAACCATGCCTGCAATAACGTCTTCACCTTCATCCAAACCGCCACCAGGAATGGTGTAGTCGTGATAACGCTCTGTATAAAGCATCAGAATGTCTTCGCCATCTAACACAATCGCACGGGCTGCGTTGCGCTTATATACTGTTTTATTGTCTAGATGGTCGATATCAGGGTGAATAGTGGTTTTTAGGTGTCTCATGATTGTGACTGCTCTACTGAATTTGGCGGCATCATATCATAATCATCAATAGATTCGAGGTGCACAATCGCCTTCAAGAACGCTTTCCTACTTAGCCTCCCTGCTGTTAACGCATCGCCACCGAGTCACAGTAAACCTCAAACGAGCGCGCGTCACACAAGGAAGCTCCACTTATAGCTTGGCTCTAGTTAGCTTGATCTAGCACTCAAAATTCGGCGAAATCCAACGAAATATCAACCTATTTCAATATCTTGACCAAATTAGGACAACCTTTTCTGAAATCTAAAATATACTCATTTCATAGAGCTTCTAATTGGGTTCTGTAGAACTTAACGCATTTATTTATAGAGTTATCACGTAGGAGATAAACATGAAGAAAATTGGTTTGATGGCTGTATTTGCCGTTGTGTTAGGCGGTTGTGCAAACGACTATGCAGAATATAGCGAAGGCCAACGTGTTTCAGTCGCTAACCCAGCCGCGGTTTATTGTGTTCAACAGGACGGTGAATTAGATACGGTGACTGAAAACAATCAACGTACCACTTACTGTGTATTCGATGACGGCGAGCGCATTGAACAGTGGGAGTACTACCGCAATAACCACGAGCAAGAAGCAGAAAAGTAATCACTTAGACTGCGAGTTTCTAACCACACCGTAGTAAGACCCCACCTCAAAATTCTATTAAGTTACGTAAACTGCCTGCCTTAAGGCAGCGGTTTACCGTATACACACACCAATTGAACAGTGTTTTATTTCTGACATTTCCATGACATTGTAGAGACACTCGAAACGATAGAATGCCAGCCTGTTACAAAATATTACAAGCCGTATTGATATGAAAAGCCAATCTAAAACCAAAGAACAAACTCATATGTCACTTGAGCTCCCAGAGTTCACGCTGTCGCAATCAACTTCTCAAGTTATCTACAAACGATGTCAGACAGCGTTAGTCGTATTGGCGATCAGTATTGTCGCGAACCTTGCACTTCGAATTGACTTTGTATTGTTGAATGGCAATGTGGGTGAGATCTCAGTGACTGAGATGCTCCAGCAATTACTGCTTGTCGTGACTTCTGGTTCTTTTATTTATCTCGCAAGAGAGAGAAGCGAAGTTAAACATGCTGCCCTTCTAATCAGTGCCTTCTTTGCTGTGATGTTTATCCGTGAGATGGACTTTTGGTTTGACAAAATTGTACATGGCGCATGGGTTGTACCTGCACTTTTAGTTGCTGGTAGCGCGATTTTTTATGCTGTAAAGAACGGTAAGCGCACGATTGATCAACTGGCGCTGATCCTAGCATCTCCGCACATGAACCTTTTGGTTACCGGTGTCATGCTGCTCTTGGTATTTTCTCGCCTGTTTGGCATGGGCAGTTTTTGGCACAATGTTATGGGTGATGATTACGTTCGCGTGGTTAAAAATATCGCCGAAGAAGGTACCGAGCTACTGGCCTATTGTTTAATCGCTTTTGCCAGCCTAAAGACGGTTCTTGGTATCACGAGAAAGAAATAACTGCTTATCGCCACCAGCGATGTGTGTGATCCGATTCTGGATCTAAATATCGATTCAATAAAGTCAGGTTAGTGTCTAGTAGTGCTAGATATTCCCTGACTTTTTTAATGTCAGTATCCACTGGAGTCTGTTGAATACAACGCTCCAAAACCGGAAGCAGGCTTTCCACGATACCAAAAAGAGATGAATGCCCTACCAATTCTTTTGATTTAACCAACGCTTCAACGGAGAGTCTTTGTGGCTCTTCCCTAACGATATCTAAATCTCGTTGAAACGCCCCAGCGCTAACGCCTTCAAGATAAACTCTGTAGGTCGTTAGTACATCCATCAACAAAAACAGTTGGCCTTGAGTCGTTTGGTGTGGGTATGGCACCGGAATATGAGATTCCAACTTGCGATCTATCTGTAGTTCTACACCCAGCGCTGAACACTTTTCAATAAGCACCTTAAGTAAGCCTTGCTCGTCCATCAACGCTTGAATCTCAAAGATACGTTGCAAGTGATAATCGTTAGAAACAAACGTTACTTTCACACTCTGCCTGCGAGTAAACAGCCCGCTCTCAAGCATTTCTGAAGCCAAATTCTGAATGTTCTCTACCGTATTTGTCGAAAATTGCTCTAGTAAGATTGCACCCAAGTTAAATGGATGTTCACGCTGAGCTTCAAGTTCTCGAAAATACTGGTGCATTGCATCCGCTTCAGAGAGAGTTTGCCCCTTTGTTACCCCGCCACAAAATGCAACGGCCGTTTGCTGATTCGACTCTTCAACCAAAAGTTCCGCCAGATACCCAACTAAAGCATCAACTCGACTGATTCCTTCATCAGTCAATTTATTCTCATTAAGTCGCTTACCCAGCACAATAAGGAGGTGATTAATGCTCATTTTATGTTCAAGTCTCGTTTTGGTGATTAGATAGAGTGAATTATGTATACAATATCCAGTAACAAAAGTATTTTTAAATTCTCTTAGGTTGCTCGCAATAATGCTCACTATTGATGACAACACCTAAAGCAATGCAGGAATAGACGTGGCGCTTTGAAGCAAAAATAACACGCTCTTGCATTTCATTGTTCTGAGCTTGCTAACACAAGTTTCAATATAAAGAGACGTTTCAAGCACAGAACAAGCTCGACTAAAAATGTTTCATGAACAGTGAAACGAACAAAATACAAATTTTACACAGAGTTCGTACATCGAACCGTCTTCACAGGAAGTTACTATGCTGTCTATTTTTGACATTTACAAAATCGGGGTCGGGCCTTCCAGCTCCCATACCAACGGACCAATGATCGCTGGGTTCAACTTTACCCAAAAGATTGAATCTGTACTTGGTCAAGTTACCCGTATTCAAATTGACTTATACGGCTCATTGTCACTAACAGGCATTGGTCACCACACCGACCGTGCAACCCTGTTAGGCCTACTTGGCAACCGCCCTGATACGATCAAAATAACCAGCGCTAATGCGGCCATGCGTAAAGCAATTGAAGATAAATCTTTAATGGTGAGTGGCAACCATGAAATTCATTTCGATGTAGAGAGCGACCTACTCTTCCACAAAACCAATCTACCCCTTCATGAAAACGGCATGACTATCTCTGCCTTTGATGAAAGTGGCAGCCTTCTGGACATGGAAACCTACTACTCGATTGGTGGTGGTTTTATCGCAACTGCTGATGAACTTCAGAATGGCAAGCAAGAGTCAGAAACACAAGTTGAATTCCCCTTCTCTTCTGCCGATCAATTGCTTGAACTGTCCGACCAAAATGGACTGAGCCTTGGTGGTTTAGTCCTACGCAACGAAGTGTCATTCCAAGGCATGGATGTGATCGACCAGAAAGCTGACCAAATTTGGAAGGTGATGTCTCTGTGTATGCAACGTGGCTTCGACACCGAAGGTATCCTTGATGGTGGCCTAGAAGTCACACGCCGAGCGCCTGCACTTTTGAAGAAGCTCGAAGCGAATGCCTCTATTGAAAATGATCCAATGGAGATCATGGATTGGATTAACCTGTTTGCCTTTGCAGTAAGCGAAGAGAATGCAGCGGGTGGCCAAGTTGTGACATCACCGACCAACGGTGCTGCTGGTGTTATTCCTGCAGTATTAATGTACTACCATCGTTTCATCAAAGAACTGGATACTAAACAACTGAAAGACTTCTTAGCGGTGTCTGGTGCTATCGGCATCCTGTACAAAACCAATGCTTCTATTTCTGGCGCTGAAGTGGGTTGTCAGGGTGAGGTTGGCGTTTCTTCCTCAATGGCAGCTGCTGGCTTAACCGCCCTACGCGGCGGCAGTAACGAGCAGATCTGCATTGCGGCTGAGATTGCAATGGAGCACTCTCTGGGCATGACATGTGACCCAATCGGCGGGCTAGTACAGGTACCGTGTATTGAACGTAATGCTATGGGTGCGATGAAAGCCATCAATGCATCACGTATGGCGTTGAAGCGCACCAGCAAGTGTCTTATCTCGTTAGACAAGGTTATTGAAACCATGTACCAAACAGGTAAAGACATGAACAAGAAGTACCGTGAAACGTCTTTAGGCGGCTTGGCGGTGATTCACATGGCACCACCGTGTGAATAACAGACAAAAAGACTAGTACAGAGAGCCCCTTTAGAGACGGCATTCTTGTAAACTTAGTTTTCAATATCAAAACAAAGCCAGCCGCCAAGCTGGCTTTTTTATTGACGAGAACTCAGCCGCCAATTGAAAGTGATATTCACTTAAAAATATTTACCGAATGAATCTCGCTAACTTTCTCTTTAATAGTTCATTACTTAGCCACAAATGAAGGCGGCTAATTTTTACACAGCCACGCATCCACTAGCAAAATCTAACATTGCAAATTTCATTCATGAGAAATATGAATGCACTCATAAGAAAAGATATATCGAGCAAAGTCCGGTTTGGGATACATGTTTCAGTTTATGTATTACTGGCAATGGTATTATAATTGGGTAATTACACTACATATTAATACTAATGTGAGAATAAAATAATGTGGAATAGATTAAACAAATCAATGATGTTCTGCCAAATGATGTTTGGACTTTCGTTCTATGGCGTCATGGTGATCTTGACTCGTTTCTTCCTTGAAGACCTGAACTACAATGAAGCTGACACCATGATGGTCGTTGGTGCTTTCTCTGCAATCGGACCACTGTTTGCTATCGCAGGTGGCTTCATCGCCGACAAATTTTTAGGTGCTTACCGTTCTTTAACCATTGCCTTTTTAGGCTTCGCAAGTGGTTATGTTTTACTGGTACTCGGTGCAGCAGCAACCAATGTGCCAATGGCATTATGTGGTATCGCTTTAGCAAGTTATGCACGTGGTTTGATGTCTCCTTCTTACCCAAGTCTTTACAAACGCACGTTCAAAACTCAAGAAGATTTTGAAAACTGCTACCCTATCAACTACTCAGTAAACAACATTGGTGCACTACTAGGCCAATACTTGTTCCCAATGCTCGTGCTTGTTGTTGGTTTCCACGGCGGTTTCCTTCTTTCAGCTGTTCTAGCGGGCGCTGCGCTTCTAATGATGATCTTTGTTCGCAAGGGCCTTGTTGAAGCAAGTGCAGAGATCGATCAACAACCAGTAAGCACTAAAAACTGGGCAGCGTTCCTTGGTCTTTCTGCCGCTATGATTGGCTTGGTATTCTTCATGTTCTCTAACATGGATATTGGCCAAAACATCGTATATGCAATTGGCGGTGCAGCAATCGTCTACTTTGTTTCTTTGATGTTGAAATCGAAGAAATCAGACATGCTCAAGATGGGCACTATCTTAATCATCACATTCCTTACCACCTGTTTCTTCGTGTACTACGGTCAAATGATGACATCAATGACTATGGTAGCGATCAACACAATGCGTGGTGACCTATTTGGCTTCATCCCTGTCGCTCCAGAAGCTTCAATGGCAATGAACCCACTATGGTGTATGGTTGCAGGCCCTATCATTGCAGGCATCTTCTCTAACCTAGAAAAGAAAAACATTAACTTCTCTACCGCAACCAAAGTAGGTTTCTCATTCATTCTAACGGCTATCGCTTTCGGTATCCTGACAATGGCCGTGACCACAGTGGGTGACGACGTTCTGATTCGTCCTGAAGTATTCCTAGCAATCCACTTCTTCCTAGCATTTGGTGAAGTAATTGTTGGCTCTATGGTTGTGGCGTTCATTCTGTCTGTTGCACCTAAGCACATCGAGAACTTCTCAGTGAGCTTGTTCTCTGTAGCAATCGCCCTATCAGGCATTGTTGGTGCAGTATTCTCAACGTCAATTGCACTAGAGAAAGGTCAAGAGATCACACAAGAGATCGTGCAAACGGTTTACGGCGATTACTTCCAAATGCTGACTGTTCTAGCAGTCGTGATGGTAGGTATTGCGATGGCAGCATCATTCATTATTCGTAAGATGCTAGAAGCTGCAAAAGCCGCTGATGAAACGATTGAACTAGAGCAAGCTAACAGCTAATTACTCTCACGTTCAACCGCGCCAACACATCAAGCCCTTTAGTTCTCTAAAGGGCTTTTTTGTCGATGAGTTTTACCAACATAGATCGATGAATTCTGGTTAGATTGCACTTATGTAAATTACAGTAAATGATAATTATTAGTATTGAGTGTTTTCTGGTTCAGGATTATGATGTCGGAATCAAAATCTAAGAGAGCCTTATATGAGCAAGCCTAGCCCTATCACATTAACCGTTACTCAAACCTCAACCATTACTCCAAACATGCAGCGTATAACGCTGAGCGGTGAGGGATTAAGTAAATACCCAACAGAATGTGCCGGCGGCTACATCAAGCTTTTATTCTCGCCACTAGGCACCAGTGATTTGAGCCAATTGAATGAAGGTGAGCGTCCAACCATGCGCACCTACACCATTCGTCAGTACAACCCAATAGAGCAATTCATCGAAGTCGATTTCGTTCGCCACATCACTAAAGATTTGCAATGTGGCTTTGCTGCAAGATGGGCAATGAGCGCACAAGTGGGTGATACTATTTCAGTGGCTGGCCCAGGTTTAATTCAAGGACTGAACCTTGAGTCAGATTGGTTCTTCTTAGTCGCAGACATGACTTCACTCCCTGCGCTTTCTGCAAAGGTAAAAACACTTCCAGAGCACGCGACAGGCCACGCTGTGGTTCAAATCAATTCAGCAGCAGACAAGCAAGCTCTTGAAGCACCTGAAGGCATCAAAATCACTTGGTTGATTGAAGATAAAACTGAAGAAACACTATCGCAAACCGTTCGCAACATAGAATGGTTAGACGGTCAGGTTTCAGTATGGACAGCGTGTGAATTTGAAAGCATGCGCGAGCTGAGACAGTACTTCCGTAACGAAAAAGAAGTCGCAAAAGAGAACATCTACATCAGTAGCTACTGGAAACGTGGCGTCACTGAAGATGGTCATAAAGTTCTGAAACAACAAGATGCTCAAACTTTAGCGAGCTAAAGAGCCTTGCGACACAAGTACTTAAGCTAAAAGCATCAAAGACAAATAGAAACGCCCTTAACGAAATTCGTATCGCTAAGGGCGTTTTAGTTTCTCAGATAAATCTCATTGAAGGTATCTCAAAGTAATCTAGTCTAATAGGCGTGTTTTAAGTCAGTGAGATAACTAAACCGGCAATGATGAAAACAACGCCTATACCGCGAGTCATGTGCCACTTTTCCTTTAAAAAGTAGATCCCCATCACGACACCGAAGATAATGCTTACTTGCCTAAGTGCCACAACCAAGCTGACGTTCTCTGTCATGGTCATTGCAAATAACACTAAGCCATAAGTCGATGCCATCATAATGCCTGCCACTGTAGCTTTCTTACGTAGTCTCCACGCGTTGGTAAACTCGACTCTTTGATTACTCAGCAACAACCAAATACTCAGAGGAATCACGATCGCCCAAAATTGAATGCCTAGGTAGAAAATCGCCGTGTGTTTATTAGTAATGGTAGGCGTGCTTAACGGCTCCAATAATAGAAGCGCTTCTTTATCAATAATGGAGTAGCCCGTGGTGCCAATAGCAGCGATGAGTGCCCACAACACGCCAAGGTTTAGGTAAGCCTTCAGCCTCAGCTCAGAGAACTGTTTCAGTGGAACAAACAAACAGCCTAACGTGATCAATGCAAAGCCAATCCATTGATTCAATGACAACTCATAGCCAATCAATACGGTTCCCAAACCAACCATTAACACAGGCAGCGCTCGTGCCATTGGGTAGATAACACCAATATCAGCCTGTTTATAGGCGATGCCTAAGCCGATTAAATAGATGATTTGGCAAATGCCACTCAAGAAGAGCAACTGCCAGAATGGAATCGTGATGTTTGCAAAGCCGACACTGTAGACATACCAAATCAAATAGGGAGTAAGAATCGCGGCAGCGGCAAAGCCTGACGCTAAGAAGAAAGATGAGCCAGAGCCTTGATTTGATTTACCTAAGACATTCCAACCCGCATGCAGCAGAGCCGAAATAATCACGATGATGATGGCAGAGAATTCCATTTCATTCCTAACTTATTGACTAATAAAAGCAATCGCTGAAAACAGGGGATAAAAAAGGCCTCCAGATAAGAGACCTTTGATCATTCCAGTTGGGCAAATCCCTAAAGTGAGATGTGCCAGCGTTCTAACGTACGACTAACGATCTAGCTGCGCTATCGACTCGATGCTGATCGCGTCATGACGCCAATACTCAATATCGCAGTCAATCAAATCGCCGTTCTGATTGTAGTTAACACGCTCGACAACCATTGCAGGAGAACCAGAAGTCGCACGCAATGCTTGCGCGGTTTCTCCCAACAGAGACGTTGTGCTTACACGATAACGGATCTTCTGATACACCACACCAAAGTGCTCGCGGTAGATGTCCGTCAGAGATTTAGACAGGTCATAATCGAGCAAGTTAGGAAACAACTCTGGTCGAATATAGTTCGTCACATACACAACCGGTCTGTCTTCAAGGTAGCGAACTCTGTCGACTCGATAAACGTCTGAGAACGGTTGTAACTCAAGAAGCTTAGTCGCCTCCTTGGTTGCCAACATCCCTTTCGCTGCCACTAACTCTGTTTTCGGCTTACGATTCTGCGTCAGAGCCATATTAGTGAAGTTCAGTGTTTGTGTTGGGTCGTAGCGAAGTGGCGCTGGTGAGATAAACCAACCACGGCGATCTTCTCGGTAAATACGCCCTTCCGCTTCGAGCGAAGATAACGCTTCACGTAACGTAACGCGTGTTGTATCAAACGATTCAGCTAACTTACGTTCTGCAGGCAGCTTTTGTCGTGGCGTTAACATCCCCGACTCTATCTGCTCTACGATGACATCTTTGATTTTTACGTACTGCACTTAATTTCCTTTCATTCTTGTTCTTGTCGTCAGCCACTCCTTGGCCAACTGCAATATAAATGGTTCGCTAGCGCTTGCGCCAAGCTTGGGTGCGCTTCTCGAATAACTTATTGATTAACATATGAATCAACTTCGCACTCGCCGCAGAGATCATGATCATTACCGCCATGGCTGCTGCTGCACCGGTTTGCCCCGCATCGTCCATATTCAGTACTGAAACTGACGCAGGTATCGTATCAGTAGAATACAAGAATACTACCGCAGATGTCGTGGTAAGTGCATTAATAAACAGGTATGTCGCAATATCTAAAATCGCAGGCAGACAAACAGGTACCGTCACCTTAAAGAACAACTTATACTGCGGTAAGTTAACTGAGGCAGCCGTAGCTTCAATTTCCGAAGGTAGCTGCTTCAGCGCAGTTAGTGCCGTCATGTGCCCTACTGTGTAGTAGTGAACCACGGTATTGATAACCAAGAACGCCATCGTGCCATACAAGAAGTTGAGAGGGTTACTTAAGTCATTGAAGTAGAATATATAACCCAAACCCAACACCATCCCCGGAACCGCCATAGGCACAACACTGAGCATCTGCATCGCCTGACGAACAGGACCGAATGCTCTGCCCTTCTCAATGCAGTACGCACCTAAGAAAATCAACACGGTACCGATAATGGCAGTCCATGCGCCAAGCGTTAGAGAGTTGAAGAACGGAGTCCAACCATAGGTACTCATCTCTGCGAAATTATAGTTGTTCAGCGTAAGCGCTTTGTTCCAAGGCCAGAAGGTCACCATAGAACCGTATATCGCCATTCCTAACACGATAACGACAGCAGCCGAGATGATAGTGCAGTAAAGGAAACACAAGCCATCACGCATGGTATTTGGTTCTGGTTGGTACGCGACAGAACGAGTATCGAACAAACTCTTCTGTTTCTTCTGCACCCAACGATCAACTGTAAACGCAAGTAGCGCAGGCAATAGCAACAAGATACTGGTCACCGCACCCATCGAGAAGTTTTGTTGACCAACCACTTGTTTAAAGATGTCCGTCGATAGAACGTTGTAGCTGCCGCCAATAACCTTGGGTACACCAAAGTCACACACTACCAGCGTAAACACCACGATCAGAGTGCTGATTAAGCCATATTTTGCTGCAGGCAAGGTCACCATGAAGAAGGTTTTAAGCGATGAAGTATTTAGAGCGCGGGCTGCCTCATAAAGACGGGCATCGGACGTTCTCAGTGAAGTGGTTAGAATCATCAAGGCATGCGGAAAAGTCCAAAATATCAAGCCGAGTGAAATACCAATCAAGCCGTATACCGAGTTTCCACCCAGGACTTCTTTGGCGATACCTTGATTACCAAATAGGAAGATCAAACTGATTGCTGGAAGCAACGACGGCGCAAGAATCGGCGCAGAACCTAGTACCTGAAATAGTCCCTTAAAAGGCATGCATGAACGAGTCAAAGCATAGGCATAACCAAACGCTAAAACACCAACCACAGTCGTTACCAACAAGCCCAACGTAAATGTGTTACCAACGGATTGCCACAGGCTTTGAGAAGCGAAATACGTCGCGAAATTCTGTAAACCGACAAATTCGCCATCTGCGTTTTGAACACTCTTTTTCAACATTGCCCACAGTGGCATCAGAATAAATAGTGTCATGACTACAGACAAAAATGCCAACAGCCCAAATAGGATAACGTTGTCTTTACTCAACCGAGCAAGAAAAGGTTGTACTCGTCGTTGAAATAGCAGCTTAGATTGCATCATTTGAGTCGATTCCATGATTGATTACGCCGCCTCGTCTTTCATCACTTGCAAGCTTTTCGATGAGTAAGCTCTCAGGCCTTCTTGATCGAATGCCACGTAACGAATATCACTGCGGCGCAGCTTCAATCGATTGAACTCTTTAACAGGCACATCAACGATGATCTCTTTCGCGGTTGAGTCGTGTTGCAACTCGCACTCCACGCGATAGAAAGCTCCTAGAAATTCGCTTGATACGATTCGAACAGGTAAGGATTCATTAAAACGATCAACAAACTGGATTTGCTCTGGACGAACCGCGATATCAAACACATCACCCTGCTTTGGCGTCAGGTTGTCTAACCCAGGCAATGGCAGCATAGACTCAGCTATACGCATTTTGCCTTGAGCTGCTACAGACGCTTGAATGAAGTTCATACTGCCCACAAACTCAGCTACAAAACGGCTTACCGGTTTTTGGTAGATCTCTTGCGGAGCGCCGACTTGCTCGATAACTCCATGATTCATTACCACAATGCGGTCTGCCATGGTCAAAGCTTCATCTTGGTCGTGCGTCACCATAATAGTGGTGATGCCCAGCTTGCGTTGCAGTTGGCAGATCTCATCGCGCAGGTGTGTTCTTACCTTCGCATCCAATGCAGACAGCGGTTCATCAAGGAGTAGCAAGCCAGGAGACAAAGCCAAAGCACGAGCCAAAGCCACACGCTGCTGCTGTCCACCAGACAGTTGATTTGGGAATTTCTGACCCGACGTTGGCAAGCCTATGGTTTCTAACCAAGATTCCACCGTTTCAAGGGCTTCTTTGGTCGACATACCTTGATTTTTAAGGCCAATCGCAATGTTTTCTTCAACCGTAAGATTCGGGAACAAAGCGTAAGACTGGAACACGATGCCAAAGTCGCGCTTTTCTGGCGGCAAGAAGGTCGTGTCATTACCGTTTTGCTCGATAGAGCCAGAAGTTGGTAAATCTAAACCTGCAATCGCACGTAATAAGGTGGTTTTTCCACAACCAGACGGGCCAAGGAAACAGACGAACTCGCCTTTTTCGATCGATAAGGAGATGTCTTTTAGCGCTGTAAATTGGCCAAATTGCTTTACAACGTTTTCAATATTCAAATAAGTTTGGTTGCTCATACTACAGCACTCTTTAAATGGTATATACCAAATTTAAACTTTGAATATTTCAGTTGAGTGACAAATTTATAGAAGCTAAGTGACAGTTATATTGCAGAAATAAAATTCATTCTAGTGGAGGAGAATGCAAGTTAAACAAGCTCTAACATTCAATAACTTACAGAAAACCGATGGCTTCAGAAAAATATTTGGCGGTGAAAGCCAATGTACTTTTCACCGCCAAATATCAATGCTTGCTTATTGTTATACCTATTGTTTCTACCAATACTGAGATCAGTAGATCGCATATCGTGGAGCGGAATCCGAACGAGCCGTTAAACGTTCGTGTGGGTTAGCTAAATGAGGGCGATCAGCCAATTCATATTGAGGCAAGTCGTTGATTGACTCACCACTGTTTTGACGTTGATGAGACGAAGTACTGTGCTGCTCTAGCCACTCTTTCAAACCAACACTCTTGCCGTATGGATGATTTGGAAGCCCTAGAATTTTGGCAGTGTGTTGAGCCGATTCTTCCGTCAATTCGATGCCGACAACATTCGGAATATTAAGCCTTTTCGCTACGCACGCAGGAATGAATGAGACAATCGCAGAAATGATCACCATCGGCTGCCCTTGTGTTTTGGAAGACCAACTCCCCTGCATCACTTGAGGAAAGATTTTGCTCAGTACTTTGCTATCAATACACTCTTCTAATAAAGCACACACCTCTTGATGTGTCTTATTTGCTAGAGAGCGTGTAGCAAATTCAAGGTAAGTACCTTCATTAAGAATACCTTGAACATACAGCGTCATAAGTCGGCGTTCTTCGTTCAGAAAGCTAGGTTCATTCGCTAAGCCTTTCTCAACCAAAAACTCATTCCAAATCATGGCGCTGTTTCCGTCCATGAGTGTTTCATCTAGATCAAATACATACAGCGGGGTCGTCATATCAATTCTCACTTCAAATCAAATTTAACTTCCAACTCAGACTTAGCGGGCGAGAAAAAATCTAAACGACAGATTTACTCTACCTTGTCGGCTTTACCTGCCGCACCAGCTAGCTTCGCCAATTGCTTATCCAGCCACAATGGTGTGTTACCAGAATCTTCCGCGTTCTCTTTTCTTCGTACCGCATCGCGAACCATCATTGCCCCTACCCAACGGAATGGCTCTGGCGGGAAATGGCCAAGCGGTCCTTTGGTTAGTCCACAACACGTCCAAGCATTATCGGTTCCGAGTACCATGGACGACAAGATCTTTCCGCCCATACGAGTTTGAGCAACACCATTACCTGAGTAACCGAGCCCATAATAGATGTTGTTTTGGCCTTTTAGATTACCGAAAAATGGCAATCCTGTTACCGATCGATCTGAACCACCCGACCAGTTGTAATCGAATTCACTTTGTTCCAGTTTAGGGAACAGTTTTTGGAAGGATTGGTTGAGAATCGGCAGATAATGAGTGGCTTGGTTAAACATGCTTTCAACTTGATTGGCAAACGAGAACTTATTGCCACCTTTACCAAGCATGAGTCGTCCGTCTTGGGTGTCTCGGTAGTAGTGGACAAAGATGCGTGAGTCCACCACCGCAGCTCCTTTCTCTGGACCAAACTGTTTAAGTTTTTCTGGAATTGGTTTGGTTACCACCATATCTGACGAAACAACCACAATACTGCGTTTGAACTCTTTAAAGTGATCAAGCATCCATGCGTTGAGTGCCAAAATCACTTTGTCGGCAAATACAGAACCGCCCTTGGTTTGGATTCGAGCCGGAGAGCCATAATCGAGCGAAGTCATCTCTGTGTTTTCGTGAATTTCGATACCTAGTTCAATAGCAACTCGACGCAAACCTCTAGCCAATAACGCTGGCTGCACACTACCCGCAGCCTCTGAGTAATAACCTTCAATATGACGATCTGACCCAGCTTTATCGGGTAATGACTGATCGCACTTCTTCCAACTATTTATGCCTTGCTTGACCAACTCATTCACAACAGGTTCCATTCCACCTTTTTGCGCTTCATTGGTCGCCGTGTAATAAGTGCCGCTGCGATACAGATGCGCGTCAATGTTGTGTTCGTTACAGAAAGCTTTGATCTCGTAAATGACCTTTTCCGATTCTTTAACCAGCCATTTTGCTTGTTCTTTTCCGTAGAGCTTCTTCAACGTTGGATACTTAGTCGACCACGTCAACATGCAGCCACCGTTCGCGCCAGAAGCTCCGCTGCCACACAAGCCTTTTTCAATCACAACAACATGCTTTTGAGGTTGCTGCTGTTTGATTAAAATCGCCGTCCATAATCCTGTGTAACCGCCACCAACAATAGCGATGTCGCAGTTAACGTCTTTTTGCAGTGGCTTCGCGGATTCTAGACCTGCACCTATACTGCCAAATTCCTGTTCTAGTGCTTGCTTGAACCAATATGAGTAATGTTTTGTCATTTGTCGTACCTTACTTAAAACCTAAAGGCGTAAAACTAAAAAAGGAAGACCGAAGCCTTCCTTTACTGATTTCTAACTTCTAATGAACTCAATAGTTAATTAACTGACTAGCTCGATAGATTAAGATTTTGGCTCTGATTTAGCGTCAAACTTCTCCGACCATGTTTTCAATACGTCTGCACGCTCGCTGCCCATGCGTGCAAAGTCCATTTTTGCCATGTTCTTTTCGACGTTAGGGAAGTTTTCTATTGTTGCCGTCACATCTTTGTGGCCAACAACTGGGTACATTTCGATGTAAAGCTCGTTTGCTGCTTTAGAGATAGACCAATCGACAACGCGTTGCGCTGCATCAGACGGCTTCACAAGACCTACCGCTTCAGATTCCCAACCGATACCTTCAGGCGTAATCACAGAAAGTGGTGCACCTTGAGTTTTTAGCTTAGCGCCACGGCTCGCCATAGAAATACCGATAGCGACTTCACCCATACCCGCTTGAACACATGGCTTAGAACCAGAGTGCGTGTAGTGAGCGATGTTTTGATCTAGCTTCTGCATGTAGTTCCAACCTTGGTCTTCACCCATGTTTTGTAGCCACGCCGACACTTGCATGTAACCCGTACCAGAAGACGCTGGATTTGGCATTGCAATATGACCCTTGTAGATAGGCTTAGTTAGGTCATCCCAAGATTTAGGTGCAGGTAGGTTAAGTTGTTTCGCTACCGCTTCGTTGAAACAAACCGCATTGAAGAATGCATCGTTGCCATACCAAGCTTGAGTCGATTGCGGATCATTGAGGTTTGAACGCAGCGCTTCTACACCTTGAGGAGTGTAAGGCTTAAGAATGCCCTCTTCTTTAAGTAAAGCCATTGAAGAACCTGCAAGGCCCCACACGACCTCTGCACGAGGGTTGTTTTTCTCAGCCAATAATTTTGCCGTCATGATTCCTGTTGAATCACGAACCCATTTGATGTTGATGTCTGGGTTTTCACTTTCAAATGCGTTTTTGTATTTCGCTAAAATGTCAGTTTCAAAAGCTGTGTAAACCGTCACTTCCTGTGCTGCATAAGCATTACCAGCTAATAGAGTAACTAATGCTGCAAGTGATCCTTTCATAAAACGGTTTTTCATCATTTTCTCCAGTCAGGCCCGATGCCAAGGTTAGAAGTTAGAAGCTCCATCTAGAGGCTTCTATATCCATAAATTCATTTAGATTGTTAGCACACACCCTACACATTGGTATGTACCAGATTTCGAGTATTAAGCTAACTGGCTTTTATGACGATTAAATGAACAAAAAATGGCAGTTTAAAGATCGGAAAATTTATCAAGACAAGTGGCCAATTTTAATATGAAGCTTTTGTGAAAATGATGTTTGGGCTATTTACGACCGTTTAAATTGGTTGTTAAAGTAACTGTAAATATTGGTATAGTCCAAAATGAACATCACGAGAATTGAACATGAGAAACGAATACTTACTACTGACACCGGGTCCTCTATCTACTTCTGAAACCGTTCGCCAAGCGATGCTAAAAGACTGGTGTACTTGGGATGATGAATACAACAAAGACATTGTTGAAGTAATTCGTAGCAAGCTAGTGACTTTGGCGACTAAGCAAGCGGGATATACAAGTGTCTTAATGCAAGGTAGCGGCACAGCTTCAGTTGAAGCTACGATTGGCAGTGTTATCTCTAACAGCGGTAAGCTTCTGGTTGTTGATAACGGTGCGTACGGCGCTCGTATAGCTCAAATCGCAGACTATTTAAACATTCCATGCCATGTCGTTTCCCCTGGTGAAACATCACAGCCTGACTTGAACGAAATGGAAACGGCATTGGCCATGGATTCAGACATTACTCACGTTGCGATTGTGCACTGTGAAACCACGACTGGCATGCTGAATCCAATTGAAGACATTGCCAAATTGGCAAAGCAGCGCAACAAAACCGTCATTCTTGATGCGATGTCGAGCTTTGGCGGTATCCCGATGGATATTGCTGACTTAGGCATCGACTACATGATCAGCTCAGCGAATAAATGTATCCAAGGCGTACCGGGGTTCGGCTTTGTTATCGCCAAGCAATCGGAACTGGAAAAGTGCAAAGGCCAAGCTCGCTCATTAAGCCTTGACCTGTTTGACCAATGGCACTGCATGGAAAGCAACCACGGTAAATGGCGCTTCACATCTCCAACCCACACAGTACGTGCTTTCTACCAAGCCCTGCTTGAACTGGAACAAGAAGGCGGCATCGAAGCTCGTCACAATCGCTACCAAACCAATCAAACCACATTGGTTGCAGGTATGCGCTCTCTTGGTTTTGAGCCTCTGTTAAATGATGACCTTCATTCACCTATTATCACCTCTTTCTATTCTCACACTCATAGCGATTACCAATTCAAGGAATTCTATGACCGTTTGAAAGAGCAAGGGTTTGTGATTTATCCGGGCAAGGTTTCAAACGCAGACTGCTTCCGTATCGGTAACATCGGTGAGGTTTACCCTTCTGACATTGAAGCCCTCATTGGCGCAGTGAAAAACGCTATGTACTGGGACATCAAATAATGACCACGACCAATCAAGAGCCAACTCTAAAAGCGACGCACTTTCGAAGCGAAGGCGATGTGAACACCACGCCAGCGCGTGAGAAATGGAACGAGTCGTTAAACGATGATGCAACTCAAGCGATGTTAAAACGTGACTCTGACGTATTTCTTCATCAAGCGATGTCAACGCCTTGCCTAGACACACTTGAAGCCGCAGAAGGTATTTACATTCAAGATGCAACAGGCAAGAAGTACATGGACTTTCACGGTAACAATGTTCATCAGCTGGGTTATGGTCACCCACACATCATTAATAAAGTGACTCGACAAATGGCGTCATTGCCGTTTTCACCGCGTCGCTTTACCAATGAAACAGCCGTTCAGTGCGCAGAAAAGCTAACACAGATCTGCGGTGGTGATTTGAATCGCGTGTTGTTTGCTCCAGGTGGAACTTCAGTTATTGGTATGGCACTCAAACTGGCTCGACATGTAACCAACAACTTCAAGGTCGTTTCTTTGTGGGATTCATTCCACGGTGCGTCATTGGACGCTATCTCTGTCGGCGGGGAAGCTTGTTTCCGCGAAGGCATGGGACCATTAATGGCTGGCGTAGAACGTATTCCACCAGCGGTCTCCTATCGTGGTGCTTTCCCGCTTAACGGGGATAGCGGAGTCAATGCGAATGAAACTGCATGCGATGTTCACTATGCCGACTATTTAGAGTATGTCATTGAAAAAGAAGGCGGCATCGGTGCCTTCATTGCCGAAGCGGTTCGTAACACAGACGTTCAAGTGCCAAGTAAGGCTTACTGGAAGCGCATCCGTGAGATCTGTGACAAACACAACGTCATGTTGATCATTGATGATATCCCAAATGGCATGGGTCGTGGCGGCGAATGGTTTACTCACCAAGCGTTTGATATCGAACCTGACATCTTATGTATCGGTAAAGGCTTTGGTGGCGGCTTGGTTCCAATTGCCGCCATGGTCACCAAAGACAAATACAACACGGCAGCGCAAGTTTCACTGGGTCATTACACCCATGAGAAAAGCCCTATCGGCTGCGCGGCAGCACTGGCCACCATGGAAGTAATTGAGCAAGAAAGCCTACTTGAAAAAGTGCAAGCGGACAGCGTATTCGTTCGTGAACAACTGCTGCAAATGAAAGAGAAATACCCAGTTATTGGTGACGTTCGCGGCATCGGCCTGCTTTGGGGCGTTGAGTTGGTCACCGACCATATCACCAAAACCCGAGCGTTCGATGAAGCAGAAGCCGTACTTTACCAATGTCTGAACGATGGCCTTAGCTTCAAGGTGTCACAAGGTAACGTGATTCAATTAAGCCCGCCATTGATCATCAGTCGCAGCGAATTAGAACTTGCTCTGTCTGTATTCGAAAAAGCGATAGCCAAAGTCTGCAAAGATTTTGAATACCTTTAATTCATTCTCTAATTCAACATCTAAACCAATAACCTAAAACAATCATTTACTCTCCCAGAACTTTGGATTGGGAGTGACACAAAAATAGGACACTATTATGAACACAACATCACCTATCCAAGCGGTTATCTTTGACTGGGCTGGCACTATCGTTGATTTTGGGTCGTTTGCTCCAACTAGCATCTTCGTTGAAGCATTCAAACAAGGTTTCGACTTTGACATCGACTTAGCTGAAGCTCGAGAACCTATGGGTATCGGTAAATGGGACCATATCCAAGCGGTGGGTCGAATCCCTGCGGTTGATGCTCGTTGGAATGTCCAGTTCAGACGCTCTATGACCAGTGAAGACGTTGATGCGATCTACGCGGCATTCATGCCTCTTCAAAAAGCGAAAGTAGCCGACCACGCAGCGCCAATTTTAAACGCGATTGAAGTGGTGAATGACCTTAAAGATAAGAACGTGAAGATCGGTTCTTGTTCAGGCTACCCACGCGCAGTGATGGATGTGTTGATTCCTGCTGCCGCAGATTATGGCTACCGACCAGACAACGTAGTTGCAACGGATGACTTACCTCAAGGCGGTCGCCCTGCTCCATTCATGGCGCTTAAAAACGTCATTGACCTAGGTGTAACGAACGTTGCAGCGTGTGTGAAAGTGGATGACGCAGCACCGGGTATCGATGAAGGTCACAATGCAGGCATGTGGACGGTAGGCCTTGTTCTATCAGGTAACGAGGCTGGATTAACGTACCAAGAATACTTAGACGCAGACGAAGCAACACTGGCAGCAGCACGTGAAAAAGCGAGCGTGAAGCTAAATAAATCAAACCCTCACTACCTGATCGATACTATTGCAGACTTACCTAGTGTGATTACAGATATCGAGAAACGTTTATTGGCGGGTGAGCGCCCGTAAACAAGGTCGAGCTATTCACGTGATGCAAAACGTGAAAAGGCCGCTACAGATCCAATTCAAATCCCTATCTAATCATGTACTCAACCGAGTTAAACATGTTGGATGGGGATTTTGCGTTTATAAGCATGATAAAGCGCAAGTTTTTTACTTATTCCCCTCAAAGTCACTGGCAAATGCACGAGGCTAGGCTATAGCTTTAAATATAGGCATTCCAATAAATGATAAAATTAATAATAAAAGCCATCTAAATGTATAATATCTAACAATTTCATTGACTCCAATACGCAATCAGATTAACAATATAAGTACTGAGAAAGAAATAGGTTCAGCTGAACCAACACCTTGATTTACTTATTATAAGCAGTGTCGTAACCCAATAAGTGATCGTTTTACTGGTAAGTTCAGATAACAATAAGAGTTAATCCAAGGATAAGATTATGAAAAAACTGTCGAAAATCATGTGTGCTGTTGTTGCCGCTTCAGGCCTAGCAGCAGCACCTTCTATCGCTGCTACAACTTATGTTGGTGCTAAAGTGGGCGTGGGCTGGTTAGATAGCGCATGCGTAAGCGGTGAAAAATGTGATGATGATGCAATCGGTGCTGGTATCTACTCTGGCTACAATTTTAATGACAAGTTTGGTATTGAGCTAAGCTCTGACTTCCTTGGTGATTACAAAACAAGCTTTTCAAAGAACGGCACAACAGCTGCGTTCAGCGATCCACTAATCGCAATCTCACTAACGCCAATGTACCGCCTTCCAGTACAACAAGAGTTTGACGTATTCTTCAAAGCAGGTCCTGCTTACATCTCTCACGGTGGGGAAGATGACGTTGTACTTTCTGCTGGTATCGGTGTAGAGAAGCAGCTTTCTTCTGATTGGGCACTACGTGTTGAATACCAATACTTTGATGACTTCGACGACAACTTCGTTCAAGACCTAAACTCGAACCTATTGTCTGTTGGTGTTAGCTACAACTTCGGTACTGGTAACACAACTGCTTCAGCGGCGGCAGCAGCAGCTTCTGCGGTAGCAGTGACTCAAGCTCCATCTGAGCCAATCACAGAGCCTGCAGTTGTTGTTGAAGAGAAAAGTACTGTTGTTGTGACTAAAGCACAAACAGAGAGCTACTCTCAAGAAATGTTCGCAACTAACAGCACTGAGCTGTCTACAGACGGTAAGATTGCACTACAACCTCTAGTTGAAGTTCTAAAAGCTCACCCTCAATCGACTGTTGTTGTTGTTGGTCACACTGACTCAACAGGCGCTGCTGAATACAACATGATGATCTCTAAGAAACGTGCTGCTGCAGTTGCTGCACACATCGAAGAACAAGGTATCGAAGCTGAACGTATCACTGCTACAGGTGAAGGTGAAGAGAACCCAGTTGCATCAAATGATACAGCTGAAGGTCGTGCTCAAAACCGTCGTGTTGACGCAACGATCCCTGGTTTCGAATACCAAGAAGAAGTACAAGTTGAAGAAGTTATCGTAGAAACTGCTGAATAATAGCACTCTACCTTAGCCGAAATAATAAGGGCGGAGCACTCAAAGTGCTCCGCCCTTTTCTTTATCTGTCTTTACTAATAAGCCGTAAGCCGAAAAGTACCGACCCCAAGCTAAGCTATACAAACCGAAAACTAAACGATTTCCCAGCTGTGAGTCATTTCTACGCCAGCACCTAACATTAGACATACTGAACAGTATTTTTCTAACGAATCAGCACATACTTTAGCCACCAACTCAGGATCTAGGTTGTCACCAGACACTTCAAAGTGAATGTTAATCACGGTAAAGATTTTTGGTGCTGTTTCACGACGTGTCGTTTCAAGTTTTGCATTACAGCCTGTGATGTTCTGGCCTGCAGATTTCAAACCATCTACGACATCAACAGAGCTACAACCACCAGCGGCCATAAGGACCATTTCCATTGGGCTTGGCGCGGTTGCACCACCACTGCCATCCATTACTACAGAATGGCCAGATTGAGATTGACCTAGGAATTTAAAGCCTTCGACCCATTTAACTTCTGCTTGCATGTTGTTCCTTAGATGTACGATAACCGCCATCACTGTCTATTATTGGATATCAATACTGACACCCTACTACTGGCGGCATTTATGAGCAAGATTTTCTCGGCGACATATTTTTTTGTGAATGATGCAATTTTTTCCATCTAAAACCTGTCTCTATTCGTACATTCAAAATCGAATGAGAAGAACGTCAAGATGAGGTATCTATGAATAAATTATCTAAAATATTGGTATCACTCGTGGTTGCGCTACCACTGATTTCGCTGTTTGTAAGCCAGACTGGCACTGCCAATACAATGGATAAAACGGCTAATTCAGGTAAAAGTGAAATCGCGACACTGGCTGGTGGTTGTTTTTGGTGTACGGAGTCCGATCTAGAGAA
This sequence comes from Vibrio sp. Isolate33, assembly GCF_022397895.1. Taxonomy (NCBI): domain Bacteria; kingdom Pseudomonadati; phylum Pseudomonadota; class Gammaproteobacteria; order Vibrionales; family Vibrionaceae; genus Vibrio; species Vibrio sp. Isolate33. Next base: position 619,165 of record NZ_JAKEUP010000001.1, read on the forward strand.
ACTAAAAGGCGTGTCCGACGTTATCTCTGGATACTCTGGTGGTGAACTGGAAAACCCAACCTACAAACAGGTTTCTTCGGGTAAATCGGGTCACATCGAAGTAATCAACGTGACCTATAACCCAGATGTGGTTAGCTATGAACAGGTTCTTGACCAATTCTTCCGACACATCGACCCAACAGATGACAAAGGATCATTCGTAGACAGAGGCCCTCAATATCGACCTGCTATTTTCTACCATAACCAAGAGCAAAAAGACGTCGCTCAAAACTTCATGATGGAGATCGACAAGGCTCAGATCTTTGGTGAACCACTTAAGACAGAACTGATTGAGTTTGAGAAGTTCTGGCCAGCAGAAGATTATCACCAAGATTACTACAAGAAGAGCAAGGTTCGTTATAACTACTACCGCTACGCATCAGGTCGTGACCAGTACTTAGATAAAATCTTCGGGGACGATAGAAAGGATAACCCACAAACACTCCGTCAGATCATCGATGGTAAGAATGCGACAGCCAATGCTAAAACCTACGTTAAGCCGTCTGATGGAGAGATCAAAGCCAAGCTAACGGCACTTCAATACGACGTAACACAAGATGACGCGACAGAACGCCCGTTTGATAACAAATACTGGGATAACAAACAGGAAGGTATCTACGTCGACATCGTTACTGGTGAGCCGCTGTTCTCTTCAAAAGACAAATACAAATCAGGTACAGGTTGGCCGAGCTTCACACAGCCAATCAGTGAGGCTTACGTGGTAACTACGACTGACTACAAGTTGCTTTACCCAAGAACAGAGGTCCGTAGTAAATTTGGTGACTCTCACCTAGGTCATGTATTTAAAGATGGCCCTAAACCTACAGGTTTACGTTACTGCATGAACTCAGCCGCAATGCGCTTTATCCCAGCGGATAAATTAGCAGAAGAAGGTTACGAAGAATACGTTGAGATGTTTGAGGGCTAATCACAGACTCAATCCCAACTCGTTCAATTCACCAACAGTATTCTATTCATAAACAACAAAGCCAGCATATCGCTGGCTTTCGTTTTTCTAGCGCATTAAAAAGAAGGGTTAACCCTAGTCTGTTAACATTATTAACCCGTTAACACAGTATCTTCTGGATACTTGAGTAAAGAAGGTTCTGGACGAGCTAACATATACGCTAGAGTCAGCGGACCAATACGCCCGATGACCATCACAACAATCATGATGTACTTGCCAGGCTCCGTTAGGTTCGCAGTTAATCCAGCAGTTAACCCTACTGTTGCAAACGCAGAGATCACCTCAAACATGACTCGATCAAAGGCGGCTTTTTCGGTAAGCATCAACAAAAACATTGCGATGGTTAATAGCGCCCCACTAACCACAATAATGGCCAATGACTTGGTTACCGCTTGCCAAGTGACAGTGCGCTTAAACATCACTACATGCTTCTTCTGACGCAAGAAGGTCCAAGTCGCGACAAAGGCAACAGCAAAGGTTGATACCTTAATACCACCACCTGTTGAGGTAGAGCCAGCACCAATCAGCATCAACACGATCATCACCAATAAAGCAGGCTGTGTGTATTGAGATAAATCGACACTGTTAAAGCCAGCAGTACGAGCACTTGCTGATTGGAAAAATGCCGCAAGCCACTGTCCTTGAACCGATAGACCTTCCATGGTCGCGGAGTTGCTTCTCTCCAACAACCAGAACAATATCGTACCCACTAACAGTAGAGTCGGTGTTGCAGTCAGCATTATCTTGGTATGTAAATGTAGATGTCTGAAACCTTTACGCCAATTACTGGATAGGTCACCCACTACCGTGAAGCCTAAACCACCAAAAATGAACAGAGCCGCGAGCGTAAAAATCACTAATGGGTCGTCAACAAAGCTCATCATACTGTCTGAAAACAGAGCAAAGCCTGCGTTATTGAAGGCTGATATTGCATGAAAAAGTGCGTAAAAACTTCCTGTTGCCCATCCCATTTCAGGAACCCATCGGAAACAGAGCAATACAAAGCCAATGAATTCAGCGACTAACGCAAAGATGATGATCTTCTTGACCAGTTTTCGAAGGTTGATTTTTCGATCTTGTCCCAATGCTTCTTTCGCTAAGGCTTGTTGCTTCAAGCTTAATCGAACACCAAACATATAGAGCAGTACCGCAGATAGAGTCATCTGCCCTAACCCGCCCACTTGCATCAAGAACATCAGTAAGATTTTACCAGCCAGAGTAAAGTGTTCGCCCGTATCAACAACACCTAAACCTGTCACACTGATCGCGGAAGTCGCGGTAAACAACGCATCCGTAAAGCTAAGCCCTGTAACAGAGAAAACAGGCATCGTTAGCAATATGGCCGAAGGGATAAGAACACCTAAGAAACTAGTCAGAATAATCTTAGGTTCAGAGCCTTTACGTGGCTTTTCATCTCTCTTAAGCGTGTAGAAAGTACCTTTTCGTTTTAACGAATTCATACTAATACCTTATGACCTATCGCCGGTTACCAATTACGTAGCTTTCTAGACAAGGTCTCTTTCGGCCCTGCAATGATAACGACATCACCGATTTCTAAACTCACATCCAACTCAGGTGCTTTGGTTAGGTTTGGGCCACGCTTGAAGCCAAGAACTTCAACGCCAGTCTCTTTACACAGCTTGAGTTCGCGAAGCTGCTTACCTAACAACTTGGCACCGATAACAATTTCGGTCATCGCTAAACCACTACCTAGGTCGATAAACTCAAGAACGCGTCTATCCAACATCTTACGTGCCACACGAATACCCATATCGCGCTCTGGCATGATGATATGGTCAGCACCAATCTTAGATAGGATCTTGCCGTGGAACTTATCGTTCGCCTTCACCCAGACGGCTTTTGCGCCTGACTCTTTCACCACCAAAGTGGTTAGAATGCTAGAGTTCACATCCGAGCCAATCGACACCATCACCATGTCATAATCGTCTAGCCTTAACTCTTTTACCGTCTCTTCGCTCGTACAGTTCGCAACAATCGCTTGTGAAACAAAAGCCGCAGCTTCTTTCACTCGCTCTTCATCAATATCGACGGCTAGTACCTGTGCCCCTGAACTTTGCAGCTCTTTGCATACAGATAACCCAAAACGCCCTAAACCGATAACTGCATATTGTTTGTCGCTCATTTGAAATCCTGTTGAGAAATTTTAATTACACGGGATAGCCAAACCTACATTAGTTTCTATCTCAAAAAAAGTTAGTTTTTCAATAATAAGGTTATACTAGTGTCATAATCGCTTGATTTATAAAGGTAGAGAACAACTCGAGTTTCTGCTAATTTCCAATTCATAATTTCTGCGGCAGCACACACAATGAATGAATTCTTAACCCAAGTACAAACCTACATTAACCAGAGCCATAGTGATTGGGCGAACAGTGTCCTGTTCATCACTATTGCAAGTTTTCTTGCTTGGGTAGCTTGGCGAATTATCCACAATCGTTTAGAAATTCTGGTTCAGAAAACCCCTTTTCACTGGGATGACCTGCTACTAGAAGCACTGAAAACCCCAGTCAGCACGTTACTTTGGTGTTGGCCAGCTACGGTCTCTATCGGGCTGATCCTCCAAGACCAGTTTGGCAATGAAATCAACTGGTTAAAGACGCTAAAGCACATATTAATCATATGTACCTTCGTTTGGTTTACCTTACGAATGATCACCAACACTGAAGCATATGTCTTAGAACAAAAAACCAGAGACGAAACCACAGTACAAGCTATCGCAAAAGTCGCTCGCCTATTCTTTATGGTGATGGGTGGTCTGACGATCATGCAGGCATTTGGGCTCAGCCTATCAGGCTTGCTCACCTTTGGTGGTGTGGGCGGTTTGATTGTCGGTTTAGCAGCAAAAGACCTGCTATCGAATTTCTTTGGCGGGATGATGATTTACTTCGACCGTCCTTTTAAAGTCGGCGATTGGATTCGATCTCCCGATCGTCAAATCGAAGGTACCGTCGAACGTATCGGCTGGCGCATGACTATTATTCGCACCTTCGATAAACGCCCATTGTACGTACCAAACTCGGTTTTCAGTAACATTGTGGTGGAGAACCCATCGCGAATGCTGAACCGCCGAATCAATGAAACCTTCGGGCTTCGTTATCAAGATGCGAGCAAGCTGGCTCTCATCGTGGATGACGTAAAAGCCATGCTTGAAACGCACCCTGATATCGATGCTAAGCAGACGCTCATCGTTAACTTTGATAAGTTTGGTCCATCAACGCTTAACTTCTTTATCTACACCTTCACCAAAACCGTCAACTGGGTGAGATACCATGAAGTTAAGCAAGATGTGTTGCTGCAGGTGCTATCCATTATTCACAAGCACAATGCGGATATCGCGTTCCCAACTCAAACACTCAAAATCGACCCGCAAGGTTTTAACGAAGCTCAGGACATGGTCACTTCCAATCCAGAAGGTCATCGATAAGTAAATTTCTTATCGATCAATAATAACGGTGAAGCGTGGTAACATGGCGCCAGTATTTTAAGGCACCCAATTAACACGATATGATTTTACCTGTCATTCTAGCTGGCGGCTCTGGTAGCCGCCTCTGGCCACTGTCTCGCGAGCTTTATCCTAAGCAATTCCTCAATATTGCTGGCGAACAATCGATGCTCCAACAAACCCTTTTTCGTTTGCAAGGCCTTGAAGCTCACTTAAGTGATACCGAGTGTGCCGCTCCCTTCATTATCTGTAACGAAGAACACCGCTTTATTGCTGCGGAACAAGCTCGATCGGCTAACATCCAACACAGTGGTATTCTGCTAGAGCCTGTAGGTCGAAACACAGCGCCCGCCATCGCACTCGCAGCTTTACAGGCCTTAGGTCACTCGCACAGCAACCAACAGAACGAGCCAGATCCAGTATTGTTGGTTCTAGCAGCCGATCATCACATCGCCCAAACGACCGACTTTCAGCAAACGGTAGCGAGAGGTATCGAATACGCGAAACAAGGCAAACTCGTCACATTTGGTGTTACTCCGAACGCACCAGAAACGGGTTATGGTTATATCAAGCAAGGAGAGCCTCTCTCCCAAAGTGCTTATGCGATTGAGTGTTTCGTTGAAAAGCCCGACATAGCAACTGCGGAGCAGTACATTGATTCGGGGCAGTACCTATGGAACAGCGGTATGTTCATGTTTAGAGCATCACGCTACCTTGAAGAACTTGCTGAACATCGTCCAGAGATCTTAGCGGCCTGTAAACTTGCTCTCGCAACGCAAAACACCGACCTCGACTTTATCCGTATTGACGCCGAAGCATTCAAAAGCAGCCCGAGCGACTCTATCGACTATGCCGTGATGGAAAAAACTTCACACGCTGCAGTAATTCCTATGGATGTCGGTTGGAACGACATTGGCTCGTGGTCTGCGATTTGGGATGTCAGTGACAAGGATGAGCACAACAACGTGATTGAAGGCGATGTATTGACTGTCGATTCTCAGCACAACTATATCCATGCTGAAAATAAACTGGTTGCGACTGTGGGTGTCGAAAACCTGATTATTGTCGAAACCAAAGACGCGATATTGGTTGCGAACAAAGACAAAGTTCAGGGTGTGAAATCAATTGTTAGCCAGCTAAACCAAGCTGGTCGCACAGAACATGTTCATCACCGTGAGGTGTTTAGACCTTGGGGTAAATACGATGTAATCGACCTAGGCAAGCGCGACAAAGTAAAACGTATCACCGTAAAACCCGGTCACAAGCTATCGTTACAGATGCATCACCATAGAGCGGAACACTGGGTTGTCGTAGCGGGCATCGCAAAGGTGACCAATGATGAGAAAACTTACCTAGTCGAAGAAGACCAATCCACCTACATTCCGCTAGGACACGTACATAGCCTAGAAAACCCAGGTGGACTGCCACTCGAAATGATCGAAGTACAAACCGGCAGCCATTTGAGTGAAGACGACATCATTCGGTATCAAGACAGCTATGGTCGAGACGTGAAATGCGAACAGTCCGACCCGTCTCAAATCACAAATCGAACTAAAGCAGCGACAAATCGATGAAATCAACATTAGACCTAAGCTGCTTTAAGAATAACGATATCCGCGGCATCATTGGTGAACAAATCAATGAACATTTAGCCTTTCTGCTTGGAAAGGCATTTGGCGAACACGTACTTTGTGCTTCAGCTGAAACGTCACTCGATGGCTCAGCTCAGGTAGTGATTGGCCGTGATAACCGCGAAACGTCCCTTTCATTACAAAAAGCTATCACCAAAGGCTTAAACGAATCTGGAATAAGCGTAATCGACCTCGGTATGACAGGTACTGAAGAGATTTACTTTGCAACTCGCCACCTTCGTGCCATTGGGGGAATCCAAATTACGGCTAGCCACAACCCAATCAATTACAACGGAATGAAATTAGTAAGTATTGACGCTAGCCCTATCAGCAAAGACAACGGCTTAGATCAAATCAAACAACGCATTGAGGTTCTGGTTCAAGAGCTAAACAGCGGTTTACCTATCAGTCGCGTACAACCCTCTTATTCTTGTAAAACGGCCAGTATTCTTGCTCCATACGTCGAGCACTTACTCTCGTATATAACCCCATCAAAGCTGTCACCGATGAAGATTGTGGTTAACGCAGGAAACGGCATTGCAGGGCATGTCATTGACGAGTTAGAGAAGAAGTTTAACGAACTGAATGTTCCTATCTCTTTCATCAAAATTCATCACACTCCAGATGGCAAGTTCCCAAACGGTATTCCAAACCCCTTAATCAAAGAAAACCAGATTGCGACACGAGATGCTGTGCTAGCTCATTCTGCAGACCTAGGTATCGCATGGGATGGAGATTTCGACCGTTGCTTTTTCTTCGATGAACAAGGCAATTACATTGAGGGTTACTATATCGTTGGTCTGCTCACCGAAGCATTCTTACTGAAAGAGCATAGCGCCACGGTGTTGCACGATATGCGTATGACATGGAATACGATTGAAGTTGCTGACAAGCTTGGTGGGAACGCTGTTGGCGTCAAAGCTGGGCATGCTCTGATTAAAGAGAAGATGCGAGAACTGAATGCGGTTTACGGTGGAGAAATGAGTGCACATCACTACTTCCGTGATTTTGGCTATTGCGACTCGGGAATGATTCCTTGGCTGTTAGTGATTGAGTTGATCAGTAAAACTCAACAATCTCTCCACCAACTCATCAGATCAAGCAAGAACAAATTCCCTTCTTCAGGCGAGATTAACCGCGAGGTAGTAAACCCTGAGCAAGTTATGGATCGAGTATTGTCACGTTACCGAGAAAGTGCTGTAGACATCGATCATACCGATGGAATCAGTATCAACATGGGCGAATGGCGTTTCAACTTAAGAAAGTCCAATACCGAACCATTAATACGCCTTAACGTAGAAACCAGACAAGATAGAACTTTGTTGTCACAAAAAGTGGAAGAGCTACTTCACCTAATCAAATAGGATTACCTTGTCATTGTCTAAATAAACAAAAGCCGCAAATGATTGCGGCTTTCTCAGGTAAGCAAACAGTACTATTTGAGCTGTCTAGCAGTATAACTTTCGCTCGTCACGCCAGAGCCTTTGCGCTTTTTCATTGTAACTTTTACTGAACGTTTAGCATCAGCAACATCATAGCGAATCGCTTGACCCAAGAACTTGTCGTTGCGTTTGAGTTCTCTGGCTTCCAACTTGATCGTTTTGTTACCGCGGTTCACATCGCAACGGTAATCCCAATCGTTATTGCCATCTTTCAAACTAAGTAGAATACGCTGATTGCTTTTTCCTGACGTCGCTTTAATGCCACGAGGTTGCTTGTCAATCGCTAGAGCAAGGCCAGCTTTACACAGTTGCTCAGTGTTAAAGCCAGTTGCGGCTTGTACATTTGATATAGAAAACGTGTTTACTGCAATTAATACAACACTCGCCAATACTGCTTTCATTGATACGACTCTTCAGTTTATGGAACACCACACCATTTAACCATTCACTATGCGATAAGTAAATAAATTTATAGTATGACAAACCCTAAAATGACAAATCCGTAAAAAAGCCCTTACTAGCAACGACTAATAAGGGCTTCGAATTTTCATTAACTCAGTGGTTGATTGTAATGATCAACCTACTTGTTGCGGCGAGCTTCAACAGCATCTGCCAATTGACGAAGTACGGTTTCAGTATCTTCCCAACCAATACAAGCATCAGTAATCGACTGACCGTATGTTGCAGCTTTGCCGTCGACTAAGTCTTGGCGACCTTCCACTAGGTGAGATTCGATCATCACACCGAAGATAGCTTTATCGCCACCAGAGATCTGTGCGCTTACGTCATCAGATACGTTCATTTGACGTTTAAACTGCTTAGAGCTGTTTGCGTGGCTGAAGTCGATCATCACCTTCTGTGGAAGACCTGAAGCTGCTAGCTCTCCTTTGATCTTACCAACGTGCTCGGCGCTGTAGTTTGGCTCTTTACCACCGCGTAGGATGATATGACAATCAGGGTTACCTGCTGTCTCAACGATAGCTGAGTGGCCGTATTTAGTTACAGATAAGAAGTGGTGAGAAGCGCTAGCAGAACGAATTGCGTCTGTTGCGATCTTAATGTTGCCATCTGTACCATTCTTAAAGCCAACAGGACAAGACAGACCAGAAGCCAGTTCACGGTGAACTTGAGATTCAGTAGTACGTGCGCCGATTGCACCCCAGCTAATTAGGTCAGCAACGTATTGAGGTGTGATCATATCTAGGAATTCACTTGCTGTCGGCATGCCCATGTCTGTTAGATCAAGCAGTAGCTTACGTCCTAGACGAAGACCATCATTAAGCTTAAATGTGTCGTCCATGTACGGGTCATTGATCAGACCTTTCCAACCAACGGTTGTACGTGGCTTTTCAAAGTAAACGCGCATTACGATTTCAAGCTTATCGCCTAGTTCGTCGCGTAGCACTTTCAAACGCTTACCGTACTCAAGAGCAGCTTCAGTGTCATGAATAGAACATGGACCTACAATAACGAGCAAGCGATCATCGCTTTCTTCTAAAATATTGTGAATCGCTTTACGGCTTTCAAAGGTTGTAGAAGAAGCAATTTCTGTCGCTGGAAACTTTTCTAAAACAGCAACAGGTGGTAATAACTCTTTTACTTTGTTAATTCTTACATCATCAGTCTGGAACATTGCTTACTTCTTCCTATTTTCTATCCTTGAGCTGAATGTACGTTGTCTCACGTAACTTTCCATCAGCACATATCTTCTTGTTCCCTGTAACTTAACTAGTAAAAACTCTAGTTTCAATCACTAATTTAAAAAAAACGCAATTTTTTTTGTGTTTTATATTTAAAACACCCCGTATAACATTATTTACACGCTATCGATTGCGCAATTTAAGGCAGGATAAGATTATATGTTGTGCGAATTGTTCTATGAACCTAATCCACTACTGAAGCTGAAAACAAAAAAGCTCACGTAATTAGCGTGAGCTTTAATTTAATTACATTCTTTTCAATGGCTTGACGACACTGTCAAGCCCTTCAATTTTCAGAGCCAGGCACAGCTTTAATAGGTCACCCAGTTCACCAGACGGAAATCCTTTTTTATCGAACCACAGCAAATATTCTTCAGGTAAATCGATCAATGTACGACCAGCGTATTTACCAAAAGGCATCTGCATTCTGGCAAGTTTGATGAGGTTCTCTTTTTCTAGCATTACAGGCTCTTTCTATGCGTCATCGATGTTCTGTAGAGTATCACCTAAACGTTCAACCCAATAGTTGATTGCGTCTTTGGCATCATCTAGGGAATCAATCATAGTCGAAAAGTCTTTGTTCCCGGCTTCGCGGTCGATAGCTGCGAACAGTGGTGTCCCCTCTTGAGCATCACTCACCAACAGCTCAACACTGGCGCTCCCTACGTTGGTGTGCTCACCTGTTGCCACCTTAGAAATAGTGGACATCGCAAGGCCAAATGGCAGAACGCTACTCGTCACGGCTAAGATAGGGTTTGGTGTTTCAACGTTGCTCAAGGCGATACTCAGTCGCAACGTCTTACCTGTGGGTTCGTAGACAATTGTTTTATGAGGCGATATTTTTTCTTCCAAGCGCGCAACCATGTGATCAGTCAGCTCTTTAATCTCTTCCTGATCGAGCGAACCTTCTTCTGCAAGCACAAAGATCTGGTCAATCACCACAGAATCATAATCGTCTAACTTAGATTTCAAACGTTGTGCGTCACGTAGGCCGATTCTAGCCCAAACTAAGTCAACACCACCGTCAGGGCCTGGCTGAAAATCTTCATAACTGGTGAATTTGGTTGCGGTTTTAATTGGACCGCCTGCACAACCAAACAAAAAAATGCTGGTTGCAACAAGCAAGAGAAGTTTTAAAGGTTTCATAGCGCACTTACGTTAAAGAGAAGAATCTAACTAAGTATGCCATACCCTATGTGGAAAGATTGTAGAAAAAGGGGTTAAAACTCAGAGCTAGCTCTAAAATTAGTCATGCTGCACGGTGTGAGCATACTCTACAATCACCTGGTTTCCTTCGATATAAGCGTTTTGAATCTCGCCATCAACACTCATTCTACTTTTCAAATAAACCACTTTAGGCCCAGATTCATTGCCTTCTTTCAGTGAAGGAAACACATTTCTAGGTTCTAAATGAAGTAAACGGCAAAAGTGACTGATGAAAGACATGGTCAATGGCGTCTCCCCTCTTAACACTCGTGAGAAATCAAGCTGGTTCATTCCTAGCTTTTTAGAAAATTCCATCTGTGTAATTCGCATTCGCGATTTTTGTGACATCCACGTTTGATACAACGCATCTCTGTCTTGTTCTGTGAATTCCATACCTACTCCTTTATATAATTCATACCAATCAATTGTCCGTTTTTTCATACACGACATGTCAGGGTTCGGTTAGTGGAAACCAAAGGTTTGGTTTTGATATGAGTGCAATTGTTGTACAGAACAGAACTCAAAAGCCTAAAAGCATTCACAAAAACGATTAGAGCAAATATTTTCTTTATTTATATCAATAATTTATACGTTAACTAACAAAACATATAGCAAGTTAATTTGTATTAAGAATTAAAAGTTCGAGATTAGCATTCCACATTTCAATCTATTGATTCGCATTTATAAAACTGGTTGGCTACATTCCGTTTGCTTAAACGCACTTCTGGCAAACTATTTGAAAGAATAGGACGCAAAGCCACCGGTCTGTCGACAAATATTCTGTCTATGATAGCGGGGCCGCCACTTAATAGGATTTAAGTGCACATGCATGCCGGAGTGTTCTCTTTTTTGTCGGCCAAATACAGTAAGGACAAATAATGAAACAACTCCCAAAAAAATCACTCATCGCGCTGTCGCTACTTAGCGTAAGCGGTGCAAGCTTCGGTCATGGTTATGTTTCGGCATACGATAATGGCGTTGCTGAGAGCCGTGTCGCCCTATGTAAGTTCCCTGCGAGTGACACACAACAGAAAAACACTGACTGTGGTGGTATCCAATACGAACCACAAAGTGTCGAAGGCCCTGAAGGTTTCCCTGAAGTCGGCCCTGTCGATGGAAAAATCGCCAGTGCAGAATCTTCTTTAGCGGCAGCACTAGACGAACAAACCGCAGACCGATGGATTAAACGCCCTATCAAGTCTGGTTCCCAATACTTTGAGTGGACGTTCACAGCGAACCACAAAACCCGCGATTGGAAATACTACATTACGCAACCTGACTGGAATCCAAACCAGCCTTTGGCACGCAGCTCTTTTGATTTAACGCCATTCTGTGTTGTTGAAGGCAATATGGAACAGCCACCGATGCAAGTAAGCCACTTGTGTAATGTTCCAGAGCGCGAAGGTTATCAAGTGATCCTTGCTGTATGGGATGTGGGTGACACTGCTGCAGCTTTCTACAACGTTATCGATGTGAAATTTGATGGCGACGGCCCTATCATCCCGGATTGGGATCAAGGTGGTCAGATCAACCCAACTCAAGACCTGAACGTTGGTGATGCGGTTTACACTCGTGTCTTCGACCAGTCTGGTGAGAACGCTTCATACAGCACTGAGCTAGTGATTGAAAGCAACGAGCAAGGCAAAGCAAACAACTGGTCTTACGCACTTGCCTCTAAGATCAACCAAGAGCAGACACAAATCAAAGCAGGTCAATTAAACGGCCAAGGCGATTTCGCTCCTGTATACGGTTCGAACCCTATTTACTTAAAATCAGGTTCAGGCTTTAACAGCGTAGAGATCGGTTACAAGATTGATACTCCAGAACCAGACCATGAGCTAGAAGTAACAGGTTTAGAGTCTGAGTACATTATTGATGAAAACCAGCCAACACAGCTTGATCTTACTCTTGCAGCAACAGGCGATATTCAAGCTGAATTGACTGTGTACAACCATCATCGTGAAGCACTTGCTTCTCAAAAATCTGAATTAGCAGACGGACAAGTGGAAGATGTTCAACTGACTTTGTCTAAATCAGAAGCTGGCCACCACATGCTTGTGGTTGTGACGAAAGATGACCAAGGTAACTTAGTGGATCAGAACACGCTTGATTTCCACCTGATGGATGAGCAAACACCGCCACCAGCGGGCGATTACGACTTCGTATTCCCTGAAAGCATTGAGTCTTACACAGCGGGAACTACAGTACTAAGCAGCGATGGTAGCGTTTATCAGTGTAAAGAGTTCCCATACTCTGGTTACTGTGTTCAATGGGCTCCAACAGCAACTCAGTACGAACCAGGTGTAGGTTCACACTGGCAAGATGCTTGGAACAAAGTGGACTAATTGATCACTAGAAACTGACTCTTAATAGATAAGAGTGAGTAATCAACCAAACAAAAACGGATGCCTAGCGCATCCGTTTTCTTGTTCAATAACATCTGAAAAGTCAGTTATCAAAGTAGATAGTGGTCCGCCAACAAGGCCACAAACAAGAGCATAAGGTGATAGATAGAGAACTTAAACGTCTTCATCGCCATGTTGGGCTCATCACGATACTTGAGTAGCCAAGCGTGATAAACAAAACCACCGTTTAGCACCAAAGACGCGCTCAGGTATATCCAACTGCTCATTCCAACTAATACTGGTAGTACACACACAATGCTTAACAACAGTGTATACAGCAAAATTGAAGTCTTGGTGTAGGCTATCCCATGAGTAACAGGCAGCATCGGGATATCCACTTTGGCGTACTCGTCACGACGATGAATCGCAAGCGCCCAAAAGTGTGGAGGCGTCCAGATAAAGATGATCATCACCAACAACCATGCGCTTGAATGTAGCTCATTAGTGACAGCCGTCCAGCCCAATAACGGTGGCATTGCGCCTGCGATCCCTGCTATGACAATGTTCTGCGGCGTCGCTCGCTTCAAGTACATAGTATAGATAACCGCATAACCCAATAAGCTCGCAAAAGTTAGCCAAGCGGTCAGTGGGTTTACCAACACCAATAAGGTAACGAAGCCAAGCAAGCCAATGCCTGCAGCAAACGCGAATACTCGTACGCTACTGAGATCTCCCGATGGTAAAGGACGACGATTAGTTCGAGACATTTGCCCGTCGATCTTCTTGTCGATCAAATGATTAAATGCAGCAGCCGACCCTGCCATTAACCCTATCCCTATCATGCCGAATAAAGCTTGCTGTAGTGGCAGCCCATTGGGCACGGCCAAACACATTCCGACTAATGCCGTTAGCAACATCAAAGCAACCACTTTAGGCTTGGTCAGTGTTAAATAAACCTTCCAAGCAGCTTTGTTTTTTGCAGCCATTTCATGACTTAAAGCTGGGGCTTGAACCACCACTTGATGCTGTGTTGAAGTTCTACTGACCATGATTACCTCCTTGTAATACACTGTTCTTGACCAAGTTCTCACTTGGTTTTCGCTGCCACACGACAAAGTTGGTTACAACCATGCTAATAAGCAGCATCGCCGCGACTAGATTATGTAAAACCGCGACTGATATTGGCAGGTGAAACCACACGTTGCTGATTCCAAGGCTGATTTGAGTAACCAACACTATTGCGACAATCACGCTCAACTTTTGTTGTGGTGTTTGACCAAACTTCCACAACTGATACACGACCATTAGCACCGTCAACGTTGCCACAATAGCGCCAAACCTATGCATGACATGTATAGTGAGCCTTGCGGGATACTCCAATACACCGAACTCATAGTTCTCATGGCCGTGCTGTGCAAAATCGAACGCGTTCTTAAAGTCTAGGTAGCTTGTCCAGTTCCCCTCACAAATTGGTAGCTGGGTACACACCAACGCGGCATAGTTTGACGAGGTCCACCCGCCAAGCGATATCTGCCCCGCCACAATCACCAAGCCCAACGAGGCCCAGAATTTAATCTGAGGCGCGTAAAAGGGTTCGCCAAATCGGGTTTGGAAATTAGAGAGACGGCAGTAGAGTAAACACAGCAGAGACAGCAGCGTAAAACCACCCATCAAGTGCGCCATAACCACGACAGGCATCAGCTTGAGTGTCACTGTCCACATGCCTAATAAAGCCTGAAAAATCACGGTTGCCGATATAAGTAACGGTAGTCCAGAAGAGGTGATGTTCTTCTTAATACACCAAGCAACCACAACAAAGATAAGAAGCCCTAATGAACCCGCAAAGTAGCGATGTATCATCTCAATCCAAGCTTTGTCTGCTTCAAGAGCGCGTTCAGGAAATTGGAGATTGGCTTGATTCACTGCTTGTGCATCAGAAGGAACGGTGATTTTCCCATAACACCCAGGCCAATCAGGGCAACCAAGACCAGCATCAGACAAACGAGTATAAGCACCTAAAACAATCACGGTAAGCGTCAGTAAGATAGTCACTCGCATCACGAGCATGAGTAAATCAGGGGCTTTATTCTGCATCGTTTATCTCCCTATATTTATTCCCTGTTCCCAATAGAGTTCAATCGCTACGGTCAAACACGAATGCTCTATCAGCTACCCGACGCGCGACAGTTTAAGAAGCTTTCTGAGATCATGGATCATGCCTTTAGACTGCCCGACTAACTGCGACGATTCTGAGACACTTTTGTATTCCATAACGAGTTGCCCAAGAGGGTCGATGATAACGATGGAAGCAGGTGCGAACTTGGTGCTCAACTGATCTCCACCGGATAGAAACGACAAATCAGGTTTGTTAAAAGCTCCTGGTAGCGCATCCCCTTCAGAGACAAAAACCACCGCTGTCACTCGTTCCTTATTTTTCCCTAACGCTAAATAGCTTTGGTTCAAGTAGTAGAGCTGTTGTTCACACAAGCTATCGCACTCCGTTGGCGCAATGTAACCCACCAGCCACCCCTCTCCTTCCACCGGAGCCGTCAATCCAAAATCCTGCAACGTCACTCTTGGTTCAACCAACTCACCCGTGTTTGTCACACCAGAAGTGTACCAATTTTGCTCCAACACGGTTTTAGCGATAATGGCAGGCAAGGCGAAGATCAGAATCAAACCGATTAATACAAGGCGACCACGTGAGCGACGCTGTTTAAACGCAACCAAGTTTGCATCGGTACTGTCCTTGTTCATTTGCACTTGAGACTTATCCATTTTGATTCCCTGTATTAAGCGCTGCCGTTCGCTATCTGTATTTATGTCATTCCGATCATTTACTTCTTATTAATGTGACTATGTTTCTTTAAGTGTCGGTAGCCAATCAATAACATCAGCGAGAGCAATACCGCAGCCATAACGAACCATTGAAACGAGTAACCAAAGTGCTTCTCAGACTTCATCGCCGTAGGGCGCCATAACATCTCATAAGGCCATGAATCTAAACTCTGAGGTTGAAAGATAAACGGCAATACCTCTTGTCCTGTATATTGCGATAACGCCTCTATATTGATGTTTTGAATTCTTTTCGGTGCCGTATTCTCTAACCCAAGCTCCTGACTTAACGGATTCACCGAACGTGTGTACAAACGCCCGGACATCTTGGTTGGTAACGTGAGGTTTCCTATTTGTGGAAGCTCTCTTCTGTCATTACTTGCTGCAACAAACCCAAGATCGATCAACAGTTGTTTTCTTCCATCCTGTGTTAGAACCTCACCCAGCATGTAAATCACATACCCAACCGTTCCATGGTTGATTTGATTGTCCAACAAGAACACCAAACCACTCGGTTTCACCAATTCAACGTCAGCTTTAAAACCATTTAAGGTTGAAGGATTCAATGACTGCTGAGTTCGAATGCTTTTATCTCGCCATTCTGAAATCACGATACCTAGAGGCCTAGAGGACTGCGTTGCTCTCTGCGATAACTGTTGCTCGTAGCGTAATTTCTCGTTACCTCTGTCTAACTGCCATAAACCCAACTTGATTAAAATGCCGACTGAAACCAAAGTTAAAACAACCGCAACCCAAAAACCTTTACTGCGGAACTTTCGTTCATCATGATTCAAACCGTTTGGAGTTATCACTATGGCGTCATCCACCTTTATCTTGTTATTCAAAGTTGTATTGGTTGCTCTACTGTTTTTCATCGCCTTCAACTTAATGAAAGGCCTCATCCAAATCGCTTCTGGCAAACACAATGGCAAAAGGCTAAGTCACTTCTTAGGACGTCGAGTCATGTGGTCAGCCGTTGTCGTGTTAATGCTGTTACTGGCTTTGGGAACAGGGGTGATCACACCTAACCCTCGTCCTTATTAAGCCTAACGAAACTCTAAAAGGATGTTTCGTTATAGGACATAAACGAACACAAACAGCCCTAACCAAACCACATCAACAAAGTGCCAATACCAACTGCCGGCTTGGAAAGCAAAATGGTCTTTCGGAGTGAAGTGGTCTTTCGCAACCCTTGCCAGTAACACAATCAAAAAGATCGTCCCTAAGCAGACATGCAAACCATGGAAACCTGTCAATAAGAAGAAGGTGTTGCCATAGATACCCGATTGAAGGGTCAGCCCCATCTCTTGGTAAGCGTGAACGTACTCTTCGACTTGGAAAAACAAGAAAAAACCAGCCAGAACAATCGTAATTTCTAACCAAACGATTAATGCCATGCGCTTATTTTGTTCAAGGCTTAGATGCGCCATGTGCAGCGTTACGGATGAAAGCAGTAAGATTATGGTGTTCTTAAGTGGGATACCTTGCCACGGCATAGCCTGTGTTGTTACACCATCAGGTGTCGTGGTCAGCGGCCACATCGATTGAAACATCGGCCAAAGTACTTCGTGAGTCATCTCATTATTGCCCGCCCCGCCAATCCAAGGGACAGATATCATGCGAGCATAGAAAAGCGCACCAAAGAAAGCACCAAAAAACATGATTTCAGAGAAGATGAACCAGCTCATGCCTTGCCTAAAAGAGCGAGATATTTGCTCGGAGTAAACACCACTCAATGATTCTGTAATCACATTACTAAACCAACCCGCGAGCATATACAGAAGAACAGCGAAACCGACTAACAACACCGCTTTGCCGAATACGCCACCAGCAGCGTCAGTGCCCATGTTTTGCACGGTTAACCCAGCACCAACCGCAACAAGGAACAGAGCAACGGCACCGACTAACGGCCAATGGCTTTGATGTGGAACGAAATACACTTCCTTTTTAGAACTCATCGCTCAACTCCTTTTGTTGATTCTGGTTCTGTAATTTCTTAATTACTAGCGAGTACGTTAGGCTCAGGATCGTTTACTCCCCCAACCACCTCGCTCGTGATATTGAATAACGTATAAGAGAGCGTCAGCGTGTGTATCGACTCTGGAATATCTGGCTCTATATAAAATATCAAACCCATTTCAGCGCTCTTGAAGCCATCAAGTGGTTGCTGATTGAAGCAAAAGCATTCCATCTTGTTGAAATAAGTCGCTCCCATTCCTGGAGACACCGATGGCACAGCCTGTCCAATCAGTGAACTCGCAGATAAGTTTTTCGCGATGTAATTGGTTTGCACCACCTCGCCAGGATAAACTTCCAACACACGCACTTCAGGCGAAAAAGTCCATGGCATATCAGGCTTAATATGAGACATGAATTCCACTCGGATCGTACGAGAGTAGTCCGGTTGCATCCCCTGAGGTTGAACAACAGAAACAGTATTAGTTTTACCGTTGATTCCCAACGCCTCACACATCACATCGTAAAGCGGAACCAAAGCGAAACCGAAGCCAAACATCGCCACTACACTCAATACCAAGTAGCCCGTCAGCTTCTTAGTTGAACGCTTTGGTTGTTTTTCATCTTGATTCGGATTGCTTTGCTTATCACTCATAGCTCATCCCTCTAATCGATTTTAGGTGGATGAGTGAAGGTATGATGAGGCGCTGGACTTGGTACCGTCCACTCCAGCCCTTCAGCACGTTCCCATGGCTTGCTTGATACAGGCTCGCCGCCTTTCACACACTTGATAACTAGCCACAAGAAGATAAGTTGCGATAAACCAAAGGCAAACCCGCCTATCGACACCACTTGGTTAACGTCAGCGAACTGAATAGCGTAGTCTGGAATACGACGTGGCATGCCCGCCAAACCTAAAAAGTGCATAGGGAAGAAAAGCACATTGACTGAGACGACTGAAGTCCAGAAATGCCACAGACTGAGCTTATGATCGTACATATGGCCAGTCCACTTAGGCAGCCAGTAATAGGCCGCAGCCATTATCGAGAACACCGCACCCGTTACCAGAACATAGTGGAAGTGAGCTACCACAAAATAGGTGTCATGATATTGGAAATCCGCAGGAACGATGGCGAGCATCAATCCAGACAAGCCGCCTATCGTAAACAGCACAATAAAGGCGATGGTGAAAAGCATTGGGGTTTCGAAGGTCAATGCACCTCGCCACATGGTTGCGACCCAGTTAAAGACTTTCACCCCCGTCGGCACCGCAATCAGCATGGTGCAATACATGAAGAATAGCTCAGCAAAAACGGGCATCCCCGTAGTGAACATGTGATGTGCCCACACTAAGAAAGACAAGATGGCGATACTACAGGTCGCGTACACCATCGAGTGGTAACCAAACAAGCGCTTGCCACTAAAGGCTGGGATGATGGCAGAGACGATACCAAACGACGGTAGAATCATGATGTACACTTCGGGGTGTCCAAAGAACCAAAATATGTGTTGGAACATGACGGGATCACCACCACCTGCCGCATCAAAAAAGCTTGTTCCAAAGTATTTATCGGTCAATACCATGGTCACCGCTCCGGCGAGAACCGGCATCACGGCTATCAGCAAGAAAGCGGTAATTAACCAAGTCCACACGAACATAGGCAGTTTAAACCAAGTCATACCCGGTGCTCGCATGTTCACGATGGTCACGATGACGTTGATCGCCCCCATGATCGAACTGATCCCCATAATATGAACAGAGAACACAAACAGTGCCGTACTGTCTGGGCCGTAAGTCGTTGAGAGCGGCGCGTAGAATGTCCAACCAAAACTCGGGCCACCTCCCTCAGTAAACAGAGAACCAATTAAGATTAAGAAAGCAAAAGGTAGAATCCAAAAACTGAGGTTGTTCATTCTAGGCAAAGCCATATCGGGAGCGCCGATCATCATCGGGATCATCCAGTTAGCGAGCCCCGTGAATGCAGGCATTACCGCACCAAACACCATGATCAAGCCGTGCACTGTGGTCATCTGATTAAAGAAATCAGGCTCAACAAGCTGCAGACCCGGTTGGAACAACTCAGCACGGATCACCATTGCCATCGCACCACCGGTTAAGAACATTGCGAAACTGAACCACAGATATAATGTACCGATGTCTTTGTGATTGGTTGAATACAGCCAACGCGCCCACCCTTTTGGAGCGGCGTGAGAGTCGTGACCATCCAGAGGTAGGTCATTGCTATCCAATGTACCTTCCACAGAATGACTCAAGGCCTGATCTTCTGCAGGCGCCGATTTCACCGGCTTATCAATTGGTGAACTCATAGCTGCTCCTTAGCATCACTTTGTGCTTCATCCGTTGAGCCCTGTTCGTCAGGTGCTTGGGCTCCGCCTTCTTGTTTAACCTTGTAAGCGTTAATATCTGAAGCCTGAACAATATCGCCCGTGTCATTACCCCAAGCGTTTCTTTGGTAAGTAACGACCGCTGCGATCTCTTTCTCGGTTAACTGGTTATCGAAGGATTGCATTGCCGTGCCTCCACGACCATAAACAATGGTATCGATATGCACATCGACATCCCCAAGAGCAACCGAGCTACCTTTAATCGCTGGGAATGCACCGGGAATACCTTCCCCGTTCGCTTGATGACAAACCGCGCACCGAGTTTTGTAAACCTCTTCACCTATGGCATTCAATTCGTCTAAAGAAAGTGACGCATCTAACGCATCTTGAGCCGCTTGTTGTGCGGCAATCGTTAACTCTTTCTGCTCCGCCAACCATGCATCAAACTCGTCTTCTTCCATGGCATGTACCACTATCGGCATAAAGCCATGCGCTCGGCCACACAGTTCAGCACATTGGCCGCGATACACACCGGGCTCATCGATCTTTGTCCAAGCTTCATTAATGAACCCTGGAATGGTGTCTTTCTTCACAGCAAAGGCCGGAACCCACCACGAGTGAATCACATCGTCAGAGGTCATCAAGAAGCGAACTTTTCTATCAATAGGAAGGACGAGTGGCTTATCAACCTCTAGTAGGTAATGCGCGCCTTTCACTTCGATGCCTTCGATTTCTTTATCACTGGTCGCCAGCAAGCTGAAGAACTCAACATCTTCGCCAAAATAGCTGTAATGCCATTTCCATTGTGAGCCAGTAATTTTAACGGTGAGTTCAGATTGAGAAGTGTCTTCCATCGCTATCAAGGTTTTGGTCGCGGGTATCGCCATTGCGATGAGGATAATAATAGGAATGATGGTCCAGAGGATTTCGACTTTGGTGCTTTCGTGAAAATGAGCCGCCACCGCGCCCTTCGACTTTCTGTGCCTCAGAATCGAATAGAACATGACACCAAAAACGACGAAGGCGATTGCACAGCAGATGTAGAAGATAAGCATATGAAGTTCATAAACCTCACCGCTGATCTCAGTCACGCCTCTTGTCATGTTGTATTCACTACTTGCATGCACTAAAGGCGACACTAAAACCACAACAAAACTCTTCAAAAGCCACGCTAGCCTAACCAGTAATCTTTTCAAAAGATCTCTCCTTATCCTTCCTAATTGGATACTTGCGACCTAAATGTCGTTACGAGCCATATTTCGTTGTGAGCTAAGTTTCGTTACAAGCTATATGTCAATACGAGCGAGACAACATTCATTGTTATCTCGACTACACATGAAAAGGCTGAATCTCAATCTACAACTCACATGGAGACAGCTTTAAAGCGCTATCAACCTCGTATATCCCCATGAGCCAATACGGCTCAAAAGCGTTAGAGGTTTCCATGAAAGATTCAAAAACGGCGAATTTGTTAAATTTTGTTATATTTATGTAAAAGGCTAGTTAGTGATATCCAATTGTTCAAGGTAAGTTTACTTGCTAAACAGTCAATTATTTGAAGTGACTAAGCTACATGCCCTCTTGCCGTTGGAATTTATTTTATATCGAGTTTTACGATTGCTTTCATAGAAATGATAATCAATATCACTTAAGTTAAATCAACAGTAAGTCATACAGACATTAAAAGGTTTAGTGATTATGCAAGATGCAATGAATTGGTTAGCGAGAGACCCAGACCCGAGAACTCGTGAAGAGCTTCAACACCTCATCGATGAAGGAATGCACGACGAATTAGAAGATCGCTTTACGCAGCGATTAGAGTTCGGAACAGCAGGTCTTCGTGGCAAAGTGGGATGCGGTCCAAATAGAATGAATCGCTTAGTGATACAAGAAACCGCGACTGGGCTTGGTCACTATCTGATAGAGCACGTTACAAATGCGAAGATTCGTGGTGTTGTTGTGGGCTATGACGGCCGCTTAGATTCAAAGCAATTCGCTATTGATACCGCTTCTGTACTCACAGCTTTAGGCATTAAGGTTTACTTAACCTCGAATGTCGCTGCAACCCCTATCGTTGCTTTCGGCATTGAGCATTTCAATGCAGCCGCAGCCGTTGTGGTCACAGCTAGCCATAACCCGCCAGAATACAATGGCTTCAAAGTGTACTGGGAGAATGGTGCTCAAATCATTCCACCGCATGATGCTGGCATTGCTTCTGAAATCGATATCGCATCGACCAAGCCTATTCCTTTAATGAGCTTGAGTGACGCGGAAGCACAAGGCAAGTTAGTGTGGTTGACTGAGGGCTATTACCAAACGTATCGCGCTGCGATCAACCAGAGCCCATATGTGAGCAAAGATATTGAATCGGCGAACACCACCATCACCTACACCGCGATGCATGGTGTAGGCGCACAAATGGCTGAAGATCTTCTCCATGATTCTGGTTTCCATAAGGTATTCAGCGTTGCAGAACAAAGGGAGCCCGATGGTAACTTCCCAAGCGTCAACTTCCCTAACCCGGAAGAAAAAGGGGCGATGGACCTTGTGGTCAACCTCGCAAAAAGTGTCGATGCAGACATAGCTTGTGCCAACGATCCAGATGCAGACCGATTCGCCGTCGCGGTCAGAACTGAAGATGACTCATACAAAATGCTGACGGGTGATCAAGTAGGTGTGTTATTCGCTCACTACTTGTTGTCAAAGCCACACACTAAAAATCAGTTGGTTGGTAATAGTATCGTCTCTTCAACTCTGCTTGAAAAAGTGGCGAATGCTCATGGTGCTACCTATTTCCAAACACTGACAGGCTTTAAATGGTTAGCCAACATCGGCATGCAATTAGAAGACGAAAACAATGAGTTCTTATTCGCCTATGAAGAAGCGCTAGGCTATACGATTGGCACTCAGGTTCGAGATAAGGATGGATTGTCTGCTATCGTTGTTTTCGCTCAACTGGTTGAGGAGCTGAAATCTCAAGGTCGAACGGTTTGGGATCTTCTTGCTCAGATCTCGTTGGAGCATGGTGTTCACACCAACGCACAACGCAGTATCGCGCTTGACCCAGATTCACCATCGATAGGTTCGAAACTTAGATCAGCACAACCCAAAGCAATCAATGGTGTCGCTATATCAGTGATTGAAGATCTGCAGTCGTCGTTACGTTTTGTTATTGGTGGGAATACTGAAGCGATTAACCTGCCCGCAAGTGACGTACTCATATATCATCTCGAAGATGGTTCACGCATTATCGTCCGTCCTTCAGGAACAGAGCCTAAAGTTAAGGTTTACTATGAGACGGTGACAAAGTTCGAAGGAACAGAAACCTACGACGAAACTCGCCTGCGTGGTGAAGAGTATATGGACAAACTCATAGAACAACACCAACAAGAACTGAATTCTTAACGACTGGTGTGTTCAACATATAACGGCTAAAAACAAAAAATGGACGCTCTAAGCGTCCATTTTTCTATCGTCGTTCACTGCGCGATAATATGTTCGATTTGGAACTTTACGAAGTAAAGAATGAAGACAACATCCAAACCGCCAACACGATGAATACACCGCCCATCACTTTCTGTTGATAAGTGCGGAACTTAGCATTTTCTACTAGAGACTTACCAATCGTACCCACCAACGCCACCAGCAAGAAATTGAACGTTAAACCTAAGACATTCAGTAACAAGCCAAGCACTAACATCTGCTCGCCCGAAGTCGCTTCAATATTTGTCGACACGAACTGAGGTAAAAACATCACAAAGAACACTAAGGCTTTAGGGTTAAGCAAGTTGCTGATCAGCGCTCGTTGATAATAGGCTTTTGCAGCAAAATTATCGTTTAACTCCGGTGCATTCCCCTGCTCTGTTCTCAGGCAATCCCATCCCATCTTTAACAAGTATGCACCGCCTAACAAATGGAGAGCTTTAAGCGCTATTGGGCTCATTGCGATCAACGCTGATACACCCATAGCCGCTAATACTGTCAGAATGATTCCAGAAGTCGCATTGCCTAGGCTTGCAAACACGCCGACCTTACGGCCATAGCTCATGCTTGAACTCGCGATCAGTAACATATCAGGGCCAGGTAAAAGGAGAAGTGCAACAACGGCAGTCAGGTAGACAGGTAAAATGGTTAAGTCGATCATGGGTTTCAGCATTGATAAAAACGGAGGCGGATTTTATATCAATTACCAACACCCTTCCAGGTGCAATCAATTGTTCGGCGTTTATTTATTCGAATTAAAAACCAACATCAAGTAAAAAAACCAATTTATTAACTAAATAGAAAAGACTAATTAACTTGCTACCCACTCGATCTCAATCAATGTCGTATCACCACACTTTAGGCGACCAAGGAAAATATCGCCTCGATGTACGGCTCCAACACCTTTTGGCGTGCCCGTCATCACAACATCGCCGTCTAGCAAGGTAGTATAAGAAGATAGCTCTTCTAGGATAGTTTGTGGAGAGTAAAGCATCTGCTCAACATGTCCTTTCTGAACACGAACACAGTTAATAAACAGCTCTAGATTTAAGTCTGCAAGGTCTAAGTTATCAGTTGGAACGAAGCGACTAAAAACGGCAGAACCATCAAACGCCTTGGCGCGCTCCCAAGGTAAGCCTTTTGCTTTTAAGCTACTTTGCAACTCACGCTTAGTGAGATCTAACCCTAAGCCCACGGCTGAGTATTGGCCATTTTCAACGATAAAGCAGATCTCAGCTTCGTAATGTAGTGCTTCTTGATGGAATGAAGAGAGAGAGGAAGTCACACTGGTGCTTGGTTTATTGAACACCACCATAGAGTCAGGGATCGCGTTGTTAAGTTCTTCAATGTGATCGACATAGTTACGCCCAACACACAGTACCTTGGTTGGTGTTGCGGTTCGTTTCAAATTTATCAATTGTTCCTGATCTACAACGCTGCTCATAGTTTGTCCCTGAACTATTTTTGGAATGCAGAGTTTACCGCATCACAAAATGAGAGTCTTCGACAAGATGGTCACTAAGATCTAAATTCTGATCTTTAGTTCAATTCGATGATTTGAAAGTGTTTATACGAAGGTCGCGACAGTGCGAAATGACAATTCAAGACAGAAGTCCAAAACGAAAAAAGCCCTCTCTAACCAAAAGGTTTGAGAGGGCTTAGCATGGTGTCTAGGACAGTATCCTAAAAGGTAAACCTAAGGAGTAAACACTATGCTAAATCAGTCTGCGACTTATAGGTAGTAACGAGCACCAAGTAGCCATTGGTCGTCAGCTTTCTCTTTGTACTCACCAGAACCTTGTAGGTCGAATTGGTAACCAGCGAAGCCTACGAACTGAGATGTGAAGTTGTATTCAGCTTGTAGAGCAGTTGTGCTGTACACAGTTTCGCTCTTCTTGTCGTCTTCTACCGCTTCGTAGTTAACGCTTAGGTTAAGGCTGTTAGAAAGAGCGTAAGACGCTAGTAATTCAATAGCAACTGACTCTTCAAGAATCTGCTTGTTACCAGTGTTCATGTAGTTGTTCATTGCGTAAACACCAGCAAGGTATAGACCTTCAGCGCCGTACGAACCGTAAGTTGCACTTACTACGTGAGAATCAGCAGTTTTTGAACCAACAACACCTGCGTAATCAACATCACCTGTATTGTATGCATAGTTTGCAGAGAAACCAGCAATTGCATAGTTCAACGCGATTTGACCACGGTTACCGTATTCATTCAAATCAGCAGCCTTACGACCTTGCCATGCAACACCAACGTTTAGAGAACCTGCGTTGCCGAAATCGATAGCGTTACCGTAGCTCACCATCTCTTCGCCACGACCAGTACCTAGGTTACCGTGATCTTCGTAGATGAAATCATTCGCGAACGCGATTGGCATATCAGCTACACCAGCAACGTTGTAGTAAGGTGCCCATTGAGTACCTACTGCTGCGCGACCGTAATCATCGTGAGAAAGGCCAACGTAACCAAGACGAGTTGTGAACGACTCATCACCGCCGTCTAGCATGTTTAGCGCCCATTCACCTTTAGCATCAGCAGTGAAGCCGTTACCAAGTTCGTGAGTTGCACCGAAGTTGATACGTGGAGAAACAGTTTCTACGCCGATGTCATCGCTGTTAATGCGGTCATCGCTGTTTACATCACCAACTGCAACTGAAACGTGACCGCCAACTGAGAATGTTGTGCCGTCTTCGTTGTAAAGTTCTACTGCAACTGCCTGTGTACCAAATACTGCACCAGAAATTGCTAGCGCTAAAAGTTTCTTATTCATTTGTCATGTCCATTATGTAACTGGGTGAGTTATTCACTAACAACCTCGTGCTTACGAAGAAGTTGTTACCTGCATTTAACAAGTAGGCAAACACTAATCGATGAATGACAAAAAAGTTGCATTAAAATATATAAAATAAAAACAACAATGCTATAAAAAACAAAAATCACTTTAAAAACAAGAAAATAAAACACAACCACAAGAAAGTCTTTGTGTTTTATTTATATTGGTCAAAGCGATTTTTTGGTTTTTAAATCACTAAAAAAGCATTTAAAATCAAAGAAAAGAAAGAGTGAACCGTCGATGAATAGGAGAAACTTGACAATGAAACATTCTGTAACATTTAGAACCTACTAGAAAACTTTCAAACTAAAGCTTACTAGCGAAGCCCAAGCTGAACTCACTAATATATGGATAAACCACTGCTATCAAGCTAGAGCGTTAGACACAAAAAAGGGCAACCAGTCGAAGACCAATTACCCTAGTTATCTTTTTCTAATTGCGTAATAGCCCTAATGGGGCCACACGAATTAAGCTGTTATTTAAAACAAACCTCAGCCCAACGAGCTAGACCCGCGGTTACAGAACCAAAGTAATTGCCACTCACAATTGGAACATTTGGCACAGCTTGTTGTACGGCTTCTCGCAGTATTGGCGAACGAGCTGAACCACCTGTCATGTAGATGACATCTGGCTTTTTCTGACCTTGCTGTATCGCTTCTTTCACCAACTCAATCATCTTAGACTTTGGCGTTTCGATTGCATCGATCATCTGTTCAACTGAGATATCCACCTCAACCAACTCAGAAGCTACGTTAATTGCTGTTCGATACTGAGCACATTCTGCTAGCGCAATCTTGGTTTCTTCCGCGCGACGAACAATGCCATAGCCTAGAGTATCGTGATAAACCTTCATCAAGCGATCTAACTTTTGAGGTTCTGACGCTTCTTTACGAAGTAACTTCAACGCTGCAAGGTTTTCACGAGAATAGAAGTTCTTCTGAGCTTCTACATTGTTAATCGCAATCGGGTTCCAGAATTGAGTCAATGGCATATCAATACCAGAGATACCTTTACTGCCCATACCGAAAGGTGACATCAGTTGTTTGAACGCTAGATAGATATCGAGGTCATTACCCCCTACCCTTTGCCCGCTATGTGCCAATAAGCTCTGTGTGCGATCGGCTTGACCAGTCCAACTAGGACCCATTTCTAGCAATGAACAGTCGGTCGTACCACCACCAATATCGACCACCAATACCGTTTGGTTTTCAGTTAAGGTGCTTTCGTAATCTAGGCCTGCGGCTACTGGCTCAAATTGAAAGGCGATATCAAGGAAGCCAGCACGCTTAGCAGCGCGAGTAAGGATATCTTCTGCTTGTCTGTTTGCCTCTTCACCACCTCGACCATGAAAGTTAATTGGTCGGCCAATAACCGCTTGTTTGATCTGTTCTTGAGTCGTGCGCTCGGCTTGGTGTTTAATATTTGCCATCATGGCACACACCAAATCTTCAAAAAAGCTGACCTGAACATCGTGCAGGCCACTTGCACCAAGGAAAGACTTAGGAGACTTAACGTAATAAACGTCACGAGGGTCTTCTAAATATAAGTCTAGCGCAGCCTGACCGAATGCCATATCTTCCGGCACTAGGTCGATGCTCTCTTCTCGGTTCAATGCAATCGCACGTCGTAACACTTGCTCACCAACCGCATCACTTGGCTTGATGTTTAAATGGCGAAATAGATGCTCAGACACACTCTCACGAGTTGGAGCAAACACAGTTGAGGGAATATAATGGTTGCTACCTTCTAGTGGTAACAGGCTTGGTTCTCCATTAACCATCGCCGCGACAGAACAGTTCGCTGTTCCATAATCAAATCCAATAAACATAATATCCCCCAAGCAACAAAAGGGGCGAGATGCTACATGAAAAGCCTTGAAATTACGAGGTCATTTGTCGATTTTACTTAGGGTCTGTTGACCTTTCGTGGTTAAATTTTTGTTCGAGATAGAATCGTTTTAGGCGCGGCAAGATGTATGTAGCCTAGTCATTCTAAGTAAATACTTCTTAACAAAGTATCAAACGATTCTAACCGAACCCTTCGGGCAACCTTTGTGGTTCATTTCTACTGTGTTATCGGCTTCTCATGTAGGCTAGCTACACTTCAAAGCCTCCGCCTTGTAGAAATTTCCCACAAAGTGCTGCAAAAATCAGCTCAAAAGATCAACAGACCCTTGTTGTTTTTGCTTTGACGACTCTTAAAAAGGAAACAAATATGCTACATTTCAGCGCAAATAAATCACGGGTCAGATAGATGAAAACACCTTGCCGAGCGGCTTGTAAAAATAATGGCGGTATGTGTAGCGGTTGCTTTCGCACAATGGATGAAATTATAGGTTGGAAAGGCTTATCTGAGAATGAAAGAGATTCTGTTATGGATAACGTCAGTGGCGCGAGTTCAACTCACCAATGTCCACAATGTAATGAACCCGCTCAATGCGATATCAGCGCTGGTAAAGAAACGTGTTGGTGTTTTGAATTAGAGAAGCGCGATACGAGCGATATTCCAAAAGCTGGCGTTTGCATGTGTCGTAAGTGCCTGTCTGAGCTGCCGATTCAGTAATTGGCACGCCTATTCTTGTACACTTGTCCTTGTAGAACTAATGAAGCGAGATATGATTTTCTCGCTTCAAAATACTTGTTGTTTAGTGAGTGTTTACTTCGTCTTTAAACCTATTTACTTAATCTTTAAAAACAATTTATTTAGCCTTTAAAACCAATGCAGGCTGAGAAAACTCTACTCCACTCCAACCGTGAGTCATGAAGTTACGAATATTTTGATGGTCGGTATTCTCAGGAAAACCTAATACGTCATTGCGGTAATACTGGCCAAAGCAAGCCAATGTCTGCTCCGCTGAAAGGCCTTGCTCTAAACCAAAAGCAAAAATCTTACACGAACCATTATTCTGACCAGCAGTATTCACAACATCACCGTTGCGAAATTCACACTCTGAAAAATCATAGTGTGCTTCTATCACTTGCATTGTATCTTCAAATTGCACGCTTTCCGGGGCATTAGACAACGTGCTTAATAGGGTTTCCAGTTCCATTTACTATTTCTCCATCAAGTAAGTAACGTACAGCAGTGTATCTTTTTTTTCGATAAGAGTAAGCCGTTGTTTAGTTGGCTAAGCGATTCATTTTTTAGCCCTGCTAGTATAATTACTTCAATGAAACTAATGACATAGTTTTATCAGGACGTTATATTATTTTATCAGATGGTTAACATTGTTCAGTAACGAATATGCATAAAGATAAAAACTTAGAACTGTTCAGATACCTAAAGCCAGGTACAAAAACAGCAGGTGTATTGGAATTTGGCCCAGACGATTCAATCCAGATCAGTACGCTCTATATCGGACACAAACAAGATCAATACCTTATCCTTGAGCTTTCACAAAAAGCGACCGAGGCACTGACACTCAGAAAGCTCATCAACGTCGATATTATTGTCCGCGCTATAACGGATACTGAGCTTGGTCATATCGTCGCATTTAAGACCAATGTATTGGCTCATATCACCTCCCCTGCGCATCTTATCTTCCTGCGTCCACCTTCTAACTTTGCCACTAAACCGATCCGTGAACACGAAAGATACAAAGTACGCCTCAACTGTGAAGTGACCTTTGATACCTTGTCATTAGATGCCACTCTGGTTGATTTTTCAGTATCAGGTTGCGGGATTTATCTTACACAGCAATCAGATATCGACGTGGGCTGGAAAATAAAGGTCAATTCACTCTTAAACGAGCACTTAGATGACGACCTAGTTTACAAAGTCGTGAGTAAGAAAAGACAGGGACAGGGTTGGCTATTAGGCATCCAATTCCCCGAGCACTTAGATATGAGTGATGAGTTAAAAACGCTGCTTTTAGAACAAGCTTTTGTAGCTGGCTCTATTTAGAGCTCTATATTTCTGCTTCGAAACACTACCTCGCTAAAGCACGACTTCAGTAAGCCGTTACTTCAGTAAACCAGAGCTTCCGTAAACCAGTGCTTCAGCATGCAACTCTTTAGCTAAGCCTCATTCCAATATGAGTTTTTGAAGTGCACAAAGGCTTGGTGTAGTGATTCTTCTTTAATGGGTTTTACTATCACGTAATTCGCCCCGGCAGCCATGAAACTGTCTCGCGTCGACTCTTGAGCATCGGCAGTGCACGCGTAAATAGGAGCAACGACACCGATGTCCTCTCTCAGCTGTTGTGTGGTTTCAACACCACCGAGGTTAGGAAGTTGGTTATCCATCAAAACAAGATCATAAGTCGTGGTTTTCGCCATCTCGATAGCCTCTAAGCCATCTTTTGCCCAAGTGACCACCATTCCGTACTTTTTGCAGAAAGCCTGCGCAATAAAGGCATTGGTGTGGTTATCTTCTACCAGCAGAACCTTCAAAGATCGACTAAACAATGCTTCAGGTTCGATATCAGATTGCGGCTTCGCATCGATTAATGGTTTAGAGTGTATTTCCACAGGAATTTCGATGATGAACTCAGAACCTTGACCGATATGACTGCGAACTTGAATGTCTCCTTCCAGCATATCAACAAGGTTTTTAACAATCGTTAACCCCAAGCCAGTCCCACCATACTCACGAGTTGTGGTCTCTTCTGCCTGAACAAAGGGTTCAAACACTGCGTCTATCTTGCTTTCATCGATACCAATACCCGTGTCTTTCACTCGCACAATCAAACTGGCTTGGTCGGAATTAAAGATGCTTTCGAGCTCAAAGCTGACCGAAATGCCCCCTTGGTGGGTAAACTTAAGTGCGTTACTCAGCAGGTTAAACATAATCTGGTTTAGACGGACTTGGTCGGTGTTGATTTCGATGTCGTCTACCAAGTGATTCACTATGGTAAACGTAACCGCCTTGTCTTCACACAACGGACGATAGATGCTATCTAAGGTGTTGACCAACTCGCCCAAGCGGAAATCTTTCTTTTGGATATTGAACTGCCCCTGCTCGATCTTTGAGAAGTCCAAAATATCGTTAAGTACCGCCAGTAGATGTTCCGCACTATTACAAAGTACATCGACTTGCTCGCGATTATCTTCACTGTGTATCGAGCGTTTCAGCAATTGAGACACACCCAGAATACCGTTCAGTGGTGTGCGAATCTCGTGGCTCATCTTCGCTAAGAAATCAGCACGCACATTCGCAAGGTGCTCTGCTTCTTCTCTTGCTCGATCGGCTTGTCTCTCAGCTTCAATCAGCTTAGTAATGTCTTGCCCTTGTACCACCACGCCCGTGATGCCGTGCTCAACACGAATGGCCGACATATTCCAACGAAACACCTTTTCACCAATAGGCACATTAATACCCGTTAGTTTCGCCCCCTGAACCACCATTTGAATGTTCGGCAACATACGATGCTCAAACTCTTGAGCCATAGCGCCATAGTTGTCATCCTCATCAAACAACGCCATACGAGCCGCAGGGTTCATCTGAATCAAATCGCCTTTTTCAGACCAAACCAAAATCGGTGAGTG
This sequence comes from Vibrio sp. Isolate33, assembly GCF_022397895.1. Lineage (NCBI taxonomy): Bacteria > Pseudomonadati > Pseudomonadota > Gammaproteobacteria > Vibrionales > Vibrionaceae > Vibrio > Vibrio sp. Isolate33. Next base: position 650,900 of record NZ_JAKEUP010000001.1, read on the forward strand.
GGCAAAGTTAAAAAGGTCTTGGAACTTTTGATTCTGTTCAGATAAGCGTTCAAACGTGTCTTCAAGCGTACAACCGATATGGTGAAATTCGAAGATATTAGAGCCGTCGAACTTATTGTACTCTTCGCTATCACTGGCAGAACGAGTGAAGTCCATCAATTTATCGAGCTCCGCCGCGACCCTTCTCTGAATCCAAGCGCGCGCAAAGAAAGACATGAATACGATCACCACAATCACAACAATGATTGCACGCTCATAGTTCTCTTCTAGCGCGATGAAGTTTGTGTTCTTCTGCACCGCACGAATGATGAGAGGGGTTTCAACTGCATTGATCTTAATGGTTGCAATAGTCACGAAATGACGAGGCAACTGCTCGTAAATTTGGTAATTGAGGATATCGGCTATGGTGTAGCTTTCATCGCCACTGAATGTCGATGTCACAGGAGTGCCGTGCGCTTCAATCACAATGTTTTCGCAATTGCTGCCCTGTTGAATAGATTCTGCAAGAGAGAAGTTATTATCTAATACAATCGCGATATAGAGCTGACCAAGCACCTCCCCGGTATTATTATCAACAATCGGGGTTCGACGAGCCAATAAATGGCGTTTGCCGATATCTGTCATGAGTTTAATGAAATGCCAGTTGCTGCTGAACGACACCTCATCTGATATATGTTTTAAGCTGGACGTATCCAAACCATAAAACTGACCGTTACCATCTTCCCATGCCAAACCATCATGAGTAGAAACAAAACGTAAATCCGGTGCATGGTCCGGTTCACGTTGGTCAACACCAAAGAAAAAGTAGCTCAGAGCCTCTTCATTACCTGTTTCAAAATACTCTTTTAGCGTTTCGCTGTGTGAGCTACTGTCTTGGTGGATTTGCAGCACCGACAAGCGGTAATCAAACATGTTTTGAATCAGACTAGATGTCTGCTGAACGGTTCGATTGGTCTCTTGTTTTACGATGCTGCTGCTGGTTTCATAATTGTGAATAAGCACGCCGAGTGCCATCACGCCTATCACTAAAATAATGATACGCGTAATGAGTTTGGCTAAGGTGTTCCTTGGTGTACTGGCGTAGCTTTTCTTCATTATTGACCTGAGTACCTAAATGCTCGCTGTTTAAGTTCTGAAATACGTTCTGCAGAATCCTCTTTGGTCACGACTTCAAATTCACCAGAGTAAACGGTAGGAACTTCCAACCCGGCCAGATCCCACTTGATAGCCTCTGCCATCGCAATACCGGTGTCGTCGTTCATACGCATAACGGTCACATCTAAGTCACCTCTCGCAAGAGCTTCAAGCTCAGCGGAACCACCGCCCCAGCCATTAACTAAGATATCTCGACCTGATTCGCGAATAGCTTCTGCCGCGCCTAGAGCGACATCGGTTGCACATGCATAGATAAAGTCTAGATCCTTATCGTTCGCTATGCTGATTTTAGCCGCTTGGTAACCGGTCTCTTTGTCTGACTTTGTGTAAAACGAAGACTTGAGGGCAAAGTTGGTGTCGGTGTTCACTTCATGGATAAAGGTATCTCCACGAGCATCACTGATATAACCTTCAGAGCGGTACAACACAGAGTATTTGCTGTCTGGTTGGCTCACTTCTTTAAAGTAATCCGCCAGTTTTAAACTGCCTGTCGCGTGGTCAAAACCCACGTACATAAATGGCTGTCTATCTGCCCAAGCACGCACCGGTGTGGTGATATTTTGCAAGATCAACTTTGTATCGGTGGAACTCAACACGTGTTCGATAAACTTACGGTGTCGCGTGGTATCTAAGGTAAAGATCAAGTAATCCGTTTTGTTCTCAATCGCCTCTTGCAAAGAAATACTCTGCTGAGTGAGATCGGCATTAACACGTGTAAACACCTGATTTATCTGATAGTTAATTCTCAGCTTATCAAGGCGCTTCTCAAATGCTTGGATATTACGAACCCAGTAGTCAGAGATCTGTTGACCTGGATACACAACCGAGATCGTGATCGGTCGATCTTGAGGTCGCCTCAATGGCACAGGATGGTTTTGCACAGCTTCGACCATTTTATCGGTCAATATTTTTTGTTCTGGAAACTTGGAAAGATAATCTTGGTATTCCCAGTACCCATTGAGGACATGAGTACCATGGGAGAGAGCGGACGCAGAAAATACGGCAAGTCCAAACAACATCAGTAAACGTTTCATATTTTTCTCGTTTTATATGAGCTACTTTGGCTCATTTTTTAACCTAGCATGACACCATATCTTTGTATGGCTGAACGATATTATGTAGGACAACGATTAGAAATGATAGCGTCTAGCGCTAATTAGAACGACATTCTAAATGAGCGAAATGTTAATTTGGAATAGAGATTAGGGTTAGCGTGTTAAATAGTGAAATTAGCCCGATCAAGCAAAAGTGAATTATCATTTAAATTCAATTAGTTAATAACAAACAATATGAAACCAAATATTATTAAGATTTAGTCAATAACGAATATTTTAGCTATGAATTATGAGACTTCGATATATTGAATTTGGTCTTCTTGCCACTCAATGATTAGTTTGAGTGATACCAGTTTTTCTTTACGAGATTTGGGTAATTGTTTGATCGCGTATTCGGTTTTCAATGCCTCACTTTTTGACCTAACATCGAAACTCCAAACCAACTTAAGCGGGCCTTTCCCTTTTAAGGCTTTGGCGCCTTTACCTGCCTGATGCTGTTCAAAACGGCGATCTAAATTATTCGTCACTCCACAATAGAGAGCATTGTGACGATTGCGGATCAAGTACACGACCCAATCCGCATTTTTATCAGACTCAGACATCTAAAGCAGCGATTCAACCAGAGCCTTAAGCTCTGCCACTTCTGCTCGTAGGCTTGCGACTTCTGCCTCTAATTCTTCAAACTTTTCATTGGATGCGGAAGGTGCTGCCGCGCTTACCGATGCCGTCGCAAACGCTTCAACATCCACTTCACCGCTCAACAGATGTTGGTAACGTGATTCACGCTTGCCCGCTTCACGAGGTAGCTTCACGACTAATGCACCCGCTTCTCTTGCAGCTAGCTTCTCAAGTGCCGCTTCCACCTCTTTCACATCGCTGAAGTTAGCCAGGCGGCCAGTTCGAGTACGGAGTTCACCTGGAGTTTGCGCACCACGCAGCAACATACAACAGATGATTGCGCGTTCTTGCTCGGTAAATTGCAGATCACCAAATTCTGTGTTGCAGAAACGATGTTGATATTTGTTTACGCGGCTATTGAAACTGCTTTCGTCGCTTACCATGCGACGCGAAATCAAACCATCAACCGCATCTAAAACGTCTGATTCAGACAGTGAAAGAACTGGTTCACGGTTGCTCTTTTGATTACAAGCCGTTGTTAAGCTGTTCAGTGTTAATGGGTAGTGATCGGGAGTAGTGACTTCTTTCTCGATCAAGCAACCAATAATTCTCGCTTCAATTGGGGAAAGTACTGTGTTCATCGTTTTTCCTTTTTATTATTTTGATAATTCCATCTCAACACCTAACAATGCAGCCACTTAGGACTAGTGCTCAGACAAAATCGGTACTCGTTTCTTTCTGCCTTGTTCATCAATCATTATGATCTTAGAACGGTTTAGCTCTATTTCCACGACTTCCAAATAAGTACGCTCTTGTACATACGCATCACGAAGCTTGTTTTGTTCTGCTGAAGATTCAGTGACGTTATCTTCCAATTCTTCGGTTTCTAATTGTTGTTGATTCATTTCACATTTCGTATCAATGCAGTATCTACATGGGATACTAACTTGATCGGTGAGATAAAAACAATCACACATCAGCGAGAGTGACGAATAATTAAACAACCTTACTTTTGCTTTGATCTAAAGACTGTTACATCATCAATTGATGTGCTTTAATCAGAACCAGACAACGTATTTGACGAATAGGAAAAGGAATCTATGAGCAGCGTATTTGAAATTGTTAACCAAGCACGACGTAAGAACAAACTTAAGCGTGAACTTTTAGACAACGAAAAGAAAGTTCGTGACAACCGCAAGCGTGTCGACCTTCTTGATAACCTACTTGATTACATCAAGCCAGAGATGACTCACGATGAGATCCTAGGCATTATCAAAAACATGAAAGCAGACTACGAAGACCGCGTTGATGATCACATCATCAAGAGTGCAGAAATTTCTAAAGCTCGTCGCGACATCAGCCGCCGCATTCGTGAACTAACAGAAGAAGACAAGCAAATCCAAGGTAAGAAGTAATCTCACCTCGTTGATTAACTTGTAATAATGTTAGTAACCCACTCTTTGTAGTGGGTTTTTTTGTACATAAATTCCAGTGTCTATACTTAAGCTTACGCATTTACTGATTCAAATATCACTAGCAAAGCCAACGTAAGTAATGGAGCCACCTTATGTACTCAAGCATCCTGATTACCATAGCGCTATCAACGACTCAACCTTATCCTGAAGAATTTGAAAGGCTGTATACCGAAGAGACTGAGATCACCTACGAAGACCTCGTAGTGGACGTTCATGGCTACAAGGTTCCGACTCGCTCGGCATTTCGTGGTTGGATGCTGCTTAACCACGCAGAAGACCAAGTAAGAGAGATCGGGCAACAGCTCAAAGATGCGGGAATCACACAAAGCATGCCTTTACATCTGGTGTTGTTGCAAGGGACTGACTGGGCAATGAGTAACACCACCTTGTTTACCCTCCCCAACAAAAAACATGTGCCCAACATGATCAACACCTTGAAGTACATTCAACAATACATCGAGCCTGAAATCGGTGTGGTTATTCCTGTTTCTGGCGAACGTTCAAAACTCTACAATCAACAAGCTGGCGGTGCCCTGCAAAGTAAGCACTTAGAGTTCTGCGCCTTAGATCTTGTCCCAGCCAACGGTATTTCTCGAGCAGATTTGCACGTTAAACTCAAAAAAATTCACGCTGAACACGGTCAGAAGAATAACGTAGGATTAGGTCTATACGCCGGCGTTCGATTCCACATCGACACCTGCGGCTTCAGAAATTGGTGATCACAAATAGACACGTAAGAGTCAAAAGGACACAATGAATAGCCATGTCGTTTTGACTCTAAAAATATTGAGAATTCAGTTAAAGCATTGATATTTGAATAAAATAAAACTGGAACGCTAATTGCTATTACTAAGTATCAAAAGAAACTAATAGCAATTAGGAATTCAATATGAAAACTATGACTCAACGCTTTCAAACTCTACTTTCTGTATCGAACTTCAGTTTAGCGATCACCGCGTTACTTATGCTACTCAGCATTATTGTTGCTTATCCTATGGCCGACCACTTCTCACTGCCGATTCAAATCCTCGCTCACATCAGCACGATCTTGGTCGCTGCCTTATTGAAAATCAGCTATGTAGGTCGCTGTCTTGCCCAGTACAACCTTGGCTTAGAAGTCCGCTAGACGATATCAAGGCTACTGAAAAGATCGTACAACTGGTGGGATTTATAAGGTTTGGGCAAGTAAGCGTCCATGCCCGCCTCAAAACAATCTTTGATGTCTTCTTCTAATACACTCGCGGTTAAGGCAATGATCGGCAGTGGTGTAGCTTCTTGTTCACACTCCCACTGTCGAATAGCTCGAGTCGCGGTGATGCCATCCATCACTGGCATCATACAATCCATTAAGATGGCATCAAACTGGGCACCTTGAGTGATCACGTTCACTGCTTCTTGTCCGTTACTGGCAATCAAATACTCATAACCCGCTTGTTCAAGGAAGAAGCTCGCTATTTTCTGGTTCATCAGATTGTCTTCAACAATCAAAATACGTCGATTCAGCGAACGAACCTCTTCATCCTTTGGTTCTACCTGCGGTGTTGGCTCTTCGCCAACATCAAGTGATTGCAAACTGTTGAAGAACCGTCGACCCAAAAATGGCAAGGTATGAGTCGAGTGAACCGTCTCAGTGATTAGGTTGGTTTTAAATAGGTGATGCTGACACACAATCACACGAGAAAGCGGATATACGGCCTTTAGTGCCGCCAAATCCTTCTCCATAGAGTGATGCAGCGTATGGCAATACAGTATGAAGTCGCTCTCTTTGAGACTGTCATCGAGATCCGAAATAGATGAAACGACATTAGGTCGAACATTCAAACGTTCACACTCTTTCACCAATTGGTCTAGGTAATTGAAAGAGTTCGAGACAACCGTCACGGAGCTTAAATTCTCGAAGCTTTGAACCTGAGATTCAACAATGTCGACATACAAACAAAAAGTGAACGTCGAGCCCTCTCCTTTAACAGAGCGCGCGGTAATATAGCCACCCATCAAATCAACAAGCTGTCGACAAATCGCAAGCCCAAGCCCTGTACCACCAAATTGGCGCGTGATACTGCCATCTTCTTGTGTGAAGGGTTCAAAAATCGATTCTAACTTCTCTGGCTCAATGCCTATCCCAGAGTCCGACACACTACATTCGAGCTTCCCTCTTCCCAGAGACATGGGCGTGTACGCAATATCCGTCGTGATCGTTCCTTTAGACGTAAACTTGATGGCGTTTGACAACAGGTTCGTGAGCACTTGCCTAACTCGATACTCATCAAAAAACAATTGTGGCGGGGTTTGGGAGTCAATGTTGATGTCGAGTTCGATATCTTTGCTGATCGCTTTAGATAAAATCACACTCACCGAGTCATACACGGCTTCTCGCAAATCAGCATTGTGTGGCGACAACATCAAATTGCCTGACTCGATTTTAGACAGGTCTAGAATGTCATTCAGTAGCACTAACAACGAGTGAGAAGACGATTCAATATCCCCTAGTACTTCTTGTTGGTTGGCACTTAACTGGCTCTGAGACAAGATCTCCGCCATGCCGATAATCCCATTGAGCGGCGTGCGAATTTCATGAGACATATTGGCAAGAAAGGCGCTTTTCGCTTTATTCGCTGAAATCGCATCTTCCTTAGCTTTTATTAACTCTTTGTTGTGATGATAGTTACGCTCCATCACTCGGTTCAGAGCCTCAGTAAACTCAGCAAGCTCATCGTTCCCTTGAATGTGAATCACCTTGGGTTTGCCATAGCTATCTGCGCACTCTGTTACCCCTTTAAGAATAAGCGATAGGTTGCGATTTAAACGTAGAGAGGTTGCGATACCGAGCCACAGCAAAACACCTGATGCAGCTAAAATCAGCAGTGTCATGACCAAGGTTTGTCTTTTCTGTAGCGCGATGTTCTTTGTCAGATCGAACTGCAACTGCTTGGTATAAGCGCCAATCGCTTTTGAAATCGCACGTTTTTTGAGTTCCAAACCTTTGAGGTGGTCATAGATTTCAGGTGACGAGAAGTCCCCTTCGAGGATTCGTGATGTGAAGCTGTTTTGAAGTTCATCTTTGGAGAAAGCGTTTAGCAGTTCTCTAATTTCCGGGGAGCGACTGCCCGATCGAAAAAACGAATCTAATAACTGTTGCTGCCTTTCCAACGCGCCCACATAACTCAGTAGATATTGATTTTTTAACTCTGGAGTACGATACAGGCTGTAGCTTAACCACGCTTCTCTTTGAGTCCAGAATACATAGTTAGTGAGATGGACGAACACTGCATCAGCTTGACCAATATCTTCATCGACTAAAATCATCTGATATTCAGACAACTCCATCAATACATCTTTTAGCAAGTCGAATGCGCGCTCGGTCAATTGTGTGTTGTTTGTGGCTTCTGTCTCTTGAGCAAGCCTCATCAACACGCTTTTAAGCTCAACCAACTGCGGTTCAACGCTCCAGTTACTGTCGAACTGTTGGAGTCGAACCTCATATTGAGTGAGCTTATCCAATTCTGATTGCAGCTTTAACAGCAACTGACCTTTCTCAGGGGAGTCATTAGACAGAACCAGCCATCGATAAGCACTACTTGAAATGGTATTAAAAGATTGAAGCGCTTCGACCTTAATACGCGTTGTTTCAAGGTGATTCATCTTCTTATCGTTCTTTAGCACTTCGTTGACTGTAAATCCAAACATAATGAATACAGAAACGGTGGAAAGAAAAATAAGACGCCATCTAATTGACATATTTATCATTTTTATAACTACTCCCTTCCCGAAAGTAATTTACCTAGCCCAAGTTAAGAATAGGACATTAACAGAGGTTATTGATCAAATTGGATATGAACAAACGATACTCCGAGTCCAGAACGGACATTTAAAATGAACAAGCATCGATATCAGTACGGTCAAAGTAGAAAGGTTAACCGAGTTATTATCACTCGCATAACAAGTAAAAGAGAAAGAGGTTAAACGCCGTGAGGTAGCGAATAACCGCCCTACACACTAACAAAGTCGAAAATTAGGTTAAATTTGTGAGATCCAATCGTTTGCGTATTGCTGTTTTTCCACTCAACCTCGGCTTATTCGAAAGTCGAACAACAAAACCCATTGAACAGCTTATCTATTGTTTACCAATTCCGTGTAACTTGAGTTGATGATCACACCTTGAATGAGCGGTATGACTTTTATTACATATCATATTTTGATTTGAGTATTTTTTGGCGAAAATTAAGTGCTACAGATTGTTAAAGTCAATAGTCTTTCTTAATACTGAAATCTTGATTTATGGCTATTATCGCGCCAACTTGCAGATAATTTATCTGCATTTATTTTTCCTAGCAGAATAACCAGTCGTACCTTACAATCCTGCCACATAAAAATTACAAGTTACACACAAGGCATATCAAGCAAAATTAAGTGGCATTAAAGACCACCGCTTGATAGCTCAACCCCCTATGCTGATTGGCTTCCCTACAACCGCCATGACTGCAGAAACTTAACGTGAAAGGTCCCGAGTAAAGATGAGTCCCGAAAAGCACCTCCTAGACTGGCAAACTAGTCAAACTATTGCTGAATCCATCGCTCCAACTTTAGGTCAGTTATACCGCCAAAAAGGCGTAGAAGTTATCCTCTTCGGTAAGACCTTAGTTAACGCAACCACTATCGACATCATCAAAGCTCACCGCATCGCAAAACGTTACACTGGCTCACCGCTAACCGCAGAACAAACTCAACCAATTATCCAGCATCTACTATCAATGCGCTTGTCTCCATGCCGCGTTGATGTTGGTCGTCTTGCAGCTCAGTACTGGGAAAACCACGAAGACCTTAGTGCGATGGATGATTTCCTTCAAACGGCTCTAATGGGTTCACTAGAAGGCGACGCGATGACAAAACCTCGTGACGTTGTGTTGTACGGCTTCGGTCGTATCGGTCGTCTACTAACTCGTATTCTTGTAGAGAAAAGCGGCCCAGGTTACCCACTTCGTTTACGTGCAATCGTGGTTCGTGGTGGTAAAGATGGTGATTTAGAAAAACGCGCAAGCTTGCTACGTCGTGACTCAGTACATGGCCAATTCAACGGCAGCATCGTGGTAGACCAAGAGCGCAAAGCGATCATCGTTAACGGTAACTTCATCCAAGTTATCTACGCAAACAAGCCAGAAGAAGTAGATTACACCGCTTACAGCATTGATAATGCATTAGTTGTTGATAACACTGGTGTGTGGCGTGACGCTGAAGGCCTAAGCCAACACGTTGCTTGTAACGGCGCTAGCAAAGTACTTCTTACTGCACCTGGCAAGGGCGACATTAAAAACGTTGTATTTGGTGTGAATGAAGATGTGATTAAGCCAGAAGACACAATCGTCTCGGCAGCAAGCTGCACAACCAACGCGATTACACCAGTATTGAAAGCGGTTCACGACAAGTTTGGCGTTCTATCGGGTCACATCGAAACGGTTCACTCATTCACTAATGACCAAAACCTAATCGACAACTTCCACTCAGGTGACCGTCGTGGTCGTGCTGCTTCATTGAACATGGTACTGACATCGACTGGTGCTGCAAAAGCAGTATCAAAAGCGATGCCAGAGATGGAAGGTAAGCTAACGGGTAATGCGATTCGCGTACCTACGCCAAACGTTTCAATGGCAGTAGCAAACCTAAACCTTGAGAAAGGCACGAACAAAGACGAGCTAAACGCGTACCTACGTGAAATGGCACTGTCTTCTGCTCTGTCAGCTCAAATTGATTACACCGATTCAACTGAGATTGTATCTACCGACTTGGTTGGTTCTCGCCACCCTGGTGTCGTTGACGGTGTTGCAACTATCGCGCAAGACAACCGCGCTGTTCTTTACATTTGGTACGACAACGAGTTTGGCTACAGCTGCCAAGTTGTTCACTGTATGGAACAGATGATGGGTGTTCGCTACAAGACTTACCCAGCGGTTTAAGATCTCGATCTTATAACTAACACAGCGCAATCAGCTCCACAACATAATAACTATATCTGCGAAGCCTGTTCCAGGCTTCGCAACCCCTTCTGTTTTACTCCCCCGTATAAATAAAAGGGTTGCCACTTAGATCTGCTCTCTCTAACTGATCTAGGTGGCCTTTTTACATCCAGCCTCGCTATGCCTTCATATCTGTTACAACTCAACCTCAACATCCGACTGAATCGTGCTTGAACACGCCAATACGTATCCTTGTTCAATCTCTTCTGCTGTCAGTGTCTCTTGGCTACTAGATTCCACAGAACCTTTGGTCACTTTACATTTACACGAGCCACAAATTCCGCTGCGACACGCGATAATAATTGGCACACCTGCTTTTTCTAAAGAGTCGGCTAATGGCGTCCCCGCCTCGGCTTCCACTTCTTTGCCAAACGTCGGGACAAATACCTTAACGGCACTATTCGTATCTCCAGAAGCCTCTACTTGTGACTCTTCTGACTGAGCATTCTGAGTAGCAGGCGTAAAGCTCTCTTGATAGAAATTGTCCATATTGAACTCAAGCTCTTTCAGGTAGCTTTCTATGTCTTGCATAAAGCCAACAGGGCCACAAAGGTAGACGGTTCTGTCTAGGATGTCTGGGCTCAGTTTCACCAACCAGTTCTTATCCAGTCGACCTTGAGGCGCTGTAGTGCCTTGGTTATCTTTAAGCAGCAACTTAAGGTTGAAGTTTTCATACGCTTCATCGAGCTGGTGAAGCTCATCGAAATAGATAGTCTCAAGCTTATTGCGCGCCATATGGACGAAATCTATCTCCATCTCGCTGTCTTGAGACAACCAATACTTCACCATCGCCATCACTGGCGTGATCCCGCAACCAGCGCTGACTAGCGTGACCTTCTTGCTCTCAGTCGGCATGCAATCAATACAGTTAAAGCCACCAGCAGGTTTTAAAACAGAAACCTCATCGCCTTCATCAAGCTCATCGACAATAAAGTTAGACACCAAGCCGCCTTCAACACGCTTAACCGTCAACTTCAAACGATTGTCTTCAGGACAAGAAGCGACCGAGTAAGCGCGGTAATCGGTTTTTGTCGGCATATCCAAGCCCAAGGTGATGAACTGGCCTGGCTTAAAATTGAAATGTAGGTCTTGTGGAATACTGCCAAGCTCAAAGCTGACCGTATCTGGCGTCTCGTGCCATTTTTTTAAACACACTAAATTAATTGAATCACTATCCGACCATGCATACATAGTTCACACACCTTACTGATACTAAAAAATTAAATCTAAAAAGCCCCGCCACTGCACGTTCGAAGAGAACAGCAACAACGGGGCTTGGGAGTGGGCTTACATTAAGCCGCTAAGATTGTTTTAAGATCTTGCTCTGGCGTTGAAATAGAACGCATGTCGAACTCGTCTTGAATAATCTTTAGTAGGTTCTCTGTTAGGAACGCAGGCGCTGTTGGACCTGTGTAGATACCTTTCACACCCAGTGCGAACAGAGTAAGCAGGATAACAATCGCTTTTTGCTCGAACCAAGATAGAACCAGCGTTAGTGGTAGTTCGTTGATGCCACAGTCAAACTCTTGAGACAGCGCAAGCGCAAGCTGAATCGCCGAGTAAGCATCGTTACATTGGCCAACATCTAACAGACGCGGGATACCGTTAATATCACCAAATTGGTTCTTATTGAAACGGAATTTACCACATGCCAGCGTTAGGATAACTGAATCTTCTGGCGCTTGAGCTGTGAAGTCTGTGTAGTAGCTACGCTCAGATTTGTCACCGTCACAACCACCCACAAGGAAGAAGTGTTTGATGTTGCCTTCTTTCACTTGTTCAACAACCGCAGGTGCTGCTTCCATCAATGCATTGCGACCAAAACCGACAGTGATCATTTGCTCGATCTCGTCATGCTTGAAGCCTTCTTGTGCGAGTGCACAATCGATTACCGCACTGAAATCGTCGCCTTCAAGGTGTGCAACACCCGGCCAGCCAACAATGCTACGTGTAAATAGACGATCTGCGTACGCACCAACATCTGGGTTAAGTAGGCAGTTAGACGTCATCACAATTGCGCCAGGGAAGTTAGCAAACTCTTTCTGTTGGTTCTGCCAAGCGCTACCGTAGTTACCCGCAAGGTGTGGGTACTTGTTCAGTTCAGGGTAACCGTGCGCAGGTAACATCTCACCATTGGTGTAAACGTTAATGCCCTTGCCTTCGGTTTGTTGAAGGATCTTTTCTAGATCGTGAAGGTCGTGACCAGAAACAAGGATACAGTGACCCTTCTTAGTCTTCACATTCACCGTTGTTGGTTGTGGGTGACCGAATGTATCTGTCTCGCCCTTGTCTAGCATTTCCATTACTTTGTAATTCATCAAGCCAATCTGCATTGATGTATCAAGTAACTGTTTTAGGTCGGTTGGATCAGTACCTAAGAAAGCCATGATTTCGTGGTATTCAGCAAAGATTGCATCATCGGTTTGGCCAAGAACACGTGCGTGCTCCATGTAAGCCGCAGCACCTTTTAAGCCGTATAGGCAAAGAAGACGAAGACCAATCACATCTTCGTGTTGAGAGTCGTGACCACGGTTAACTGCTGCTTGTGGTGCAAGTGCCAAGAGTTCTGAAGAATCCGTTGGTAAATTGAACTGCGCGGCAGGAGAAAGCGCTGGAATGTCGAAACCAATTAAAGTCGCGGCAGCGCGAACTTTTTGCTCTAAACGCTGTTTAAATTCGTGAGATTGCTGTGCAAATTCGATGATACGAGCAGGGTCGAAGTTAACGTTGGTCAATGTTGCGAAGAACGCTTTTGGTGCCCACTCGTCAATTTCAGTATCAATAACATCGCAAGTGCGACCTAAATTTGCCCAAAAAGAAACACCTTGAAGAGAATACACCAACACATCTTGAAGGTCTGACACTTCCGAAGTTTTACCACACATACCTTGTGCGAAAGAACAGCCTTTTACAGTGGGTGTTTGAATGGTTTGTTCACATTGAATACAGAACATATAGGGGCTCCAGTAATTTTTATTAGCTGTAAGTACTTTGCTTACAGTGACTTATTCCAAACCCTATAGAGCATCAACTGTGCCAACTTTTAACTCATTGATTTTAAAGAACTTGACTATATTCCATATTTTTAGTGCGTGTTTATGACTACATTTACACACCCAAAGTCAACACACCCGTGTCATAGTGACTCTCGGTAATTATTTAACGGCGTTCATGTTTCGTTCAGAATAGAAGCGATAAAGTAACAACATAGAAAAAGAGGAATGAATATGAAAAATATCTTAGTTACGATTGTTGCGCTGTTTACTGGCCTTTTAGCGCTATTCACAAGCTTGATCCTTGCTATTCCTTTAGCTATTGCAGCTTTAATTACTGGCAAGCGCATTCAAAATCAAATGAAGAAACAAGGCTTCGCAGCTCATATGAACACTCGTCAGTCATCAACCAGTGATGCCGGTGTGATTGAAGGTGAATACGAAGACCTTTCAAACAGAAAATAGTCTAAGCTTTTGCTTCAAGACAAAAACGATAGAGACAACACCAAAAAATGCATAGCAAGACCATTCTAACGCTACTCGCCCTAACGACTTTAAGTCTCGTTGGTTGCTCCAACGAGACCATCGCCCCAGCTTACGAAACCTCTCCTGACTTGCCTGAATATCAGCAAGACAGCTTTGATGCCTACGTAAATGACACTCAAGATTGGTTACTGAAAAACCGTGTGTTCATGACCGAAGACAAGCAATTGGAGATCCAACTCAATTCTCCGACTGAGTATCAGCCTGCCACACCTAACGGAAAGGCCGTTCTATTGGTTCACGGGTTGGGCGACTCACCCTATTCGTTTAAAGACATCGCTACGCACTTAGCAGAGCAAGGTTACCTAGTGAGAACGGTATTGCTACCAGGCCATGGTAGCCGTGTGGGCGATTTAATGCAGCCAAGTTTGGAAGACTGGCAAGGCGTTGTGGCTCACCATACTAAGTTACTCGAACAAGAGTATGACTCTGTATGGCTTGGCGGTTATTCAACCGGCGCGAACCTCGTCACGTCACAAGCGATGAATGATCCAAAGATCTCTGGTTTGCTGCTGTTCTCTCCTGCGTTCCAACCGAGTTCGTCTGCGGTTCAATATGCTGGACTAGCGAGCTACTTTGTGACTTGGGCCGATCAAGATCCTGAGGACAATGTATTGCGTTACAACTCGCTGCCAATGAACGGTGCTTCGGTTTATTACGAGACATCAGAAGTGGTGCGTGAAGACTTACAAGATAAACACTTCGACAAGCCAGTGTTTATTATGATGAGTGAAGGCGACAGTGTGATTGATACTAGCTATGTTCAGCAGGCGTTTACTGAATCTATGCCAAACCCAAACAACGTGTTGATTTGGCAAGGGGAAACCACACTCGACGATCCTCGCACGGTTCAATACAGCATGAAGATCCCTGAACAACGCATCTCAAACGGTTCGCACATGGGCTTGCTGTTCTCGCCAAACAATCCGTACTACGGCATCAATGGCAGCGAGAAAATCTGCTCGAATGGTCAGGCTGAAGGCTTTGAAGAACAGTGCAATGCGACCAGTGAAGTATGGTACTCAGCATGGGGATATCGCGAAGAAGGTAAAAACCATGCGCGTTTAACCTACAACCCTTACTTTTCAGATTCGATGAAAAAACTAGACGAAGTTCTGAACTCAGAAGGCTAAAGCTCACTCGATAAAAACCTACTCGATAAAAACCTAAAAAGGCTCACTAGATAACGTCTAGTGAGCCTTTTTTATGGGTATCGTATTTTTTTTGGAGTATGAGCGGCCGCTAGATCGTCCAAACCACACGAACTGCAAGCAGAATCAAAACCACACCAGAAAGTCGGTCAATCAGCTGCGCTTTAGAACGGATTCGTTCAACGATCAGTGGGCTAGATAGCACCAAGGTAATGAAGGTGTACCAAAGACCATCAACAATCAACGGTGTTGAAACAATGATCACTTGATTGCTGAGTTCATTACCTAAGGCTACGAATTGACTAAACAGAGCGATAAAGAACAGCGCGATCTTTGGGCTCAAGATAGAGATCAAGAAAGCCTCGCGAGCAGACTGCATGTAGCTCATCTGTTCACCCGCTTCTAATTTCGCTGCTACCCCGCCTTTCGAACGCAACGCATTCACACCAAGGTAAAGCAGATACGCGGCACCCGCTAAGCTGATCCCTTTAAATAGCATTGGCGATTGTTCTAGTAGCACCGCCAAACCCACGATGGTTGCGAAGGCATAAATACCAATACCAGCGGCATGTGACCAAGCTGCAATAAGACCATTAATACGGCCACCAGCCAAACTGTGTTTAGCGATCATCGCCAAGCTTGGGCCCGGAGACATCGCGCCCAACAAACAGATAGCTAATAAAGAAAACCAAATTGTTACTGTCATCATTCCATTCCTAATAAAACCATACGCTCCAACTGAACGCCTTTACTTGCTAACCACCATAATTCGCCGAAGGTATTATTTGAAATCAAAGATTATCATCATCCTTATGATTTCAAGTCATACTGATATTGTAGCTCGATTTCTGCATAGCTTGGAATGCCTTTTCTCGTGCCCATTTGTGAGCAGAATCGTTGTCATACTTAGGGTGCCACATTAGCCAATAGGTGTGCATTTCCGTATCAAACGGCAAAGAAAAGTAGGTCGTTTCAAGGTGTCGACCTAGGTTGTAGGCAATGTGTTCCGGCACAATCATCAGGTAATCATCTTGCATCAACACTGTACCCGCCGATGAAAAGAACGGAACCTGCAGGGCGATTCGACGCTTAAGGCCCTGTTTCTTTAGAGCAATGTCTGCGTAGCTGTCTTTGTCCCCACCACCCGTCACCTTTATATGCGAATAATTGACGATGTCTTGTGCACTCAGAGCCGATTGTTGAGCCAACGGGTGAGATTTGCGCATCAAACACACAGACTTATCTTCACCAAGCTTCATGCTCGACACGTGGTCTGGCTTTTGAGGAAACATACTAGAAGCCAAGTGAATACCCGACTCATTGAGCGCTTCAAGGTAGTTTGGTTGCCACAATCGATACGCCAAATTGATGTTCGGCGCTTCGGCGGACACTTCAGCCACAATCACAGGAAGAATGTGCTGAGCGACATAATCACTCGAAGCCAACACCAACTCACCGTGCCAATCTTGCGGCTCAAATGGCTTATCATCTAACAGGTGGTCAAACTCACTAAGCAAATCATCAAGTTTATCTTTAAGCTGCAGAGCACGACTGGTCGGAACCAGTGTGTTACCATCACGAACCAACAAAGGATCACCACACAAATCTCTTAGTTGGCTAAGTTGGCGGCTGACCGCGGATTGTGTAATATGCAGACGTTGAGCCGCGCGGCTTACATGACACTCTTCTAGAAGCACATGCAGTGAACGCAGCAGGTTTAAGTTGATATTGCCTAACATGAATGTACCGTCGGATTCAGTTTGTTAAAAAACTCAGTCAGCACAGTATGAGTCATTAGGTGACGCAGATCTGGATAGCTTTGCAATTGGTCGCGAACTTGATTTAAACGCTCCATGCTTTCTACTTCAACATACAGCATCATATCGGTCTCACCGCTGATCGAGTGACACCATTGCACACCATCAATGCTCTCGATTCGTTGCGCGTAAGATTCACAACTATGGTCGCTGCTCGACATGTCGAATTTCAGCAAAATATAAGCGCACACATTCTTCGTTTGGTTTGGCTCTGTCACTTGAGCGCAATAACCCGTTATCACTTTGTCGCTTTCCAGTTTTTTGATTCTGGCATTCACAGCCGAGCGCGAGAGGCTCACATCTCGGGCGATATCACTCACAGAGCATCTTGCGTTGGTTTTGAGAATATCCAAAATCTGGCGGTCAAATTTATCCATGCTTTTGATTCTTTCCACTTATTGTTCTATTTATAACGCCTAATTTGACACAACTTTCCGACTTATAACAGCCATTATGGCAACCGACATTTTCACGCTTAAACGGATTAATACCGTCAAAATGGCGGTGTCTTACGACGTTTCGCTAGCTGTATTATTGATGTCGACAATGTATGCTTTCAATCTCAGTATTACCCACCCCAAAATAAGCACCAAAAGCTAGGAGAGCGAATGACACAACTCAAACAAGAAATCACGCTAATGTCCGGAATTGGACAACTCTCTACAACCTTACTGGGTACTGGGTTGTTTATGATTCCCGCTATCGCTGCAGGTATCGCAGGTCAGTTGTCGCTATTGGCATGGTTAATCTTGTTTATCGCCATTTGCCCAATCGCCCTTACCTTTGCTGCATTAGGGAAACGCTACCCTAATGCAGGTGGCACCGCCTACTTTGTACGCCAAGCGTTCAGCGAGCGTTTAGAAACGAGTGTTGCTTGGCTGTTTGTGAGTGTTATTCCTGTCGGCATTCCCGCTGCGATTGCATTAGCGGGCGGCTTTGCTCAACAACTGTTACCTTCGCCTCTCGACACACCGCTTGGTGCTCAGACCTTTACTGTAGCCCTGCTGATTGCCGTCAACTTGATGGGCAGTAAGTCTTCTGGTCGTCTGCAAACCGTGATTGCATTGTCGATCTTTGCCTTAGTCAGTGCTTTTGTTTGGAAAGCTGATATCACCGTTGCAGATGTTGCGATTCCCGCTATATCACCCGACTCGATGTGGTCTATTGGCGCCGCATTGGCAGTGATGTTTTGGTGCTTTGTAGGGATAGAAGCCTTTGCTCACATGGGAGAGGAATTTAAGAACCCACAGCGCGATTTCCCAATCGCTATCATTACAGGGTGTTTCGTCGCAGGCCTAGTGTATTGGGCTTGTTCAGTGGTCATTCTTAAACTTGGGGCTTATGGGTCCGCTGAATTTGATGCTGCATCGATTCCATGGGTGACAGAGCAACTGTTTGGCAATGGCTTCAAAACGGTCATCAGTGTACTGGGTTTCTTTGCTTGTTTTGCGAGCCTAAACCTATATACCCAAAGCTTGTCTCGCATGATCTGGGCTCAAGCTCGCCAGCACAGCCCGACAAGTAAAATGGCACAACTGAACCGTCGTGGTGTACCTCTTTACCCAACGTTGGCGATTGGCTTTATCGCGCTGATCTCATGTGTGATTGGCGAGTTGTCTAACTTGGACCTCGAATTCTTTCTTAAACTCGCCAACGGTATTTTCGTTCTGGTTTACCTGCTTGCGATGTTAGCGGCTTGCCGATTACTAACTGGCATTTCCAGATATACCGCAATGGTTTCATTAGTTATCTGTACTCTAGTGTTTATCTGCCTAAGCTGGTCGATGTTGTATGCGGTGACCATTTTTGTGACATTGTCACTCCCATGGAAGAAGTGGTTGGGTAAACCCACCGTTTCAATCGACAAGTTGTAAGCAAGCCCTACCAAATTCACTGATAAAAAAGCCGAGCGATCTGTTTGATCTTCGGCTTTATGTCAGCTAAACGGATATTACCAAAGCCCAATACCGCCCCACTCCAATCTCGCTCATCACTTGAACCATATTCATAGAAATCAAACGGCCGAATGATGATGTTCTCAAGTTCGGCTCTTCGGCTCCATTCCTGTTCTGATATTCCGTTCGACCATTTCACAGTGACATGCAATCCTGCCGCTTGACTGATCACTTCAAGATCACCGTAAAACTCGCTTTGAATGGCTTCTATCATCGCTTCATACTTGAGTTTGTATGCGCGACGCATCTTTCTTATATGTCTTAGTAAATCGCCTTCATGAACAAAGTCAGCCAATGCTTCTTGTGTATGTGCAGCAGTATCTCCAGTGAGCGCATCCTTAATCTCGAGGCATCTCGCCACCAAATGTTCCGGTACAACTAAGTAGCCTAAGCGCAGGCCGTTAAACATGACTTTACTCAGTGAACCAACATAAATGATCCTGTCATCAAACCCGAGTTTACCCGCCAATCCCTGCATACTGGTGTAAGGGCGATGTGCAAACTGAAACTCACTGTCGTAGTCATCTTCAATAATCCAAGACTGATTTTTGTTGGCCCAATCGATCAGTTTGAGGCGTTGTTCGGTATTGAGTGTCGTCCCCATCGGATATTGATTACTTGGGGTAACATACAAAGCTTTGGCGTTGCTGGAGAGCACTTTTTCAATATCAAGGCCGACCTTTTCACGAACACGCACACCATCCAGTTCGAGCTTCAACAGGTCAATAATTTTATGTACCTGTCGATAGCCCGGCTCTTCAACAAGGATTTGGTCGCCCATCGCTAACGTCGCCATTAAACCTATCGAAATAGCTTGCTGAGCACCGGCGGTGATAATAATTCGATTAGCATGACAACGAACCGAACGGCTGCTTGCGAGGTAACCGCTAAGTGCTTCCCTCAAAGCCAAACTGCCTTGAACGTCTTGGTTGCCCGCAATGTTCTGCCTCGTAGCGTGGCGTTGCAACAGTCTCTGCCACTTAGCAAACGGGAATGCATCCAGATCAGGGACACCCGGTGCAAAACTGCGGTTAATGTCATTGGGTGTCACTCTAGGTGGTGCACCAGTTTCTGTGCTCAAGTCATGTGAACTCTGAATATAGCTCGATTGAGACAAACTAAGAAAATGCTCTGGCTGTTCAACCGACACATAAAAACCTGAGCCTTGTCTGCTCTCGATGTAGCCTTCGGTGACCAACTGTTCATACGCATAGATCACCGTATTTCGACTTACCGACAGTTCTGCGGCCAACTTGCGGGTTGAGGGTAACTTACTGCCTTTGCTCCATAAATCTTGAACGATCTTCTCTCGGATCGCATGAAACAAGGCGGTTTGGCGCGTGTTGTGTTGCTCATCTAACTGTAGGTCACCGACATCAATAGGCTGCATAACTGGATCCAAATAGTGTTTAAAAGTGGCTCTATTTAATAGACCAGTTAATCGCTACATTAATCAAAAGGCAATGATTAAGGAGCGATTATGTTATCTAACACGAAAAGAACCACGATTAAGAAAGGGGCTCACAAAGCCGTATTTGAACAAGAGAAACTGCATCAGATCATTGATGAAAGCTTAATCGCACACATTGCATTGCAAGGCGAACACGGCACGATGGTTATCCCTATGCTTGCTTGGCGAGTGGATGACATGGTCTATATTCATGGCGCTAAAAACAGCCGCTTACTGAAAGGGTTAAAGAAAGGAGAACCAACCTGTTTAACGTTCACTCTTTTCGATGGTTGGGTATTGGCGCGTTCGGCATTTCACCACAGTGCGCATTATCGTTCTGCAGTGGTATTGGGGTCTTTTTCAGTTATTGATAACAACCAAGAAAAGGATCGCTTGTTGAACATCTTCATTGAGCAGATAGCACCGGGAAGAACCGATGAGGTTAGGCTGAGTAACGAAAAAGAACTCACCGCTACTGAGTTACTGGCGATTCCGTTAACCGAAGCATCGGTAAAAATTGGTAAGCATGGTGTGAATGATGACAAAGCTGATATGGAGGTTCCCGTTTGGGCTGGCGTATTGCCTTACCGAACCGTTGTTGGGCCACTAGAAACAGTACCAGAACAGGAAGGAATCATTGAAAAGCCAGATTACCAACAAGCCTATGGTGAACGTTGGTATCAGAATTAACACACGAAGATGGTCAACCAAGAATAGTTGTATACAATCTGGCGTATCAAAAATTTAACATAATGAAATTCTGTCGCCAGATGATGAATACGAATAAGGACATTCTTCCACTTCAAGGCTTGCTCAATGGTATTGGGCAAGTCTATTTCACACCATCTGTCGTAACATCCTTTCTGTTACTGTTAGCTATCTCTATTGAATCCGTTCCACTGGCTTGTCTTACTTTACTTGGTGCCAGTTGCAGTTACACATTAGCTCGCTTTATTCATAACAGTATTAACACCAACAGAAAAAAAACTCATGATCTTAATAGTGGTATGTATGCGTTAAATGGCGCACTGATCGGTTTGTTCATTGGTAACTTCTTTGGGGTTACACCGACACTGGCTGTTGTGACGGTCTTCGGTGCCCTACTCACCGTTCCAATCGCCAAAATTGTGTTAAGTTTTAAAAAATACCGCGGTTACACCAGCGCCTTTGTTATCACCTCTTGGGGAATTTATGTTGTCCAATCAACCTTTGAGCTTTCAGTATTTTCAACATCCAGCATAGCGTTGATGCCACTCATTAATATCGGCACAGATGTAGGAACCTACTTACCAACGTTTATGGTGACCTTGCTAAAAGGGATCAGCCAAGTCAGCTTTATCAATAATGAATTTTCCGGATTAGTTGTCTTGATCGCAATCGCACTGAACAGCTTCAAGCACGCTGTTTGGATACTGTTTGCGGTGTTGATCAGCACCCTATATAGCTCTTTGGTTGGTGCTGACAACCAACTGATTTCCCAAGGTCTTTATGGTTACAACGCGATTCTTGCAACCTTGGCTCTGGTGCTTTACCCAAGAATAGCTTGGCCATTCGTCATCTTAGGTATCCTATTAAGTTGCCTTATTACTCTAGGCTTTCACACCTTGGCACTATTGCCATTAACAGCACCTTTCATCTTGAGCACTTGGGCTGTAGTTTACCTATCAGGCTTATTACAAAAACGAAGCTTGGCCTAAAACGTAACCTATAAATCCGTCCAAAATCGCTCAACATATTGCTTCGGCGTTAAGCCACGGTGCTTTTTAAACATTCGATTAAAGCTTGCTACATTGGTGTAGCCTAAACGTTTCGCGACCTCTTCGACCGGGAGTTTATAGCTCAACAATTCCACGGCGACATTGCTCAGTGCATAACCCATGATGGTGGAAAAGTTGACGCCCAACTTATGCAAACGGCGTTGAAACTGCTGCTCAGAGAGTCCTAATAAACTGGAAACCTTGTGAAGGGTTGGTAAACCAAAGTGACGACTGTAATTGATCATCTCATAGGTCACCTTATGTTCATCACCTGCATCTGGCATGTTGAGATAATTGTCTAAATCGTGGAAATTCATCGCCAAGCTCATTTTACCTGCCGCCGGAGACTGATTAATGGATAACCTCAGCTTACTTGGGATCCAAACCTCAGTACGTGGTTGTCCCCATTGGATATTGCACCCAAAGTACTCGTGATAAAGCTCAGTATTCTCACGATACCCTGCGATCGAAACCGCAGCTGGTTTGAAATCAGGCCCTAAATAACGCCTTAGGATCTTCATCATAAAAATCGCGATACGCACTGAGTCGTGCACTTTACCAACCTCAGAATACTCAGGGTTGTCATAACACCATTTAATGAGTGTCCCAACTTGCGCGCCATATAAGAAAGCCCCCGACTGTAAACAGTGTAGCCCGATATTGACTCGACGAATCGCTGAAGCAAGGTCATGACCAGAGAAAAACCAGTTAGCCAGTGGCCCTAGCTTCTCAATATCCACCCTATCGGCTAGCTTCAAAATAATGTCGGGATCGCGGGTTTCCTGTTCGAGTAAGCCATACCATTGGTCCACTTCATTCACTGGAATCAAGTTCATCGCGTTAGCAAATACTGACTTTGGAATGCCCAAAGAGTCCATATCTAAGTCACGATTGGCCGCTGCATACTGATATACACCTAAAATTCCTAGTGCTCTTAGGAAGTTACAATTGTTCATTTGCTACCAAGCCTCGAAATCCAAATTACAGATCAAATCATATAAAACCCATTATTAAAGTAATTAGTAAATTTGCAACCTATAAATCTGATATCAATCACACTCGGCGCTCAATTTAACCTAGGGTTTATCAATGAGTTTACTTAGTGTCCCATTTGTCGGAACAGGCGCAGATACTGCACTACACGTAGTAGCTGGTGTAGTGTTGGTCGCAACTATCGCGGCAGCATGTTACGGGTTCTGGCGTGTGCATGAATTACCAATCAATAAAGCTCACAGCAAAGATCATCATCAGCTCGGTTTGATTACCGCACTAACATGGATTGGCTTCGTATGGCACTGGGTATGGGTACTCGCGGTAATCTTGGCATTTATTGATATGGAAAAAGCCATCATCAACCTAAGAGATACATGGAGATCTCCGGCAGCACCCAAGGAACAGGCAACGACCGACAAGCAAGATGAGGAGAGCCAAGCATGTTAGAAGGCTTAGCAATTTGGGCACTGTTCATTTATTTACTTAGACTGGTTGGTATGCCTTGGAATAAAGGCACCAAAGCATTTGCGTACCTAGGTGGGACATCTTGGTTATTGTTTGTATGGGTCGGCCTACTCAACTTTACTCCAATGGATTTATCAGGCGGATCGGTTGTTCAGTCTCCGCACATTCAATTGCGTCCAGACTCAACCAATGTGTCGGGTAAAACAACGAAAGTCCATATCCACCCCAACCAAGATGTGACAGAAGGACAACTGATCTATGAGATTGACGACACCAAGTATGTGATAGCAAGAGACAAAGCAAGTGTTCAACTTGAGTCAGCTGAGGTCGCTTTAGACACGGCTCGCCAAGAAGTCAGCATTGCTAAAGTCAGCTATCGCTCGGCGCAAGAAGACATCAAAGCTTCAATTGCACAGATAGAGTCAGCGAAAACAGACTTAGTACTGCAATCGAAAACGCTCGATCGTTACCAGAAGCAAAACAGTGTCGTACAACACACGATTACTGAAACTGACATCGACCAACAAACGGCAAAGGTAGATTTGGCGACTCACAATGTGACTACGTTGGAATCTCAACTGAGCAAGAAAGAAGTCGATGCAGAAAATGCGAAGCTCGACATTCACAAAGCCGAAACTAACGTTAGTAAAAAGCAAACAGAGGTGGATTCAGCGAAGGCAACATTGGCTCAAGCACAATGGGATCTTAACAGTACTAAAGTCACCGCTCCGACGGATGGCTTTGTGACTAACTTTATTCTTCGTGAAGGTCAGCGCGTTTCAATGATGCCTCGTATTCAAATGTACACCGAAGAAAAGTACGTGTTGATGCGAGTTAACCACCAAGCGATTCGTAACATCAAAGTTGGTCAACCTGCAGAATTTGCGACGGCGGTTTACCCTGGCAAGATATTCTCGGCAACCGTAGAAGGCATTGTTGAGGCGACGGGTGAAGCACAGGCGAGCTTGCTCGGTATCGATGAACAGGTGCGTGTCACCACAGGTCGAAACCTTCAGAACAAGCACCACTTTGTGCGTTTAAAGATCGATGAAGCAGAAGGTTACGATATTCCTGTCGGCTCTGTCGGTTTAGCATGGGTAAGTGGTGAGAAGCCGATTAGCTTCATGGCGTTTCTAGATGTAATACGCGGGATCATCATTCGAATGAAGTCTCAGCTATACTTCTTCTACTCTATCTAATACACCTGATAGGCAAAACAAGACAAAGCCCGTGTGATCTCAGATCGCACGGGCTTTTTAACTTGGTTGATTAGTTGCTTAGTTGCTTAGAATCCCATGTTTTTAGGCGTAGGAAGAGTCCATAGAAGACAAACAACTCAGAAACGCGCTGTGCTCGCCTTTCATCTCTTCTCATCTCATCGCGACACTAGATCACCACCACCTAGCTCACCCTACAGTAGCATTAAATTGCAAATCGCAATTGCATAATGCAACAGGGTGATTCTAAAACGCGAATAAAACGCCCAAATACGCACCAAATTGCTATTAAACAGCCTATATTCGAGTTTTTTAAAGTTGGCACGCTACCTGCAAAGTATATATCGACCCTTCTTAAGCCGAGGGTCACCTAGCCAACTGACGTTGTTAGTGAACCTTATTCTTGTTCACAAAATATATAAGCCAATTGCGGTTATTGCGATTGGCTATTTTTTTGCCTGTCGTTTGGCTAACCGCTCCTCTCTCGATACAGACACCCATTCAATCGCATAATAATCAACATTCATAGCCAACTATCGATAGCAGATATTCAATACACTATAGAAAACGTTTTCTATTTATTTTCATGAAACAATTGAAGAAAATAACCTTATGTTTTACAAGAGATTTAAGGTGATAATTGATTATCAAGTGCCTTTATTGACAAAATTAGCATTGACTATGTGATTTATATCACCATAATGCGCACGTTTGCCTGCAATACGGCGACCGTTAATTTTAATTTTGATCATTTGCGGAGGTAAAAAATGGCTGCTGATAATAACTACAGTCTAGGGCCGGTTCCTACATCGGCTAGGAAAGGAGTCGCTTCACTCACCATGGTAATGCTTGGACTCACTTTCTTCTCTGCAAGTATGTGGACAGGTGGTTCACTCGGGACAGGCCTCTCATTCAACGATTTCTTCCTCGCCGTTCTCATCGGTAACCTAATTCTTGGTATTTACACTTCTTTTCTTGGCTACATCGGCTCATCTACTGGCCTCTCTACTCACCTCCTAGCGCGTTTCTCTTTCGGTACAAAAGGCTCATGGCTTCCTTCTGCTCTACTTGGTGGTACACAAGTCGGTTGGTTTGGCGTAGGTGTAGCGATGTTCGCAATTCCGGTACAGAAAGCGACAGGCATTGATACCAACACCTTGATTATTGTGTCAGGCCTTTTGATGACAGGTACCGTGTACTTCGGTATTAAAGCGCTAATGGTGCTTTCAGCGATTGCTGTTCCAGCGATTGCTATTCTAGGTGGTTACTCAGTATTGACTGCGGTAGACAGCGTTGGCGGACTAGAACAGCTACAACTGATTAAGCCAGAAACTCCAATGGACTTCTCAATGGCCTTAGCAATGGTTGTGGGTTCATTTGTTAGTGCAGGTACGCTAACGGCCGATTTTGTTCGCTTTGGTAAAAAGCCAGCAAGCGCAGTATTAATCACAATGGTTGCATTCTTCATCGGTAACTCGCTGATGTTTATCTTCGGCGCAGCCGGTGCAGCAGCGACAGGCCAATCAGACATTTCAGATGTGATGATTGCACAAGGGCTACTGCTTCCAGCAATCATCGTGCTTGGCTTGAACATCTGGACAACCAATGAAAACGCACTTTATGCATCTGGCCTTGGTTTATCTAACATCACTGGTCGCTCAAGTACTACAATGTCTATCATTAACGGCATCATCGGTACGATTTTCGCGCTGTGGTTGTACAACAACTTCGTAGGTTGGTTAACCTTCCTATCGTTGGCGATTCCACCAATTGGTGGCGTAATCATCGCTGACTTCTTCGCGAACCGTAAACGTTACAAAGATTTTGCAAATGCAGAGTTCCAAACCGTTAATTGGGCTGGCATTATCGCGGTAGCAACAGGCGTAGCCGCTGGTCACTTCCTTCCTGGCGTTGTTCCTTTGAACGCAGTGTTAGGTGGTGCAATCAGTTACCTCGTGCTTAATCCTCTATTGAACAAAAAAGCTCTGAAATCTCAGGCCGCTTAAGGACACACTATGACAACCTTATTAATCAAGAACGCGAAACTTCAAGACCAAGAGGGCTTGAAACAGATTCTGATTGAAAATGGTCAATTTTCTCGCATTCTCGATAATGACGCACAAATCAATCATCAAGGTGACATTCTTGATGCTGAAGGTGGCATTGCAGTTACACCGTTCTGTGAACCGCACATCCACCTAGACACTACTCAAACCGCTGGTGAACCTAACTGGAACATCTCTGGCACTTTGTTTGAAGGTATTGAGCGTTGGGCTGAGCGCAAAGAACTGCTATCAATTGAAGACGTAAAATCTCGTGCGAAGCAAACACTGAAATGGCAGATCGCTAACGGTGTTCAACACGTGCGTACTCACGTTGATGTATCTGACCCAACGTTAGTTGCGTTACGAGCAATGGTTGAAGTTCGTGAAGAGATGAAAGAGTGGGTCGACATTCAGATCGTTGCATTCCCTCAGGAAGGCATTCTTTCATACCCTAACGGCAAAGAGTTGCTTGAAGAAGCCGTAAAGATAGGCGCTGACGTTATTGGTGCTATCCCTCACTTCGAATTTACTCGTGAATACGGTGTTGAATCTCTGCATTACGTGTTCGAGCTTGCACGCAAGTACGACTGCTTAATCGACGTTCACTGTGACGAAATCGACGACGAACAATCTCGTTTTGTTGAAACACTGGCAGCCCTAGCTCATAAATTTGAGATGGGTGAAAAGGTAACGGCAAGCCACACAACGGCTATGGGTTCTTACAACGGTGCTTACGCGTCTCGTCTGTTCCGTCTATTGAAGATGTCTGGTATCAACTTCGTAGCAAACCCGTTAGTGAACATTCACTTACAAGGCCGTTTTGACGATTATCCGAAACGCCGTGGTGTGACTCGAGTGAAAGAGATGCTAGCAGCAAACATCAACGTTTGTTTTGGCCACGATGATGTGTTTGACCCATGGTACCCACTGGGTACAGCAAACATGCTTCAAGTTCTGCACATGGGACTGCACGTAACACAGGTTATGGGCTACGACCAAATCAACAACTCGCTTGATTTGATCAGCAAAAACTCTGCTCGCACACTGAACATCCAAGACAACTTCGGTATCGAAGAAGGTAAGCCAGGTAGCCTACTGATTCTTCCCGCTGATAATGGCTTTGATGCAGTGCGTCGCCAAGTACCCGTGCAGTATTCAGTGCGCCACGGTAAGGTGATTGCAGAGACTCAGCCAGCTAAAACAAAAATTAACTTAGCTCAAACAGAAGATATCAACTTCAAGCGTTAATATCGTCTATACTAATGAAGAAAAGGAAGCTGAGATGCTTCCTTTTGTTGTGTTAGCGAAGCGACAAAACTATCACTAATTCAGTGTTTTTTTGTACATTCGCACGGTATGACAAAAAAAGCACAGATTTCGCAATCAATGTGTGTACATCTCAAAAGACTGTGTTAACATGCTCTCGCTCTGTTAGCCGGAGTTATTTAAGTTAGATGAATAGTAAAAAATTGACATGTAAAATCGTTACCCGTTTTTGTAAGTAGTTTTTCCTTATTTCTTAGCAATATTAAATAATTCAATTATCAGCGCATTGCAGTAATGCAATCAACAATTTAGAAAATTTATGAATAAGGGACAAATTATGTCTAACACAAATACTGGCACTGTAAAATGGTTTAACGAAGAGAAAGGTTTCGGCTTCATTTCTCAAGACAACGGCGGCGCTGACGTATTCGTACACTTCCGTGCTATCGTTTCTGAAGGCTTCAAAACTCTGAAAGAAGGCCAAAAGGTTTCTTTCGAAGTTGAAAACGGTCAAAAAGGCCTACAAGCAGCAAACGTTGTTGCTCAATAATTAGCTTTTAGCTAAAAAGAATTTTAAAGCGCTGATTTTTATCGGCGCTTTTTTATGTCTGCTCAGCTTTTTATATCTGTTCATAAGTACTCCCCTCTTCTTTTCTTTCGTTACACGCTTCATTCTCTCCCCCCTCTTGCGGATCTAATTGTATCGTTCAAAGGTCCAGATCCAATTGTTCATACAGATTCTACGCTAAGAACATCACCCCAAGCTTCAATGCACCACAGCCCAGAGATTGAGTTGAGCTTTTCATCTAAAACCTCACCTATGTTCCAAAATGAATAACCAAAAATATGGTTAAAGAACAATCCATTAGATGTAAGTTATGAATACGCAATCGATATTCATAATAAAAATGAGTAATTTATCCAACCCTCATCCATTAATTATATAATTTTTAAAGCAAAGACCTTCGAAATCCGCTAACCTTGTCCACAAGTGGCTTAAGTTAGTTTGGTACCTGCAGAAAAATAATGAAGAAAGACGAATTTCAGAAATCCACCGCAAATCTCAAAAAAGCGGTGCCTCTTATGATGAAGAACAGGGTGTCTACCACACCGGCAAATTACGCACTTTGGTACACCTATGTCGACAATGCTATCCCACAGCTAACTCAAGATATGGATGGTATTTTAGAACACTACGGAATCTGCCCTCCTGCCGTTGGTGAACAGCTTTACAACAATTACGTTGCCAGCAAATCCGAAACCAATATCAATGACCTTCGTGCGAATTTAGAACTGTTAGTTTCTGAAGTATCGAACTCGATGAACGACACACTGACCGATACCTCTGCTTTCTCTGACATGATCGACAAAAGCTTCGAGGATTTGGCTCGTGTTGATAACGAAAGCTTATCTATCGATGAAGTGATGACCCTGGTTCGTCAGCTGGTTTCGGAGTCTCGTCATATTCGTCACTCTACTCAGTTTTTAAACTCGCAGCTGAACTCGGCTACCTCAGAAATCACTAAGCTAAAAAGCCAACTTGTCGAAGTTCAGAAAGACGCGCTTTTTGATAGCACAACCACACTGTATAACCGTCGTTCATTCGACCGTGATATAGAAACCTTATGTGAAGCGCAACAATCTCTTTGTTTGATTCTTCTCGATATCGACCACTTTAAAAATTTCAACGACACCTATGGTCACTTGTTTGGTGACATGGTTCTGAAAGGAATAGCACGCAAACTCAAGCTAAGTTGTCGTGAAGGTATTTCTGCTTATCGCTTCGGTGGCGAAGAGTTCGCTCTCATTGTGCCAAACAAATCTGTGCGTATTGCTCGTCAGCTTGCTGACACCAACCGTCGCTCTCTAGAAAAATTGTCGATCAAAGATCGCCGCAGCGGTCAACAGGTTGGTAATATCACCGCATCGTTTGGTGTGGCCGAACTTGAACCGGGTGAATCAGCACAGTCGCTGATCGAACGTGCTGATAAGCTACTTTACGAAGCGAAATCACTGGGTCGTAACCGAGTCATGCCTTTGTAAGACGCAATCAATGCTCCTTTCGACACATTAGTCGCTCGAATTGAAACTAGAAAGCCCCAAAGACATTATCTTCGGGGCTTTTTCTTTAACTGTACAAATAGGTTTCGTTACCTAGGAGTCACCGTTAAATTTGAAAGCAGTAATTCAGGCAGTAGTCTTCACCGCTCTTGGCTCTGAACTCTTTATCTTCACTGCACGCTTTTGGTTTTCCTTTCTCGTCACCTTTTACCAGGCTGATCCAGTGACGCATTGCTGCGATAGTTTCTTGATGTAATGTAGAGCTCGTTGTTTCTGTTGGCGATTGACCGAAGGTCGTGCACGACTCTAACTGAATGTCATCAATCTCCACGAGCTCAATGCAACCCGTCCCTTTATGACAACCAAACATCACTTCTAGGTGGCTTCCGCTGCCATCGCGGAACAAGATTGAGTCTGGGTCACTCTTTTCACCCATGTAAGCCACAAACTGCTTAGGGTGCTTGAGACCGCTGTGTTGGCCATCTTTAAAGTAAGCCATGATATGGCGGTAATCGACTACGTAGCTCGTTACATCTTGGTGTGAGCCATGCTCCAGTGGGAACAGACGGTCAAGTAATTGCTTTGCTTTCACTTGCTTTTCAGTTTGCTGGTTTGCGCTGATTGTCTCCACGGCAAAGACAGCTTCAGCGATAAATGGCTTTGATTGTTTTTGGATTTCTGTTTTATCGAATGTAAGCATATTCATAGTCTTTCCCTCTTGACCAGTCCGGTGAAAGCCACCGATTTGTAACGCAAAAATGTGTCCTAGAGCAATTATTCCAAACTAACGTTTAATTTATTTGTCATTTTGTGAATTGCTTAGTTTGTAGATTAGCGGTTTTTTACATACAATTTCACAACAAAAATTTTACAATGTGAATTTTACAAATATGGCCTTGTCAAAAAGTTTAGTTCGTCAGTCACATTTCCTAGGTACGAAAATACGTAACCTTAGGAAGCGTAACCATTTAACGATGGAAGACCTGTCTGCGCGTTGTATTAGAATCAACCCAGAATACGCGCCTTCCGTTTCTTATCTTTCAATGATTGAACGTGGAAAGCGGGTGCCAAGCATCGACATGCTGGAAGTGATCGCGCAAGTCTTTCAGAAGAACCCTACGTGGTTTCTCGACGACGAATCAGAACAACAAGCCATAGCTCCAGATAAAGGGAATCGCGGCGGGATAAGCGGTATGGCGCTCGAGCCTAGCTTTCTTTTCTCCAACGACATCTTGCAGATTGCGATACCTGAGATGTTGTCACAAACCGGTATCTCTGGCCGCCAGTTTGCACACCTATTGATTCGAGCACACCAAGAGAGCAATCAAAACCACTTCCCTGACCTTGAGCGTGCCGCAGAGGAAGTTGGCCTAAAACGTCTCAACCTCGGCGTAGAAGACCTTATAGACATCGCGAGAACCCTTGGAATCAATATCCGCTGGGTAACACGCACACCGCAAGACGTGGTCGATGAGCTAGGCATTAACGCTAAACAGTTAGTGACCTCGTTCTTCGAACCTCCAGGTACGATTTTCTTAAACGAGATCCTTAAAGAGTACCCTACGCGTCTGAAATACGACCTCTCGGTTTATATCGGCCATTGCATTTTGCATAGCAAAGAAGGATTAAAGAGTGTGTTGTCGGTTGGCAATAACAACACATGGGACGACAACCAAGTATCAGGCTCTTCCCAGCTCAACTCTCAAGACATTCTTCAAGCATGGCGTGACTTTGAATCCAGCTTCTTTGCTGGCGCACTGTTATGCCCGAAAGTCCCGTTCAGACAACTGCTCGATCGTACTGGTTACGAAATCGACGTTCACAAAAGAGCAGGGGTTTCCCCCTCTGTTGCGATGCGTCGAATGACGGTAGTATCGCCCTACCCTCACTGGCACTACTTTGATGCTTATGGACCGGGGAAACTCAAGGCGGTGTACCGCGGGAACGGGATTCCATTGCCTTGGGGGAATATGAGAACGGTCGCTGACCCATGTCAACATTGGGCTGTGTTCCGTCGATTATCCGAACCTCGAGCGGGTAGCTCTGCTCAGATCTCCATTTTGAATGTGGGTGATGAGCCAAGAATCTACTGCTGCGAATCCATCAATATGACGGATCCTGCGGGTAACAATCGCGTTTTGTGTGCTGGTATAGATCTCAACCCTGCGATTGATGCTCAAGGCGGCAATTCGAGAGAGATAGCAGAGCAGCTTAAGGCGTCATGCGTCAACAATGGCGGCTCTGTAGCAATACCGCGTAACATCAAGAAAGATCTCACGACAATAGCCAAGATTCTAAATATAAATTGGATTGAACGTGGGATAGAGACAGAGGCGAGGCTTATCTGCTCCAGAGGCGGAGAATGCCCACGCCAACCAAGCTGTTACTCAAAGTGTGGTGAGTGTTAAAGCAATTGAGGTACGAGCATGATAACAATTATTGTGTTCTACTTATTTTGTCTGGTTAGCTTTTTTAGCCTGCTTGGCTTTATCTAACAACAACCATTAGTAAAAAGCAATAAAACAAATAGAACCTAAAATTCAGGCAAAAAAAAACCAATCACAAAAGGGTGATTGGTCATATATTTTGTGTGAACAATAAAGGTTCACTAACAACGTCAGTTGGCTAGGTGACCCTCGGCTTAAGAAGGGTCACCATTACTAATGCAGCATACGTGCCAACTTTTAAAACACGTATTTACTACGCATCTGGACACGTATTAGCCGTAAATTCTTGTTTGTTTTGCAAACTGGAATTGCAAATTGCAAAAACCCACAAAAACGCTAGTGATTATGTTGTTATTAAATAATCATTAAAGATTCGTTACCCTTCCTCTAAAGTCCAATTTATCAATAGATTCAAAAGTTTTACCCTCACCTACCACACTCTCAAATTGCAAAATAACAGGCATAAAAAAACGCGAACATTGAGATTCAATATTCGCGTTTATTCGATTTCGATGACAGAAAGAACTTAGCCAACGAGACGCCTTTTTATAAAGCGACTCTCGTTCGCTGCTCTTTCAATATCTCAGCAAAGATTACTTCTGAGGAGCTGGCTTAGAGCGGCTTCGAGACGGTTTGTTTGTCGAAGGCTTGCTTCCTGCTGGCTTGTTCGATGACTTGCTTGGGCCATAGCTGCCACCGTAACCTGACTTCTTAGGTTTACCTGCTGGCTTGCCTGTATTGTTTGACTGACCTGAGCTTTTTGGCTTGCCAGAACCGTTTGCTTTACCCGCACCGCTTGGCTTGCTCAAAGTACTTTGATTACCGGTTTTGTTCGCAGAAGGCTTATTGCCTGCACTACCGCGCTTGAAGTTGCTGCCGTTGTTTCTTACAGACTTATCTTCGCCCGCTGCTGCGTTATTTTCGGCAGGTTTCTTACCCGATGTCGGCTTACGCTTTGGCGCAGAACCTGTACCCGGTACGTGACGCTTGTTCTTGCCTGCTGGCTTGTGACCACGAGCGTTGTCACCAGAACGTTGACCGTCTGCATGTTCACGTGGTTGTTTCGCTTTCTTCGGCTTCTTAGGCTTGATTGGACGTGTATCCAAACGAGACTCTGGCAGCTTGTTTACTGGCGAGAAGCCTTCAAGTTCACGACGCTCTAGCACTTGTTGAATTAGGCGTTCAATACCGAACAGTTCACCTACTTCATCGGCACAAACCAATGAGATAGCTTTACCCACTTCGCCAGCACGGCCTGTACGACCAATACGGTGTACATAGTCTTCTGATACATGAGGAAGGTCGAAGTTAACCACTTGAGGCAATTGTGGGATATCGATACCACGTGCTGCGATGTCTGTTGCTACAAGTACTCGAACCTTACCCGTTTTGAAGTTCTCTAGGGCTTTGGTACGTGCGCCTTGGCTCTTGTTACCGTGAATCGGCGCAGCCGTGATGTCTTGCTCTTCAAGGAAACGAGCAAGCTTGTTAGCACCGTGTTTTGTTTTGCTGAATACCAGCACTTGTCGCCAATCATTGTCTTTGATTAGCTTCGCTAGCATGGCGCTCTTTTTCTTTTTATCTACTGGGTAGATGCTTTGCTCAACGGTTTTCGCCGTAGAGTTTGCAGGGCTTACCGAGATCTCAACTGGGTTATTCACCAAGCCTTTTGCTAAGCTACGGATATCATCAGAGAAAGTTGCAGAGAACAGCAGGTTCTGACGTTTCTTAGGCAAGAAAGCCAAGATCTTACGGATGTCACGGATGAAACCC
This sequence comes from Vibrio sp. Isolate33, assembly GCF_022397895.1. NCBI lineage: Bacteria > Pseudomonadati > Pseudomonadota > Gammaproteobacteria > Vibrionales > Vibrionaceae > Vibrio > Vibrio sp. Isolate33. The sequence continues at coordinate 685,147 of NZ_JAKEUP010000001.1, forward strand.
ATGTCTAACATACGGTCCGCTTCGTCTAGTACTAGGATCTCTAGTTGATCGAAACGCACTGCATTTTGGTTGTATAGGTCAAGTAGACGACCCGGTGTTGCCACCAGCACATCACTACCTTTACGCAGCTTTTGCATCTGAGGGTTAATTTTCACGCCACCAAACACAACGGTAGAAGTCAAAGGTAAGTTAATACCGTACTTAACTACGCTGCCATTCACCTGCGCAGCAAGCTCACGGGTTGGAGTTAACACAAGTGCACGAACTTGATTCTGACGTACGCGAGTGCCTTTCGATAAGATTTCAAGAATAGGTAGCGTGAAGCCTGCAGTTTTACCTGTACCTGTTTGAGCAGCGGCCATAACATCTTTGCCCGTTAGGACAGCTGGTACGGCTTTCTCTTGGATTGGTGATGGCTTATCGTAACCTTGTGCTTCAATAGCTTTAAGGATCGGTTCAGAAAGGCCAAGGGAGGTAAAACTCATAGATTATTTTCTCAGTTGAATAACATTTAGTATGAGCGACACCTTAAAACTGGTGCTGCTACAGCTTTTGCTGATCAGATGATTGATACGGAGCAAAGCGCGGTATTCTGAGGCTTTTCCCCACATTCAGCAACTAAATTCTAATCGCAACTAAGATTCTGTCGAGGTTATCTGACGCTTCTGCTCGTACATTTTTTCATCAGCGGCTTTTAAAAGGCCATCCACATCGTTGAAGCTATCGTTATAAACAACCCAACCCACACTGATTCTGAGATAAATCGAGTGTGTTTCATAAACCACAGGTGTTTCGCAGATCGCGCCTTGCAGTTTATTGGTAATCGATGCCACATGTTCTTCATCGATAATGCGCGGCAACAGAACTAGAAATTCATCCCCGCCCATCCTCGCTACAATATCTGAGGTACGCAGCTTACTCTTGATTCGTTTAGCACACTCAATCAAGACTTTGTCACCTGCGGCGTGACCATAGGTATCATTGATGGCTTTAAAGGCATCTAGGTCGATGTTAACCACCGCAAAGGTTTTAGTTTTCTGCTTTTGTACCGTTTTGAATGCTTGCTTGAGGCTGTACATGAAGTAACGGCGATTAGGTAGCATCGTCAATTCATCATGCATTGAACGGCTATCCGCAATGCGATAGAGCCTGTAAATCATGATGTAAGCAACCGCTAGAATCAGCATTAGAGTGTAACCCACCAGCCTCACCCCATGAACGCGATACCAAGGCACATCCATTAGCACATGTTCATTGCCCGACAGCGCAAGGTACCAGCCACCGTAAGGGAAGCTCACCTGCTCTGTCGTGAAAGCATTGGAAAAGACACTTGGTTTGCCATAGAAAACATCGCCCTCTTTACCAGCGCTGTTGGTTCCACGTATTGCCAATTCGTATTTCTTCTCAATCTTTCCGATACCCACATCTTTCAGCAGCGCATCGAGATCAATCACTGCACTCGACACGCCCCAATAGTCTTGATTAAAGGGAGGATCTCTAAAGATAGGCGTGCGCGTAATCAAGGCTTGACCACCTTGAAACAGGTCAAATGGCCCCGCGATAAAGGTATTGCCGATGTTGCGCGCGATCTCTACCGACTCCCATTGGCTTGGGTGGTCACGGTAATCAATCCCGAGGATCTGTTCATTGCCTTCCATTGGATAAACGAAATTAAGTACATCGTTTTCAGCAAGGCCAATCAAGCGAATATGGAAGCCGTCACGGATAATGTTCTGCGCGATCTGATCCCACCCCTTCTGATCCCCATTAGGGTTAATGGTCACAAGAGTCGAGAAATTATTGAGGATATACATGTCCGACACGATCGTCGCTTCTATGCGGGATCGAATAATCGAGAGCTGCTTTTTTGCCTCAGAATAGGATTCATTTTTAAGATAGGTTAGTTCCTTGGCGTGAAAAAACTCGATAGCACTCACTACCACTAGGAAAAACAACAAAGATAATAATTTGGCAGGCAATTGCTTGCTAGAACCACTTGGCATTCACGAACCTCTAACACTTTTGTTCTGTTTACTGCCTTAAATCGGCTCATTTCTGGCTAATTCTTTCAGTATGCCGACAAGCAGTTAAAAATCCACACTTTGCGTTGGGTCTCATTTCATTATTGAGCGATTCATCACTTCACTGTGAGTTAACTACACTGATTAATAAATCAAAAAACCTTAATGAACCTTTTAAAGCTTACATTGTATTGACCCAAACCTTACATTAAAGGATTCATCAGTGTTATTTTATACTTACAATTAATCAGCTTGGTACCTTACAAACATGAAGCTAAAATCTCTCACTCTGTGCACTTTGTTATCTGCCTCTGTCGCAGCAGCGTTTCAAGTACAAGCGACTTCTGACGAGCAACAGACTGTTAACGTACAAGAGCGTGTTAACATACAAGCAACAAGCGTACCAAATGTTCAATCACAAGCTGATTCTCTCTACTCTCAAGAACAATCTTTCAAACAATCCGCCGATTTGATTCGCACTACCTACGAAAGCCAACTCTTCACCCTCCCAGCCTTCAAAGAGGGTCACTATGGTTTGCGTATGTATCGACAAACATTAGACGACAAATATTCTGCCGCGGTGTGGAGTGATATGGCACGCGTATCAAGCAAGCTCAGCCGCCTGTCGAATGATGTTCACACCATGGAACAAATCGTCCTTTATTCAGAGAAACGCGTGGCTTCTTATGTCGGCGACGACGATGAACGCAGTGTTCGACGCTACAACATCACCAAGCACATGCCTGAGTATCTGTACCTCGGTGTAGACCTGCTAGGTTCTATGGCGCGTGCAAATGAATACGGTTTGGAACACAAGAACGATGCCAAACTGCGTGAAATTATTCGTCGCTATGACTTCTCTCGCTACGTAACCAATGAAGACATGGTGAAAGCGTGGGCCGCTCAACTTGCGAATCAAGTTTACTGGCTGCGTCAGTTGGGTGAGCAAGATGTGGTTGATGAGTTCGTTGATACCTTCAAAAAAGCGTACTCAGACGACAAAGACAAGAAGCTCTCAAGCCAGCAATACGGTAATAAAATCTATGGCATGACACATGTGATCTTTGGTGACTCGGAATACTACCAACACCAAGTGAGCGAACAAGAACACCAATGGATCTACGATTACTTCAGAGAAAACATCGATACTATCCTGCTGCGCGCAAAAGAAGATGTGATTGCAGAGGTTGGACTAACCTTTCTACTTGCAGGCCTAGAAGATGATCCGGTTGTAGAGAAAACTCGACTCGCTATCCAAGCTTCTATCGATAAAAAACACGGGATGATCCCTTCTATCACCGGTGACTTTGACCTTGAGTACGGCGAACATCGCAACGTATTGGCAATCATGCTGCTTGATTGGCAACAAGTGAACGAAGCGCCAACGTTCAAGGGCAATCCAAAAGTGTTTAAGACTATTCCTTACGGGCTCATTGAAAACCAACCATTGAGTAAATAGAAACTCTAAGGTTTATCTACAAATCTAAAAAGCCGCACACCTTTCGAGACCTGCGGCTTTTTAATGTCTGTTACGTTACTACTAAATCAATCCAAGAATAGCCGTTCATCAAGCTTCAGAGGCGGCTTTGTTCATCACTATCGTGAAATCCCCTTCGGTGTAACCTTCTATCAAGGAGACATCGTCACACAGCGTTTTACAGAAGCGATAAACACCTTGAGGGTGATAACTCATCAAGGTATTGCGCGAAGGATATTGGCTTGAATTGAGCAGATTAAAAATCACTGTCTGATTCGCTAGCCCAAACATACGAGTAATCATGTTGGTCAGATAGTCGGAATCGCGAGAGATGTAGTTCAGTGAACCACTTGCGATAACCACATCATGCGTTTCTAGGTTCATCTTACTCATGTCACCCGCAATAAACTTGCAACGAGCTTCGGTGTAGTTTTGCTTGGCCTTCTTAAGAAAATCGGCGTGTTGGTCAACGCCTGTGTACGATTGAATGCGATAGATACTGTCGAGCAGCTCGAATAACTCTCCATAGCCACACCCCAAATCCAAAACACTCTTCTTTTCAAAGTCGGCCGATCGCGCAATAACTTCAAAGCGACATAATTGGCTCTCTTCGTTAGTCCAGCCTAATGCTTTAGCCTTATCGCCGTTCGAGCGGTTTGTTTGCTTTCGGTGATACCAATACACCTTAAAACGATCACGCCAGTGCATTATGAGAAATCTACCCACACTTCACGACCACCAGCCAACTCTTGGTTATGGTATTGCCATTGATATTGCGCGAGCAGCTTTTCGGTTAATTCTAGCCCCAGACCAAAGCCGAGATTATTGTCTTCTACCGTGCCGTCGGTGTTGTGGTTAACAATGGTGACTTTTGAACCGACTTGAACCATATCCACAGTACCGCTTCCTGTGTGTTGAAAGGCATTACGAATCAAGTTAGTTAATACGATTCGAGTGAGCCCGACTGGCAACTCGCACTGTGTGTCATCACTTTCAAGATTCACGACCACAGCCTTTCCATTCAATAGGTAAATTAGGTCATGGTTTATCTGTTGCAGCATGTCGCCAAGATGTGTGTTTTGCAGAGGCAGGTCTTTGTCTTGTTGTCGAGTTAGCCACAACAAGGTCTCTGTCAGGTCTGTCATGGTAAAACCCGCACGCTTGATTCGGTCTATTACTTCAAGCTGCTTTTCTGGGCTCTTGCCTTTTTGAATCAGCTTCTCTAGCAGTTCACTGTTGGTTCTTGTTACAGCGATAGGTGTGCGTAGCTCGTGACTCGCGTAACCTAAGAACTTCTGCTCTCGTTCTAAGCTGCTTTGAACCGAACTTAAGCTGTCACGAATGATGTTAGCCAAGGTGTTCAGCTCGCTGAAATGAAAATCGGGAGTCGGTTCACTCAGGTTATCTTTGTCTAACGACTTAGCCCAATTCTTTAGCTGTTCAACAGGCGATGCCACCTTACGTAATACCAGAATCAGAATAACAACGAACAGCGCAATCGCGCCTAATGCGGTCAAAAAGATCGTCACAAAGTGCGGAAGCCCTTCTTCGTTTTTGAAGGGATCGTGTTTTTGACTAAACACCGCTGAAACATAACGAACCTCATCCCCTTTCATCACCTTCATGGCGAAGTACCCTTCCTCTGGCGGTGAGAATATGGATTTCCCAATGACCATTTTTGTGATGAGGTCGAATTGGAGTTCGTTCTGCTTAAGGTTGTTCTGGATGCTTTGTGGCAGATCGCTCCATTGAGTTGCTACAGTAAATTCTTGATTGTTCATCGGTTTGCCCGGTTTCACCGCGTCTTGCTGAGCTTGAGCAATCATAGAACCACGCATCGCGATATCCATACCCGAGACAAAGTATTTTACGCTCAATGCGGACAGAACCAGAATCGTCGTGACACCTGTAACCAGAATCGCCAATAAAACGTAGATCCTTAAACTTGGTCTGATCTTCATTCTTGTCGCAACTCCTTAATCGCAAAGCCTTTGCCCGCAATGGTATGCAGCAACTTATTGTCTTGTTCAGCATCAACTTGTTTACGCAGGTTGAAGATATGCACTTTTAAGCTATTGCTGTCGGGTTGATCGTCACCCCACACGCCCTGCATGATCGTCTCTCGTGAAACAGGATTAGGGCTAGAACGCATCAACACCTCTAAGATTTTGAGCGCTGTTGGGGAAAGCTTGAGAGGTGAGTTCGCACGATAAGCTTGATGTTGCTTAAGGTCGATCTCCAAATCACTCACCGATAAGCGGCTCACCTGACCACTGCGTCGCTTTGCCAATACTTGCGCTCGAACAATCAGCTCTTCCATTGCAAATGGTTTGATCAAGTAGTCATCGGCTCCCTTTGAAAAACCCGTCAACTTATCATCAAGCGTATCACGCGCCGTCAGCATCAATACGGGTGTATCGATACCCTGTGCTCGTAAGTTTTCACACACCTGCAAGCCATTCATTTTTGGCAAGTTGAGATCGAGTATCACCGCATCATAGCGGTTGGTTTCGATAAGGTTGAGTCCAGCTAGACCATTCGCTGCGTGATCGCACTGAATGTCTTCTAAATCGAGGTAATCGATAACAGCCCTCGCCAAATCGAGGTCGTCTTCAACCAATAGCAATTGAAGCTTATCTGTGAGTTTATTAGTGACGGGTTCTGCCATCATGACGACCTCTGTTATTAGGGTCTGTTGACCTTTAGTGGTTAAATTTCGTTCGAGATAGAATCGTTTTAGGCGCGGCAAGGAGTATGTAGCCTAGTTATTCTAAGTTAATACTTCTTAACAAAGCATAAAACGATTCTAGCCGAACCCTTCGGGCAGCCTTTGTGGTTCATTTCTACTGCGTTATCGGCTTCTCATGTAGGCTAGCTACACTTCAAAGCCTCTGCCTTGTAGAGATTTCCCACAAAGTGCTGCAAAAATCAGCTCTAAAGGTCAACAGACCCTTGCTGTTGTGTGGCTTGTTATGCAGTGATCTTTAATATCTTGTTTAGTAACGAACCTAGACCGATGTAGCAGAGACTCACTCAGCAATCATCAGCCTAGATATCATTAGCTTAGCCATTGTTAAGCTGTTTGTTCAACGCCTTTGACTCGATTTGTGACTTTAAGAATCAGAGACTTAATCTCACACTGAATCATTAACAATGCTGGTGTCAGAATCAGTGTAATAAACGTCGCAAACAAAATACCGTAGCCTAATGCCGCTGCCGCAGGAATCAGGAATTGAGCCTGCAAAGACGTTTCACTTAACAATGGCGTCAAACCTGCGAACGTCGTCACCGATGTAAGTAATACGGCTCTCAGTCGGCCTGAACACGCTTCAACAATTGCATCGTGAACCGATTTACCCTTTTCTTTGATTAACTCGTTAAAACGAGAAACCAACAACAAGCTGTCATTCACCACCACACCGCTCAACGCGAGAATACCGTTTAACGATAGGATACTGATTGTTAAGTCATTCCACCAGTGTCCTAGGATTGCGCCAACAATACCAAATGGAATCGCCGTCATGATGATCACCGGCTGTATATAAGACTTCAGCGGGATAGCAAGCAGTGTGTAAATCGCAATCATAGCGAGCACAAACATACTCATCATCGAGCTAGCCGTCTCTTCTTGCTCTTCCGTTTCGCCTGCAAAATCGACCGTTAATCCCGGGTACTGCGCTTCTAGATCCGGTACTAATGTGTCTTGTAGCTGACGAACAAGCTCTGCCGGCGCAACTACATCTTTATCCAATACAGCACTAATATAAACCGCTCGCAGGCTATCAATGCGTGTAATCTCTGATACTTGGTAATCTGAATGTACTTCAGCAACCGTACTCAAAGGCACCACGGTACCGTCGTTGGTTCTCACACTTGATTGCTTGATATCCGCAATGGTTTGGCGATCCGACTCCGGGTAACGAACTCGAACTTTCACCTCATCTTTACCACGTTGGAATTGCTGAACAATGTCACCACCAAACGCCTGTAATACTTGCTGTGAAAGACTTGCAGTATCAAACCCTAATGCTCGGCCTTGTTGTGTTAATTCAAAGCGATACTGAGGTTCACCAAGGTCCAAGTTGTGGTCAATGCCACTCACACCGTCGATGGTTTGCAGTTTGGCTAAGAACTCATTGCCCGCAGCCGTTACTGATTCTTCATTCCACGCTTTCAGTTCTACTTTGAAGTTGTCGACCATCTCCATTTTAGACAAGACTTTCAACTTCTTAACGCCTTCCATTTGGCCAACTGTTTCTTCCCATAAATCTGCAAATTCATTGGATGTGTAAACACTGTCGCTGTCGAGCTCAATTCTTACCTGCCCCGAATCATCAGCATCGGCGATAACCTGAAGGCTAAGCAATTCAGATGGTTCACCTTGAGCACCGTATTGAGATCTCAGTGTTTCATCGGTTTGTTTTGCTGCCGCTTCAAGCACCAACAAGTTCTGCTGTGTTTGACCAAAGCTGGCATCGTTTTGCATCGACATATCGGCTGTCACTGTGTCGCCCGGCATATCAGGGAAGAACGCCACACGAACCGCCCCCGTCATTGGTAATCCTGCTACTAAGATTAGTAGCGACAAGAAAACCATCACCACGGCATAACGCAGTTTCAGCGCCCATTCAATCACAGGGCAGTAGATGCGCTTATTAAACCAACCTAAACCAGTATCGGCAGCGTGTTGAACGCGAGCCCACAGCCCCTTCTTCTCACTGCGCTTGGTATTAATGTGTGCAAGGTGCGATGGCAGGATGAATTTAGACTCAACCAAAGAAAGTAACAAACAGATGGTCACGACCGTGCCGAATTGAGCGTAAATCTGCCCCATTTTGCCTTCAACATTAGCGAGAGCTAAGAAGGCAACGACGGTCGTTAACACACCAAATATGGTCGGTGACGCCACCTTCATAGTGCCTCGAATGGTACTGCCTATCGAGTCGCCTTCTTCTTTGCGCGTGGAGTAGATACTTTCCCCGACCACCACAGCATCATCGACCACTATCCCGAGCGCCATAATGAAACCAAAGGTGGTCATTTCATTGATGGTTAACCCTATAAAGGTGTCGGTCATGAAGAACATGGTGCCAAAAAAGACAAACGGTAAGCCCGCTGCTACCCAGAAAGCGACACGCACGTTAAGGAACACTGCTAACACGATGAATACCAAAGCGATACCGGTGAGCGCGTTCTTCACCAACAGGCTCAAACGGTCTTTGATCATAGTACTTTTGTCGTACCAAGTTTCGATTTCGACATCGCTAGGTAGCATGTTGCTGTTTTCCCAACGATCTACCACTTTCTCTGCTTGCTCAACAATGCTGACGACGTCTCCGTATTCATCCATTACAATCTGAATCGCCATCGCATTCTGTTGGTTATAACGAGACAGCATGAGGGTGTCGTCGGCAAACATGTCTTCGACGTTGGCAATGTCACCCAGTGTAATTTGAGTGCCATCAGTGGTCGTCATCACCGGAATTGCATTGAAATCTTGGATCTCATACGCCTGTTCCGACACCTTCAAACGAACCGTTTTTTCACCGTTGCGAAGGCTAGTAGAGATTGCAGCAGAAGACTCCGCATTGATCGCTTCTGAAACGTCAGTCAGAGTTAAACCGTAAGCTTGTAGCTTGTTCTCATCAACCTCGACTGAAATCATAGGATCAGCCTTGGCCTTGATTTCCAGATCGCGAATCGAAGACTGACTCAGTAAATCCGACTTAAGTTGCTCGGCTAAGCTTTGAAGCGTTGCTCTGTCTGCATCCCCATAAAGCTGTACCCATAAGGCGTGATCTTGCATACGAGCCTTATCAATCACTGGATTATCAGCGCCTGCAGGCAGGTTATTGATTGCATCAACCTTGGTTTTCACGTCGGCTAATAGGGTATCAAGATCGTAAGTGCTCGTTTTCTCAATCGAAACATGGCTACCGTTGGCATCAGAAGTCGACGTTATACGCTTAATGCCCGGCACGGTTTCTAACGCATCTTCGATCTTAATCGCGAGCCCTTCTTCCGCCTGAACAGGGTCACCACTGTCATAGGTCACCGACACTGTCACCACATCAGGTTCAAGGCTTGGAAACGCCTCTTTACGCAATGAGTTCAGTGATAACAGACCAATGATGATCACGCCCACTAACAGTAAGTTTGCCGCCACGGAGTTGTTCGCGAACCATGCGATAGCGCCAGTATGTGGCTTGCTTGGCGTCTGGTTACTGCTCACTTGATTATTAGGTTTCCAATCATGAGACATGATTAACTCTCCGCCTTAGCTAGAACGACCATGCCCGCTTTAAAGCTACTTAACGGACGCTTAACCACTTGAACACTATCGTCAATTTCCACGCCCAGTTTGGTTGGATCGATGTAAATCAAACCGCCCTTTTCAAACTCAACATCCGCGTTTGATTTAGAAAGCTGACCGTTATCATCGACAAACCACAGGTCACCCTGTTGCGAAAGTGCAGAAGCTGGAAGCTCCCATAATTGAGTTAGTTGCTTGCCTGAAATCGTTGCTTGCACGAACGTGCCTGGATAAAGATCTTTCTCTTGCTCCAAAGGATTATCGACTTTTACGATCAATGAGCGCTGACGCGTATCTTGTTGTAAGTGCTGCTCTACTCGCTCGACATAGCCTTGCCATTGGAATTGACCATCAGAACTCGACAGAGTCACTGGCCACGGTTGCTCTTTCAATTGCGAGTTGTCGCTGCTTGGTAGGCTCAACCATTGGCTTTCTGAAAGAGGCACAGAAACTTCAACCTCATCGATACTATACAACGTAGCGATCTGCGCGCCCGTTTGTGCGTAGCTTCCCGGTTGAACATCACGGCTCACGACCAACGAATCAAAAGGGGCAACCAAGGTTGTTTTTTCGAGGTCTTGCTCAGCCTTGACCAATTCAAGCTTGGCGTTCTCTAGAGCTGCTGTAACTTGCGCCAGTTGTGGCTCACGCAGTACCAAAGGTGAATCAGGTTCGCCAGACAAACCAGAGCGTTGCCATTCAGACTTAGCTTGTTCGCCTTGTCTTTGTTCTTCCAATAAGTCCAGTTGAGCTTGAGCCACATTTGCCTTTGCTTGGGTTACCGCTTGTTGGTAACTGGTCGAATCGATATTGGCGATAACCTCACCTTGGCCAATCACTTGTCCTGTTTCAAACTGCGAGCTGATCGTTTCTACTCGGCCACCGACTTCTGTTGAAAACATCAATTCGTAACGCGACTTTGCTTCGCCATAACCCACAACTTCGGCTTGGTAGTCACCCAATGTTGCGAGTACCACAGACACTTGTTGCTGTTGAGATGCAGCCAAGGTCGTCGCTTCGATAGACTTCGTTTCAATAGACTTCGTATCAAGAGACATAGCTTGAGGCTCGGAAACCGTGAGTTCATTCGCCTTCTCAGGTGCAGGAGCAACTTGAGAACCGTTGTAAGCGAGGGCCGCAAAGATGCTTGAACCAGCCACTAGAGTGATGGCAATTGTGATGGTATTCAGTTTCATGAAGATACTCCCAAGCCCAGAGCTAGGCCTAAATCAATTCGGTTTACGAGACGGTTATAAATGGTTTGTGTTAGCTGAGCTTCAAGGTCATAGGTTTGTTGCTGAACAGAAAGTAGATCAAAAATGTCGACCAAACCCTGACGGTATTTTTCTTCATAACTGGTGAAGCTGCGTTGTGCGCTCACCAAAGCGTTTGCTAGGTGTTGCTGTTGAAGTGTGAGTGACGACTCTTGTCCCATCGCGTTTTCCACTTCATTCACCGCACTAAGCAATGTTTCTTGGTAAGCCCAGTAGCTGGTTTCTGTGGTTAGGTCTGCAATCTCAGCTTGTGCTTTAAGCTTGCCACCTTGAAACAGTGGTGCTGACACTTGACCCAGTGCGCTCCACAAAGGTCCAGTCAGCAAGGCTTCACTCGGAGAGTCCGCCATGTCAGTTAGGCTCGCTGATAAGCTGATCGATGGCAGCATCGCTTTGTATGCCGCATCTGCGCGCAATGTTTCTGCTTCGATGTTGAAGAAAGCGGCTTGAAGATCCGGACGCCCTGCCAAATCTTGCGTCGGCATGTTGTCTAGTGGATTAATGATGGTTGGGAATGAACCAAGTTCCGCAAGCGACAACTCATCAGACTCACCACTCCACTGCCCAGTTAACAGAACCAACTCACGTCGGCTTTGTGCTAGCTGCTCGCGGTAATCAGCTAAAGTTGCCTGAGTCGATGCGCTGCTGGTTTTCGCGTTATCTAGATCTTCAAGGCTACCTAGCCCTGCGCGATAACGTTCTAGAACCAGCTCTTCGTTATTTTCTAGAATCACTAAGCGCTGCGTTTCAATATCAACAAGCTGCTGCTTCAAACTGATATCAAGCCAACCTCTCATCACACTCGCGACCAAAAGATCTTGAGCGCCCTGAAGGTTAGCCTGAGACGTCGCGATATCTTTCAAAGCGGCGTTGTTTGTATCTGCAAGCTTCTGCCATAGGTCGAGTTCCCAACCAACCGTCACATCTGTGGTATAGGTTTCAGTGGTGCTTGAACCATTGGTGCCTTCGTCCGCTTTACCTGAAAAGCTCGCATCTACGGTGGGTAAACGGTCGCCAGACGTCACACCTTGTTGTGCATAGGCTATTTTGAGCGCAGTGATGCTTTGTTGGAGGCTTGGACTGTTCTGGAGTGCGCGCTCGATATAAAGATCGAGCTCCGGCGCATTCACTAAATCGGTGAGCTGTAACTTCTCAACTTCCAGATCTTGGCCGTTAGAAGCCGTTTGATTCGAGGCTTGTTCATCAGCAGTTTTCTGGATCAGCTCTGAAAGCAGGCTTTGCTGTGTTTGGTTGGTGCTTTGTTCGGCTAGCGATACGTAATCAGCCTGACTGGTTGAAGTACAACCCATCAAACCAACTAGAGCCAGCGCGATAACGGAATGTTTTAAAGGAAGATTCAATTTCATCTTCTTGTCTCCTGTAAGAATGGAGACAAGATAACGAGCTGGGGGTTAAGGGAGGGTTAAGAGGAACGTTAACCCTAGAGAAAATGCATAGAGCGTACGTTTAAACTTCTGATTTACGCCTCTGACTTGCTTGAGAAGAGTCCACCGATCTTATAACCAATCGCATAACAAACCACAGCAATAGTCACAAACACCAATGCCGAGAAGAAGTACGCCACCGATGCTGCTACGCCAGTGCCCCACACGACGCTAAACACCAAGCCGAGATAAGCCTCTTGCGGCCACTGAGAGATAGGAAACTGAGTACCACCAGCAATAAGATAAACCATCGCAAACAAGCCGATAAAGGCGGTGATAAGACCAATGAGAACGCGCATGTTCATGGGAAGACCTTTGATTTATTAGACTTGGTTGCTTTTGTTCTGGTGAAAACCGATTGTTCTTAATCGAAGCCGAACGTTACTAATCGCAACCTAATGATATTCAAGTATATCGGATAAAACAGGCTTGCTCTATTACTCTTCCGAGTGAGCCTGAAACGCAATAGAAGCGATAAGAGTGATGACTAAGTCCGAATGAACTTAACGAGCAGGCATGAAAAAACGGACACCCTTCTTACGTAAACTCCGTAAGTAAGGTGCCCGTTTCTACTGAATCTAGCTGTTCTTTCTAAATCTAGCTTAAAGCAGGATGAAGATACCCGCTAAACATGCACTCATTAGGTTTGCTAGCGTACCAGCAGCTACTGCTTTCAAACCTAGGTTAGCAACTTCAGCACGACGCTCTGGCGCCATCACACCGATAGAACCCAGCTGAATCGCGATAGATCCGATGTTAGCAAAGCCACATAGAGCAAATGTCACAATCACTTGGCTGTGTTCAGATAACAGTGCTTTGTTCTCAACAAAGTCGATGAAAGCAACAAACTCGTTCATTACGATCTTCTGACCGATGTAAGAGCCCGCCATCAATACTTCATCACTCGGGATACCAATCAGCCACGCTAGTGGTGAGAACAGGTAACCGAAGATAGCTTGCAGCGTAATACCCGCAAAACCGAACGTCTCACCTAAACTTTCTAGGCCCGTGTTCACCATCGCAATCACACTCACGAATGCAATCAACATAGTACCTACCGCCACAGCGACTTTCATACCGTTCATTGCGCCACTTGCCAATGCATCAATCACGTTGCTTTGGTCTGCTTTATCTAGTTCGATATGGTCGTAGTCACTTGGTGTGCTGCGCTCAGGAACAATGATCTTCGCCATTAACAGGCTACCCGGTGCAGCCATGAAGCTTGCGGCAATCAGGTATTTAAGTTCAACACCTAAACCAGCATAACCACCAAGCACACTGCCTGCTACCGACGCCATACCACCGGCCATTACAGCAAACAGTTCAGAACGAGTCATAGACTTTAAAAAAGGACGAATAAGAAGAGGAGACTCACCCTGAGAAAGGAAGATATTACCTGTCGCAACAAGAGATTCAGCTTTACTTGTACCAAGCAGTTTTTGCACCGCTCCGCCCAAGATTTGAATCACTTTCTGCATGATACCTAAGTAATAAAGCGCAGAGATCAAAGCACTGAAGAAGATAATGATTGGAAGTACGCGAACCGCGAAAATGAAGCCTTCAGTAGCAAGGTCACCGAAAAGGAAAGCGATACCAGCGTCTGCAAAACCAAGTAGGCTAGAAACGCCATTACTTAGGCTTGTTAACGCCAACTGTCCCCATGGGAAATACAATACTAGAGCAGCAAAGCCAATCTGAAGTAATAGAGCACGAGAGACCGTTTTCCAGTTAATCGAAGAACGACTTTCAGATAGCAGGTACGCGCAAGCAATCAGTGCAATAACACCGACAAAACCAAATAGAATATTCATAATGTGTCCTAGTAATCCTTATAGAGTGAACATGAGCCAAGCAAATGACATCAAAGGAACAGGACAAAGAACCGCAAGCAAAACGCTACGCGATGAAGGATCTAACAGAGTTAGCGACTGTAACAACGAGTTGTTCATGTAAAAAATCACCTTATACAAGCAGTGGAACGTAGCTGGTCCGGTCCATGGGGTCATTCACATATCCATGTGACGGCTTGTATTGGCTAAGCACCGGCTTAAAACCGGAAGAGAAGTATAAACAGTTAAGTGAGACTTTCATCACATTTTTTAACGCAAACGATCGCGCGGTCAAGGATTAAACAAAACGTATTGTTTGTCGTCGTTTTCGTGCTTCAAAAACTGTAAACAATCTGTATAAGGTTGAATTTCGAATGTTAAGTCCTTAAGCGTATGAGCGTAACCTCTCGGTTAATTCTGTGTGATTATTAGCAGTTTTCTGTGCTCTACCTCATTTCCCATGACTTGAAGATTCATCTTAACTTTAGATGCGTATATACTTTGTAGGTATCTCACCAAATAATATCTACAAAATACTAATAGAGCTGATTAGATATAACAGCCATTGAGACTAAGAGAGGAAACACGTGAAGAAAATGGAAGCTCCGCACGACATGAACAATGGAGCTAGATTCAAAACAAATAGACACGGCTATGTGACAGTAGTTGAATATTATAATACCTACACTGTTATTGTCGCGTTTGAAAACACCGGAAATATCCGCGCTATCAGTGCAGCGAAATTACGTACAGGTCAACTTACCGATCGTTCGGTTGCACCTGAGTCAATTATGATTGGTGAAAAGGTTGAGTCTGTTAAACACGGAATATTAACCATTACTCAAGTTGAATCTGAAAATATTGTTGTACTGACCAATGCTAATAATGAAGAAATTAGAATGCTATTGCCTGCAGTACAAAAAATGAAAGATAAAACTGAAGACGTCGACAGTGAAAATGTTGCCGCGCCAAAACCGACTTCGCTTAGTCAGTTAACGAAAAGAAACAAAAAGACCAAAGACGTTAATAGCATGCTTAAGAAAATGCTTACTGACTACGGTCGATACGATTAATTACTCATTATCTGCAATAAAGCCTCTAAATATTTATACCCTAGCGTCAAAATTAATTAAGCCTTCCTTCTCAATAAAATACGTTGCATATTCGAGTGAAAAGTTAAATTTGATCAAAGTCTCACTCTAGATCTTTACTGCAAATTAACGAGATCTCCATCACAATCTCATTTTAGCTTTGTGATGGAGATCTTATTGAAATCTGAGTATTTCCATTACTATGCTCTCACACAATAAGAGAACGAAGTTTCTCAACCCCTAAAATCCAATTGAGACAAATATTATGAAAAAGATTCTTGTAGTTTGCGGTAACGGCCTTGGTACTTCTCTAATGATGGAAATGGCAGTGAAAGAAGTCGCTAAGAAAATTGGTTTTGAAGCAGAAGTTGATCACGAAGATCTATCATCAGCAGCATCAAGCAATGCCGACATTTGGGTAGCAGCGACAGATGTTGCAAACCAACTAAAAGACGCTGGTAAAGAGAACATCATCAGCCTTAAAAATATTTTTGACAAAGCATCAATCGAAGAACAACTAAAAACTTTCATGTAAGGTCAAAATTATGCAAAACTTTTTCGAGTTCATGCTCGGCTTATTAAAAGAGCCAGCGATCATGGTAGGTTTAATTGCTTTCATTGGCCTAGTTGCTCAGAAAGCCGATATTTCTACCATTCTTAAAGGCACCATTAAAACCGTAATGGGTTTCCTAATTTTAGGTTTTGGTGCAGGTGCTCTTGTTGGCGCTCTAAATAACTTCTCTGTTGTATTTACTGAAGCATTCGGCGTAAGTGGTGTTATTCCAAATAACGAAGCAATTGTGGCACTAGCACAAGAAGCATTCGGCTATGAAATGGCACTTATTATGTTCTTCGCATTCGTTGTGAATATTTTATTGGCTCGTTTAACACCTTTAAAATATATTTTCTTAACGGGTCACCACACAATGTTCATGTCTATGCTAGTAGCAGTAATCCTGTCTACAGCGAACATTCAAGGCACGGCTCTAGTTGCGATTGGCTCGATCATTGTGGGTTCATTGATGGTTATCATGCCTGCACTTGCTCAAAAATACACAGAGAAAGTGATGGGTACCGATCAACTGGCGATGGGTCACTTCTCAACATTCTCATACTTGGTTTCTGGTTACATTGGTAGCAAGTTCGGTGATACGTCTAAATCAACAGAAGACATCAACGTACCAAAGAGTCTAATGTTCCTACGTGATACGCCTGTAGCAGTAGCAACAACAATGGCAATCTTCTTCATGTTTGCTTCTATTGTTGCTGGCGGTGACTTTGTTGAAACCGTTTCAAATGGTCAAAATTGGGTAGTGTTCACTTTCATGCAGTCTCTTGTGTTTGCCGGCGGTGTTTACATCGTACTGCAAGGTGTGAAGATGCTGATTGCTGAAATCGTTCCTGCATTTAAAGGTATCTCTGACAAGCTAGTACCGGGTGCGAAACCTGCTCTAGACTGCCCAATGGTATTCCCTGTAGCGCCAAACGCGGTACTTATCGGCTTCCTTTGTTCTTTCGCTGCTGGCCTACTAGCAATGGCAGTTCAAGGTGCTCTTGGCTGGACAATCATTGTAGCGGGCGTTGTTCCTCACTTCTTCGTAGGTGGTGCAGCAGGCGTTTACGGTAACGCAACCGGCGGTCTACGTGGTGCGGTTCTAGGTTCATTCACTCAAGGCCTATGTATCTCTTTCCTACCAATGCTACTACTTCCAGTTCTGGGTGGCCTTGGTCTTGAAGCAACAACATTTGCTGACTTCGACTTCGGTGTAGTTGGTCTGATTCTAGGGTGGATTGTTTCATGAGCCTATTCGATTTAATTGGTAACCAAGGCGTTATCATCAACTCTGAAGAGAACCTAACGGTTGATGCAGCGATTGATGTGACATGTTCAACACTGCTAGCGAGCAACAAAATTGAAGCAAGCTATGTTGAAGCTATCAAGCAAAAGCACAAGGACATCGGCGCGTACTATGTTCTAGCACCAAAGATTGCCATGCCTCATGCTCGTCCTGAAGATGGTGTGAACGAAGCATCTCTTCAGGTGACAGTATTCAAAAAGGGTGTTGATTTAGAGTCGGAAGACAACGGTGACGTTTATCTTTCAATTACTCTGGCGGCGATGGACTCAGATAGCCACATCCATACGATTATGGCGCTATCAGAGTTGTTCCAAAATGATGATGACATTGATGCCATTATCGCAGCGAAAACTGAGCAAGCGATCATCGAGATCTTAAAGCGCTACTAATCTCGCTCAAAGATCCTGATAAGACCCCCATTAAAAAAGCGATAGCCTCGGCTATCGCTTTTATGTTTCTGGAATTAAGTCATTTTTCATCGCGCGTGATTTAGGGAATCACATCTAAAAGACTCACTGGCACTAAAACGCGTACATTCTTTTATCTGTCGATAACTCAAAGCAGTATTGCGCATGTTTTTTAAGACACTCAAACACTTCTCTATCCAGCTTAAAGTTATCAACGTGGTCAGTCAGAATAGCCATCGTCTGCTCTAACGTCATACCTGCACGATAAGGGCGAGACTGAGTCAACGCTTGGAATACATCGACCACCGCAACGATTCGACTCGGTTGATCCAACTCTTCTGCCGTTTTACCCATTGGATAGCCAGAGCCATCTAACCTTTCATGGTGATTAGATGCCCACTGGCAAACCTGAGGAGAACTGAATAGCTCCTGCAGAGCGAATCGAGTGTCCGTAGCATGGCGCTTAATACAACAATACTCTTCTTCAGTAAGTAAACCCGGCTTATGCAGAATATCGTTAGGGGTTTGCAGTTTACCGATATCATGAACCAAGCCCGCTAAATAGAGTTTACGCTGAGTGGTGTACGAATAACCCATCTGCTTGGCAAGGTATTCAGAGAGCTGCCCTACCTTCAGCGAGTGCTTAAAGGTAAACGAGCTTTTGGTATCCACAACATTGGCAATAAACTCAGCGAAGGCGACCGTCTCATCCAACGACATTTGTTGGGAGAAGAACGGCACAGGTTCAAAGTTATCCCTCATATTTTCAATATAAGGGATCTCCATCGAGAACCAAAAGTCATCCAAATCGACCAACTCACACATGTGTTGCACAAGGTTGGATTCGAACATCTCATCCGCTTGTTCAGTTAAGCGTTCAATGATGCTCGCTTTGCCATCGGGTGTGAGGTTTCCATAACGATCTGAAGAAGTGATGCCATACAAGTAGTCGACCCTATCGGCCAACATCACGATGGCTGCTAGCTCTTTTTCCAACTCGCTAATATGAATAGCCTTTAACTCAACCCAAGGGGTGTGATGATAAAGCACTGGCTTAGCGAATATAGAAAGAACCGGGCACTCTTTTAGAATTTGGTAGCCCTTTTGACAATGGTGGTCACTCGAGTCAGGAATGAACCCTGAAACCAAACTACGCTGCTCATCAATTTGCGACACACCACAGTCGTGAATTAACCCCAATGAGAACGCAAGTTGCGCTTGTTCTTCTTCCCATCCCACACTCAGAGCACATCGATACGCGATGTAACCCACCCTCTGTCCATGATTTTTGCTTTCGAAACCGACGTTATCAAGCGCCTTAGCAATACCGAATAGAGCCTTCCTTAGGTCTACGGTCACGTCCTGGCAATGTTGATTCATTAATTAAGCCTAGATTTTTTATAGTTTTTATATATTTAGGCCGCCAATACTAATGCATACTTAATGATTATATACACAACTATTGTAAGGTTTAATGAGTTTCGTGATAGATCTAACGTATCACGAAAATTACGTGCTACAAATGGTTGCATATTAAAAATCATGCGACATTATATCCTGCCGACTAAGATTCACTAAAATCAGCAGCCATAAGAAAAGGAAAGACATGTTTAAAACAGTTATTGATAACGAACTATCCATTGCATTGGTTGAAGAGAGTTTCGCTGCTCATTACGCAGAGATCTCACAAAGCCAGAATGAATACCTAAGCCAATGGCTTGTGTGGCCACCGCATTGCAAAACCGAGCAGGATTTTAGGATCTTCATCCAACGCTCGCTGCACGATTACGCAGAAGGCCAAAGCATGACCTGTGCAATTGTGTATAAAGATAATATCGTCGGTAACTGTAGCTTCAACACCATTGACCACAATAAGCAAAAAGTCACGATAGGCTATTGGCTATCTGAAACGTATCAAGGAAAGGGGATTGTTACCCGCGTGGTCGCGAAGCTGATTGATATTGCTTTCAATGAGTTAGATATGGAAAAGGTCGAGATATCAGCCGCAACGGGCAACCAAAGCAGTCGCAAGGTTTGTGAGCGCTTACATTTCACCTTAGAAGGCATCATCACGCGTAATGAGAACTTAAATGGTCGCATCGTTGACCATGCGATTTACGGGCTCCACCGCTCTTAGCATTACCTCCTAAGCGCTTACTTCTTGGTAAATGAGCATATTAAAAAGCCACGGTATTCGACCGTGGCTTTGTTGTTTTACGAAGCTAAACCTAGAGCATAGAACTTAGAATCTAAAACCTAGAATCTAGAATCTGGAACCTGGAGCTTAGGCGACTCTCAAAGCGCCCAGTTATACGGTCTTAGGAATTACGATACTGAACTTTGCTCCGCCATGGTTACTGTCATCAATTTTAATGTCCCAAGAGAGCTTTTTAGCCGCAGATAGAGCAATCGCAAGACCTAACCCTAACCCACCCGTTGCCGATGTTCGACTCGAATCTAAACGAGAAAACGGAAGAAACACTTCATCACGTCGCTCTTCCGGGATCCCAGAACCATTATCTTCAATCACCACCAGCCAGTTTTCTGAGTTCTCATCCAGCGTCATCCACACTTTGTCTTGTGTGTAATTGCCTGCATTCTTAAGAATGTTATCAAACACTAAGCGCGCCATTGAGCAATCACATTTTATCGTGCTCTCTTGCTGAACTTTAGAATCGAAGGTCACGTTATCCAACTGCGAATAGCGAATCCTATCAAGACAATACTCAAGCAGGCTAGCTCTCACTTTTACCAGTTCAAAGAAGGAGTTATCCATAACGTTCAGTTTCGACAGCATGATAATTTCAGATGTGAGGTCGTTGATATCCTCAATGTAAGTGTCAATGTCATCAAAAAGCGCTTGATGATGTTCTGGTGCTCCCCTTCTTAAAATATCAGTCGCCAACTGAATGCGACTCAACGGCGTACGCACTTCGTGTGGAATTGCTTGAGCAAAGATATGACTCTGTTTCACCTTGCTCTCGATCTCTTCAGCCATGAAGTTAAAACTGCTAGCCAAATCAGAGACAGGGTGAATCTCGTCCAATTCCGAACGGGTACTGAGCTTGCCTTTACCGAACTGTTTTTGCTTCTCGACTAACAGCTCTATTCTTTCTTGAAAACGCCTCACAGGTAAGTAAACACTTGCTCCAATCGCCACAATGACAGCCAGTAACAACCCTATTAGGAAGTGTCTTTCTGAATCCTCATACCATTCAATTTCGGGAGAGAAGAAATCCCCTACCTCACTGAATGCAAAGCTAAATCGAGAATTAGGCAACTGAAAAACTGCCGAATAAAGATTGTTGTCACTCAGATAAATCGGCACACCATTCAAGGTGGTGTATAACTCACATCGTTGGCAAGGCGCTTCGCCCGACCAATTCTCCAACAGGCGTAAATTGAAGATATAAAATTGTTGGTAGCCTGTTCTATCGAGTTCTTTATAGAGTGAGTTTTCTTGGTTATGTTGGCGAGTGTACTGCTCAGCAAAGTAAATACCGTCGTTGAGGAAGGTTTCAATCTCGGTTCTTCGCATGTGCCCTTCACCAAGGTTCAAAAACAAAAATATCGTTGCCGACATTCCCGTCACAATCCCAAGGTACAAACGAGCAAACATCGAAACCGAGCGCAGTTTCGCAGTAATGAACTTACGCAACCAGCATGTACCCCTTGTTGCGAACTGTGCGGATCAGCTGTTTATCTTTTGCGTGAATGCGCAGCTTGCGGCGTAAACCAGAAACACGCATGTCAATCGAGCGGTCGTTAAACGCGTAATCGATCCCTCGGAATAGCTGACAACACTGGTCTCGTGTCACTACCTGACAGATGTTATTCACAAGGAGGTTTAATATTTCAAACTCAGCAGAGGTAAGTTTGAGGTTTTGCCCATACAAGGTGGCACTTTGAG
The DNA here is from genome assembly GCF_022397895.1 of Vibrio sp. Isolate33. NCBI lineage: Bacteria > Pseudomonadati > Pseudomonadota > Gammaproteobacteria > Vibrionales > Vibrionaceae > Vibrio > Vibrio sp. Isolate33. Next base: position 706,773 of record NZ_JAKEUP010000001.1, read on the forward strand.
CCGCACTATTGATGACAATATCGCACTGCTTTTCAGCCGCGGTTTCTTGCGCTTTTGCAACAGGCGCCGCTCGACGCAATAACGCTTCAATTCGAGCTAATAAGGCATGGCCACGAATCGGTTTGGCAACATAATCATCCGCACCAAACTTGAATAAGCTGACCTCACTCATTTCATCGGCAGAAGCTGTTAGCACTAAGATCATGCCATTGTAAAACTCACGAGCCTGACGGCAGATCTGCGCGCCGCTCATGCCTGGAAGCATCAAGTCCAACAGCACTAAATCAGGTTCAATACTTCGGATCGCTTCAAGTGCCAAATTCCCTTCATGAACAACGCTAACACTGTAGCCTTCAGCTTCGAGGTAAAGCGTAGTTAAACGAGCTATCTCTTGGTCATCTTCAACAATGAGCACTTTGGTTTTTGACATTCCTATCACCAGTATTTATTAAAAGCGAGGGCAGTATATATACTGGTCATATATCATCAATGTTGTTATTAGAGCCTTAACTTTACCGTACGCAAAACATAGTAATCACTTTTGTACATGCACGTTTACAAAATACGGAATTCAGCAACCACTGAGCCTTTCTTTACAAAGGCTGTAGCATAAAGGGTGCTGCAAACTGAGGGAGGAGTTGACGTGTTTTGTCCGCTTATCGCTCGCTTACATTTGCTTTATTTTCTTACGCGCACTTACATTTAAGGCGTTTACAAATTCCGATCAAATCAACTATCCGCACACTCAGCTCATATCAGTGAATAACACTATAAAGTAACAACCAAGCAGGCTAATAAACCAACTCACTGAGTCTTAAATCAAAAGAAATCGATTACTTATTTAATAAGCCAGTGTTTTCCATTATTGAGCACGCCACAAATCCTGTTAAGCCGTAAGTTCCTAAAGTAACATTCACCCAACCAATGAATTAACTCGTTATTAGACAACCACCACTTGGACACAGGGCCCTCTTTAAGATGAATAAATCGCTTTCACTGTTACTTACAACCACTGCTTTAGTTTCAACACCGCTTATTGCTGACACCAATAAACATGACACAGTGAACAAGATTCAGGAACAAGTCAGTGCTTGGATAGACATTCAGGTAACACCACAAAGCAGCATTATTCAGAAGATGGTTTTTAGCTGTGAATTCTACAGCGCCACGCCTTCAATCAAGTCGCCAGACGGCAACGAGAGCAGCAGTGGTTCATACCTCTTTTACTCGCACAACGGTGTATTGGGTACGGTGACAGAACCTTACACAACCCAACCATTGCCAGAGTTAACCATGTGTCTTAAGGAAAACTTCGTGGTCACTAACCAAGATGAGGCTCAGCTGTTGTTCGAAGCCATCGAAACGGTTTATCCAAATTATTCGATGTTCGACAAAGATTTTCCTAAAGAGATCACAAAACAACCGAATGGATGGCAGTTGATTGATGGTGAGATATTTGATGACAAAAAAGGCTATGTCATCGAGACCACGCCGCAAGGTAAAGTGACGAAAATCATCCGCTCACTGAACCTGTAAAAGTTGAAATTAAAAATAAATATAAAGACAAACAGCCTACTGACGGCATGAGTTCAGTGGGCTTCGTTCGACCCAAATATCCGTGTGCCGAGTTCAATATGATGACAAGTTATCAGCCCTTCGAGTATCTCCAATGTCCTATTTGGATATATGACATTGATAATAAGAGAATAACTTGGGCAAACAGCAGTGCTCTACCTCTCTGGGAGTCTGAATCTCTGTTTGAGCTGACGTCACGTGATTTCAGTGTCGAGATGTCCAAAGCGATAGAAGCAACACTTGAAGAGTACCAAAGGCAGTTTCTCCGAAATCAAAGCATCAAAACTTGGTGGAACTTCACGCCCAAGTATATAGCTAAACGAGCACTGTGTTTGTTTTCTGGGATCCCACTGCCAGACGGACGAACCGGCATGTTGGTACAAGTCGTCGCGGAGGAAGGGAGCCTAAAGCACGACCTCGCTTGCTCGGACGGTTCGAACCTCTCCCTTCTATTTGATAGATCGGGAGCGGTAGTAAGTGCTAACTCAGCGTTTTTCCAGAACTATGGCGCACCGTTTTCCACCCTCTCCGACTTTGTTTCAAGTGAAGAAATTGCAGCCCACTGGTTGTTCTCTGCACGCAAAGGGCGAGAGATTTTAGAAGAAGTCAGCTGCCATATTGGTGATAAAGCCCACCACTTTGATGTGCAGGGAAAATGGCTATTTGATAAGAGTGAACTGCTGTTAAACCTGACTTGTACCACCAAACAGAAAGAGAAGCTGATCAAGGCCAGATACAATGCAGAGCACGACTGTTTAACCGAGCTATACAATCGCCGTGGAATCACCAACCTCTTGGAAACCAGTATTGCCTATCGCTCTCCCTTTGAGTTGATGTTCGTTGATCTTGATGGCTTCAAACTGGTTAATGACACCTACGGGCACAGTGTGGGTGACCAACTGCTCAAACAAGTGGGCGAACGTCTGAAGCAACTCGTTGACGAGACCTGCATGATTGGTCGATTCGGTGGTGATGAGTTCATAGTGATTGCCCACACCTGCCGAAATCAAAATATCCCACTGCTTTGCACCCGAATTATCGATGCCTTAAACCGAAGTTTTCATATCAGAGGTATTGGTACGCTCTCAGTCGGTTGCAGCATTGGTACTGCACATTTCCCCGATAATGCCGTGGATCAAGAATCATTGCTCAAACAAGCGGGGATGGCGATGCATATTGCTAAAGCCAATGGTCGAAACCGCTTCCAAACCTTCACGCCAGATTTAGCACAAACGCTTCACCGAAAAGTAGAAATCCGCCATCGATTAACCCAAGCCCTAGAAAACGAAGATCTCGATCTGCATTATCAGCCGATCATGAATACCAACAGTGACAAGGTGAAGGGCTTTGAAGCGCTACTTCGATGGTCAGACAAAGAGCTCGGTAACATTGGCCCTGATGAATTCATCACCTTGGCGGAAGAAACTGGGCAGATAGTGCCACTCGGAAAATGGGTGCTCAATTCAGCACTGAAACAGCTATCAATATGGCATCGAGAGTTTGATAGCGAGCTGATGATGAGCATCAACATCTCGAGCATTCAAATGCACGCAACCTTTGCTGAGCAGCTGTCTGCGATGCTTAACTTCTACAATATCCAACCGCAAAACATTGCACTTGAAATCACTGAGTCTTCGATGATTTTCAAACACGGTGAAGTAAGACAAGCATTAAGCGACATCTCCAAATTAGGCGTTGAACTCCACCTTGATGATTTTGGCACTGGCTACTCTTCCCTCTCTATGCTGCACGACTTACCAATTAGCACCGTAAAACTCGATAAAAGCTTTGTTCACGGTTCGCACAAAGGAAGCAAAGCGATTGTCCAAGCGACCCACGCAATTTGCGACAAGTTGGGGCTCAAAGTGGTGGCAGAAGGCGTCGAGACCGAAACACAAAAAGACTTCTTAATCGACTGTGGATACCAATACCTTCAAGGGTATTTGTTTAGCAAGCCAATCCCGTCAAACGAAGTCGAAAGCCAATTTTTATTCGTTCGATAAGTCGATTAATAAAGTTATTTTTATCAACAAGTTAGAGCTTTGAATGATTAATAAACAAGGTAATAGCACCAATGTGAACGCTTACGTAGGCTTACATTACGCAAAACAACAAAGATACACACATAACTCTTTGTTAATTAATGATTTAATCATAATGTCGAATTAGACCATCAGCTTGTACTTACACCTACTCTCTGTAATGGTTTTAGCATTTCGATTACCCTCAAACCGTCACTTAATCAGATTCATTCATTGGTAAATATGAGCAGACAAAACGGCTTCACTCTCTTAGAACTTATCGTCGCTGTACTGATCTTAGCGGTGGTTTCTGCCACGGCCATGGTCAAATTCTTAGATATTCAGGGCAGCGCTCGCGCGAGCAAAATACACGATGTGGCTGGCAAGCTTTGCACGGGCATCGACATGATCTATGCGAAATCTGCGATTGCTGGTGTGGAGGGAGAATGTGACTACGTTGAAAAGACTGAAATTGAAACCTACTACGTCTGTCATGGTTACCCAATCGCTTACGTCGATTCCTTAAGACGTCTGCTGAATATTGACCAAGCTGAACTCTACGTAAACAACAAAGAAGTCGAGGAAGGCAGCAATGCAGAAAGAGTCGCTGCTATCTCTTTTGATACGGAGAGTTACACCTATTCACCTGTTGGTGATTTTTGCCAGGTACTCTATCAACCGGAAAAAGAACCGCAAATCGTCGTTCTTGACGGTGCATGTTAAACGACATCTACCGCTCACTGCCCAACCATAAAACCTTACCTTGATCTCCATATTTAGGTGAGTTTTATCCGCCTAATGTCAGTTCTTTTTCAGCTCATTCTTGACTGTGCCGCGACTCATATTTGAGCCTCATTATTGCGTAGACTTTTTCCATCCTGACAAAATGAGAAAGAGAATCATGAAAAAGAAAACCTTCGTTTTACCAGCCATCGTTATCGCAACGGTATGTATCCCATTGTCTGCATTCGCAAAAGACCGCGATAACTCTATCGAAGCTGGTGTCACTTTCATCGGCAATCAAGAACTGGCAACCTTCGGCTACAGTAGAGAGTTGTCGAACAATATCGTGGTCGGTGGTGGTTTCTCATTGGGAACAGAAGCAGTAGATCTGCCTGAACCAAACTCACAAGATGCATGGGGCCTTTACTCCAACATCGGTTATAAGTTTGAAATCGCCGAGTTCGATATCATCCCTAAAATTGGTATCAACTACCTAAATGCAGATGTGGAGTTTGACGATGCTTCACTTAACGGCCTCAATATCGATAACGTCTATGGCTCAATCGGTACAACAGTGAACTGGCGCATGATAGGCCTAACGGTGGATTACGGTAAGATCAACGATTCTGCAATGGTGCCAGATGGTTCTGGAGGCACAACACCATTTGAAGAAGATGTGGTGCGTGTTACCGCCAGCTTCAACTTCTAGCCTCTTTGGCGTTTAGTCTTTAGCCTTACGTTCTTTGTCAAAAAAGCGGTAGAAAGAAAAGCTGCCAAAGGAACGTTTAAAACAAAAGGCGTCGCAAGAAAGTCTTCAAAAGAAAGCTGCCGAGAGCTCCTATTAGCCCGTCTAATTAGGGGCTTTTTCAGCGCTGTAAATAAAACAAAACCGACTTACTTAGAACTATGTTTGATAGTGCGTATTAATTAATCAAAAGCCACTCTTGCTTTCTGGTTATAAGTCACTCAAAAAGAATGTTTATTGAAACAAGTCGTTAATATAGTAAGGTTTCTCCAGTGACACAGGCATTATAAAAACCTCACTCATATAAAATTGAAATATCTTTCAACAAAATAGAGCACAAACCTAACCAAAAACAGCTTAATCATGGAATCAACGTCACAGTTCAATCGACCTAACGCTTTGAGTTACACCCTTCTTAGTTAAAATTAAAAAGCAAGATTTTAATAACATTACATTAATTGATAAAGCCTATTCATAAAACCCCGACAAAACCACTACTGATATTAGTGTCAATTAGAAATCTCATTAAATAAAGAAATATAATGCCTCAATTAAATGATATTAATATTACCTACTTCCTTATAATTAAATTTTATCCTGAAAAAACCTGATAAATCAGCCCCATCAATAACCACCACAAATACCACGCGCAACTACATTAGCAATCACTAAAGTTATGGTTAAAACTGCTGATATAGCGGCTTACAAATGGATAAATACCAAAACAAATGGATAAATCCCCCTTGTCTCTTGTAAAACATCGGCTTTCATTTATAAATTCAAGTTTTGGGTGAACATCTCTATAACCTTTCATTACAGCCCAGATTCTGCGATTAGTATCAACATCTTAAGAGGAAATGGTGACATTTTAGTTATGTTATTTAGAACGGACTCTTGGGTTGAATGACAATCCCAGCCATCACATATCAATCACACAAATATAATAACTATCGCTTAGGAGTTGAACTATGCACTGTTCTTTCAATATAAATAACAATAATGAGAGCTTGCAACTAATCTATAATGAAGAAAAAATATATATCAAAAGAGACAGTAATAAGATATCAGAGGAAACTCTTAATAGTAAAGAGAGTTTTGTCTTCAAATATTTAATTGAGAATGCTTCAATTTCTAACCCTCAATCCGCTAGAGATGTTGAAGAGTCTTTTAAATCGCATTTTGATGAAGAGTTCAGTTTGTACGCATTAAAGAATATTATCGCGTCTATAAGAAAGAAATATCGAAACTTATGTGAAGAAGCCGAGGTTGATAATAATAGTGAACTCATTTCTAACCTTTATAAGGTTGGCTATTTTATTGATCTCGATAAGAGCTCAGAAAACCGCATAGCGCCCAAAGACAACATCAACCAGTTCAAACCCAGTCAGGTAGAGATGCTCAAGCTGATGTTCAACACCTATCACAAGGAGTTGATCAGGGCTTTGATAACCGTGTTCACCGCGACGTCATTCTTCTTGTTCGTTGTCTACTTTTTCCAAATCCTTTATACAACGAAAATTGCAGATGAATACAGTGGGAACACCAAACATATTGCAGAAGAGGTAATGGATTACGGCTGTGACAGCCCTGGAGCGGTGCATTCATTAAGGCACTCACTCAACCTCGATTCGGTCGTCATGACCACCCCTCATGGCTCGTGCTATATATCCAAAAGCCGCTCACAGTATGTGGAACTCGATAAGATTGATGACTTCTACGACAGTGGTGACTTCACTTATTCGCGTTTCAGTGACCCTGAAAATGATATCGATCTGACGGTTCGAATTTCCAAAGGTTCTATTGAGGCGCGTTACAGAAACTCACTGTTGCCTCTGTTGGTTGATTCGGTCTCTATACAAAAGAATGGCTACTACATTCTCAACCTCGGCGATAACAGTCAGCCGATTTATACTTCTGAGCTACCGAGCGGTGCCTCGATCACTTTCTACAGTGACGATATCGTGGCACTGTGGGTTGCACTCTCACTGCTGCTCGCCACCCTACTTTATCGCTCATATATTTTAGGTTTCTTTATTTACCTGTATCGCTGGAAACACATCTCGTTTGAAGAAGAGCCAATCATCAACACAGAAGACAACACCGTTTTGTACTACGAGCTATTATCTAGGGTGCGCAATGTCGGGGTTTTGAGCTTCATCAACACCATGAGACGCACCAACCTACTGACATTTCATACGATTTTACTTGTCGAAACGGTCAAAAACGCCAAGTTGAACAACAGCCATGAGATCTACGGTGTCAACGTCTGCCCAAGTGCTTTAGTCGGGAATAACTTTTCAAAGCTCAAAGTGCATTTGGATGCGATGGAAGCGAATGAATTTGTGGTTGAGATAACTGAATACTCAAACATTGGTTATGGATGTGAGGTGATAGACAACATCAAGGCAATCAAAAAGCTGGGGATCACCATCGCATTGGATGACTTTGGGACAGGTAATAACAACATCGAGATCATCGGTATTATCTCGCCAACCTATCTAAAGCTGGATCGTTGTTTTGTTAAAGACATCGAATCAGGTGAGCACCATCAAGGTGTCTTGCTTAACATCTCAGAGATTGGACGCTTATCCAACATTACGATGATTTACGAGGGTGTCGAAACGCGCAGGCAGCAATATATCTTGTGTCAGTTGGGCTACAACCTGCATCAAGGTTACCTATATAGCCGACCTCAAGGCACGACAAGCTAATCACTTTGAGCGCTTAATCCTAGCAAAGCACCTGTGAACGCTAAGGCATCAATTGGATTAGGCGTTACTTAACGCAAGACTTTCAGAGCTCACAGGAAAATAGGCATCAACTAACCCTTGAGCAGAGAGTGGCTTATCGAAGTAGTAACCTTGTAATAAGTCACAATGGTATTGCTGCAACTTCGCCATCTGCTCTGGGGTCTCGACCCCTTCCGCGACGACTTTCATTTGGCAAGACGCACCAATATCAATGATCGCTTTAACCAAGGTTTCGCTGTGTTGGCTGGAGTTGAGCTTGCCAATGAAAGAGCGATCGATCTTGATCTCGGTGATCGGCAACGTATTGAGGTAATTCAGTGATGAAAAGCCCGTTCCAAAATCATCGAGCGAGATACCAAACCCATACTCACGAAGCCTTCTCAGTATCGGCTCAACAATGTGCAGATCTTTAATGAGGATGTTTTCTGTCAGTTCGAGAGTGACTCGACAAGGGTCGATGCCCACTTCTTCAACGAGACTAATCACCTTGTCATCGAAGCCAAGTTCAAAGACTTGTTTAGGTGACACGTTCACAGAAACACATACTGCTTCTGGTCCGTTTGGCATTAAGCTTAAGGTGTCTACACACGCTTTTCTTAACACAAACTCACCAATCTCGTGAATCTTACCGACTCGTTCTGCTGCCGGAATGAAATCCAGCGGAGACACAAAACCAAGCACACTATTGTGCCAACGACACAGCGCCTCTACCCCTTTTAGTTGCTCGGTATGAGAATCCACTTGAGGTTGATACAGCACACTGAACTCGCCCTTGTCTAAGGCTGTTTCTAACTGTTCTTCAATCGAAAAGTCATACTTCACTTTCTGATTGATCACATCGTCATAGAAAACCGCATCGCCTTTGTTCAGCTCCTTCGCCTTATACAACACAATATCGGCTTTGGTTAGCAACTCTTCCACCTCTGTTCCATCATAAGGATACATAGATACGCCCGCAGAACATTGCGCAGAAACAGAAGAACCATGCAGATCAAACGATGGCTCGAACACACCTTGGATTTGTTTGACTTTGTTTTCCGCTTCCACGAGGTCATGAATGCCCGGCAGACAGAAAACAAACTCATCGCCTCCGAAGCGTGACACGATATCGTTAGGCCCCAAGATACGCTCGAAGCGCTGACCTATCTGTTTCAGCAATTCATCTCCGCTCGCGTGACCATATTGGTCATTGATGCGTTTGAAGTTATCTAAATCAACAAACACTAACGCCACCAGTTTGCCTTCAAGCTTTGAATGCGCAATAGCTCGGCTGACTTGCAGTTCGAGTTCTGAGCGGTTTGGGAGAGCGGTTAAGGAGTCGTGTCTTGCCATATGTTGAAGACGGCGGCGGCTATTTTGGATTCGATTGAAGTCATCGGAAATTCGCTGTTCCATTTGAGCAAAGCGTATCGAGATCCTTCGGCCAACCAGAGCGCTGATAAAAATGCACGCTAGGGAAACGAGTACGCTCATGACGAGAACGAGCCCGAATTCGTTGCGAGACTCAGCTAATAACTCATCCTTTCGCTTCTCTATCGAGGCATTGACGTTATTCAGGTAAATACCCGTCCCGACAATCCAATCCCACTCGCCTACATTCTGTACATAGCTACTCTTTGGGCCTATCACGCCCTGTTTATCTTCCGCCATGTAGTCGACAAACCCGCCTGTCTCAGCTTGAGCCAGAACATCTTGTTTGAAGTCATCTCCAATGAGGTCATACACATTAAGCTCTCGCCCGGCATAAATCTGGTTCGCATGAAGCAAACTGTTGCCGTTCTTCTCAAAAACAAATAAATACCCATTATCGCCAATCGTCACTGTCGACAGGATCTCAAGGATTCGTTGGTAGCTCGTGCGCTTAACATCTTCAATCGAAACACCTGTACCGAAATACCAATCAAACGGCTCAAATCGGCGGATATAACTGAGTTTTTCAAAATGGTCGCTGCCGAGATGAGGCTTTTCAAAATCCTGCCCATCAAACCCCGGACGAGGAGCAAAATAACGAGAATAAGCCCCATCAGTCGCTTTCAGAAGGTCGATTTGCTCTTTAATGACAGGCACGCCACGGATGTCGGTCTCTTCCAACTGGTTTGTGTTTTCAAGTTCAGGATACAGTGGATGGACTAACACATTACCTTGCATGTCATAAGCATAGATATAGCCCTTTTCCTTGGCATAACTCAGCTTTCTAATCTCATTAAGAATGAGTAACTTGAGTTCTTCTTGTGGCAGGTGTTGATTAGATGAGTAGATATTTCGAGCGGCGGTATAGGCTCTGTCTAAGCGACGAGTGATTCTCTTTTTTGTCTCAGATTCAATAAGGCGCTGGGTGTGCGTGATTTGCTGAGACACCTGCAACACCTGGGTCTCAATCGATTCCTTTTGCGCTGCAATGTAATCCGTTCTGATGAGATTAACCAACGCCTTAACCTTGTGGTCTACGCTCGTGAACATCGCCACATTCAATATGATCGCAGAAAAGATGATGATGGTTATTGGCAAATACTTGGTAAACCAAACCAGTTTTTTGTCATTAATGTGCAACATACGAATTCAACACCACAGTACGGAGTGCTATATAATGACATTGTTTTTACTGAACATCCAACTATAAAAATATTCTATCTATTTCTATAAAACCCTTGCCAATTCGAATAAAAAGGTTAGTGTTATACACATGTATATCACCATGCAGTTTTGATTATGACCGAATGGAAAGACGACCAACCGATCTTTAGGCAGCTCGCTACCAAGATCAGTGACCAAATTCTTCAAGGTGTTTGGTTAGAACAACAAGCATTGCCTTCGGTGCGTGCCGTTGCTGCCGATCTCAAAATCAACCACCTTACTGTCATGAAAAGCTACCAGTTACTGGTGGATGAAGGCTTGGTAGAGAAAAAACGCGGCCAAGGCATGTATGTGGCCGAAGGCGCGCTTCAAAAGTTGAAAGAGTCGGCACACAAAACTTTCATTAACACACAGATCCCAGCCATCGCTGAGACGCTAGGCATCATTGATATGAGTGTCGAAGAACTCGTGAAACAGCTAGAACAACACATCAAGGACAAGTCATGAGTACTTTACTTTCCGTGAAAAACGTAACCAAAACCTATTCAAATCAAGTGGGTGTCGAGAACATCAGCTTTGAGTTAAAACCGGGGCAAGTGCTTGGGTTACTTGGCCACAATGGTGCGGGTAAATCGACACTGATCAAATCACTGCTTGGTGGGCACAACTATCAAGGTGAGATTGAGGTCAATGGTTACCACCCTATCCACCAGCACGCGGAGCTCATGCAGCACCTATCTTACATTTCAGATGTGAACGTGTTGCCAGAGTGGATGACAGTGAAACAACTGCTTCGCTACACAGAAGGTGTGCACCCAAGCTTCAATAAACAAAAAGCCGAACAGACGCTAAGCAGCACCAACATTAAGATCTCTTCAACGATCAAGCAGCTTTCTAAAGGGATGAAGGTTCAACTTCACCTTGCGATCATCATCGCAACGGATACTCAAGTCTTGATCTTAGATGAGCCTACGCTTGGTCTAGATCTACTCTACCGCGATACTTTTTATCGCCATCTTCTAGAGTGGTTCCACGACGGCGAACGCGCGATGATCATCGCCAGTCATGAAGTTTCAGAGATCGAACACCTATTAACGGATGTGTTGATTCTGAAACAAGGTCACTGTGTGATGCAAAAGAGCATGGAAGAGATCGAGAACGACTACTTCATTATCGATATGGCAAACAACCACTCTAGTGAGATCCAAAAGCTTAATCCACTGACCTCACAACCGGGGCTGGGAACGACTAAGTGGTTATTGGAAAGTCATTACAAAGAACAGGTTGAATCATTGGGTAACATCTACAACGTTGGTCTCGCGGACCTATTCCTTGCAACACAGACGGAGAAGGCATAATGCACCCAAGTTTTTACATGCTAGAAAAAGAACTTATCGAGCATAAAATTAACACTCGACTGCCTCTGTTTATCGGATTGTGTGGTTTCTTGCTTTTCGTTAGCTTGTTCTTTAGTGGTCAAGCACAACACGACTTTTTCTTCCAAATGGAAGTTAACGGCGACGTAAGCAGCATGCACAGAGACTTCTCACGAGACCTCAATTCAGTGATCTACTTTGGCGCAGGCCTAATTTCACTGTTGCTTTCTACGCTTTATATCCCTAAAACACTGCGTAAAGAACGCCAAGAAGGCAGTTCGATGTTTTGGAGAAGTATGCCTGTATCGAATGCCATGACTCACGCCGTGAAGTTAGGTTTCGGATTAGTGGTGATCCCTGCTATCTGTGCGCTATTGGTTCTATTTGCTGATGTTCTGTTCTGGATTCTGAACCTATCGAGTGAACAACCATTGGCACTGTTAGTTGAGCAGCAGTCGTTATTTTATGTACTCAGTAATTGGGTGGTGTTCTTTGGTCGCATGCTGCTGGTTGCGTTAGTTCTATTGCCACTGGCAACGATGACTCTGGCGATTTCGCAACTGGTTAACTCTCCGCTGCTTGTCATCTTTGTCTCTAGCTTTGCCATTAAATGGTTGGCTATCGCACTATTCGGTTTCTATGGCATCAATGACTTTTTTTCGGTTATCGCTTCACTACCAATGAAAGTACTGACGACAAGCAACCCATTCAGCGCGCTTTCAGAAGTTTCGATTCTGTCTCTAAGTATTTACATCCTGCTCGGTATTGGCGGTTACTTGCTGAGCCTTAAGTTAAACAGAACCGACGATGTGAGCTTGAAGACGCTGTTCCAACGCTAGAGTCATCGCGCCTGAGCCTCAAGGTTCATCACGCACACACAAAATCTAAATCAAAGCTTCTGAGAAATCGGGAGCTTTTTTATTTGCTAACGCTTTCTTTCAAGGGAAGTGCGTTTCAGATACTTGAATAGTGAAAAAGATATAGTCGAGGATGCGAGTTGATTTTGGTGCGTAAGAATTAAGTGAAGTAGGTATAACGATAGAGGGTATTAATGAGCTGACATTGAATTGCATTGTTGTTAATGCCTGCCAGCTCTTTGGGGATAATTTCTTTAGTCGCCGACCAGATGAAGGTCCTTGAGAGTGCTATTGAAATCGGTTTGTTGCGTTTTACATACCCAATTGAGGGTTTTGTTTGAAAGCCTTTTCGCTTTCAGCTTTGTAACTTTATAGGTTTAGATATAAAGCTTATTTCTTTGAAGCTTCTTTTGACGTGTCTTTCCAGTATTGGATACGAACGCGATGAAGCTGTGCTCTTCTCATTTTTTTCATAAGGGATATTTCCTTTTCTTTAACTGCTCTTCTTGAGCTATTTTTTATTGCCAACCATTCGAATTTAACGGTGTTTGACGGCCAGATCAATGATACAAATCACAAAACATATAGGGTTTTAAGTACCATTTACATCAAAGTATGACCTAGATATCAACTATGGCTCCATTTAATCCGATGAGCCGTTGTTCGAAATTAAGATTAGTTATCTCAGATGACAAATTCATTTCAGTACCAATACAGTTCAATGATACCTGTTTAATAGACCGGACCAACGCAGATTAAGTTCCCAATAACTTACCTTTCCTACCTATTAACTTATCACCTTCAGCAATAAAAGTTACGGTGTAACCTAAATTCCAACTATATTGACCATTTTTTATTCACATTAGCCTATACGACACAAACTCAAAATGGGATTATGTTTGTAACGGACGGCGCTTTTATTGGAAAAAGCGAGTAATGGGCAAAATTAAATGGACGTAATAATGAGTAAAGTCATTCTACAAGGGCATATTCTCGTGCCTGACAACGACCTAGAAGCGGTCACACAAGCGTTGGTTGTTCATAAAGAACTTACACTGTCAGAACCTGGCTGTATTGTGTTTCGAGTCAGTCAAAGCACACTTCAACCTAATCGCTTTGAAGTTTACGAGGAATTCACGAATCGTGATGCGTTCGAAGCCCACCAGCAACGCGTCAAAGCTTCTGAATGGGGTCAGATCTCAAAGAACGTGACACGTCATTATCAAGTCACCGACGTGACCACACCACAATGACAGAGCCCTTAGCCGATCGCATCATCACATTGATCAAACAAGATCTCTTGCGAATGCAGGTATTAGAGTGTGTCTCTCAATTGGGTTTACCGCAGTGTTATGTCGCCGCTGGCTTTGTGAGGAATCGAGTCTGGGATCACCTACATGGTTTTGACTCCTCTACACCACTCAATGACATTGATGTGATCTACTTTGATCGCGGTGATACCTCTTACGAATCGGCTATTCGATACGAAGCCCAGCTTCAAGAGAGGTTACCTGAACTCAACTGGCAAGTTCGTAATCAAGCCAACATGCACATCAGAAACAAAGATGAGCCTTACCACGGCTCATTAGATGCGATAAGTTACTGGCCAGAGAAAGAGACCGCTATCGCCGTAAAACAAAACCTCGATGGAGATATAGAGTGTATCTCAGCTTTTGGTTTAGAAAGCTTATTTGATTTGAAGATCACGCCGAACCCCAATCGCAGCAGAGATGTGTTTGACCAACGAGTACAATCTAAAAACTGGCTAACTCACTGGCCCAAGTTAAGGATTGGAAACACGATTGACCAAAATTAGCTATCGACCAAAGTCAGTCATTGGCACCAATTAACTGGCAGTCGAACTCAAAGCTAAAACCATTGACTCGAAGTCCAATCAGATCGAATATGCCCCGCTTGTTAGCTTAGTAAGTTAGTAACTAACCATCTCATTAACTGCGCGCGCCACTAACTGCTGCGCCCTCTCGTCATACAGAGTAACGACCATGAACCAACAATACATGTTGCAAGCTCTCGAAGCTTCGCGCCAAGCCCTACCTGATTGCCAACCAAACCCGCCAGTAGGCTGTGTTTTGGTGAAAAACGATAAGGTGGTGTCGGTTGGGTACACACAAAAGGTCGGTGGAAATCATGCCGAGGTCGAAGCACTGAATAGATATGACGACAAAACGGATGGAACAATGGAAGGCGTTACCGCTTACGTAACTTTAGAGCCTTGCTCTTTTGTTGGCAGAACACCCGCTTGCGCCAATACATTGGTCAAAGCAGGTGTAAAACACGTCGTCGTTGCCATGCTAGACCCTGACCCGCGCAATAATGGTCGTGGTGTAGCGATACTCGAGTCGCACGGAGTGAAAGTGGATATAGGGCTATGCCAAGTGCAAGTGAGCGCCTTTTTAACCCCGTATCTTGGTAAGTCTTAACTGTTAAACAGCCAATGCTAGTTCAGTTTCACTCGGTAAAGCGGATTGACTGGCTTATCAACAAAATACGACCAAATATGATCGTAGACGGCATGCTGGTTAGGGAATGGCGCGAGCGCTTTCGCTTCCTCTAAATCGCACCAGCGGTACTCTGTGTGTTCGTCATTCAGTTCAATCGCTTGGTTGGGCGGACATACAACTGCAAACACTGGGATTAGCTCAATCACGTTCACGTGCGCCTCGTAAAACTGCTCCAGAAACTGCGCGTTATACAAGGCTTCCACTTGAATTTTTGTCTCTTCTTCAAACTCACGAACAATAGCCTGCCAGCCTGTTTCACCTGCTTCAATCGAGCCTGCAACATGGCACCAAAACTCGCCTTTCACACGCTTCATTAATAGCATTTTCGTTTGTCCGTCGATCTCAGAAATTGCGACACCGGATACAATCGAAGTATTGAGTGGAATCATAACGTTACCTTAGGTTGAACAAGAGGGCGGCAAGGCTACCACCCTTCGTTTGCGAAGTTGTCTTCTATGATTAAAAACGAGAGGCCACTCATCAATTTATAGCTATCGAGCGCAACTGCTGAAGTTTTGTGCCAAAGAATAAACCTTATATGTTCAAGAACAGCCTTGGTACCCAGTCATTGAGCGAATCTTATTTGAGGCGCATTTCGATAAAGAGTAGAATCGCCGCCTTGTACTGTGTTTAAGCTCTCAAAGCATACACCATAGTTCCACAGCCATTTATCACCATGAAGTAAGACGACAATATGCACTCATCAAAACCAACGCACGACTCAGAAAACAGCCACACACCTGAGCATTGCTTCACTCGTTTTCAACAGCCGATCGAGTCATATTCGTTACCTGAGCGTTTCACCTTCCCGTTCTATTATGAACCGCACCCTTTGTGTGAAATCGCCTCGCATCAGCTTCAACAATACTTAGAAACTCAAATCGATTGGCAACATGACTTCGGACTCGATTCTGATGCAGGTCGCGGCAAGATGTTTGGTGTGTTGTTAGTAAGAAGCCCAGAAGGTGAGCTGGGGTACTTCTCTGCTTTCTCTGGGAAAATCGCCGACCAAAACCTACTGCCCCATTTTGTGCCGCCCGTATTCGACATGTTGAGCAGCGACAGCTTTTTCCATCAAGACACAGCTGACATGATGGCTGTGAATGCGAAATTTAAAGCGCTGCAAGTCAACACTGAATATCTCGAATTGTGTGAGCAGTTAGCACAGCAGAAAGCACAGGCAGAAAAAGAGATCGAAGCGCAACGCTTGTTGATTATTGAAGGTCGCAAAACGCGTAAAGAACAACGTGAACAAGGTAAAGAAAACCTTAATGAGCAAGCTTTCGAACAGCTAAATAACGAGCTAAACAAAGCCAGTGTTGCCGACAAGAATCAGCAGAAGTACCTTAAGCTCAACTGGGAACAAACTCTGAATGAGCTTCAGGGCAAAGTTGAAGTATTTACGACTCAATTAGCTGAGCTCAAAGAGCAAAGAGCACACATCTCTCATCAGCTTCAACACAAGTTGTTTTCACAATACGCTTTCCAAAATGCGGAAGGTAATGTCGAAGACCTGAACCAGATATTTGAAAACACGCCAAATAAGATTCCACCAGCTGGTTCTGGCGAATGCGCTGCGCCAAAACTTCTTCAATATGCGTATCTGAATGGCTATACGCCACTGGCACTGGCTGAATTTTGGTGGGGTCGCTCACCGAAGTCTGAAATCCGTAAGCACAAGAAATACTACGCCTCTTGCCAAAGCAAATGTGTACCGATTTTAGGCCACATGATGAAAGGCCTAGAGGTGGATCCAAACCCATTGCTAGAAAATCCAGCTGAAGGCAAAGACCTCGATATCTTGTTCCAAGACGATCACATCGTTGTGGTACACAAGCCAGCCGGTTTTCTATCCGTACCAGGCAAAACCATCAAAGATTCGGCCTATACTCGCGTTCAAGAAATGCATCCTGATGTTGAAGGCCCATTTGTGATTCACCGTTTGGACATGGCGACCTCTGGCATTCTGATATTCGCGCTTACACGACGTGCGAACAAAAGCTTGCAGAAGCAGTTCATTACTCGTGAAGTCGAAAAGCGATACGTCGCAATGATTGAAGGCGTTCTAACGGAAGATGAAGGTTATGTTCGCTTGCCATTACGTGGCGATTTGTACGATCGTCCTCGCCAGATTGTCTGCTTCGAACACGGCAAGCC
Organism: Vibrio sp. Isolate33; assembly: GCF_022397895.1. Classification (NCBI taxonomy): domain Bacteria; kingdom Pseudomonadati; phylum Pseudomonadota; class Gammaproteobacteria; order Vibrionales; family Vibrionaceae; genus Vibrio; species Vibrio sp. Isolate33. Next base: position 724,073 of record NZ_JAKEUP010000001.1, read on the forward strand.
AGCTGAAACCAAGTGGGAAGTGATTGAGCGAAACCAAGAAACAACCAAGGTTTACCTGCACCCGAAAACTGGCCGTACGCACCAATTGCGCGTTCACTGTTCACATGAAGAAGGGCTTAACATGCCTATCGTTGGTGACGGCTTGTATGGCAACAAAGCTGACCGATTGCACCTGCACGCTGAAAGGCTTGCGCTGCATCACCCAGTCACCAAAGAGTGGATGGAGTTCCAGTTTGACGCTGAATTCTAAGGGTTCTCGTTAATAGTAGGCTCTAGTTAATAGTAAGCTTTAATTGAGGGAGCCACGCCGTTTTTGGCTCCCCTTTTCACTCACCATCATTCTCACTCCCTTATTTCCCCTACCTCTTTCGGATATATCTCCACGCTTATTGCACTACATCAAGGTTCACGTTCTTGTGAAGAGTAGGATGCCCCTCTTCTTCTTTCCTTGAGGCCTTTGATATGTCATCAGCTGCTTTGAATTTACAATCCAACACACAAACTCCTTCAATGATCGCGCCTCAAGCACAAAGCTTAAAACCACTCACCAACAAGAAGCCAGACTTAAACTCAGCGATGTTGAATCTCATCGAAGAAGTGAAGAACGAACTCCCTCTTTACGAGTCAGAGACGTTTATCTGTGGCCCAAAGGGTAACTGCTCTGGTTGTTCTAAAAAATTGCTAGAGATGGTCGACACAGAATTGATGTACTGGGAACACAGTATTTCAATCGGACAAGGACCCAACTTCGAAGAACTGCGTCGTTTTGGTAAACTCTGCAGCAGCGTAAGACGCGGCTTAGAACGCAATGGCTTGGTAGAAAAGCGTCCGAGAAAGAGGTAACGAGTCACTCTCATACCTACTTTTGTTTCATGTAAAAGCTCGATTTGACCGCTTTTTGTTTTATCCGAACGAATTATTGGTACAGCTGACCATTAATTAAACCTGTCGGATAAAACAAGAAACCGCATCTGAAACACGTACTTATCTAACCTATCCATCTCCCCTTAAATTTATACCAAATTCGATATAAACCCTATTCAATCAATAATATAGAACCAAAAACCAAGAATCGTTAACCTCTTGTCATCCACTAATTCAGCCACAACGTAGCCACTTCGGTTTACTCAATGTGGTGCATGACGATAGGTCTACTATGAAAAAAAACGCTTACCTTTTATTCACCATTCCTCTGATGTATTCCATCAATGTCTTCGCCGATGACAACAACGCCGTTGAAGATATGTCGGACCCGTTGGCTGTATTTACCCAAGTGGGCGGAGGGATCACCGACAAAGGTCTTAACCTAAAAATTGGCCAAACCTACGATACCGGTAAAGACAACCAAGCCGGTATGAACGTGTTCGAGGTTAAAGGTATTGGAGGTGAAACTTTTGGCTGGACTGACAACGACCAACATCCAGTCAACGACTCTATTGACTCTGTTCGCTATCGTAATTTCTCAGTGAACACGATCAATGGTCGCGCTAATCAAATTGATCTTAATTACGATTTTAATAGCGAATCAGGTACAGCTTCCTACAGTTTCATTCAAGCTTTACCGAAATTGGGGCGACTCAATCTATACCCACTGGCAGGTGTCGGTACAGCATTTAGTAATAGCTTTGACGAAAATGGCGATGCTGTCGGTGGTTATGGTTTCCCAGGCACATTTGCGGTAGTGGGTACTTACACCAAATTTGAAGTCACAGATAATATTTGGATCAACTACAACCCAATGTGGATGACAACATTGTCAGGTTCTGACGAGTTTACTCAATATGGAATGGAAAATTCAGACAGTGTATTCACTCACGAACTCGCTATTTCTTATCAATTTACATCCCGCTTTAATGTTCGTTACTACGCAAACTGGACTGAAAACACCGACTTTTCTGATGGTGACCAGCGTATAGAGTTCAACTACCAGCTCTAATACTTTGCGACACAAACAGGTTTCCATTAATTCAAATTAACACCGTAAATGCCAGTACATGATTCATTCGCTTGCCTTAATTAATATCAATTTTGATATTAATTAAGCCCAATAAATACCATTTATAGCAAATAATAGAACATGTACTCTTCCAAAATCACAACAACGAGAGTCAAGAGAATGAAAAAATCTTTTATCGTATTTGCTTTAACCAACGCTCTATTAATTGCGCCTGCCATGGCAAACAGTCCATCAGACACAATACGTGTAGTCCAAGCAAACGCTGCTATTCAACAACACGACAAACAAAAACTTGAGCAACTAGCTTATGAATACGCGTATAGCATTGATGAAGCATACAAATACTTTTACGAAACGGTCGTCGAAGCAGATTACCCACTGAACCGATTCCAGAATATTCGAGTTCTGGCTGATGATACTTATACCTCTCATCCAACCATCAATAATGACACCTTGCACCTAATGGGTTGGATGGATTTAGCCGCTGAACCAGTGATCATTACAATCCCTGATCATGACGAGAATCGTTACTGGTTGTTCCATACTATGAACATGCAGCATTTTACTGACTCTGCGTTCGGCTCCCCACAAAGAGGAACGAAAGGCGGCACTTTCATGTATGCCGTTGAAGGTTGGCAAGGTGATGTGCCCGCGAGTGTTGATCAAGTGATATACGTAGAGCATCCTTTGGTGAAAATGATGGGCCGAATTATGGATTTAGGTGGCGATGATTCCGCGAAAGCCCAAGCGCTAATGGACCACTGGACCATTCGTACTCTCTCTGAGTTCTTAGGACAAAAAGGCCCAAAACAGATAGAGCGTAACTACCCTAACCCAGAAACTACCAACTGGGTTGAACGAACAAATTTCGTTCTAGCGGAAGGCACCATGCGTGATCATGACGCAAAACTATTGAGCGACTTCGCTAAGCTCAAACTAGGCGCTCCAGTTGGCACTACCTTTACAGACCAAGAACAAAAAATGATTGAGCTTGCACGACAACAAGGACTTGATCACATTAGTAACGCTGGTTTCGATGACTCTCGCGACATTCTGGGTACTCGTGAGGAAATGACTGCAGTGCCAAGCTTCCAGCACGCCTTTGGCACTTACATGGGTCAATGGGGACTACCTGCTGAACATACAATGTATGGTGCCGACTATGTCGACAGCCAAGGGGATCCTCTTGATGGTAGCAAATACGATTACACGGTGACTTTTGAAGCACCTGACATCGAAAAAGGCGGATTTTGGTCATACACAGCTTACAGTGCTGAGACGCGGTTCATGGAAAAGAATGACATGAACCGTCATTCTCGCGGCGACCGTACTCTCACTCCCAATGCTGATGGCACGTATACTATTTTCATGAGCTCAAATACGGAAGGCCAAGCAGATAACGAAAACTTCTTACCGATTCCAGACCACGGATGGTACGCAGTACTTCGAATGTATACTCCGGGCGATAAAGTAAAAAATGATGAGTGGAAAGCAACGCCATTCACTCGAATAAAAAAATAATTTATCACTGACCTAATTTACAATTAATTCACCGCCACCATAGAGAGGGTACTTTTCTATGGTGGCTTAGCATTTGACTCATGAAACTTACCATTTCGTATTGTGTTAGTCTGAATGCACTTTTAAGCAAAAATATACCTAATTTTTGATGGGATTTATGTATGGCAAAAATTGACTTGAACTTACTCTTTACGCTGCAAACTTTATTGAAAGTAAAAAGCACAACATTAGCAGCTAAAGAACTCAATACTAGTCAGTCTGCTATCAGTCGGTCATTACTCAAACTACGAGAGTTGATAGGAGATGAAATACTCGTACGTAATGGTCAAAAATTGGAACTAACGGTTCGAGGTGAAGAATTGGCGCATGAAGTTCCGCATCTGATGTCTCAAACCAACTCACTCTTTGCACCCAAAGAATTTATTCCAGCGACTTGTAAAGAGAAGCTCACTGTTGCGATGAATGCCTCCATTGCTGAATGGCTCGTACCACCTTTCATCCAGCTTCTTTCACAGCAAGCACCTAAGGTTGAATTAACAATCGAAGATTGGGAAAGTTCGACGCCTGACTCGCTCGACAAGAAAGAAACAAGAATTGGAGTCAATTACTTCCCTATTGAGTTACCAAAAAGCTTCATTCAACGTAAGGTAGGAAAAGACGACTTTGTTCTTGTTTGCCGTACCGATCACCCTCTCAGTCAACTTGAATACATAACCTTTGAGGATATAAAATCGCAATCTTTCGCCTTTCATATCATGAAAGACTGGAACGATGATGCGCCCAAAGCGGAACGTGTGTTCAAACAAAATGGCCTAGAAATGAATGTACACCTACGGTGTCGCCATATCAGCATCATCCTCAAAACAATCCTAGAATCAGATATGGTGTTCTTCTGCTCTTCTTTGGCTGCCAAGCAGTTTGACGAGCGATTTGTTGCAGTCCCTTTAGATAAAAACTTAGACACACCCACTGGTGATATAGGTTTATTTTATTCTAACCAATACACTTCAGACCCGATTACTAAATGGCTAGAGAGCTTGTTACGAAAAGCCATCAAAGCTGAGAATGCATAAATCACGACTATCACAACTAGCTGATTGAATTCATTAGCTATAAGAGTGATAATGTTTTGTAATACAATTGAGCAGTCAGACAATATCCCAGAAGCTTTCGCCACCTTCTTTAGCGAATCTATCCTTCATGTCTGACGTGCCTACGCCTTCTGAAACACAACATCACATCCATTAGAAATCTTTTCTTGGATAACGGGGAGAGACCTTGAAGAAACCACAACCAGTACTGGGTAAGACCGGTATGCTATTTTTCCTCGTCATCATCAGTGCGTTTCCTCCATTGACCATCGACCTGTATTTGCCAGCACTTCCGCAAATGGTTGAGGTGTTCAATACAGATCAATCCATGGTTAACCTAACCCTAAGCAGCTACTTCGTGACTTATGCTGTAGGCCTGTTGTTCTGGGGACCGCTGAGTGAAAAATTTGGCCGTAAGCCTATCCTATTGATTGGCTTAGCAAGCTATATGGTCGCGAGCGTGATATGCGCAATGACCAACAGCATCGAACAATTGATTGGCGCTCGCGTCTTCCAAGCGTTTGCAGGCAGTGCCATTACGGTTATCGCCACCGCCATTGTGAAAGATCTTTATGAGGGTCGAGAACGTGAAAAGATCATGGCGACTATCATGTCACTGGTGATCATCGCGCCAATGGTCGCGCCTGTATTTGGTGCCTTCCTACTGAAAATCGCATCGTGGAGAATGATGTTCGTCACTCTCGCGATTTTTGGTGCGTTCGCCTCAGTATTAGCGTTCTGCTATCGAGAGACGCTAGAAACCAAGTACCAAGGTTCTATGTTCCGTTCATGGGGAAGAATGGGCGTGGTCATGAAAAACCGCTCGTTCGTCAAGCTACTGGTTATTTTCTCTATCACACCAATGGCGCTGATGGGCTTTCTGGCTGCCGGCTCTTACATCTACATCAATGACTTCGGACTCACCGAACAACAGTTCAGCTACGCGTTCGCATTCAACGCATTGTGCGCCTCATTCGGGCCAACCATTTATATGAAGTTGTCCTATCGAATGCCAGTTCAAAAGGTCATTACCGGGTGTTTTGCTCTACTGGCGATCGCCGGAATCTTCACGCTGACTGTTGGTGGCTTGTCACCTTGGTTCTTTGCTTTCATCGCAGCCCCTGCCACTTTAATGGCCATCATCATGCGAGTGCCCGGCACTAACTTGATGCTGAACCAACAAGACCACGACACTGGCTCTGCAGTTGCACTGATTCAATTCTTTAGCATGATCTGTGGCTCACTAGGCATGGTCTTAGTTTCAATTCGCCCAGACTCGCTAATTGAAAACCTTGGCTTTATCCAGTTATCCGTCGGCACCCTAGGCGGCTTGATGTGGCTTATGGTTAGAAACAAAGAGTATGTGACGACGAAGCTGAATTAAGGTTGTTCCAATATCTAATCTTGTACTTAAACACGATCTAGGGCGTCCTCGATCGTGTTTGAGGTCTCGTGATACCTAGCCTTAGCGCATATTAACTCCAATCACCTCAATTGGAGCAAACCCCATGAAATGGATATATTTACTGTTCACATCCCTACTTTTCCTTTGCAATTCTGCCATCGCTTCGGGTGTCGGATTCACTCAAGTCACCTTAACTGACGATCCTAGTCGCCCGCTAAATACTGCCATTTGGTATCCCACACAAGATGTTTCCGACACTATCTTGATTGGCGATAACCCCGCTTTCATTGGTACTCAAGTCATCAAAGATGCCCGAGTTCAATCAGGCATTTTTTCATTAATACTGCTATCACACGGCTACCGAGGAAACTGGCGAAACCAAAACTGGTTAGCGACTAAACTTGCGAGTCTTGGCTACATCGTAGCAGCCGCTGATCATCCGGGAACCACTTCTTTCGACCACTCCCCCAAGCAAGCAGCGAAATGGTGGGAGAGGCCAAGGGATCTTTCACGCATTCTGGACTACTTGTTATCCGAAACCCCGTGGAAGCAGTCTGCTAACGCCGACAATATTACCGCTATCGGGCATTCATTAGGTGGTTGGACTGTGATGCAATTGGCGGGAGCGAAAATAGATAGAGCAACGTTTAAATCGGAATGTAAGCAATATAACAATCCGAGAACTTGTGGGCTTTCCGAAGAGTTAGGGCTATCCAAAGTCCAAGCTAAAGAACCAAACAATAAAGATCTTTCAGATCCAAGAGTTCAACGTGCGGTCAGTCTTGATTTAGGGCTTGCTCGTAGCTTTTCAGTCGGCAGCTTAAATGGCATTACAGTGCCAACATTAATACTGGCTGCTGGGATCGATATAGGAGATCTTCCTCAGGCATTAGAGTCTGGTTATATTGCCGAGCACATGCCATTGAACTTAAGACGCTACAAAGTCTATGAAAACGCCACTCATTTCAGCTTCATTCAAGGCTGTAAACCAGGTGCTATACCAATGCTTAATGAAGAAGTGCCAGGCGATGGCATTATTTGCAAAGACGGCCTAGGGGCTTCACGCAGTGAACTACATCAATTGATGTTAAATGACATTGTTGGCTTTCTGAATCAATAAACAGAACAACAAGCAAACTCAATCTGCCATTTGTGGTGAACTTCGAAACTCACTCGGAGTTTGCCCAGTGATTCTTGAAAACTCACGATTGAAATTAGACTTGGTCTGAAAGCCTGAACTCAGGAAGATTTCAGTTATCGCTTCATCAGTTTGCTTCAGTAACGTCTTAGCATGCTCAATTCGATAGGTGTTGATTACCTTCGAAATGTTTTCGTTATGAGTTTTGTTAACCGCCGATGATATTTTTCGAGCTGGAATGCCTAACTTTCTCGCTAGCCTATTGAGAGACAAATCAGGATCCTTGAATACTTCATGCTCCCTCATTAATGCATCGAACTTGGCCATGATCTGAGCAGTTTCTTCAGCTTGGTCTTCATCTAAGCTGATCGCTAGTGTGGTCGATGTGCCGGCCTCTTCTGGCGAGCGTTGTGACATGGAAGATAAAGCCTTCGCTTGCTGGTTTTTTTCTTCGACAGGCATACTAATACTGACAACAATCACAGCGGACACAATGGCTGGAATAAGAACCAGATAGCCAATCGATAGGATTAAGTTGGTGTGTTGCGAATCCAGCAACAAGATATCGTAAGAGAGTACACCATCGACCAAAGCGGAAAACAGTAGCATTCCGCCTGCAACCCGCTCTGCAATTAAGACTTTCGATACATCAGTTAGCCTTACCTGTTCCGGCATAGTGAACGATGATTTCAACAGCAAACTGCCATAGCCGAGGTATAGCGAAATCAGTAATACATCAATGGTCCCAACCCAGATATGCTGATACAAGAATGAACTAACCAGAACAACAACAGGGCCTATCCAATGCAAATGTGTATTTGGTTTACTTCGATGAGCCCCCACAAAGCAGAGCCAAGCCGCCACTGGAACACTGGCTCCGAGAATGGGCTGTAAGAAGCGAAACAACGCAACATCTACCGTCCATCGCAGCCCCACCACCGTAACCATTAACGCGCATAGAATGATAAACCAGAATGGCTTTTGACTGTTTTGTGGGTAACGATATCTAAGTAGCGCGCCAGTGATGAATAACAGCAACGCAGCGACAAATGGTAAAGGAATGGCGAGCATTAAAAGTCCGTTTAAATTCGAAAAAGATCACTTCAATCTCACGCTACCAGCTTTATTATCAGAGCTACTGAACGAGCTAAGTAATACGTGTTGAATATCAATCTATGGTAAATCATTCTTCTGATAGAAATCTAGACCGAAACCTTGATGGCGTTAAACCAATGATTTTCATAAAGACTTTTCGAAAGCTGTTCACGTCTTCATAGCCCACAAGATAGCTGATTTGCTCCACAGATTTATGAGAGCTTTCCAATAGCTCACACGCGCTTTGAATTCGTACGTGTTGGATATAATTGATAGGCGTAAAAGTGGTCGCTTTGGTAAATTGACGAATAAAGGTTCTTCGCGTCATAAACGCTTCGTCAGCCAATTGATCGAGTGTCAAAGGGAGGTGGTGGTTCTTTTGAATAAAACGTTGCACCTGAACAATCTTGTCATTGCCATGAGCATAGTTCGGTACAAAGCTCTGATAGTAGCGTTGCTCTCTCAACCCCGTATCAAGTACTAAGTATTTACCCAAATTGCGCGTATTGGTCGGTGTCGTATATTTAGTCAGGATAAACAAGGCCAGATCCATCCAAGACATCAAACCACCTGCGGTGATAATGTCAGCATCATCAATCAAAATTTTGTCGATATCGATATCAACATCTGGGTACAAACCCGAGAATTTTTCTTGAGCTTGCCAATGCGTAGTGACGGTTCGCCCTTCTAGCAATCCGGTTTGAGCAAGAATGAACACGCCTGCGCACGCTGAACACAATATAGAACCCTTTTGATGAGAGTGAATCAGATAATCCGTTAGCCTATCATCACGCTCTAAGTAGTAGCTGCCATCTAGGTTGGGCGGCAATAAAATGATATCGGCTTTAGACTCTTCATTTGAGTTAGCCGGTGAAACCGATAAGTCACCATAAGGCTTGATCTCTACCTGAAACTGAACAGCTTCATTTTCAGAATCAAGGCTGTTCGCCATCTGAAGGAACTCTTTGACTCCAAACACAGCGCTCTGCAGAGAGCCTGGATAATCGATGATTTCGACCTTTACTGATTTTGTCACTATTGCCATATAGTCTGTCATTTTTGACGTGAGTTAAAAAACAGAGAGTAGTCATAATAGCCCTACACCACAAGACATTAACAACAAAGGTCTGGATTATGACAAACACTGCACTACTACTTATCGACTTCCAAAACGACTACTTCCCTTCATACGAAGGCGCGAAATGGGCGCTATCTGAAACAGAAAAAGCGGCAGCTAAAGGAGCACAATTGCTTACGACATTCAGAAGCAAGAAGCTGCCAATCGTTCATGTGCGCCATGAATTTCCAACCGATGAAGCACCGTTCTTCTTGCCTGATTCAGATGGTGCACAAATCCATAGCAGCGTAGCGCCTCTGCAAGGTGAACCTGTCATTGTAAAACAGCAGATCAACAGCTTTAGAGATACTGAACTGGACAAAGTATTGAAAGAACAAGGCGTTGAAAGGTTGATCATTGTTGGAGCAATGAGCCACATGTGTATTGATGCGGTGACTCGCGCAGCAACTGACTTGGGTTATGAATGTCACGTCGCCCATGATGCTTGTACAACATTAGATATGGAGTTCAACGGTGTGAAGGTACCAGCAGCACATGTCCATGCCGCGTTCATGGCTGCACTTAGCTTTGGTTATGGCAACGTTGCAACAGCAAACGAGCTAGAGAAGCTGCTTTAATCAAGATCCGCCTAAGTGGGAAGCACTCAGATTTGTGATTGCCACCTAAACTGACAATCTGCATATTTAGAGCACAAAAAAGGCGCCGATTACGGCGCCTTCTTATATAAAGGGGTCTCGTTATGCAGTTGCAGTTTGACGAGCTGGATGTTTGATAAACACAGTAACCACAGCCACGATAGCAAGCGCAAAACAGTAGTACGAGTTAGAGACAATCTCTAGCGGCGATAGGTTGAATACCGAACCTAATAGCAACACCTGCGCACCGTAAGGCAACACACCTTGAATCACACAAGAGAAGATATCCAACAAACTTGCTGAGCGACGCGGAGACACGTTGTTCTCTTCCGCCAGTTGGCGAGCCACGCTACCAGATACAATAATCGCTACTGTGTTGTTTGCCGTACACATGTTAACCATAGACACCAAACCAGCAATACCTAGCTCACTCGCACGACCATTCGCTTGCTTAGAGTGTGAAGAACCAAACGCACGAATCACACCGCTTACAAGGTTAGTCAGGAACGCAAGTCCGCCTTGGCGACGCATCAGCTCACTCAAACCACCAATCAGCATCGACAGTAGGAAGATTTCCTGCATATTACCGAAGCCTGCATAGATATCTTGAGCGTAATCCGTCAAACCATAGTTCTCAACAGAGCCTAGGCTCACACCACCCGCCAGCAGGATACCGATTGTTAGCACAACGAACACATTCATGCCCGAAACTGCAAGAATCAAAATAGTGATGTACGGCAGAACTTTCAGCCACTCGATTGGACCCGTTTCAGGCACTTGAGTTGCGGTGCTGTTGAAAGCAAAGATAACAATCGCAATCAATGCAGCAGGAAGTGCAATACGGATGTTCTCTTTAAACTTGTCTCTCATCTCACAGCCTTGCGAACGTGTCGCGGCAATCGTGGTATCAGAGATGATCGAAAGGTTGTCACCAAACATCGCGCCACTTAAAACAACACCGGCTGTTAGTGGAATGCTCATGCCTGCTGAGTCTGCAATGCCTAATGCAACAGGCGCTACCGCGGCAATAGTACCCATCGAGGTGCCCATTGCTGTCGCGATGAACGCAGAAATTAGGAAGATACCCGGTAGGATCATGCTTGTCGGAATCGCAGATAGACCAAGATTTACCGTCGCGTCAACGCCACCAGACGCTTTAGCCACAGCCGCAAAAGCACCCGCCAATAGGTAGATCATACACATTGCGATAATGTCTTTATGACCGACTCCACCCAAGAATTGTTCGATAGCACGGTTCAATTTATCTTTGCTTAGCAACAACGCCAGCATCACAGCAGGTAAAGCTGCAATTGGAGCTGGAAGCTGATAGAACGCAAAATCGACACCTTGCAGTGACAAGTACGTACCTACGCCAATAAACAGCGCAAGGAACACGATCAGAGGGATAAGCGCCACTGCCGAAGGGGCAATTACCGCATTAGAATTTTTCGAATTGGACATGGAACGACAACACAATAGAACAGGAAGGTGAGCAGACTAATGTCACACTTAAGGCTTGTCAACGTCTAGACGTCTAAACGCCCAATTTAATGCAAAGTAATAAGCACACCATTGAACATCACATAATAGAAAAGGCTATTTACTCACCAGTAAATAGCCTTTTGAGAACAGATTGCTTCTCGAGAACCGATAGCTTTTCGAGAACAGATAGCGTTTATGCAGAAGCTGGCTTTTGCCTGCTTAGTGCTGTTGCTAATTTAGCTGTTTTCTTGCTTAGTTTTTTTGTTGGAACGTCACTTGGTATTCGCCAATGCCTTCGTAATGGAAGGTCGTTGGCTTATCGAAACCCATCTCCACGATACCGCAGTAAGAACCCGTGATGATTGCTTCGCCCGCTTGGAAATCAACGCCACGACGAGTCATATAGTTAATCAGCCAGTAGATAGGGCTTGGTGGTAATGTATTTGGGTGCTTACCTGCGAATGCTTGAACTTGTTCGCCTTGAGTCACTTCGATATTGATCTCAGCAGAAGTGAACGCTTTTTCGCGATCAATCTCTGGGCCAATGAACAAACCTTGGTTTACTAGTCCGTCAGCAAGCTTTTCGTAGAACTCAGCACCGCTGTCATCAGCAAAACGAGACTGCATCAACTCAAGTGCCATGTGGCAAGAACCGATCGCATCGTTGATTTGCTCTTCGCTGTAACCTTCTTGGTTTGCAGGTAGGCTCTTAGCAAGCGTGAATGCAATTTCAGGCTCAACACGCACTACGTCGTTGTCAGCAAACAGTTCGCAAACTTCGCCTTGTTGAATGCTACCTGAAAAGATAGGTGCAACAACAAACTTGTCTTCAGCCAGAGGAAGTAAACACTTCCAACCACCGACTTTGTCGCTCTTGAGATCGATCATTGATGATTGGATCTTTAGCGCATCTTCCAAGTTGTTCGGACGGTATTGTTCGTTCAATCTTGGTGCTTTGGTTCCCGCAACGCGGCGACTTAGCAGTTCTTCAGCCGCTTGCTTAAATACATTTGTCATATAATACCACCTTTAGTTTTATGACCCGTATAATATCGGATTTATTGAAGCTTGAATAGACAATTCAACAACGATGGAACACCGAAAATTCAGCCCTCAATTTTCGCATATTCTAGACGCAAACAACTGAAACTATTTTGATTTATACCAATCACAGTAAGTAAGTGTTCAGAAATAGCGCCGGAAAAAGGTTTGAGAACAAGGCATCATTTTTTGATAAATAGTTATTCTACAATCAAAAATTATAACGCAGTTATCGAGCGTTTTAACCAGCTAGGCTGACCAGTTATTTACTACGATTGGTATTAGATATAAGAAAAGCCAGTAAGTTCGTTACTGGCTTTTCGATGTATTACTGATGATTAGACTTTACTGTCCTTTCAACGTCTTCTTCAAATTCTGCATGAAGTTTCTGAAGTGCGGCATGAAATCAACAAACAGAGGATGTTTTCTATCTTGCATCATCAAAGGGCCTAGCAAGCGAATGCTCACTCCTAGTCTCGCTGCAGATTGCTCATCTAAGCCGCTGTCTTGTTTGATCTTCTCAACAATCGCGAACATATTTTCTCTGTCTTCAATTTCAAACTGCATGGTTTGCAGTTCACGATCTTCTTTGATGTTCACTTCTTCGATAGTGATACGGTAGTTATTGTGTTTGCCTGTGAATGCTTTCATGTGGATCTCCTAAAATGCTTAAAAAGTGTTTTGGTTAGCTCTTCATGAATCGTTCGAGCTTAGGTTTAACCGTCATCGACATCACGACCATGATCGCAAGGCCAATGGGAAGTGCGGCAATAAATCCATTAAACCATCCACTGGTAAACGCCGATGTATCCGAAAATCCAACGTTATTTGCCGCTGTTACAAATGCCATGATGGACTCCATGATAAAAGCCATAATCAATCCCACGATTAGGTTGCGAGCTTTCTCGCCGTAATTGGGGAATACCTTGGCGACCAACTTAGTCACCAAAGTCATCATTACCATGCCAATTGGCATCATAATCACGACAACTAGAGCTAACGAAGAGAGCCAGTTGCCGATGAATGCCTCACCAAATCCGACATTCATGTAGGTCATCACGGCCGTTAAGCTGCCGCCAATGGTTAGCATTAAGCTCATCATGACCAAAATTTTGTATAAAACGGGTGTGCCTTTTTGCTCAGGAAGAGTTGGCGTTAGTGTTGCTTGAATCGTCATATCTATTTCCTGTCTTGAATTTACGAACAATTAAGTTGATAATGTCAACTATAAATACAGTAGTTGATATTGTCAACTACTTTTCTGAGGATCGTTTATGTCTGATAACACATCGCTAGAATCCATCTTTCGCTTAGTGCACTCTTTGAAACGTCAAATGAGCGAGCAGATTGAGAGCTTGGATTCTGAGATCGCACCCATGAACATTCGTGTCATGAAGATCATCACTAAGAAGTCTCCATGTACGGCTATCGATATCGCGCACTTCTTAAATCGCGATAAAGCGCAGGTCACGAGATTAGTTAACGCATTGATCAATCAAGAGCTTGTGAAGAAGTCTCCAAACCCAGAAGACAAGCGCAGCCAGTTATTGGTTCTGACCGATAAGGGTGAAGAGATCATGGGCAAAGTCTCGAATATTGATCGAGAGATGCTGCAGAGAATGACTAAAGGCATGGCCGAAGATGAACTAGAACAGTTCCGAAAGGTCGCTAAAAAAATGGCTAAGAATCTGGAAAGTTGCTCTAAGTAACAAGCAGCCCTTTCGAACAAGCCACTCGTTTCAAAAAGCAAAAACGCCACCGAATCCTGCGATCGGTGGCGTTTTGTGTATGAGTTGGGTTTGTACAGTTTAGCGGTTTATCTATATCTAGCTTGATACAAGCTCTAATTCGATGTCAGTTTCCACCAAGCTTGAACTGGTACTGGTTCTGAAATGACGAGTCGTTCACCCATCACAGGGCTCACCATCTGTACATCTCGCTCCTTGCTTATCGCGAGAGCTTGTTCCATTGGGTCTTGCCAGTCGTGCATAGAAAGGTCAAACGTACTGTTGTGGATTGGCATCATCACCTTACCTTGAAGGTCGATGTGCGCTTGAACGCTCTGCTCTGGGAACATATGAATATCTGCCCAAAGTGAGTTGTATGCGCCCGTTTCTACCATAGTTAAATCAAACGGCCCGAAACGCTCACCAATCTCTTTAAAGCCATTGAAGTAACCAGAGTCACCACTAAAGAATACTTTCTTATCAGAAGCATTAATCACCCAGCTACCCCATAGAGTTTGGTCACGATCAAGCAAGCCACGGCCAGAGAAGTGCTGTGTCGGCGTCAAAGTAAACTCAATATCTGAGGCGGTTGCCGATTCCCACCAGTTCAACTCAATGATCTTTTCTTTATCCACGCCCCACTTTTCCAATAGTGCGCCAACTCTAAGTGGTACCAAGAATGTCCCTACTTTGTCGGCTAATACCTTTACTGCACCTTTATCTAAATGGTCGTAGTGGTCATGGCTGATCACTACCACATCAACGTAGGGAAGCTCTTGCAGTGAGATAGGGGTTGGGTGGAAGCGCTTTGGCCCCATCCATTGCACTGGCGATGCGCGATCACTGAACACAGGGTCAGTCATCACTAGCTTGCCATCCAGCTTCATCATCACACTTGAGTGACCTAAGCGGTACGCAACGTCTTCTTGCTCTTCGATCAATTGCTCGGCTGTCATCGGCATTAAAGGCAATGCTGCGCGTGGCACTGGCTCATTCCTTTCTACGGTTACATACGCTTTCAAGATTGAAAAAATATCAGACATGCCCGATTTGTACTCTAACTCACTGTTAGAAAACTTCTTTGGAAGCTTATCTAGATTATCATTTGATTGTGAACCTGTGCTTACGATAGCGACCACGGCAAGTACTCCTAAAATCGGTAATAGATATTTTTTCATTGGTATCTCTTCAACCGTTGGGAAAAACCCAACTCAAAAACTACACTGACTAGTTTACATACCAAAAAATAAAAGTAAACCAGTGAGTGTAATTTTTATTTAATCTAAACGTGAGCGTGCCAAAATCGATTTTGGAAAAACCGACTTTGGCGAAGAGTTACTCTATTTGGTAGGCAAGGTTAGTCAGCAGACCATACATTCTTGAAGTCGGGCCATCCCCAGTTGGTGATGGCGACGTTTTTCAAGATGCCTTGGAAACGCACGGTTTGTAGGTGGTGGAACATCGGCACTAACCAATAATCAGAGATCAATGTTGATGCGATAGGCTCTAGCTCTGCTAGGTAATTGGGCAGTTCAACCGACGCTTTGTGATGATCTAAACGCTGCTTCAGCCAATCGCTGTTCATGTCTCCCAATGCAGAGTGCAGAACAGGATCGTTCATCAACCACGAGAACAGTGAAGATGGCGCATTGTCGTCTAGGTTTAAATTACACAACACCAAGTCTTCTTTTAAATCGCCACTCTGCGAGAGCTGCGCCAATTCGCGAAAGCTGTAGGTATTCACCTCAACTTCCACACCATATCGTTTTAGGATGTCTGATACACAAATAGCACAACGATAGAGCGCGTAGTAATTATAAACCGCAATGCTCATCTTCTTAGGCAGTTGCGCCTCTTTCGAAGGGGTTCGATACAGTTTCTGCCAACTTGGCAGTATGTTCTGAGCCAGAGAGACACTGAACAAACCTTGATTTTTTTCCAATTGAGACAAAATAGCTTGTGGGTTCGCAAGCCCAGAAACGTACTTACGTTGCTCGTCGCTTAACAGGTTCGCCGCTGAGTTTTGATTGAACAGGATAAACAAACAGCCATCTTCGATTCGACTGCGAAGCCCGTCTGTTTCAGCAGACACTAACTCCGTGTCGCTTTTCCCTAACTGATGAAAACAGGCCGAGTCTTCATACGGCGACACCTGCATTTGGCTGTCGTCGAAACGAGCACTGCCCGTCATAGACTCTTCGAACTGCCAAATGGTCACTTCATCCGTTAAAGAACGACACCCATAATAGTGCTCAAATGCAGCAAGCTTGATACGTTCATTATTGGTTTCGACCACTTTGAATGGGCCTGTGCCCACCACCGCGTGAGACACAGAGCTTAATGGTGACGGCTCACGGGTCACTTGTGCTGCAGGTTGAATCGAATACTTAACGCCAGCCAACAAGCCTGCGAAGCCGGTGTCAGCTTTAGTCAATTGGAAGCTGATCCTCAGCGGCTGTTCACTGTAAACCGAAGCTACATGAGCTAACTCTGTTTGATAGAAAGGTAAGGTTTGCAAGGCTGAAAACAGCGAGACTAACTGTTTAGCATCAACAGGTTGGCCATCGTGGAAGGTTAGTCCTGGGCGCAAATAGAAAGTCCAAACTAACTTCTCAGCATCATATTCCCAATGGTGTGCTAACTCAGGCTTCAACTCGCCTTTGCCATTACAAGTGACAAGGCAACTGAATACTTGCCTGATCAAAAATCGTTCGCTACTGCGGTGAATGTGGTGTGGGAACAGGTCTTCAAACTTACGTTTATAGGTTAATTGAACGTGCAGCAGCCCTTCACGCATTGTCGCGCCCGAGGTTTCTTGAAGAAGAGAACCAAAGATTGAGCGGTCATTATCTAGAATCGAGAGCGCTTTTTCGTATTTGCCCTGCTCTATTAATTTTCCGGCAACATGTTGAGTCAGCTCTTGGTTGCTAAAGCGTAAGGTCAGGTTAGATCGTTGATTCCTGCCAACTTTTGGTTCCCACACTACCCATTCAGCTTGATGCATCTTACCTAACAAGGTTCGAGCATGGCGCAAACTGGTAAACAGCTTGTCTGCGACCTCAGTTAAGGTCACCGAATGTGAGAGGTTCGGTTCGAACGAATCCAGCCTTGTGTAGTAACGCATCATGTTTAGATCAGACAAATAATGAACCTTTTTAGAAACAACCCTTCCTGATTAAGCCCATTATAAAACACATCGACTAAAAAGTAGCGATAAAAGACAAAAACAGGAACAACTTAGTAAAAAACCATCTGTTTATTACTTCCTATTAAATAACCATAATTAATGGGTCAGCAGGGAACGTTAAGTTCCCACCAAAGCCTAATGCAAGAGAAGTAATCATCATGAGAAAATACTATCTTAATAAGTTAAAAAGCACCTGTAGCAAGCTCGAAAGAGAAGCACTACGAACACTTATAGAGCTATGTAACTGGCGTTATTAGTACACTTTTTAGCACCGAGTTAACGCGAGTTGAGCACAACCTAATATGCTCCTACCCCCAATATGAGTTAGGTCTCAACTCGCTTTTCCATTCCAAATCCCCTCTCAAGCCCGCTGTACCAATAGCTCACACATTCGATAAATTTCTGTTGTCGACTCGACAAATTTAATTCGTTTTCTTAGTTAAACGAAAAGCCTTAAGGTTCGCCCCGAAGCAAGCAAGGAGCCTAAGAAAAAACTGAAAGCTCAGCTAACAACTAATTTATTTGCAGTTACCAATCAGGTATTAACTAAGGAAACGCCATGCGTATCGCAATTCTTTCTCGTAACGAAAATCTATACTCTACCGCTCGTCTAAAGCAGGCTGGAGAAGCACGTGGTCATCAGGTCGATGTTATCGACACGCTGCACTGTGATATAGATATCGCGAGTAACAATCCGAAGATTCGCTACATGGGTGAAGAGCTACCTCAATACGATGCTGTTATTCCACGTATTGGCGCTTCCATTACCTTTTACGGAACTGCGGTTGTTCGCCAATTCGAAATGATGGGCACTTTTTGTATCAATGAGTCAGTAGCAATCAGTCGTTCTCGCGACAAACTGCGCTCGCTACAACTGTTGTCTCGTAAAGGTATTGGCTTACCAAAAACAGGTTTCGCTAGCCGCCCAGACAAGATTCAAGACTTGATCAAAAACGTAGGTGGCGCGCCACTGGTTATCAAGCTTCTTGAAGGCACTCAAGGTATCGGCGTTGTACTAGCAGAAACAAACAAAGCAGCAGAAAGCGTTATCGAAGCGTTCATGGGCCTAAAAGCGAACATCTTGGTTCAAGAGTTCATTGAAGAAGCAAATGGCGCAGACATCCGTTGTTTTGTTGTTGGCAATAAAGTAATTGCAGCGATGAAGCGTCAAGCTGGTGAGGGTGAATTCCGCTCTAACCTACACCGTGGCGGCACAGCTCAACTGGTTAAACTATCTAAAGAAGAGCGCGCTACAGCGATCAACGCGGCGAAAATCATGGGGCTAAACCTATGTGGTGTAGATATTCTACAATCTAAGAATGGCCCAGTGGTAATGGAAGTGAACTCTTCTCCAGGCCTAGAAGGTATCGAGAAAGCGACAGGTAAAGACGTTGCAGACATGATTTTCGAATTTATCGAGAAAAATGCAAAACCAAACGCTAACCGTACTCGTGGCAAAGGCTGATTAAACGCCGTTAACTCATGATTGGAAATAACATGAACAATAAAATGATCATAGGGAATACTGAAGCACTTTGCTTACCAGAGTTAGGGATAACTGGACTACATACACGTGTTGATACAGGGGCTAAAACCTCTTCTCTACACGTAGACAATCTACTATGTGTAAAAACAGACGGTGAGAACTTCGTGGAATTCGATCTTCACCCAGATGTGTACCACCTAGAAGAGACAGTGCGCTGCAAGGCGAAGCTGAAAACAAGCAAGAAAATCAAATCATCTAACGGCGAAGTTGAACACCGTTGTGTGATTGAAACCATGCTAAAAATCGGCGGTCAGGAATGGCCTATCGATATCACGCTAAGCAACCGTCAAGATATGACTTATATGATGTTGCTTGGTCGTCAAGGCATGAGTGACAAAGTGATTGTTGACCCAGCGGGTGAATTCCTGCTGACTCACTAATCCGAGTCATCGTAACCGCTCCACAGGTTATAGCTAAAGCTAGTCACAACGATATAAGGCCAGTCTCATAACTGGCCTTATTGCGTTCTATTCTTGAATTTCGAGTTGCTGATCTTACTTTGAGCTTATCTATTTCTTAGAGTTACCATGAGACTGGAAACCAAAACGCCAAATCGATAACAGCAGTTTCTTAGCTTTGATTTTGGTTACCCGCCAATGTGTCACAGGTCTTCTTGGAGCACTCATCAATAAGTGCTCAAAGGCTGTCTGATTAAAATCGACTTGTCCTCCATGCGCCACCAGCAGGGTATCAAGCTGCATGTCATAGATTCGAGATACTGACTCTCGGTACTTGTTAGGATGAAAGATAGGGAAAGGCGGAATCAGTTTCTTTTTCACTTCCACCATTAGGTCTGCCACATAGGCGACGCTGTGAGATGGGCAATAAACCGACAGATCTCTATCAGTGTGCCCCGGCGTTTCTAGAACCAACCAATCATCAAAACCCGGAATGCTCTCACCATCCGACAACTTGTAGTCCGGCTTTAACTTCCTCGAATACCATAGGTTTGCTTTAGGCTTGCCTAAGCGATTCGCCATCCATCGTGCCAGCGCCAGATCAGTCAAATGCATCAAGATACCATCAATTCCGTGATACCAGTCTTTGTCTCGATTTGCTGCCACCAAGTTACAGTTCGTTAGCTTTCTGAGCTTGTGCGCTGCCCCTGCATGATCAGGATGCATGTGTGTCACCACAACCGTGTGTAGATCAGAAAAATCACGCATAAGCTCGGTTTCAATGAAAGTCTTCAAATGCGGGATGTCGGCTCGACATGCGCCATCAAGCAACAGTAATTTGTCTGGATACTCCACCAAGTACATGTCTTGGATGTAACCTTTAATGGTATGCAGCTGCAAACCCACTCCTTGTGATAAACCAACTGGTCAGACCTATACCATAGCAAACTCACAACCAATTGTGATCATTTTGTTAATAACAACATCTATAACCCCTTTATTTTCATGGATTATGAAAAGTACATCTTTCAGAAAACCTCAAAAACTTCAAATAATTCAATAGCTAACTAACAATTCACCGCTATAACTAAATACACTCCCAAATATATTTCGATTTTTATCGAAATATTTATTGACGGTCTAATTTCGCAAGCGTATATTTCGACTATTCCAGAAATATAGAGAAAATAAATTATGACTATTACACAAGATATGGTTATGGATACCTTAGGTATGTTCGGCTTCTTAGCGGTTGAATTAACACTACTATTCCTATTGATCAGCTACATCGTAGGTGTACTGCAGGAGTACATTCCACCAGAGAAAATACAAAGCATTCTGAGTGGCAAAAATGGTAAGGGTTACTTTGTTGCAGGCTTATTGGGCGCTATTACCCCATTCTGCTCATGCTCAACAATTCCATTTTTGAAAGGTCTACTGCGTGCAAAAGCAGGTTTCGGCACCATGATGGTGTTCCTATTTGCTAGCCCACTTTTAAACCCAATTATCATCGGCCTATTCGCCGTGACATTTGGACTAAAAGTGACGGTGTTCTACTTTGCTATCGCAATGGGTGTGTCGGTAATCGCGGGTTACACCTTAGAGAAACTTGGCTTTGAAAAATACGTAAAACCAGAGGCTTACATTGCTCCTGAAGCGAAAGGCTGTGCTTCTTCATGCGGCGCAAAAGCAAAACCTATCAACAAATGGGTAAGAATTTGGAACAGCACATGGGCTGACTTCAAAAAAGTGGTTCCTTACCTAATCGGTGGTATTGCTCTTGGCTCAATGATTTACGGCTTTATGCCAACGGAATTTGTGGCAAGTGTAGCAAGTGAAGACAACCCATTTGCGATTCCAGTGGCGGCTGTAATTGGTATCCCACTGTACATCCGAGCTGAAGCAGTGATTCCTTTGAGTGCAGCATTAGCAGCGAAAGGCATGGGACTTGGAGCAGTAATGGCGTTGATCATTGGTAGTGCTGGTGCGAGTTTAACTGAAGTGATTCTGCTTAAATCTATCTTCAAAAACAAAATGATTGCAGCGTTCTTGTTCGTAATCTTGAGCATGGCAATTGGCGCTGGTTTCTTGTACCAATTCATCTTCTAACCCTAAAAGCACACTCTCTTGAGTGTGCTTTTTCCAGTATCAAAGAATAGAAAATAGAACAGAGAAACAAGTAGATAAACGAATTACTCCAGAAATCGAAGAATCAGAGGTGCAACATGGTTGAGCAAATCATTATTATCGGCGCAGGCCAGGCGGGTCTATCTACCGCCTACTACCTAAAAAGAAATGGGCTCAACCCACTCATTCTTGATGCGAATCCAACGCCAGGCGGCGCTTGGACAAAAGGATGGGACAGTTTGATGCTGTTCTCACCAAAAGAGTACAGCTCGTTATCTGGGTTGATGATGCCGAAGACTGAGCTCGACTACCCGAGCCGTAACGAGATCATCAGCTACTTAGGTCGCTACGAAAAACATTACGACTTTAGAATCGAACGCCCAGTGCAAGTGCAAAATGTTGAGAAGAAAGATGGTCTGTTTTACATCACTACCGACACCGGCGTTTATCAGTCTCACGCTTTGGTGTCTGCGACCGGTAACTTCTCTAGCGCCTCTGTTCCCTACTTTGAAGGCATTGAACAGTTCAAAGGCAATCAAATTCACTCTAGCGAGTACCAAAACAACAAGTCGTTTGAGAAACAAAATGTCGCGGTGATAGGCAGCGGCAACTCAGGCTCACAGATCCTTGCAGAAGTGTCAGAAGTTGCCAACACGCACTGGTTTACGAATCACCCACTACAATACCTTGATGACGATTTAGATGGCCGATACCTGTTCGACCTTTCAACCAAACGCTACTACGCCTCTTTGAAAGGCGAAACACTTGAGAATACTGACGACTTTTCCAAGATAGTAATGACGCAAAGCGTGAAAGAAGCCCGAGAGCGAGGCGTGCTGATCAAAGAAGAAGACATTATTCGCTTTACCGAAGACAGCATCATCACTAAAAACAAAACGATCCCGATCGACGCGATCATATGGTGCACGGGCTTTAAAACCCAACTCGATCACTTACAGGGTTTAGGGCTAAACAGCGATCTTAGCAAGATCTCAGACGTTACTCGCTCCAATCAACATCAAGGCCTGTGGTTTATGGGCTATGGCGAATGGTCAGGGTACGCCTCTGCGACCATTGTTGGCGTTCAAAAACACGCACGAGAAGCCGCTAAGCAAATCAGTGAAGCGCTCGCATCAACAGTAAGTTAGCTCGGCCTTCATTCTAGTTATCGCCTAATTCGAATTGCCCCTCACAATTAACGCCTCAGCGTTGGCCCAATATGGACTGGTTCTGAGGCGCCATGCAAGCTTTCTCCTCTCCAAATTTAGACACCTTCTACGATTTTATCGTGACGACAAAATACGTGATTTGTTGACCTGAGTTATTAGGACTATATATGCGCCTCTAATTTATTGTCTGAGTGCTATACATGAACCAACTAATCGATGCTCTTTCTACCCAAGGTTACTTTGTTTGGGATGACTTCTTAACGCATGAAGAAGTAGTGGCATTGAGGGATTGCATTCCAGAGAACTGGAAAAAGGCTAGGATTGGCCGTAACGATGAAGTAACGCGAGAGTCGACCATTCGTAGTGACAAAATTCAGTGGGTACGCCGCGACATGGGCGAGCCAGCTTCTCTGTTCCTAGACAAGATGGAGCAAATTCGTTTAGAAGCAAACAAAGCGTTCTTTTTGGGTCTGTTCGAGTACGAAGCGCACTTTGCTAAATACGAGAAAGGCGACTTCTACCAAAAGCACTTAGACTGCTTCAAAGGCAATGAGAACCGCCGTCTGACTACTGTGTTCTACATGAATGACGAGTGGACAAAAGAAGATGCAGGTGAGCTTGTGGTTTACGATCTAAAAGACAATCACATCGTGACTATTCCGCCAAAATCAGGCCGTTTGTTTGTGTTCTTGTCTGAACAGTTCCCACACGAAGTATTGCCAACCAACACAGAGCGATTCAGTATCGCAGGTTGGTTCCGTATTAACGGCGTAAAAGACAACCAACTCGATATCGCACACTAAAGCGAGATTTAGGACTAGAGACTGATAGTTGAAGACTGAGAATTAAAAACTAAAAGCTATCTTGTCCAAAGTCCGTCAACCTAAAGCCTCTCCATCGAGAGGCTTTGTTGTTTTGGGCATAATGCGTATATCTACGAACCATGACGTATCAGAGCCACCGACAAATACATCCCAACCACGATAACCGTTCCCACAAACCAAGTGCTTAAAAACGGTACGCTTGAAACCGATAAGCGTCGAATCAGCTTACGCTTATTAAAATCTGAGCCACACACAGCACACGATGATGCACGTGACTGCATGCTGCCAAATTGCTGATTCGCAGTCCATGCGTGACAATGTTTACAGAAGCGTAATTTAGCACTTTCTTCATGTGCATCCAGCTCCAGTTCAGCGTTGTTTAAGCTTTGGAGCGATAAAGTAGGTACCGTTTCTAACGATGATTTTGGTGATTGATACGACATGATGAAGGTTCCGGTAGCGAGTCATTGATGCCGAGGACGATACCCACAACAAGCTCAAATAGCCTGTTAAGTGTTATTAAAAGCAATGAAACGACATTAATCGAGTTTTAGACACGGGTTAACTCAACCTTTACGATAATCTAAGCCACTGAGTTGTTGAACAATCTCACTAACATCTAAATTATCAATAACCTTCCCCTTACATAAAATCGAAATGAATCTTTCATAGCAGTGAAACGGTTTAGCCACGTAAGTGAAATACGTCCTGTTCAAGATAGCTTAAAACGACACCCCTACCGTCTCGTTAACATTCTGACTCAATACCCCTACATAGATTTCATCCAAAAGGAAAAGAAGATGAATAAGCTAATTTTGGCAGGCGTTCTTTCTGCAACAGCAGCAATGCCAGCGTTCGCAACGACTCAAGTCACTTGGTGGCACGCAATGGGCGGCCAACTTGGAGAAACCGTCAACAAAATTGCGACCGACTTTAACGCGTCACAAGATGATTACGAGATCACGCCAATCTACAAAGGGTCATACACAGAGACCTTAACAGCGGGTATCGCAGCCTACCGAGCAGGCGAAGCACCAAACATTTTGCAAGTCTTCGATGCGGGTGCAGCAACCATCATGAACGCCAAAGGTGTCGCGAAACCAGTACAGGATATTCTGGTTGAGTCGGGTTACAGCTTTGATTCAAATGATTACCTAGCAGGTGTTCGTAACTTCTATGCCGACAACCAAGGCAAGATGGTCGGCATGCCTTTCAACAGCTCGACACCGGTTCTTTACTACAACAAAGACCTTCTTGCGGAAGTGGGTGCCGAGGCGCCTAAAACTTACGAAGAACTCGAAGTGGTTGCTAAAAAGCTAAAAGCAGAAGGTCACATCGCCTTTTCCCAATCTCTGACGCCGTGGATCATGTTCGAGAACTTTAAGTCTCGCCATAACCTACCGGTCGCAGACCAAAACAACGGCTACGACGGCCTATCAACCAAGCTGATGTTCAACACCGAAGATATGATGATGCACGTTAGCAAGATGAAGGAGTGGTCAGATTTAGGGTACTACAAGTATTACGGAAGCGATTGGGATGCAAACCAAACACCTTTTGAACGCCAAGAGGTGGCAATGTGGATGGGTTCTTCTGGTTCATTCGGTGGCTTACGTAACCGCGTACCTTTCGAGTTGGGCACCACCTACCTTCCCTACTGGAAATCAGTTAACCCAGATGCAGGCTTAACCTTCATTGGTGGTGCGGCTCTGTTTGCACTGAATGGCCACGACCAACAACAAGACAAAGGCGTCGCGGCGTTCTTTGATTACCTGACTAAACCTGAAACTCAAGTCTACTGGCACAAAACCACAGGCTACGTTCCGGTAACGACAGCTGCTTATGACCTAGCGAAAGAGTCTGGCTACTACAAAGAACAACCCGACGCAGAAGTGGGCGTTAAACAGTTGAGCCTAAAATCGGGCGAATGGACTAAGGGTTATCGCTTAGGTTACTACCCTCAGATTCGTGAAGTGATGCATCGTGAGTTCGACAACATCTTCGCTGACCGTTCTAGCGTCGAGAACAGCCTAGACAAAGTCGAAGATGAAAGCAGCAAGCTACTAAAACGCTTCGCTCGCACCATGAACTAGATAGGTTGATGGGCTAGCTCTGTTTATGGACTGGATCTATTAATGAAATAGAGCGGTTCAACCGCTTAAAACTTAGCGAAACAAAGCAGTTCATTCCTCCTCACTACTTGTCCGTCACCTTGAATCAATAGAGTGATAACGAGTCGTGAGGAGATTCTTCACTCACGCCATTTCTTGCTCCAAAAACTACAACTCAACTGGAAGCATGCCTTGTTATAGCGCGAGTGGTCACGGTAACTAAAGTGGTTCAAGCCACTCATTTGGGGATTACCCTGTGGAACGACGTCAGCAATTTTTTCACTCTCCACTGCCTTACTTATTTTTGGCACCTCAGATACTCATCATCGCAGTTTTCTTTATCTATCCAGCGGCAAAAGCGGTGTACCTTTCCTTTATGCTGGAAGACCCTTGGGGCACCTCTTCGCTCTTCGTGTGGTTTGAGAACTATCAAATGTTATTCGAATCGAGTGAGTATCTAAGCTCAATTGGCTTCACCCTGATGTTCGCGGTTGTTGTATCTTTCTTGTCGTTAGCGTTGGCGCTGCTGCTCGCCGTAAAAGCCGACAACATCATTCATGGCCAAGGGGCTTACAAAGTCACCCTCACTTGGGTATATGCCGTTGCTCCCGCGATCGCTGGCGTTATCGGTGCTTTCCTGTTTAACCCGCACATTGGCGTGTTCACCGAGATATTTGCAGTGGTGGGTTGGGATTTCAGCTTCCAGACCGATCCGGTGGATGCCACGTTCGCTCTGATATTGGTGTCGGTGTGGAAGCAAGTCTCGGTGAATTTCATCTACTTTCTGGCTGGTCTTCAATCAATCTCGTACGCGGTAAAAGAAGCGGCGATGTTGGATTGTGTCAGCGATTCAAAACGCTTCTGGACCATTACCTTCCCGCTACTCGCACCAACGGGATTTTTCCTGTTGGTCATCAACCTCACCTACTCGTTCTTTGAAACCTTTGGCGTGATAGACACCATGACCAATGGCGGCCCGGGCGGAGGCACAACCTCGCTAGTGTACAAGGTGTATCGCGATGGTTTTGTTGGCGCAGATTTGGGTGGCAGCTCGGCACAATCGGTTGTGTTGTTGCTGTTGGTACTGACGCTCACTTTTATCCAGTTTCGTGTTGTTGAAAAGCGTGTTCATTACTAGCCCATCACAGCTAGGTTTTAACGCGACAGGAGTTATTCATGAAAAGTAATAAGGTCTCTGACCACTTGATTTTGATTGCTGGGATGCTGTTTATGTTGGTCCCAATTTGGCTGATCTTCGCCAGTTCGACCCATAATCCGAACACCATTGTCAGCGAGGGTTTGCAGTGGTTACCGGGCGATAATTTTACGAGTGTTTATAGCGAAGCTTGGAACAAGAGCATGGGTTTTAGTGGCGAAGTCACCGCCAGCAAAATGATCGCCAACTCGATGATCATGGGACTCGGTTTTGCGATCGGTAAGATCATCATTTCGATGATGGCTGCGTTTGCTTTAGTCTATTTCAGACTGCCTTACGCAACTGCTTGGTTCTGGCTGATCTTCGTTACTCTGTTGCTGCCACTAGAGGTTCGTATTATCCCGTCTTATGAAGTAGTTGCAGGGCTTGGGCTACTCAATAGCTACACCGGTTTGATTCTGCCTTTGATCGCCTCTGCCACCGCAACATTCTTCTTTAGGCAGTTCTTCAAAACCATCCCCGACGAACTGCTCGAAGCCGCTCAACTAGATAACGCAGGCCCGTTTCGATTCTTTGTCGACATCTTGCTGCCGCTGTCTAAAACCATGATCGCCGCAATCTTCATCATCATGTTTGTCGTAGGTTGGAACCAATACCTGTGGCCAATCATGATGACGACGGATGAAGGCTACAACACCATCGTGATGGGCATCAAACAAGTACTCAATAACATTAATGAAACCAGTTTACCGCGCTACGACTATGTGTTCGCCATGGTGATTTTAGCGATGTTGCCACCCGTTTTAGTGGTGGTTGTATTTCAGCGTTGGTTTGTAAAAGGGCTCGTAGAAAGTGAAAAATAATAACGACACAACTCAAATGAACGATAACCGAATCCAGTCACTCGATGA
Source organism: Vibrio sp. Isolate33 (assembly GCF_022397895.1). Lineage (NCBI taxonomy): Bacteria > Pseudomonadati > Pseudomonadota > Gammaproteobacteria > Vibrionales > Vibrionaceae > Vibrio > Vibrio sp. Isolate33. Next base: position 751,672 of record NZ_JAKEUP010000001.1, read on the forward strand.
GTATAAGACGTCTCACCAGACTTATCCCCAAAAGACAGAGGACACTTCTATGCCTATTCGCAATCACTCGTTAGCTCACAAGAATGCTGGTAGAGGGCATAAACTCAAGGCCAAGCCACCCGCTATGCTGGGTATCAAGAACTTGGTGAAGACGTATGAAAACGGTCATCAAGCTGTAAAAGATGTCTCACTTGATATCGATAAGGGCGAGTTCCTTGTATTGGTTGGTCCTTCAGGCTGTGGCAAGTCTTCAATTCTGCGTTCTATCGCAGGCTTGGAAAGCATCTCTGGCGGTGAGATTCACTTAGGTGGTCGCCGTGTTGATAACGAAAAACCTGCACAGCGTGATATCGCGATGGTCTTTCAGAATTACGCGCTCTACCCTCACATGACGGTGTATAAAAACTTGGCTTACGGTTTAAAGAACCGAGGTGTCAGCCAACATGTGATTGAAGAGAAGATTGAGAAAGTCGCCAAGACACTCAAAATCGAAGAATACTTAGATCGTAAGCCTGCCAAGCTCTCTGGTGGACAGCGCCAACGTGTGGCTATGGGCCGAGCGATCGTACGCGACCCGCAACTGTTCCTATTTGATGAGCCTCTGTCTAACCTCGATGCCTCATTGCGTGCTCACATGAGATTAGAAATCAAAAAGCTGCAACGTGAACTCGGCGTGACCAGTGTTTACGTGACTCATGACCAAGTAGAAGCCATGACGCTGGCAGATAGAATCGTGGTTCTCAACCAAGGACAGATTGAGCAAGTCGGCACACCAAGAGAGGTCTACCACCAGCCAGCTAGCACCTTTGTGGCGAGCTTCATTGGCAGCCCCGCGATGAACTTTTTACCCGCCACACTCGACGACGGCTATCTTGAAATTGGCGATCAACAGATGTACTTGCCAGAGTACGCGCACGTTAAGAACACAGAAATAACCCTTGGCATTCGCCCTGAGCACTCTGAGGTTTGTTCCGAATTAATGATGAACACCTTACCTCTTGAACTTCGTATCAGCGTGGTTGAGCCGCTAGGGCCAAATCAATTGGTACACGGCCTTGTGAACGACCAGCCTTTTATAGCCGTTACGCCAGAAACAACCCTATGCCAAGCGGTGCCACTCGGATTAAGCATCGACAAATCTAACCTGCATATTTTTGATGGCCGCGGGAAGCGTATTCAGCCGAATAACTTCACCTCACAAGAGTTACACGAAGAGACAACAAGCTTAACGACGGCTCTAGCTTAATGGAGTACACTGATATTTAATGCGTTTTTACGGTGCGTCTTTAAGAAGGATTAATTATGTCGTCTATCATCGTAGGTCATCGGGGTGTAGCAGGTACTCACCCGGAAAATACCAAAGCAAGCATTGAACAAGCCGCTAAACTCGGTTTGAAATGGATTGAAGTAGATATTCAGCCAACTCAGGATGATCAACTGGTGGTTTGTCATGACCACACTCTTGAGCGCTGCAGCGATGGCAAAGGGCGTGTTGATGAACATACCCTTGCCGAATTGCGTCAGCTCGATTTCGGCAGTTGGAAGTCTGAGCAATTCGCTGGAGAGAAAATACTAACGTTGGAAGAGCTACTCGCACTTGTTGAGCAGTACGATCTCAGCGTTAACCTTGAGATCAAAGTCGATAGCCGACACCAAGCGCCTCATGTGGTCGATCTGCTGCATTCAGAACTGATTCGTTCAAACCTCGATACCGACAGAGTGCTACTTTCAAGTTTCAGCCATCAAGTGGTTGCTGAAATGGCTCATCACCTGCCAAGGTATCGCGTTGGTGTGATCACAGAGCAACTGACTCAAGACGATTTACTGCTGATTGATGAGGTAAAAGCGTTCAGCTGTCACATGAATTACGAACACGTGATTCAGAGCGATCTTGATACGCTCAGCGAAGCGAACATTCAAACATGGTGCTACACAGTCAACGATCCGCCTCGCTTCGAATTCCTCTCAAATGTGGACGCGGTATTCACTGATTTTCCAAATAAATTCAGCTCGATAAATTGACCCCGCAAATACTATAAAAATCACCCTGAGAGACTTTAAAATTAACGTCTAGAAACTTCAAAATTAGGTAGCAAACACAAGTGAGTAGGAGTACATTCCGCTACTCACTTGGTTTCATTAGCTCGCTCTATTCAGACAGCTTCATTGGTTACTTAATTTATGGATCTCATTTTTAGTCCAACTTTCCCAATTTTGGGTGCAATCTTCATTTTCGCCGCTATTGTTCGTGGCTTCTCAGGTTTCGGTTTCACTTTAGTGGCATTGCCATTAAGTGCGTTGTTCGTGCCTGTTATCGAACTGGTTCCTGTTTTCATGTTGATCGACCTACTTGGCAATGTTCAATTGCTGCCTAAGGTTCGAAAACACGTTAACTGGCGCTGGGTTTCAAAGGTATTTATCCCTTGTTTTGCCTTCACGCCTGTCGGCTTGCTTCTGCTTAAATCGGTTAGCCAAGACACGATCATCTTGATCATCAGTGCCTTCATCTTTGCGTCTGCACTCATGATCTACAAAGGTTTTCAGTATAAAAGCGAACCAAGATTTGCCCCTTATATTCTAGGTAGCCTTGCAGGGATCATGAATGGCGCGGCGTCGATGTCAGGGCCTCCGGTTGGCACGCATGCCTTGGCAAGCCCAGTTGCTCCGCACATTGCCAGAGCTGGCCTGATTGCGTTCTTCGTGTTGGCGGATTCGAGTGCGTTTGTTTCAGCATCCATCGCAGGGTTAGTCGATCGAGATGTGGTGTGGCTGACTCTTGTACTCTTACCGAGCAGTATGTTTGGCGGCTATGTGGGTTCTAAGTTGTTCGATAGATTTGGCGGAGAGAAATTCAAGCCCGTGACTATTGCTCTGCTTATCGTGATTGCTATTTTCAGTGCAGGGCGAGTTTTACTGTAACGAGCTTGATAGGTTTGAAATCACTCTATAAAAAGAGTTCTGGAAATGGGTACCAATATCTACCATTCGATATGGATAGGGGTGCCCATTTTTACGAGTTGAATAAACTCATCCATGTCTTGATTGGTTAGTGCAATACAGCCATCGGTCCAATCAAAGCTTTGAATGAAGCTCGGTGAACGACGCTCACCATTCTTGATACCGTGGATTTTGATGTTCCCACCAGGGTCGACATCATTGTTTTCTGCCCACTGCCTGTCCGAAGGTTGCGGGTAGTTGATATGCACTGAGCGATAGAAATCCGACTCTTCCATCACATAGTCGAGTTGGTATTCCCCTTCAGGTGTTCGGTTGTCCCCTTCGAAGCGTTTATGTCCTTTCGGTTGCTTGCCGAGTGCAATTCGAAATTCCTGAATCACCTCATCCCCTTTCATCAGATACATTCTACGTTTCGATTTATCCACTTTGACCAAGGTCACCACTTGCAGCAATGGATCTATCTCAGGGACATCGTCCGGCACGTTGTAAAACTGTCGAGATGAACTTTGTGGTGGGCGCTTTGATGAGCCTTGAGAAAGCTGAGCAACCTGTTTATCTGAATCATTGTTAAGCACATCATCGACAATAATCACATGCTGGGATTTTGAGCCTGATGAAGAGGAAGAAGACGTTGATACACGCTGAGAGTGGGAAGGCGCGGACTCAAACACAATGGTTTCAATCGCGGTCGCGTCAGACACTATTTTCTCAACCAAAACCTTTTTGGCTTCCGGTGACGGAACATACTGTGGGGTATCGGTAGCAGATACCGTCACTGAATAAATCAGCGAACTCGATAAAAGCATGCACAGCGTAAAAGGCAAAAAGCGACGCACCTTTAGATCTCCTCAAAACTCATGGACATGGTTCGAGACTGAGTTTCCATTCCTAGCGACTCATAGAAACTTTGAGCTTGTTGGTTAAACTCCATCACCTCTAACCTAAGTTCTATCGCACCTCTCGCTTGCGCCCATTGGTTGAACGACTTCATTAATGCGCGCCCAGCTCCTTGGCTCTGAACCTGATCGCTCACAACAATGGTATTTACCCTTGCCACCTTATGTGATTGGATAAAACTGACGCCTTTATTCTGCGTGACCTTGCCCGCTAAAAAGCCAACTACTTGCTTCTCATCAACCGCAACAAAGAACGCGCCAGTTGGGTCAATCATCAAGCCTAGCCAATACTCTTCACTGTCTGCAAAGCTTTGAGAAGGTGGCGCAAATACCATAGGCGCACCAAGATGATGTTGACGATTTATCTGATCAGAGAGCGCTAAGATCGCGTTAATGTCAGTTACCTTGGCTGTCCGGATTTGCATATCATCACCTTGTTTGAATTCAATAACACCTTAGCAAAAATGGCTTAGTTGTGCACCGTTACACTGGTCGACTCAGACGCTCTGTGAAGGTGGGTTACCAATATTAGGCACTAAGTTTGGGGAAATTGTTCCGTAAATCTCAGGCACATTGCCAGCCTTTGAGTGCTACTATCTCTGCAGAATCAATACACTAACGACTGGACACCTCTATGATTAAGTTCGCTGTAATTGGAACCAATTGGATTACACAAAAATTCGTTCAAGCTGCACATGAATCACAATCGATGCAGTTGGCTGCGGTTTATTCACGAAACCTAGAGAGCGCTGCACAATTCGCACAAGAATTTGGTGTTGAAACCACCTACGATTCACTCGATGCATTAGCCAATGACAGCACGGTCGAAGCTGTGTACATCGCTTCACCAAACTCACTGCACTGCGAACAGTCCATCTTCATGATGGAACACGGTAAACACGTTATCTGTGAAAAGCCGGTCGCATCAAACATTGATGAAGCAACACGCATGTTCGAAGTCGCTAAGAAAAACGGCGTGGTGTTGTTCGAAGCGTATAAATCTCAATTCCTACCAAACTTTAAGCAAGTCCAACTCGGCCTAGAAAAGATTGGCAAAGTACATAAAGCGCACATCAACTACTGCCAGTATTCATCGCGTTACCAGAAATACCTTAACGGCGAGAATCCAAACACCTTCAACCCAGCTTTCTCGAACGGTTCATTAGTCGATATTGGCTTCTACTGCGTAGCTGCAACGGTTGCTCTGTTTGGTGAGCCGGAAAATGCTCAAGCTTCAGCAAAGCTGCTTGAGTCAGGGGTAGATGCGCATGGCTGTGCGATCTTCCAATACCCTGAGTTTGACGTAACCCTAGCGCACTCTAAAGTCAGCGACTCTTACGCACCAAGCGAGATCCAAGGTGAACAGGGAGCGATCATCATCGATCACATCGCAGAGTGTACCGACGTTAAGATCCGCTACCGTGATGGCAGCATTGAAAACCTCACTCAAACACAGAGCGAAAACTCAATGAGCTACGAAGCACAAGCTTTTGCAGGTTGCATTGGGGGCGATAAAGAAACTCAAGCTCAAGCCAAACTTCGCGCTTTAACCGTTGCCAAGTTGATTACAGAGATGCGTCAGCAAGTTGGTGTCGTTTATCCAGCCGATAAATAACATCACCATTAGGTTAACCAGCTGATTTTTAACAAATACCGATTTATACATAACTAAATTTAATCTTTACGACAAACAACCGGATTAGTCGATTGGGGTACCATCTGTTTAAATCCGCGTTCGATATCTATCGTATTAATTTAATTTATTGAAGGTGTGTAAAGTGTTTTCAGTTGATGATCGCGTTGTAGCAACAAAAGGTGTTGAGCTAGGTGAAATGGTTGTAATTGGCCTAAGTGCTGGTGGCGGCTACGTTCACGTTACAACAGTAGAAGGCGCAATAATGACGCTTACTTACCCTGCAAAAGACCTTAAAAAAGCATAGTTTAACCGCTCCGCTCTTTTAGTAGTCACTCTGCTAAAGGTAACAAAATTGAGGCCTTGGCTGATTTCACTCTTCTGCATTAGAGTGAACAGCCAGGGCCTTTTTTATGCCTGCTATTCCTTAACAGCCTTCCCATTACTTTACTCGTTGCAGTAAAACCGAATCCAACAGACAATAGAATCAATCAAAAAGTATTTACACCAAGTACTTATTGACTGTTGATGCTTAGTATTCGCAAGATCTTCTGGTACATTAGCATTATCTTATATTTATAATAATCTGAACTGAGGGAAGCTATGAAGCTTTATATTTACGACCACTGCCCTTTCTGTGCAAGAGTAGCCTACATTGCTCAATCTCTAGGCTTGGACATCGAGCTTGTCTCTGTCGATTATGATGACGCCCAAACGCTTATCGATTTGATCGGTAAAAAGATGGTGCCTGTATTACAAAAAGACGACGGTTCTATCATGGCTGAGAGCCTAGATATCATCGCGTACTTCATGGACTTAAAATCAAGTGACGAGCAACGTGTGCCATCAGAGCAAGTCACTGTGTTCCAAACTCGCGCATTCCCGCTAAGCCAGCGCATCGGTTTGCCACGTTGGTGGAAACTGGATCTTGCTGAATACCAATCACCAGCAAGCAAAGAAGCGTGGCGCGCAGCCAAAGAGACTGAAGAACTCAACTTCGATAAGCTGATTGAGCAAACACCGCAGTTTGTTGAACAGATTAACCCGCTTCTGAAAGATGCAGAGCTACTTCTGAACCTAGAAAATGGTGAATCGTCACTGCCTCTTATCGATCAAGCGGTGTACTTCTCTATGTTGCGCGGTTTCTGCGTAGAGCCAAGCATCACATGGCCACCAGCGCTTGAGCGTTGGTTAGAGAAGCAAAGCGAAACGTTGAAGTTGTCTTTACTTCGCTAAAAACTGTCTCTGCTTCGCTACCGTGATTGCAACGAGCACAAACAAAAAATCGAAGCTCTCAGGTACTGCCTGCTAGCTTCGATTTTCTTTTAGCTGCTCATTCTTTCTATCTGACCAAGCCTTTTGTTACATCAAGCTCTTGTTACACCAAGCTCTTGTTACTACAGCAGGCGCCTTCTCAAACCAGTTCGCTCCAAGATTCGTGTCGAGATCTCTTCGACCGATAATGAAGACGTGTTGATGTAAGGTATCGCTTCTCGGCGGAACATCGCCTCTACTGTTTGTAGCTCATACAAACATTGCGAATCACTCGCGTATTCACTGCCCGCTAAACGGTTCTCACGGATCTCAGTCAGCCTTTCTGCGTCAATCGTTAAACCAAACAACTTGTGTCGGTAAATCTCAAACTCAGGCAGCAGCTTCAAGCGCGCTAAATCGTCATGGATAAATGGGTAGTTTGCTACGCGTAAGCCAAACTGCATCGCCATATACAAGCTTGTTGGTGTCTTACCGCTTCGAGATACACCTAACAAGATGATGTCGGCTTCTTCCAGACCTTTGAGCGTGATGCCATCATCGTGTGCCAGTGTGTATTCAATCGCAGCAATACGGTCGAAATACTTAACCGAATCTTTGTTCACGCTGCGTGAGCGTTGCAGTTTGGGCACAGGTGCCATCTGAATATCATCCTGAACCTTCTGAACGATACTTTCCAACACGTCATAACAGTGCGCTGGCGCTTCAAGCAGCTTAGCCTTGATATCTGGAATCACGATTGAAAAGAACACCAATGGTTCGACTCCATTATCGCGATACGAAATTTCGATCTCTTTTAATAAATCAGAAAGTTTGTCCTCACTTTCCACAAACGGAAAGGTTTTTTCATTGGCTTTGAAAGGGAATTGACCTAGAACAACATGCCCTAAAGTCTCACATGTTATGGCCGTTCCATCAGAAACATAGAATACATCACGACTTTGAATATCAATTTGCATTTTTTATTTAATGTTTAAAATTATTTTGAGTAGGATGGGAACCATAATATATATAACAAAACCCTGCTGACTATTACGTCCCCCACAGCTTTAAAAAATAATTTACATTTTTTTAAACTGATACGTAATCGTTTGCCTTTAAATCCCTACAATGCTTGCTATGTTTCTGGAGAAATAAATGCAAAATAATACCCTATGGTTCAATGGCCTATCCATGGAAGATGTCGACAAAGTCGGCGGTAAGAACGCCTCACTGGGCGAGATGGTTTCTAACCTATCCAATGCTGGTGTTTCTGTACCTAATGGTTTTGCTACCACTTCGTATGCGTTTAACGACTTTCTTGACTACAAAGGTCTTGATGAGCGCATCCACCAACTACTTGATGAACTTGATGTTGAAGACGTTGACGCACTGCGTAAGACAGGTGCAACGATTCGACAATGGGTTCTAGACGCACCCTTCCCAGAATCACTCGAGCAAGACATCCGTGATAACTACCGCGAGCTAATCGAGGACAACGAAGAATTGTCTGTAGCTGTGCGTTCATCTGCAACCGCAGAAGACCTTCCAGATGCTTCTTTCGCAGGCCAGCAAGAGACCTTCCTTAACGTGAAAGGCATCGACGCTGTACTAGAAGCAACCAAGCACGTTTACGCTTCTCTGTTTAACGACCGCGCTATCTCTTACCGTGTACACCAAGGCTTTGACCACCGTGGCATTTCATTGTCTGCGGGTATTCAACGCATGGTTCGCTCAGACAAAGCCTCTTCAGGTGTGATGTTCACCCTTGATACAGAGTCAGGCTTCGACCAAGTGGTGTTCATCACTTCATCTTGGGGTCTCGGCGAAATGGTTGTACAGGGTGCTGTGAACCCAGATGAATTCTACGTCCACAAACCAATGCTAGAAGCGGGTCACTACCCAATCGTTAAGAAGACGTTTGGTTCTAAGCTGATCAAGATGATCTACTCAACCAACCAAGAGATTGGCAAGCAAGTTGATATCATCGACACCGATACGCAAGAGCGTAACGAGTTCTCACTGAACGATGAAGAGATCAAAGAATTAGCAAAACAAGCGATGATCATCGAGAAGCACTACCAACGTCCGATGGACATTGAGTGGGCGAAAGATGGTATCGACGGCAAGCTATACATTGTTCAAGCTCGCCCAGAGACCGTATGTTCTCAAAGCGACCAAAACGTTATCGAGCGTTACGAGCTAAACAACAAGGCCGATGTGTTAGTTGAAGGCCGTGCTATCGGTCAACGTATCGGTTCAGGCCCAGTTCGTTTGGTTGACTCACTAGACCAAATGTCACTGGTTCAAGAAGGCGATGTACTGGTAACAGACATGACAGACCCAGACTGGGAACCTGTGATGAAGAAAGCCTCTGCGATTGTCACTAACCGTGGTGGCCGTACTTGCCACGCAGCAATCATCGCTCGTGAACTAGGCATTCCAGCAATCGTTGGCTGTGGTACAGCGACAAGTAACCTAAACGACGGTGACACCGTGACAGTGTCATGTTCTGAAGGTGAAACTGGCTACGTTTACCAAGGCGAACTCGACTTCGAGATCAAACGTTCTGAAGTTGATGAGCTACCAATGCTGCCAACCAAAGTAATGATGAACGTGGGTAACCCAGATCGCGCCTTCGACTTCGCACAGATTCCAAACGAAGGGGTTGGCCTTGCTCGTTTAGAGTTCATCATCAACAAGATGATCGGTATTCACCCGAAAGCCCTATTAAACTTCGATGCTCAAACTGACGAGCTAAAAGCGGAAATCAGTGAACGTATTCGCGGCTACAAAGATCCAATCGACTTCTACGTAAGCAAGCTAACAGAAGGCATTGCGACTATCGCGTCTGCATTCTGGCCTAAGCGTGTAATCGTACGTATGTCTGACTTTAAGTCGAATGAATACAGCAACCTAGTCGGCGGTAAAACGTTTGAACCGCATGAAGAGAACCCGATGCTGGGCTTCCGTGGCGCATCTCGTTACATCTCGCCAGTATTCGAAGACTGTTTCGAGCTAGAGACTCAAGCGATCAAACGTGTTCGCAACGAAATGGGCCTTAAGAACGTTGAAATCATGATTCCATTCGTTCGTACTCCAAGCGAAGCAGCATCGGTTATCGACATTCTGGCTAAATTCGACCTTCGCCGTGGCGACCAAGGTCTGAAAGTCATCATGATGTGTGAGCTACCATCGAATGCAATTTTGGCTGAAGAGTTCTTGAAGTACTTCGATGGCTTCTCTATCGGTTCAAACGACATGACACAGCTGACGCTTGGTCTCGACCGTGACTCTGGTGATGTTGCTCACCTATTCGATGAGCGTAACCCAGCTGTGAAAGCGATGCTGAAAATGGCTATCGACGCTGCGACCAAAGCCGGTAAGTACGTAGGTATTTGTGGCCAAGGCCCATCTGACCATGACGACCTAGCGGAGTGGTTAATGGAACAAGGCATCAGCTCTGTATCGTTGAATCCAGATACGGTTATCGATACATGGTTGAAGCTAGGTAACGTTGCTAGCAAGTAACCTTCTCTAATCGAGATACGAATAAAGCCAGTCATTACGACTGGCTTTTTATTTGCGGTATTTCAATGCGAAGCACTGAGCACTTTAGAAGTAGTATCTAACGCCAACCCAAGCTTCTGTCTGCCACTCACTTGCCATAGACACGCCGTTCACATCGATATCGCCTTTGGTGATGTCATAACGAGTATTCAACCACCAAGTACGGGCACTGTTCATTGGTACATTCAGTGATGTTTTCAACGAGAAGTTTTGCATGTTGATATCGCTGCCCGATAGGTCTTGCCACTCTGGCACCAAAGAAACATAAGCACCAGAATCACCTAAGTGCTTCGCCGTGATCAGCCCAAGTGAATAACCCGTTAAGTCATCTTTAGATGAGTTCATAGCGGGAATTTCCATACTGCCCGTCATCAAACCAGCTCTTGGAAAAACCAAGAAACCACCGGTATAAGCAGGATTGATCGCCACAACACCGCCAACCGACAACAAGTCATTTTTAATGCTTGTGCGTGTATTAATGTAGTCTAACGACAGACCCACTTTAGGCGCGGCTTTAGCACCTGTCTCGAAGACATGGAAATATTGAATTCGCGAGTTGCTGTATTCCGAACCAAAGTCGTTCGGATCGCGTTGTGATTCGTCATTGTCATCAACAAAGGTCGCTTCTGCGAGTAACGCAAATTGCTGACCGTTGTCCATACCACCAGAAACCTGTCCCTGAAATTGAATATCAGAACTGCCACTCACCATCAACGCAGTCTGTGTATACACCTTAGTCACGTCGGCAGGATCGATAACTCGCTCTGATTCGGCATAGGCAGGAATCGATAAACCTAAGCTCAATGGAATTATAAGGGCAAACTTTTTCATTATACCTCTCGAAAGTCGTTTGCTTCTTCCTTGAAGCTAGAAAGTCCTTCTGTCTCAAATGGGTTATTATTTGTCAGCAAGTAGTTTTGCAGCAGAACGCATCAACGCAGGGCCTTTGTTCTCACCAAAGCCAGAGTGGTAAGGGTTGTTCGAGAACATCACGCCAACAAAATCACGCTCTGGGTCAATGTAAATGAACTGACCAAGGTTGCCACTTTTCGACATTGCACCGTCATTGAAGATGAAGTCGAATTGGTAAGCGTTGTAGTCCGCTTTTTCGTTGTAGGCATGCAGTGAGCTGCTCTCTTTGCTGGTACCAACAAAGGCTTTTGGATCGCCGCCATTACGAATACGATCAATCACCGCTTGTGAGATAACCGGCTCATCCGCTACCGCTTTCCAACTTGGTGTAAACAGAGTGCCCCAACGCGCCATGTCTTCGACTGTGGTCGAAACCAAACCAACTGCGATCGCCATGCCATCTGGCGTTAGATTAAATTCCATCGATTGGCGAGCATGTACTTTCGACCACACACGATCTTCAAACACTTGAGTCCATGTTTTGTTTTCGATGTTCTCTACCATTTTGGTCAGTACCATGGTGTTGATAGAGGCATAACGGAAATGGTCGCCCGCTTTCTCGCCTTCGATCTTCTGAGCGCCTTTAGCCACATTCATCCATGTTTCCATTTCGCCTGTCTTAGCTCTCGGCGAGTTGAATGAAGCCGCAAAGAAACGCACCACATCTGAGTCAGGGTTTAAGATAGATTCAAGCGTCTCTTCGTTATCAAGCGCGGTAGACATATTGAGCACCTGATGAACGGTGATATCTTCCCAGTTAGTCCCTTTCAGCTCAGGTACATAGTGAGCGATGCTCTTCTCTGGGTCGACTTTGCCCTCTTCCACCAGCATCGCAACGACCGTACCAACCGTAGTTTTAGCCGTTGAAGCCCAAACGTGACTGTCTGTTGGGCTCATACCCGGATACGCTTCGTAAACGATCTCGCCTTTGTGAATTAGCATGAAACCTTGAGTTCGGAACTGTTCATCAGCAAGGTAATCAGCCATTGTCAGCTCACCCTTGGTGTCTGTTTCTACCTTCAGCTTGGCAAGGCGTGGATCAATGTTTTTAACCAGTGGCTTGTAATTCTCGCTCGGTGCAGCAAACGCCGTTGGCATGAACTCACTCATGTGCAAGTTGTAGTAAACACTGTGGTCACCACCCATTTGCCAATGGAAGTTATTGAAGTTTTCTCGTGCTGAAGCAACAAAAGCAGGGGTAAAAGATTGTTGAGCATCTTTCACCGTAAGGGTCACCGCCGCGCCTTCGACTTTCAGTGCTGCTTCAACTGGGTTCTCTGCAAAAGCCATGTCTGCAAAGGCAAGTGATGACACTGCAAGCGATGACACAGCAAGTGACGAAATAATTAGGGCAAGGGGCTTAAGTTTCATATTCTTCTCCTCATTTGGGTTGGAAGAAGTATATGGAGTTGCGCTACACTTAATTAGGTCATTTGGTGACATTTAAAGGCGAACTCAGAAAGCTATGAAAACTAAGAAAGCATCATCGAACACCACCAACATTTTGCTGAGCTCTACCAGTAACATCGCGCCCTATATTCAATATTGCGAAAAACGCTCTCTTGACTGGCGCTCGGTTGCCATCGAATGTGGACTGCCCATTGAGCTAACACACTCCAACCAATGGCTACCAACTCAAGATTTGATTCGCTTTATTCACGGTTTAGAGCGTAAGTTTGGTCATTCCATTGGAATTGAGGTTGGTCGCAAAGCCTCTCTAGAACAACTGTCGCCAGAGTTAAGCCAAAAGATTGACCAATGCACATCACTTGAGCAGGCAATACGTTGTTTGATTACTGAGATCTCTACCCTAAGCAATCACGTCACTATGTGGACAGAAAAACGAGATGGGATGTGGTGGCTATGTCATCGTAGTTGCTATCACCCTTCGACCGCGGGTTTTGAACAATCTGAATGGTTTCGCACGCTGACTGTGATTAGCTTGTGTCGTAAATTCATAGAGAGCAAATGGCAGCCATCACACGCGAAGCTCATCTCGACAAACAACCGAGAGCGCAAGTTACCCAAGCACTTCTTTAATTCGGATATACAGTTTGAGCAGCAATATGGCGCGATCACCATTCCCTTGCCGGATGGGTATCGTGCTATATCTGAGCAAGACATGACTCAAGATTGGCACCAAGCCGTCCAAGCCTTGATTAACACGTATGCGACCTTGCCGTGGTTCAACATCGAGTGGTTTGCGACCATGCTAGGCATGACCAAACGAACACTGCAGCGAAACCTAAAAAGTAAGAACATCCTGTTTAAGCAAGCCAAAGAACATGTTAGAGAAATCAAAGCAAAACAATTACTCGATGAAACCGACCTGTCAGTACAAGAGATCAGTTGGCAGTTGGGTTACAGTGATTTGAGTAACTTTAACCGCGCCTTTAAAGGCTGGACTGGCATGACAGCACCAAGTTTCCGGAGTCGAAATAAAAAAGCCCGGTCAAATAACCGGACTTAATCGCAGGTCTAAATATCGCTTCATTACTCTAACAAAGCTCTCGCGTTGTCGCCCTGCTCGTAGATATAGAGGCTGACGCGAGACAGTATGGTTATCTCTTCCATGCTGACTTGAAGTGAGTTCTGCCCTCTTCCTAAATTCGCTCGTAGGCGGTTAACGAGTTGTTGAACTGCTTGCAAATCATCTCTCGCTTTTGGCACGCGAGTATTCATAAAGGTGAACCACTTTTCACTCATGTTACGACTTATCTTGGCGAGCACTTCGCTGTTGGTAATGGTAAATGCTTTATCAAGGTTGCCTCCGTCTCGAAGGATGTCATAAATGATGTGACCGTTCTTCTTCGCCACCATCATGTTCTTGGTGTTGAGCTGCAGCTCACCAATGTGTCCATTGGCCATTTTTAAGAAGAACTTAATGTCTTTATAGCCAGCGTCAGTTGCACCACAGTTGAATTTAGCGTTGTCGCCTTGGCTGGTACCGTAGCGATCTTTCATCGCAGACTGGTGATGTTTCAGCTCGACAAACTCTTTGGTCAGGATGATCATCGCTTTGGCAATGATCATATCTTCCATGGTTTCGAATACGATGGTCATACGGGCTGCATCTTTCAGATCACCGATGTCGTAATGACGTTTACGATTGGTGATCTTATCTAGCGCTCCATGGAAATCTTTGACACCTAAATAAGCACCTGGTGGTTGTTTGAGTGTTCCGTTACACACCGAAGCTACTTTTACGGCAAACTCTCTGAGCGCCTCTTGCGCTTCGACCGTTTCCATAAACATCATGAAGAGTTGTTTCTTCTTGAGCGTGGCGTTGGCGACCTGATTTCGAGAACCAAAATCGAGGCTCCCATTCGCTAACTTCTGACTCGATGTTTCATCTAGATAGTTATGGATCTTCTCTTTCTGAGTCATGATGTCGAGAATCACCTGATCTTGCTTTTTATTGGCGTCATTCAGGTAATCGAAGTTTTCGACCTTCTGTTTTAGAGCTTGTAACTTCTGTTGGTAATCTTTGACGTTAACTAAGCGAAAGCCCTGAGACATGATACCTTGCTGGTTAATCTTAGCGAGTACCTTCGCTTTGTTCTTCCTGACTTGCTCTTGGCTGATCTGAATTTCTTCTGTCGTCGGCATATTTAGGTTCCCTCTCTAATATGCAGTTAAATTTGTGCTTGCTGACTCGCAATTCTTTTCCCTACAACGATATTAGTTTATGGATTTGATAATTACATTAAGCAACAACGATAACCCTATAAAATAAATAAGGTTTGAGAGGTAGTTCCATAAAGTCACAGCACATATTCCTTAACTCAACAGAACTCTGAGTTAAGGAATATGCGGAGATCCGGTAACAATTATTGGTATCGAGCTGACCTTACGTTATCCTTTACGCAATTCTTCACAGAGAGGCTTTCCCCACAGTGAGCCTATCTTCAAGACCAATAAGACAGATATGAATTCGACTACCGCAACTCCTTCGCCTTCGCTTGGCCGACAACTCTATACCATGACATGGCCAATGCTGTTTGGGGTGCTTTCCCTGATGAGCTTCCAACTTGTAGACAGTGCCTTCATTGGTCAGCTCGGCGTTCTACCGCTTGCTGTTCAAGGTTTCACGCTTCCAATACAGATGATCATCATTGGTATTCAGGTTGGGTTAGGTATCGCAACCACGGCTGTCATTGCGAGAGCCATTGGTGCCAATGAAACACGTTACGCTAAACAACTGGGCGGACTGGTGATTGCGATGGGCAGCGTGAGTGTCGCTCTTTTCTCGGTCATCATCTATCTGCTTCGTGGACCTATTTTACAGTTATTGGATGCGCCACCGACGGTATTACCGATCATTGATTCTTACTGGATCTATTGGTTAATCAGCTCTTGGACAGGTGCTCTGCTCTACTTCTTTTACAGCGTGTGTCGTGCCAACGGTAATACCATGCTACCCGGCTCAATGATGATCGCGACCAGTATCATCAACTTGATATTAGACCCAATCTTCATCTTTACTCTCGACATGGGTATTAATGGTGCCGCGATTGCGACTATCTTGGCGTTCGGCTCAGGCATCTTTATCGTGGCTCCCAAAGTGACCAAGAAGCATTGGATGACATTCGATTGGAGCGACCTAGATATAGGCAAGAGTGTTCGATCGATTGGTAACATCATGGGTCCTGCGATGATCAGCCAACTGCTGCCGCCAGTCTCTTCTATGTTGGCGACTAAACTGTTGGCAGGTTATGGCACCGCAGCGGTTGCAGCTTGGGCTTTAGGATCTCGTTTTGAGTTCTTCTCTATTGTGGCTGTGTTAGCACTGACCATGTCGATGCCACCTATGATTGGTCGCATGTTGGGTGAAAAGAACCTTGGGAACATACGTAGTCTTGTGAAGATTGCCGTTACCTTCGTGTTAGGTTTCCAACTGGTCATCGCACTGGTGACTTGGTTATTCTCTGGCGGATTGGCAAACCTCATGACTAGTGACAATGAAGTATCAACGATTCTGAACTATCACCTACTGATCGTCCCTATCAGCTTAGGACCTTTGGGTATCTGTATGCTGATGGTTTCTATCTCTAATGCTTTGGGCAAGTCTTACACCGCATTAACGATTTCTGCACTGCGCCTGTTTGCTTTCTTCTTGCCTTGTTTGTGGGTTGGCTCTCAGCTTGCAGGAATTGAAGGCCTGTTCTGGGGGGCTATGGTAGGTAACGTGCTTGCAGGAACCTGTGCATGGTTTACGTACCGACGCGCTCTAGGGCAAGTCGAAGCTAAGCTAGCCAGCGAGTAAACAGGAAGAAACAAAAAAGCAGCCACTTAGGCTGCTTTTTTGTTTTAAGAATAAAAGGATATCGAGTTTAAGCTTGCTCAAAGTGACACAAGAACTCTCCACAATCTTTTTGAAACAATGGCAATGCCTCTGCGAGCTTTTCATCATCCCAATGCCACCACTCAAGGCTTTCTAGTCGCTCTGCATAGCTAAAGTCATCAAAGCGAGGGCGCAGCACCTTGGCTGGGTTGCCAACCACAATTGAGTATGGAGGCACGTCTTTGGTCACCACGCTGCCTGCGCCAACGATCGAACCATTGCCAATCGTGATGCCCGGAAGCACAATCACACCGTGACCAATCCACACATCGTGTCCAACATGTACTTTGTCTTCTTCGCGCCACGAGAACACCTCATCATCCAGTGATGAAGGGTCATCACCTAGCTGATACTTGCCCGGGCGATAAGTGAAGTGATGCAGCGTTGGACGCCACCACGGGTGATTGCTCGGATTTAAACGAACCGCCGCCGCAATGGATGTGAATTTACCAATTTCGGTAAACATCAGATTACAGTCGTTTTGAATATAACTGTAATCTCCAACCAATACGTTATTTAACACACAGCGGTCGGCGATTTCAGTCCAACGCCCGAGTTCAACATTGTGTAACTTACTGCTCTCAGCAACGCTAGGTTCGCTGTTTAAGGTAGGGGAAAGCGGTTGGCTCATAAGGTTATCTCCTCGCCATCATTGAGAATACGTAAACGTTGTGAAAAGCCGTGGGGATGTTGTGCTGCCCAGACGAGCATGTGGTGGCTAACATGAATCAAACCAAAGTTCTTCGGACGACAGGTTTCATCAATATCTAATATGTGGTGAAAGTCGTTATGGTTTGAGTTCGATCGAACTTGAGGGTCTTCAATTGGCGGGTAGTTACAATCAGTAATTAACCAATCTACAGGAAACTCTTTCAGCCAACGCTCGGTTTGCTTTGGCAGCCCTACCGTATCGGTTAAATACGCTAATCGCTTCCCATCCAATTCAAAGCAATAACCAAGGCAAAGTTTAGAGTGATTGAGTGGTAATGGTGTAACGGTGATTCCCTGCCAATAAAACGACTTAAACGCTTGAGCACGCTGTGAAAAATCTAGGATACCCGGATGTTTATAGAGATCATCACAGCCAAGCGGATCATCAGGAGAAATCACCGAGATCTTATCGCCAGCACCCCATCGGAGATCAAACAAACTCTGAACATGATCCATGTGGTAATGAGTCAATAAGATCTGGTCAATCGATCCTGCAGGAAACCGGTGCATCAGGTCAGGCGCATTAGCATCCAACAGCAGAAACTTACCATTATGTTCAAGAAACGCTGATGACTTTTCTCGTCTTAAACTTGGGTCTTCAAGGGCTGACACACACACCGAACAATCACACCCGTAAACTGGCACCATCGCGCTGTTGGCCGTGCCTAACATGGTCAACTTCATGCGACACCGCCTGCTGGTTCTGCGAGCCTTTCTGCTTGCTCTTTTAACCGAGCAAACTGCGCAATACTCTGTTCAAGCGTGCCACTGTTATCAATACACAGCGTGTTATTTAGAGTGGATTCTGAGTCCACACAATAGTCCGCCGCTCGTTGCAATCGAAGGGCTATCTCAGCTTCACTTTCACGACCGCGTGCTCGTAAGCGTGCTTCTAACACCTCTGGCTTAACGCTCACTACAACGGGCACTAACCGCTCGCCAAACAAGTCTCTGGCTGCATCTAAATACGCACGCGACCCATTGACCACAACACTCAAGCCCGCATCCATCCATTGGTGAACTTCTTGCCCAATGCCGTAGCTCATGCCATGCGCCTGCCAACTCATCGCAAACATATTACGCGAGTAGCGAATAAAGAATTCATCATCACTGAGCTCTACATGATTTTCACCACCAGCATGAGCTGCACGTGTGATGTAGCGATGGGCAACCACTAAGTCTTTGACGAACTGTTCACGAAGTGCCGAGATAATCGAATCTTTACCAGCACCAGAAGGACCAATTACGTAATAAAGCTGACCCGGTTTGTCAGCTTTAGGGGCAGCGTTTACCACCCCATTTGCATCAAATGAGTAACCTTTTGACATGGATTAGAATACCTTCTTGCCTTCGCGCCACACACGAGAAACGAGCTGATGGCCATCAACACGATGCGCTAGCAGCAAATCAGCACGTTTGCCTTCTGCAATCACACCACGGTCGTGTAGACCAAGAGCTTGTGCTGGATTCAACGTTGCTAGTTGCACCGCTTGCGCCACATCGAGGTTGTTACGTTCATCATTGACCAGCGTAAATACTGCGTCTAGCAAGCTCACAGGGTAATAATCCGAAGACAAGATATCCAGCACACCCAAAGACGCCAATTCATGCGCAGCGACATTGCCCGAATGCGAACCGCCACGAATCACGTTTGGCGCCCCCATCATCACCTTCAAACCTAATTCATGAGAGCGTTTCGCTGCTTCAACCGTAGTTGGGAACTCTGCGATGACCATGCCTAACTCTTTAGATTCGGTCACATGCGCACTCGTTGCATCATCGTGGCTTGCCGTTGGAATGTTCAAATCACGGCACTGACGAGTGATCTCATCACGATTCTGTTTCGACCAACGCTCAGACTGAGCCACTTGGTCTTTTTCGTACTCCGCCATTTCAGCATCCGTCATGTTATACTTTCCTTGATAGTAAGTTCGATACTTATCTAGGTTTACAAACTGACGCTGACCGGGCGCATGGTCCATCAAAGACACCAACTGCACTTCTGGCATGTTCACGTAACGCTCAAACAAGCCAACCGTGGTTGAGTGCGGTACTTCGCAACGCAAGTGAATACGGTGTTCGGCTCGGGTTAGACCACGCTTCTGACTCTCAGCCACGGTATTAATGAACTGGTCGAGGTTTTCTTGGCGATTACCATCTCGGTAGTCACCCAAAGCAACCGCATCAAGCACGGTAGTGATGCCAGAGCCAATTAGCTGAGTATCATGGGCGCTCATCGCCGAAAGCGGAGGCCAGTTCACTTTTGGCCTTGGCGTGAAGTACTTCTCTAGATTGTCGGTATGTAGCTCAATCAAGCCCGGCATCAAGAAGCCATTTTCACCGTCAAAGGCACCTGGCAGTTGACTAGTAGAGTCAGACATATTGGCAATCACGCCGTCTCGCAATTCAATCGAGCCACGTACCACTTCATTTTCAAGCACCAGATTTACGTTGGTAATAATCATTTGCGTCAGCTCCCTTTACGCACACGCTGTAGTGAGTTGTTTTGGTGAAATGTCTTGTTGTAGCTTCACGTCATACAGACGGTCAGCGACCAAGTCTCGTGTCGCTTCATCATGGAAGATACCGATGATTGCAGCGCCGCCTGCTTTTGCTTCTTCAATCAAACTCACGACGACCGCACTATTGGTCGCATCAAGCGAAGCCGTTGGTTCATCAAGCAGTAGGATTGGGTAATCAACAATAAAACCGCGCGCGATGTTCACACGTTGCTGTTCACCACCAGAAAAAGTTGCTGGTGCTAGGTGCCATAAATGTTCAGGTACGTTTAGGCGAGTCAGCAGCAGCTTTGCTCGCTCTTCGGCTTCTTGCGCGCAACCACCCATTTCCAACATAGGTTGCATCACCACCTCCAGCGCACTGATACGTGGAATCACACGTAGGAACTGGCTGACCCAACCTATGGTGTGTTTGCGCACGTTGATGATTTCTCTTGGTGTTGCTTTAGCAAGGTCAAGTGTGTTGCCTTGATGCTCAACATTAATCGAGCCTGAGTCCACCAAGTAGTTGGCATACAACGCGCGTAGAAGTGTTGATTTACCTGAACCTGAGTGTCCGTGCAGAACCACACACTCGCCGCTGTTTACAGAGAAGTTCGCACCAGTGAGTACTGGCAGTTCAACGCCGTTTTGATTGTGCAGCACAAAGGTTTTGCTGATGTTGTTTACGGTTAGTTTGGTATTCATGTCATCGTCCTTAATTCTGCAATACAGAAGAAACCAGCAGTTGTGTGTATGGGTGTTGAGGATCATCAAGCACTTGATCAGTAAGGCCGCTTTCTACCACTTCACTACGGCGCATCACCATGAGTCGATGGGCAAGCAAACGGGCTACAGCAAGGTCATGTGTGACGATCACCACAGCTAATTCAAGCTCTGTAACTAAGCGGCGAAGAAGATCAAGCAACTTAGCTTGCACCGACACATCCAAACCGCCAGTCGGCTCATCCATGAAGATCAACTTCGGGTGAGTCACCAAATTGCGTGCGATCTGTAATCTTTGCTGCATACCACCAGAGAAGGTCGTCGGCATGTCGTCCATTCGATCCGTTGGGATCTCGACATCACCTAGCCATTTCGCTGACTTTTCACGAATTTCGCCATAGTTACGTTCACCCACTGCCATCAGGCGCTCACCAATATTGCCGCCCGCCGATACTCGGCCACGCAAGCCATCCATTGGATGTTGATGCACCACGCCCCACTCGGTACGAAGCAAGTGACGGCGCTGGCTTTCCGCCATTTGGTACAAATCTTCCAGTTGTGAGATTTGCTTATCCGCGTCACCACGTAAGTAGATAACTTCACCGCTGTCTGGTGTTTGGCGGCCAGAAAGTGACTTCAATAAGGTACTTTTGCCAGAGCCAGACTCCCCGACAATACCCAACACTTCACCGGGGTAGAGGTCGAACGATACATTCTGAAAGCCTTTGCCTGGCGCATACAACTTAGTTAGGTTAGAGACAGACAACAGAGGTTGCTCTGACTGATTCCATTCGTGTTTCATGTTCGTCACCGCATTCATGCGTTGATCTCCTCTTTGCGGGCTATCTCGTTATGAACGAACTGATTGCCATCAAGTTGTTGACTGCTTTCTTGTTGCTCACGGCAGTAATCCGTATCAGAGCAAACAAACATATGTGAGCCTTGGTCATCCATAACGACCTCATCAAGGAAGGTATCCGTAGAGCCACAAATCGCACACGGCTCGTCCCATTTCTGAACTTCAAACGGATGATCTTCGAAATCTAAACTCTGAACCTTGGTGTAAGGAGGAACGGCGTAGATGCGCTTTTCGCGACCCGCGCCAAACAGTTGTAGTGCGGTCATGTTGTCCATTTTTGGGTTGTCGAACTTAGGGATTGGCGATGGATCCATGATGTAACGATCATTGACTCGCACTGGGTAAGCGTAAGCCGTTGAGATATGGCCAAAACGTGCGATGTCTTCATACAATTTGACGTGCATGATTCCGTACTCTTGCAGTGCATGCATTTTGCGAGTTTCGGTTTCACGAGGCTCAATGAAACGCAGTGGCTCAGGGATTGGCACCTGATAGACCAAGATCTGATCTTCTTGAAGATCAACTTCTGGGATGCGATGTCGAGTCTGGATGATGCTCGCTTCCGTGGTTTTCTCAGTCGTATTTGCACTGGCGATGGATTTGAAGAACTCACGAATCGACACTGCATTGGTGGTGTCGTCTGCACCTTGGTCGATCACTTTTAGCGTATCTGGTTGACCGATAATTGCCGCGGTGATCTGTACACCACCGGTTCCCCACCCGTAAGGCATTGGCATTTCACGGCCACCAAACGGGACTTGGTAACCCGGAATAGACACCGCTTTAAGCAAGGCACGACGAATCATTCTTTTAGTTTGCTCGTCAAGGTAGCCATAGTTGTAACCTGTCGCACCTACTGGGCTATGAGATCCGGCCTCCTCAGAATTAAATACCGTTGAAGCGTTACATATCGGCGCGTTAAGTGTTGCTGTGTTCATGACTGACCTCCTTGTTCGTCATTACAGTGTTCGTAACTACCTGACTGAGCCACCAATTCATCGTGCTCTTTATGCATTTTTCTAAGCAGTTCCAGTTCAGCTTGGAAATCGACGTAGTGAGGAAGTTTTAGGTGGGACACAAAGCCAGCGGCTTCGACATTGTCTGAGTGAGAAAGCACGAACTCTTCATCTTGAGCTGGGCCATCGACGGGCTCATCGTATTCTGCGGCTTGCAAAGAACGATCAACCAAGGCCATCGACATTGCTTTACGCTCAGTCGCACCAAACGTTAAGCCGTAGCCGCGAGTCAGTTTGGCTTTCTGTTCTTTATTGCCAACAAAGCCGTTGATCATCTGACACTCGGTCAGCTCAATTTCACCAACGTCGATGCTAAAACCTAGCTCTTCAGGTTCAATCGATAACGTTGAGAAACCGGTACGAATCTCACCCGCGAATGGGTGGTTACGACCATAACCACGTTGGGTTGAGTAGCTCAGTGCTAGCAAAAATCCTTCATCGCCACGCACTAAATTTTGTAGACGGGCACTGCGGTCACATGGGTAGTTCACCGGATTCATGGTGATGTCTTCAGGAGCCTGTTGGTCATCTTCCTCCGTCAGCATCATGTCGAGGTTTTCAAGAATACCCAGTACCTGTGGGCAAGGTTCAGAGTCAGTAACATCTTGAGTTGTGATCTGCGGTGCTTCACCTTCAGCAAGCAAGCTGAAATCCAATAGGCGATGTGTGTAATCGTAAGTTGGACCTAAGATTTGACCGCCAGGTAGGTCTTTATAGGTTGCCGAAATACGACGCTCAATGCGCATTGAATTGGTATCAACGGGTTGCGCAGTGATCAGACGAGGTAACGTGGTACGGTAAGCACGCAACAGGAAGATCGCTTCAACTAAATCACCCGCCGCTTGTTTGATTGCCAATGCCGCGAGCTGTTTGTCGTAAATGCCACCTTCTGTCATCACTCGGTCGACCGAACCTGACAACTGCTCTTGAATCTGCTCTACGCTCAGCTCTGGAAGCTCAGGATTACCGCGACGCTTCTTGGCTTGCAGTTGGTGCGCCAGACTAATGGCCTTTTCTCCGCCCTTTACAGCAACGTACATGAAGTCGCCTCCACTTTGGTTGTACGTGGCAGACATAGCACTTGCTGGCCTGCTACAAAGATAAAGTCGACACCTAATGGGAACTTCACCAGTGACTGACGCTCTTTAAGGTAAGAAACAAAGCCCTCTGGTAATCCGTTGAATGAAACGACTTGTTCACTTTGAATTCCAGGACCACTTAGTGACAGCTCAGTACCCGAGGTAAAGTTATCCACTTCAATCACAACCGTTGTTGAGGTGTCTGGATACTCTTCGTTGCCAAGATTGAATGTCAGTTCAGACCAATCAATAGCCAGTAAATCTTGTGCTGATATCACCGCAAAACCGGCTTGTTGAGCCTGCCCGACAATCGGAGCACCAACGTGAAACTTGATGTTTTCAGTCACTGCGTGATCGGATTTTAATGTCTCAGATAGCCAAATTGGCGTCGCATTATCAGCCATTGAAAGCAGTGTTTGAGCGGCTGCACTCATCATTGAACCAAAGCCCTCACAACGGTTGAGTGTTACTACGGTGCCGGGTTCTGACATCGCCTTCAGCAGTAATCGAAAGCACTGCTGGCTGTCATGAACTGCATCTTGAAATGCAGGAGAAATCATACTCATTGAATTCGTTCTAACCTGTTTAATTCGTTAATCTTATTCTTGAATGACATGTGGTTATTTTGCTTATGGGCGAAACTGTTCTTCTTTACAAAAAAGCTTCCTCTTCGAACCTAGTCTTCTCCGCGAACCATCGTAAAAAAGTCCACCTTGCTTGAAGCCACTTCTTGGCGACGTTGACTGTCTCGTTCGTGCTTCACCGCAGCCAACGGCTCAATAAGTTGCGCGTTGATCACCTCGGCTTGTTGTCCGTTTTGCATCAAGGCATCAACAACAGCGGCCAGCTCTGCATGAGGCTTGCTTCGTCCCTGTAGGTAGCTGTAACCAAGCTCTCCACTTGTTAGCTTGATTACTGCGCGAGTAATCGTGACATCCCCCATATTGAACTGACGGCCTGTTGAGCCCATTCGTGCACGCACTTGTGCTAACCCAATCTCTGGCTGGCGAACCATGGCGTATTCTGCGTCTAGCCCTAATGCTTCCCAGCGCGTTTTCAATTCTGTGAACTGGCTCTGCGCGAGTACTGACATCCACTTTTGTCGCTCTTTCAAAGCTGTCATTTAGTGCTCCATTACTATTTCGGTTGCGTCGGCACGAGTATTGGAACTTGAGAATTCCGCTATTACTTGAGTGCCTTTAATTACGTTGGTGGTTTTAATTTTGAGTAGCGGTGTACTGGTGCTGATTTGCAATAAACGACACTCTTCATTGGTTGGGATTTTCGCGCCCACTCGAGTCTCTTTTCGCTCCAAATCAGTATCCAAACCACGCTGAATAAATTGGTGCAAAGAACCGTTGGTGAAGTTTTTGAGAATCGGCCACCACTCCAGATTCGGTAGGTAATGGTCGATGATGGTTCTCGGCGTATCTCCGGTTTTTCGCAGGGTACGGATATGAATAACCTTGCTGCCTTCCTCCACCTTCAAGTAGCCCGCAATCTTGGGGGATACATTGATAAGGCGAGACTGAAGCACCTCACATCTTGGCATCGCACCTTGCTCAATCAGGTTCTTGGTGAAATGGGCGCCCGAATGAAGTCGATACTCACTTGGCTGACGAATCACCATGTTGCCTTTGCCTTGGTGACGTTGAATCAAGCCCGTTGACACCAGTTCATCGACTGCGCGGCGAAGCGTGTGACGATTCACAGCAAAGCGCTCAGCCAATTTGGATTCAGGTGGTAAGTAGTCACCCGGTACAAAGCGGTCTTTCACTTCCTTTTCCAGCTCTGAGGCAATATCTAAGTAAACGGGCATAAGGGTTTCCTTTCCTAAAATTCAATCACTTATCTAGACAAGTTCTTTTAAATAGACATCTAAGATGCCTAGATAAACTTCTTACGGATGATTTGAGAAACGAAGTCGATAATGCTTACCGTCACGATAACAATCGCCATGATTGCGGCAGTTTGTTGCAACTGGAAACCTGAGATAGATTGCCAAAGCAATACACCGATACCGCCTGCGCCAACCATGCCTACAACCGTTGCCGAGCGAATATTTGACTCTAAGCGGTAAAGTGAATAAGAAATCCAAAGTGGCATCACTTGCGGGATAACGCCGTAAAGAATCACCTCTATTGGGTTTGCACCTGTCGCTTTCACCCCTTCCATTGGGCCGGGTTCTATCGCTTCGATGGCTTCTGCAAATAGCTTGGCAAGCACGCCTGTCGTGTGAATGAACAGCGCCATCACACCTGCAAACGGGCCCAACCCGACCACCACCACAAACAGCATCGCAAACACCATTTCGTTGATAGCGCGTAAGCAGTCCATCAAGCGACGAATTGGAAATGTCACCCAGCTCGGCATCAGGTTCTCTGCACTCAAAATACCGAATGGAATCGCTAACAAAATCGATAACACCGTTCCCCAAATACCCACTTGAATCGTCACCAGCATTTCGCTGAGGTACACATTGCTTTCACTGAAATCAGCGGGGAAGAAATCTTTGCCTAGCTGAACCATGTTCTCTGGGTGTTCGAAGAACATCATTGGCGCCATTTCTGCGCCTTGCCACGCCCAACTAAGGACCAGTAGCGCTATCACAGCAATCACGCCGTTTTTAATCGACAGCTTCGATGAAGGCTCGTAACTTTGAGTCATTGCAGTCATTGTTCTCTACTCTTTTGTTGCGCCGCCCATAGCGGCGCAAGGGAATGGGTTAGCCTTTCAGTGCATCAATTTCTGTTTGCAGCTGGTCGATTTCGGCTTGGTATTGCGCCATACGATCGGCTCTCACTTTCTCGCTTAGGTTGCTGTTGTTTTCAGCTTCAACTAGCTTCTTGAACGCTTCCATTTGACGAATAGGCAGTAGCTGGTTGTTATCGGTAGCAGCAAAGCCAGACCAAGCCAGTTGATTTAGGTTTTTAAGCTGCTCTGGCTGTTCACCGTAACTGACAAAGAAATCACGCGCCTTTTGTTTCAAACCTTCATCTAAGTCTTTGCGGTAGGTAATTACGTCTGATGGGATAAGCTCTGACTGCCAAACCACCTTCAGCTTGCTAAACAGCTCAGGGTTCTGATCTTCAATGCGAATAAGGCTCATGGTGTGATTAGTTGCGACATCGACTTGGTTATTCGCCACAGCCATCACGTTAGCACCATGGCTTGCGGTCACATTGCGGTGGAAGTCATTCGCGGAGATGCCATTGTTGGCAAATGCTTCGAAGTTCGGGACGAGAAAGCCCGAAGTAGAGTTAGGGTCGCCATTACCAAGCTTGAGTGTTTTGTGTTGCTCTAAAACATCTTCAAGTGTGTTGATATTGTCGTTTTCAGCATTAACAATCAGTAAGCTGTAATAACCCTGTAAACCATCCTCATCGATGTAACGAACAAAGGCTTCAGCATTTGCACGGTCAACCGCTTCCATCGCTGCCTTATTTCCATAGTAAGCAAAATCAACTTTGCCAAAACGCTGTGCCTGAATGATGCCCGCGTAATCAGGGGCAAAATAGGCGTTCACTGGCATACCTAACGCTTTACCTAGATCATCCAGAAGAGGCTCCCAGCGGCTACGCAAGTTTTGTTGTGCATCGGTCGCGATAATGCCGAAGTTGATCGAATCTTTAGCAACAGCATGACCTGCAGTGAGCGTGGTCATTAACACAGTCGCTAGTGTCACTGCCTTCTTAATTCCTGATTTCATTGAATGAAACATCTTAATTTCCCTGATATTTAAAAAGACGCAGCGAGCACGTCGTTAGATTGGATTTGTGGTGTGTTTGTCGATTTTTTCGAACGGTATAAGTCTTCAAGCTGAGGCTTGGTTAATTCCGCACTCTTCCCTTCGTAAAACACTTGGCCATCTTTAAGCGCGATGATGTTTTCGCAGTACTTAAGGGCGTGGTCGACTTGGTGAAGCGTGACGATGACAGGAATGCCTTCCTTCTCATTGATATCCGTAAGCAGCTCCATCACGATGCGCGCTGATTCAGGGTCAAGCGACGCGATAGGTTCATCGGCAAAAATGATTTTGGCTTTCTGCATCAGTGCGCGTGCGATAGCGACACGTTGCTGCTGGCCACCAGATAGATTGCCAACACGCTGACCTGCAAAATCTTCCATGCCAACTCGACGCAGTGCTTCAAGCGCTTCTTGCTGTTGCTCAACCGTAAAAATGCCTGTCAGAGTGCGCCACTTCGGAGTAGAGCTCAGTGCGCCAATCAGTACATTGGTCATCACGGATAAGCGGTTAACGAGATTGAATTGTTGAAAGATGTAACCCGCTTGCGAACGGATATTGCGGACATTGTTGTCTGCCTTACCATTCGCTTGTACCGTTTGACCAAGCACGTTGATTTGAGAGTCCGTGCTTTTGTCTCCGATGATTAAGCCGCTTAAATGGCGAAGCAGCGTAGATTTACCAGAACCCGATGGGCCAAGTAGCGCTGTCATCTTGCGACTAGTAATCGTCAAATTGATGCCATTCAGTGCCTTGTTCGAACCGAATGTTTTGTTGACCTTCTTAACTTCAATGATGTTATTCATCGTCAATGTCCCTGTTTGATTTAAGGCCACTTTGACGTCTGATTATTAAAGTTACGTGTCGGTTTATTTGCAGAAATGAAATATTCCAAAGAGTTAGCCAACTTGTCTAGACAAGCTTAACTCGCTGTTTTAAATGCCAAAAAGTGAAGAGAATAGAATGGGAATATCAACTTATATACAGACGTAATTCACAGTAATTTGACAATAAAAAGCTCAATTAAATTGGCAACGTCTTGCTGTTCTCTGAACAATAGATAAGCATCTCAAATAGTTGAGAAAGTCACATATAAAAAAAGCACCCCATGATGGAGTGCTCAAAGTGATTAAGTGTTTAATTTCAAAGCGATGTGAATACCGCCTCAGCACAATCTATGTCTGCGATAAACACGATTGAGTACGAGCTAGATGAAGCCTTGATACGGTGACTATCGAGACAAAACCAACAATAGCACTACCAAAGATACTCCACAGCACCCATTGATAACCGCCGATCTGCCAAATAACGGCGCCAAAGTAAGGTGACAAGGCAAACGCCAACAGATAAGGCACAGCCATGGCTCCTGCTAAAGAGCCGAAGTTAGCCTCTCCCATCACCTCACGAGTCGTTAGAGGCTTCACTATACTCATCACGCCATAGGCGGAACCCTGTAAGAGCACGAAACTAAACACCAGATACAGCATATTCTCAGACAGAATCAAACATAGGGTCGCACAACAGATACTCAGAAAGCACATAACGGTGATTCGTATGATCGACCAGTGTTTATCAACCAACAACCACATCACACGCCCAGCAACTTGCATAGGACCAATCAAAGAGATCACTAATATTGCTAAGTCATCTGGGACATTACGCTCATCCAACAATGGCAAGAGATGGTTTAACACCACACCATGATTAAGCGCGATCATAGAAAAGCCAAAAGCGAGTAACCAGAACATTGGATTAGACAGGTAAGAAGCCGAGTTCAAATAAGTAGTTGAAGAGCTTGATACTTTGGAAGGCAGTTTTGAGTCAACCTCGTTGTTAGAAGACACATGAAGCCGAGCAAGCGTTCGAGTATTGATGAACAGTAGCGGAGCGGCGGCGAACAAAACCACTCCTGCAAAAATCTGCAATGTCACCACTGGGCCGTAATGCTGAGCTAAATAGTGAACTGTTGGAAAGCTGATAGTACTCGCAAAGCCTGCCACTAAGGTGATCATAGTGATCGCGCGTTTGGCTTTGGTCCTCAAGCTTCGAATAAGAAAGGCAAAACAAGATTCATAAAGGCAACCCGCCATTGCAATTCCCATCAATCCCCAAAGAACATAAAACCAAACAAGTTGCTCTACCAAACTGACTAGAAACAGCAGCACGCCGCCAATCACTGCCGAAACAGTCATCATCAATGCACCATAACCTTTGTCAATTAGGCGCCCAGCAGGTAAAGCAGCAATGGCAGACACGCCCACCGCCAATGTCAGCCCCAACATGAACTCAGAACGACTCCAGTCATATACTTGCTCCCAATGCAGAAGCATCGCCGGAAAAACGTAATAGAGACAACACCAGAGCAATGTCTGGCCGAGGGCTAAAACCCAAACCGCTTTGTTCATAAATCCACACTTCTAGAAAATTCGAATAATTTAAATACAGTGATAGTAAGGGACCACCTTATATAGCCACCCTATCGTTTAAAAATGACAATCTTAAGACGTTAAGATGAAGAGTCGACGAAGTTCGTTTTCAACTGAATTTAGAATTTGTCCTAGATCATTAAAGTCTTCAAAAACGCAACCTTTGGTTTTAAATATGTAAACTTTGATGGAGTTTAAGAAATTAAACCATATCGAAGATGGTTTGGTGATCCTGTTCAAATTATGATCTTAATTTAAGTTAAATTTTCGTTATTTGTTGATGTTTTGAACGTCTTTTATGGTTTACAGAAGTTTACTGCATCTTGTTCAAATACCACCAAAGGAGTAGATTTCAGTCATTGAGTTCAAAAATGTAAACCGAAATCATGAATGTAAAACAAGTTCGATTCACCGATGAAGACAGAGAATGTTTAAGCAATTACTTCCGCTTAGCGGACACAATTGCTGACTTGATTGGCCCTTACTGCGAGGTGGTCATTCACTCCTTTGAAAGCTTAGAAAACTCTGTCGTGAAGATCGTTAATGGTCATCACACAGGTCGTGAAATCGGCTCGCCTATCACCGATTTAGGTTTACGTATGTGGAGCACATTCGAGAAAACTGGCGAAGTTTCTCCAAAGAGCTATTTCACCAACGCAGCAGACGGTTCCCTACTGAAATCGACCACCTGTGTACTGGCTGGTCCACAACAAAAGCCGATTGGCATGCTGTGTATCAACATGAACTTATCTTTTCCATTCCCAGAAATCGTCAAGACGCTGATGCCGCAGTGCAATGTGCCACAAACCATTGTCAGCGAGACCTTCAGTAACAATGCAAATGATGTGATTCAGCAAGCATTGAGTTCAGCCATTAAAGAAGTTGACCAAGACGAGACGATTTCTTCCAAAGGTCGCAATAAAGCCATCATCCGTTGCTTATTTGATAACGGAGTATTTGAGCTAAAAGAGACGACTACACAAGTATCAGAGCAACTTGGGATCAGCCGTCAGGCGGTTTACAAGTTTATCCGTGAATTTAAATCAGAATAAAACCAATAATTTAGGAGTTACATCGTGAAACAGATCATTGCCACTGAACAAGCACCTGCAGCTATCGGCCCTTACTCACAAGGTACGTCTTACGGCGACATGGTTTATACATCAGGCCAATTACCTCTCGTTCCAGAAACCATGCAGTTTGTTGAGGGCGGCATCAAAGAGCAGGCTCGTCAGTCTCTAGAAAACTTAAAAGCTGTATTAGAAGCGAGTAATGCGGGACTGGACACTGTGCTTAAGACAACCTGCTTCCTATCAGACATGGAGAACTTCGTAGCCTTTAACGAAGTGTACACAGAAGTGTTCGGTACAGAGAACGCACCTGCTCGTTCTTGTGTTGAAGCAGCAAGATTACCAAAAGACGCATTGGTTGAAGTTGAAGCCATCGCATACAAAAAATAACCGACTTAGTTATTAATGGGTATCATAGGAGATTCTCATGAGCGTTTCATTTATTGGATTAAGCATACTGTTCTTTGGGTTCTACGCACTGCTGTCGAACTTCAAAAAGCAAAAGAAAAGTTTTAACTTCCGCGTACTGAGTGCGCTTGCTGCTGGCTTACTGTTCGGTGGCTCTATTCAACTTGTTTTCGGTGTCGGTAACGTTGCGACATCTGGCTTCGCTGAACTGATTTCTGTGTTCGGTAAAGGCTACATCAAACTTCTACAAATGATCGTTATCCCGCTCGTATTCGTGGCGATGATCTCTTCGATCATGAACGTTGAAGGTGGCGGCGCGTTATCTCGTATCGCACCGAAAATCATCGGTATTCTACTTTTCACTTGTGCAATCTCAGCAGCCGTTGGTATCGCAAGTATTTACCTATTTGGTATCGATGCGAACGCTCTAGTAAGCACAATCGGCACAAACAGTGCAATTGAAGCTCGCGGTGATTCATTGGTAGCAACACAAGATGCAATGGCGAGCAGTGGCCTGTCTGGTATGGCTCTGTCTATCATTCCAACCAACATCTTCGACATGCTAACGGGCTCTCAACGTACTTCTACACTATCTACTGTACTGTTCGGTATGTTCCTTGGCTACTGTATCCTACAAGTGAAAAACCGTAAGCCTGAGAAAGTGCAAAACTTCGTTGATTTCATCAACTCTGCAAAAGAAGTGGTGCTTTCAATGGTTCGTGAAATTCTGAAGCTAACGCCTTACGGTGTATTCGCTCTGATGACCACGTTCATGATGACGAACGACCTGTTTGCACTGGCAGAAATGGGCCGCTTCCTTCTAGCAAGCTACGTAGCAATTGGCGTGATGTTTGGCATCCATTTCGTGATGGTGTCTATGTTCGGCCTGTCTCCTGCTAAGTTCATGAAGAAAATCTGGCCAGTATTGGTATTCGGCTTCGGTTCTCGCTCAAGCATGGCAGCTATTCCACTAAACGTTGAAACACAAACTCAACGCCTAGGTGTCGACGAAGAAACAGCAAACATGTCGGCGACGTTCGGTACCAGTATCGGTCAGAACGGTTGTGCGGGTATCTACCCAGCAATGCTAGCAATCATGGCAGCACAAGTAATGGGTATGCCAGTTGACCTAGGCTTCATCCTACAGTTGATTGCTGTTATCGCGATTGCTTCATTCGGTATCGCTGGTGTTGGTGGCGGTGCAACGTTCGCAGCAGTAGCAGTACTGACCATCATGGGCCTAGACATTACAGTAGTAGCGATTCTGGTGTCTATCGAAGCACTGATTGACATGGCTCGTACAGCGCTAAACATCTCAGGCTCTATGTTGTCTGGTGTTCTAACGGCTAAGAAAAACGGTTCGCTAAACACAGAACAATACGACGCTGACGTTACAGCGACAGTATCAAAAGAAGCAGCAGTATAGTTCTCAAACTTAATTAAGAGCACTCGACTTGAGTGCTCTTCTGTTTTCCTGAGTTCAGGTTATTTAGGTAGTAAATATGAAAGTTGTTGTTATAGGCGGTAGTGCCGCTGGTATGAGTTTCGCAGCAAAATACAAACGTAATCAGCCATCAGACGAAGTCATCGTTTTAGATAAGCGTAGTTACATCTCTTTTGGAGCCTGTGGCTTACCTTACTTTGCAGGTGGCATGTTTGATGACACCGAGCGAATGGTCTCTCGAACACCAGGTCAAGCCATTAAGTCAGGCTTAGATGTGCGTGTAGAAACAGAAATGGTGTCGTTCGACCGCACTGAAAAACAAATTACGGTACGTAACCAAAATAAAGAAAGCGTGATCGATTACGATATGTTGGTCATTGCAACAGGTGCGCGACCAATCGTTCCATCATTCGGTGAATTCAATCCAGAACACGTATACACACTAACAAGCATGGAAGACGGCTTGGCCGTTAAAGAGGCGCTAAAGGATAGTAACAAGCAGCGTGTGTGTGTTATTGGCGCAGGCTTTATCGGCTTGGAAGTATTCGACGCTGCACACGGCTTAGACAAACACGTGACGATCATCGAGCGTGAACAGCACATCATGAGCCGTCAGTTCAGCCCAGAGATCATTGAAGTCGTTGAAGGTGCGATTCGAGAATCCGGTGCTGACCTTAAAACAGGTTGTAGCGTGTCTGCAATTCGCGATGCGGAGCAAGGCGGTTACATCGTTGAAACTGATAACGGAAACTTAGAAGCCGATGTCGTGATCCTGTCACTCGGTTTCAAACCAAATACCGAAGCATTCGAACTGCCAAAAACCGCAAACGGCGCTTTACTGGTAAATGAATATGGTGCCACTGAGGATGCTTATATCCATGCTGTCGGCGACTGTGCTGTTGTCCATCATATGGCACTAGGCAAACCGGTTTATGTTCCTCTAGCAACCACAGCCAACAAGCAAGCGCGTATGATGGCGGACAAGCTAGCAGGTAAAGATACCTATATGTCAGGCTTCTTAGGTTCATCTTGTTTGAAAGTGCTCGACTACGAACTTGCCTGCACTGGCGTGAATGAACTACTGGCGAAAGAACACAACTTAGATGTGAAAGTATCAACGATTTCCGATAAGAACCAAACTGATTACTACCCTGGCCAAGAAGACATCAAGGTTAAACTGGTTTATCACCCAGAGACTAACGTTCTTCTAGGTGGAGAAGTCGTAGGTAAGAAAGGAGCAGTAGGCCGTATTAACGCACTAGCTGTTGCCATCACTGCAAAGATGACCACACAGCAACTTGGTTATATGGACTTCTGCTACGCGCCACCATTCTCCCGTACATGGGATGCACTGAACGTGGCAGGTAACGTCGCCAAATAGCCCTTGCTAATCGTAAAGACATGCAGCTAAAACATCAAAGCAGAGCCTAAACGCTCTGCTTTTTTAATACCTAAATTCTACATAACCTGAAGCAAAGTAAGATAAGGACGTATCTAATAGTATTTGAGCTTTCTTTTACCAAATTCAAGACGACAAAAAGCCCGCTGATTTCTCAGCGGGCTTTTTAATGGTGGTGGAGGGATAGGGATTTGAACCCTAGAACCGCTATTAACGGTTGCCGGTTTTCAAGACCGGTGCTTTCGACCACTCAGCCATCCCTCCAACAAATTGTCATCAACAAATTAGTACACTGCTGAGGTTGTTACTTGCTATGCAAATAACGAAATTAAAGCCTGGCGATGTCCTACTCTCACATGGGGAAGCCCCACACTACCATCGGCGCTATTGTGTTTCACTTCTGAGTTCGGCATGGAATCAGGTGGGTCCACAATGCTATGG